>JBBINV010000005.1:893-95712 GCA_037443705.1 Betaproteobacteria bacterium | reverse complement strand
GAGCTAGTCAGCCCTCGAAGCGAGGCGGCCTATCTCCCGCAAGGCTTTCTCGGTCCGGTCGCTCCACGGGTGGCCGACGCTGATGCGTATGCAGTTGCGGTAGCGCTGCGAGGCCGAGAACATGGGTCCCGGCGCGATGCTGATGCCGCGCTCGAGCAGCCGCTCGAAAAGCCCGATCGAGTTCGTGCCTTTCGGCATCTCGATCCAGAGGATGAATCCACCGGCCGGCCGCGTCACCCGGGTGCCTTTCGGGAATGAGTCCGCGATCACCGCGCGCGCGGCGTCGACTTGCTGCGCGCAGCGCCTGCGCAGGCTCCGCAGCGAGCGCTCGTACCCGCCCGAATCGAGCATCTCGGCGAGGGTACGCTCCACGATCTCGGTGTGCCCCCCGCTCGCGACGAACTTCAGCGTGCGGATGCGCTCGCGCCAGCGCCCGGGCTCGATCCAGCCCGACTTGAGGCCGGGAGCGAGCGTCTTCGAGAACGAGCTGCACAGCATCACGTTGCCGGTGCGATCGAAGGCCTTCGCGGCGCGCGGCGCGGGACCCTCGTAATTGAGCTCCGCGTAGATGTGGTCCTCGATGAGCGGCACGCCGCGCACCGCGAGCATCGTCACCAGGCGCTTCTTGGCCGCATCCGACATCGTGGCGCCGATCGGGTTCGCGACGTTCGGCATCACGAGCACCGCTTTCACCGGGTGCGCCGCGAGCGCAAGCTCGAGCGCCTCCAGCGAGATGCCGCTTCGCGGGTGCGTGGGAATCTCGATCGCGCGCAGGCCCAGAGCCTGCAGGATCTGCAGGAAACCGTAGTAGGTGGGGGACTCCAGCGCCACGGTGTCGCCGGGCTGCGTCACGGCGCGCAGGCACAGGTTGATCGCTTCCATGCAGCCGGTGGTGGTGACGAGGTTGCGATAGTCGATGCGGCAGCCCCATTCCAGGGCGCGGCGCGCCACCGCGCGGCGGCGAGGGTTTCGCGCACGCAGCGCGAGCTCGAGGCGCTTCCGGATTACATGCTTCGCGACATCGGCCTGCGGCGCGACCAGATCGGGTCCCCGCTGCACGGACGGCACCCGCTACAGCTTTTTGAGGCGGTAAAGGAGCTCGAGCGCCTCGCGCGGCGTGAGCTCGTCGGGGTTGACCGCCTGCAGCGCCTCCCGCAGCTCGTCGGCCGCCGGCTCCGGCTCCGGCGCCCGTCCTTTTGCGAAAAGATCGTCCTGCCCGCCGCGCGCGAGGCTTTGCTCCTCCAGCATTTCCAGGTACCGCCGGGCTTGCCGCACCACGGGTTTCGGCACGCCCGCGAGCGCAGCGACCGCGAGCCCGTAGCTGTCGCTCGCGGGGCCTTCCTTCACCTCGTGCAGGAACACGACCGTGTCCTTGTGCTCGATCGCCTCGAGGTGCACGTTGGCGGCGTCGCGGTGCTCGAGCGCGAGGCGCGTGAGCTCGAAATAGTGCGTGGCGAAGAGCGTCAGCGCGCGGTTCTTCTCGATCAGGTGGCGCGCGATTGCCCAGGCGAGCGCGAGGCCGTCGAAGGTCGAGGTGCCGCGCCCGACCTCGTCCATCAGCACGAGGCTCGACGGCGTCGCGTTGTGCAGGATCGCCGCGCTCTCGGTCATCTCGACCATGAAGGTCGAGCGCCCGCCGGCGAGATCATCGGCCGCGCCGACGCGCGTGAAGATCTGGTCGATCGGTCCGAGGCGCGCCGATCTCGCCGGCACGAAAGAGCCCGCGTGCGCCATGAGGGCGATCAGCGCGACCTGCCGCATGTAGGTGGACTTGCCGCCCATGTTGGGGCCGGTGATGAGCAGCAGCCGGCGCTCCGGCGCGAGGCGGCAGTCGTTGGCGATGAATTGCCCGAGCCGTGGCTCGACGACGGGGTGGCGTCCGCCCTCGATCTCGATCAGGATCTCGTCGGCGAACTCCGGCCGGACGTAGTTCCGCTTTTGCGCCGTCAGCGCGAAGCTCGAAAGCGCGTCGAGCTGTGCAAGTGCGCGCGCGATCCGCTGAAGGGCGCTCAGGTCCTGCTTCAGGGTTTCGAGGAGACCATCGTAAAGAACCTTTTCAAGGGCCAGCGCGCGATCCCGCGCCGAGAGCGCCCTGTCCTCGAAGGTCTTGAGCTCCGGCGTGATGTAGCGCTCGGCGTTCTTGAGCGTCTGCCGGCGCCGGTAGTCTTCCGGCACCTTGCCGACGTGCGCGTTCGTCACCTCAATGTAGTAGCCGTGCACGTGGTTGTACGCGACGCGCAGGTTCGGGATGCCGGTTCTTTCCTTCTCGCGCCGCTCGAGCTCCACCAGGAAGCCGCCGGCGTTCGACTGCAGCCCGCGCAATTCGTCCAGCTGCGGCGAATAGCCGTCCGCGATCACACCGCCCTCGCGCAGCATTGCCGCAGGCTCGGGCGCGATCGCGCGGCGAAGGAGGTCGAGGCAGTCGGCAGGGGTCCGGAGGTCGCTCCGGAGCGCCGATAACAGAGGACTTGATTCGTCGCGGGGAATCGCTTCGACCAGAGTCCCCAGGGACCCCAGGCTCTCTCTCAAGGCGGAAAGATCCCGGGGACGCGCGGTCTTGAGCGCGATGCGCGCGGCGATGCGCTCCACATCGGCGAAGCGGCGCAGGACGGAATGAATCAGGGAATGCGAATCCTCCAGCTGCGCGACGGCACCCTGACGTTCCAGGAGAGGCTTGCGGTCCCGAAGCGGATGGTGCAGCCAGTGGCGCAGCAGCCGGCTGCCCATGCCGGTGGCGCATTCGTCGAGGAGCGAGAAGAGGGTGGGCGCGGGCTCGCCGCGCAGCGTCTCGGTGATCTCGAGGTTGCGCCGCGTCGCCGCGTCCATGCGCACGTAATCCGAGCCGCGCTCGGCGCGCACCGCCGAGACGTGCGCGAGCGCCTGGCCCTGCGTCTTCGCGGCGTACTCGAGCAGCGCGCCGCAGGCGCCGATCGCGAGCGTCAGGTCCTCGCAGCCGAATCCCTCCAGCGCCGCCGCGCCGAGCTGCCTGAGGAGCTTGCGCTTTCCGCCTTCGACATCGAAGTGCCATTGCGGAAGCTTCGTGACGCAGACGCCTTCGAGTTCCAACGAATCCGAGAGCAGAACCTCCGCCGGGCCGATGCGCCGCAACTCGTTGCCCAGGGCCTGGGGCGCGATCTCGGCCACGCGCAGCTCGCCGCTCGCGAGCGAGAGCCACGCCAGCCCCACGGTGCTCTTGTCCCGGCAGAGCGAAAGAAGGACATTCTCGGACTTGTCGTCGAGCAGCTCCGGGTCGGTGAGCGTGCCGGGCGTGACGATGCGCGTCACGCGCCGCTCGACGGGTCCCTTCGCGGTGTTCGGATCGCCGATCTGCTCGCAGATCGCGACCGATTCGCCGAGCTTCACGAGCTTCGCGAGATACTGCTCGACCGAGTGCGCGGGCACCCCCGCCATCGTCACCGGCGCGCCGGCCGATACGCCGCGCGAGGTGAGCGTGATGTCCAGGAGCCGCGCCGCTTTTTCCGCGTCTTCGTAGAACAGCTCGTAGAAGTCGCCCATCCGGTAGAACACCAGGATGTCCGGGTGCTCCGCCTTGATGCGCAGGTACTGCTGCATCACCGGCGTGTGCGCGGCGTGCGCCGCCGGGTCGGGACGCTCCACTACTTTCCTGTCACCTGATGCGCGAGCTGCTGCATCCGGAGCGCGATCGCCTTCAGGAGCGAGGCGCCGAACGCCGGGCGCGCCCGGACGAGATCGAGGAAATCGTTGCGGTTGATCGCGAGCAGCGCCACGTCGGTCTCGGCCACCGCGGTGGCGGCGCGCGCGGCGCGGTCGACGAGCGCCATCTCGCCGAACATCCCGCCGGGGCCTACGCGCTCCACGACGCGGTTGGCGACGCTGATCGCGACGCGGCCCTCCAGCACCACGTACATGAAGGCCCCCGCGGCGCCGGCGGTCATGATGACCTTGCCGGCGGGGAAGAGCGCGGGCTCGTTCGCGCCCAGCTCGAGTTTCAGGCCCGCGAGCGTCTTCCTGTCGAGCACGTCGCTGCGCTCGGCGGGCAGGCCGGCGGTCCCGGGGGCGAGCTTCGCGAGGCTCTGGCGCAGGCGCTGCACCATCACGCTCATCAGCATCAGCGCGAACTCCGGTGTCTTCTGCAGACCGGCGTGGAACTGCTTCTCGTCGAGGGACAGGAGCCTGCAGTCGGTCTTGGCCAGGGCGGTGGCGCTGCGCGGCAGCCCCGCGATCACGGCGAGCTCGCCGAACACCTCGCCCTGCTTGACCACGCCGAAGAACTTGCCCGCGACCATGAGGCCCACCTCGCCCTCGAGCAGCAGGTACATCCGCGCGCCCTTGGAGAAGAGGCCGCCCGCTTTGTCGTCCTGCTCGAAGATCGGCTTGCCGCCCGGCCGGTCCTCCACGGTGCCGGCGCCGCGGAAGAACTGGAGCGCGAGCGCCGGGTTGTAAAGCGGGCTCTGCGCGGTGGCCTGCTCGGTGCCGCGTGGGGGCTCGGGCCGGGGGCCGGGCTTCCTGGAGAAATCGAGGTCTTGCATGCGCGCGCCGGGTCAGGGCGAAATCGTATCGTAGATCGCTACGGTGCCGCGATTGAACGCCGCCCGCGAGCGCGCCGGATCCCACGACGGTTCCCCCGGTTTCGTGACCACGTACCACCGCACCCCCAGCTTGCGAAGCTCGGACATCGCCGCCGAGGGCGTGGACGCGTGCTCGGCCGCTTTCAGCGCGTTGTAGCGACGGATGGCGAGGGCGGCGCGCGGGCCGCCCAGGAACACCTGGTACCACGGGCGCGCGAGGAACGCCGGGGTCGCGGTCAGCGCGACCAGGGCAGTCGGCGCGTCGATCGGCGCATAGCCGGGCGCGAGCCCCGAGGCAGCGAACGTGTCCCCGGCGCGCGAGCGGGTGCGAAGGAACGCGGCGCCCGCGCGCAGGTCGGGCGCGATCGCGTGCCGCGCAAGCTCCCAGCCCCAGCCGAACTTCGGGCGCGCGAGCTCCGCGGCGAGCACCCAGAGGACGGGCAGCGCGAGCGCGCACGCGAGGGCGGCGGTCTGCCATAGCCTGCCGGGTCCGTGCTCGCCCTGCCTCGACAGCCAGTCCATGAACGCCGCCGCCGTCCAGACCGCGATGGCGGCGTAGAGCAGGACGAACGGCCGGTGCGTGAGATCGGTCGAGTCCTGGTGAGAGGGCACGGGCGCGAGCACCATGATCAGGCCGTAGAACGCGATCAGCGCGAGCGGGAAGGCGTCGATGCCGCGAAGGCGAAGCCGCTTTCGCACGAGCCACATCGCCGCCGGAAGGAGCACCAGGAAGGCGCCGAGGGCCGCCGGATACACGAGCAGGACGCCCGCCGCGAGCCCGATGGCGTCGCCGTATGCCTCGCGTGCGCGCCGGTATGCCCCTTCGTAACCGGTGGGTTCCTGCCGGTCGTGCACCTGGTGCAGAAAGCGCTCGAGCGCCTGGCCCTGATCGAACGCCCAGGACTCGCCGAGCGGCAGTTCGGGAAGCGCGCGCAGCCCCGCGAGCGCCGCGATCGCGAGGGCGGCACCGGCGAGCAGAAACCGTTTCGGGTGCCGCGCCACCGTGCGCGAGGCGAGCGCAAGCACGGCCAGCCAGGCCGGGAGGAGCAGCAGGAACACGTGCACGCGGAACACAAACGTCGCAGCGACGAGCGCGAGGCTCGCTGCGAGCGCGGCGCGCGCGCGCGTTTCGATCCAGCGCTGCAGGAGCACGACCGCGAGGAGCGCGGTTCCGAGCGCATAGGTGGAGCCCGGGTGCGAGAGCATGTTCCAGTGGAAGCTGTAGAAGCCGTTGCGCAGCCAGTAGTTCGAGGCATCCGGCGCCACGAGCAGCGCCGCGAGTGCCGCGACGCCGCCGGCCGGCCCTGCGAGCGCCGCGCCGAGCGCGTAGCCGCCCGACGCGAGCGCGAAGAACCCGATCGGCACCCACAGCGAGGTCGCGAGCGGCAGCCCGGGCAGGTCGAGCGGCACCGCCAGCGCGGCAGGCAGCATGTACGAGGCGTAGTGATAGACCGGCCGCGGGTAGTCCGCCAGCCAGATCGCGCCGCGCCCGATCGCGCGCGGATCGCCGAACTGCGAGATCACGCCGCCGTGAATGAAGAAGTCGATCCAGGCCGGAAGCCGTCCTTGCAGCTCCAGCGCGCGCGGTGCGCCCGCGAGCTCCCGGCACCATGCCGCGGCCAGCAGCGCACAAAGCACGATCGCCACGAGGTCCGTGCGCCCCGGAGGCGGTTCCGGCGGAATGCGCCTGGCGAGCAGGACATCTCCCAGGATTCCCAGGATGGCCCAGGGAACGAGCGCGGCGAAGGCTGTGAGCGGAGCGATGGCTACGGTCGCGAGAGTCGCGACGCCGAGCGCGGCGACGCCCGCCGGCCACGCGGCGGCAAGCGGCAGGTCGATGGCGCCGGCCGCGCGCAGCACGAGCCGGCCGCTCGCGAAAACGGCCCACGAAAGAAGCGCAAGGGCCGCGAGCAGCGCGCCGGCGGGCGCCGAAACCGCGGGCACCGCGAGGAAGAAGAGGACGGCGGCCGCGATCGCGGAGGCGGCGAGCGGTCCGCGGATCACCGCAGCGCTTCGAGCAGGCGAGGAAAGAGCTTCGGCGTGCCCGCCGCGATGTCGCCGCTCTCCAGGTAGCGCGGCTCGCCGGAGAAATCGCCCACCAGGCCGCCGGCTTCCTGGATGAGGAGCGAGCCCGCGGCCATGTCCCACGCCGAAAGGCCCATTTCCCAGAACGCATCGAGCCGCCCGGCGGCGACGTAGGCGAGATCGAGCGCCGCCGAGCCCGCGCGCCGAACGCCCGCGGTCGCGCCCATCAGCGTACGAAGTTGCCGGAGGTACAGATCGACGCGCGTCAGCTCCTTGAACGGAAACCCCGTGCCCACCAGCGCCTCCTTCAGCCGCTCGCAGCGCGAAACGCGCATGCGCCGCTCGTTCAGGAACGCCCCTCGCCCCTTCGAGGCGGTGAAGAGCTCGTTGCGGCCGGGATCGTAGACCACGGCATGCGCGATCGCGCCGCGGTGGCGTACGCCGATCGACACGCAGTACTGCGGAAAGGCGTGGATGAAGTTGGTGGTGCCGTCGAGCGGGTCGATCACCCAGCAGTAATCCGCCGCGGCCGCGGCGTGGCTCCCCGATTCCTCGGCGAGGATCGCGTGGTCCGGGTAGGCGCGACGCACGATCTCGATGATCGCGGCCTCCGATGCGCGGTCCACCTGCGTCACGAAGTCGCTCGCGCCCTTGCGGCGCACGTCGAGCGCGGTGCCGTCGAGTGCGGCGCGGTTGATGATGGCGCCCGCGCGGCGCGCGGCCTTCACCGCGATGTTGAGGATGGGATGCATGCGAACGCCGGATTCTATCCGGGTAGACTGGTCGCATGCTTTCGCGCATCCGGATCGTGCTTTGCCGCCCGAGCCATCCCGGCAACATCGGCGCGGCGGCGCGCGCCATGAAGACGATGGGGCTCGCCGATCTGCGGCTGGTCGCGCCGCAGCGCTATCCCGCGCCCGAGGCCGGTTGGATGGCGGCTCGCGCGAACGACGTCCTCGAAAAGGCGACGGTCTGCGAAAGCCTGCAGGACGCCATTTCGGACTGCGTCACCGCGTTCGCACTTTCGGCGAGGCCGCGCGAATGGTCGCCCCGGGTGCTCCCGGTGCGCGCTGCCGCCGCCGTCGCGCTCGAGCGCGCGGCTTCGGGTCCGGTCGCGTTCGTCTTCGGCGCCGAGGACGCGGGGCTCACGAACGAGGAGCTCTTCGCCTGCCAGTTCCTCGTCCATATCCCCGCGAACCCGGACTACCGGTCGCTCAACCTCGCGCAGGCGGTGCAGGTCGTGTCCTACGAGCTTCGCGTCGCCGCGGGCGCGGCGGTGCCGGCGATGCGCACCGAAAGGCTCGCCACCGTGGAGGACATCGAGGGCCTTTACGCGCATCTCGAAGAGGCGGCCATGGAGAGCGGCTTCCTGGTTCCCGGGTCGGGATCGAAGCTTCGCGAGCGCTGGCGGCGGCTTTTTTCGCGCGTGCCTTCGCTCGAGCGCGAGGAAGTGAACATATTGCGAGGGCTTCTCAACGCGCTTCGCAGGAAGCGGGGAAATAGTTGACTGCGTCAGTCGGATAACCTAGCATGGGATTCATGTTCGATCGTCTTCGGGAAGATATCGCCGGCGTCTTCGATCGCGATCCGGCCGCGCGCACCACATGGGAAGTGCTCACGTGCTATCCGGGTCTGCACGCCGTGTACATCCACAGGCTCGCGCACTGGTTCTGGTCCCGCGGATTGCGCTGGCTCGGGCGCGCGACGTCGCATTTCGGGCGCACGGTGACCGGGATCGAGATCCACCCGGGCGCGACGATCGGGCGGCGCCTGTTCATCGACCACGGCATGGGTGTGGTGATCGGCGAGACCGCGGAGATCGGCGATGACGTCACGCTTTATCACGGCGTGACGCTCGGCGGAACCACCTGGAACAAGGGCAAGCGCCATCCAACGCTCGGCAGCGGCGTGGTGATCGGCGCCGGGGCCAAGGTGCTCGGCCCGATCACCGTAGGCGACGGCGCCAAGATAGGATCGAACGCGGTCGTGGTGAAGGACGTGCCGCCGGGGGCCACGGTGGTGGGCGTGCCAGGGCGCATCGTGGAAGCGCCGGCGGTAACGCCGGCGCAGGCCGCACGGTTCGCCGCGTACGCAGTGGTGCAGAACCAGGACGACCCCTACGCGAAGGCGATCCAGTCGCTGGTCGAGCACTCGCACGAGCTCGAGCAGACCGTGGCCGTGCTTGCCGGGAAGCTGCGGCGCCTGGAGGAAGAAGCCGCCGCGGCCAAGGCCGAAGCCTCCAAGCCCGATCACCTCCGGGCGATCAAGTAACTGATTTTTACGGTTGTATTAAGTTGACTGAATTAGTCGACTTTTGATATCCTTGATGCTGTTCGCAGGACGTTTGCCAGAGGCCAAACCATGAGACTGACGACCAAGGGCAGGTTTGCGGTGACCGCGATGGTGGATCTTGCGATGCGGCAGTCGCGCGGCCCGGTGACGCTCGCCGGGATCAGCGAGCGCCAGCACATTTCGCTTTCGTACCTCGAACAGCTGTTCGGGCGGCTGCGGCGCGCGAAGCTCGTCTCGAGCGTGCGCGGGCCGGGCGGGGGATACAACCTGGCGCAACCGGCGCAGAGCATCTCGGTCGCGAACATCATCGCCGCGGTGGACGAGCCGCTCGACGCGACCCAGTGCGGCGGCAGGGAGAACTGTCTCGACGACAGGCGCTGCATGACGCACGACCTCTGGGCGCGGCTTAACGAGAAGATGCACGACTACCTTTCGTCGGTTACGCTGGCCGACCTCGTGGCGCACCAGAGCGGCAAGCACGTCGCGGTGCTGCACGACTGGCGCGCCGCCGAGCAGCAGCCGCCGGCGAAGTCCCCGGTCGCGGTAGCCGCATGAAGCTGCCGATCTACCTCGATTACTCGGCGACCACGCCGGTGGATCCGCGCGTGGCCGAGAAGATGATTCCGTACCTCACCGAGCACTTCGGAAACCCGGCGAGCCGCTCGCACGCCTTCGGCTGGAAGGCCGAAGAAGCCGTCGAGGAGGCGCGAGCGAACGTCGCGGCGCTGGTCAATTGCGAGGCGAAAGACATCGTCTGGACCTCGGGGGCGACCGAATCGATCAACCTGGCGCTGAAGGGGGCGGCCGAGTTCTACAAGACCAGGGGCCGGCATTTGATCACGGTCAAGACCGAGCACAAGGCAACCCTCGACACTTGCCGGGAGCTCGAGCGCCGCGGCTTCGAGGTCACGTACCTCGAAGTCGGCGCGGACGGGCTGCTCGAGCTGGATCGGGTCGAGGCGGCGTTTCGGCCGGACACGATCCTCGTTTCGGTGATGTTCGTGAACAACGAGATCGGCGTGATCCAGGACATTCCGGCGATCGGCGAGATGTGCCGCAGGCGCGGGGTACTCTTCCATGTCGACTCGGCGCAGGCGACCGGCAAGTGCCCGATCGACCTCAAGAGGCTGAACGTGGACCTGATGTCGTTCTCGGCCCACAAGACCTACGGGCCGAAAGGCGTGGGCGCGCTCTATATCCGGCGCAAGCCCCGGGTACGGCTCGAAGCGCAGATCCACGGCGGCGGCCACGAGCGGGGATTCCGCTCGGGAACGCTCGCCACGCACCAGATCGTGGGCATGGGCGAGGCTTACCGCATCGCGCGCCTGGAGATGGCGGCGGAGAACGAGCGCATCCGGGCGCTGCGCGACCGGCTGCTCGCGGGCGTGCAGGGCATCGAGGAGGTGTACGTCAACGGCGACATGGCGAGCCGGGTGCCGCACAACCTGAACGTCAGCTTCAATTACGTGGAAGGCGAGTCGCTGATCATGGCGGTGAAGGACATCGCGGTGTCCTCGGGCTCGGCATGCACGTCCGCCTCGCTCGAGCCCTCGTACGTGCTGCGCGCGCTCGGGCGCTCGGACGAGCTGGCGCACTCGTCGATCCGGTTCACGCTCGGGCGCTTCACGACCGGGGAGGAGATCGACTACACCGTCGGGCACCTCCGGACGAAGGTCGCGAAGCTGCGCGAGCTCTCGCCCCTGTGGGAGATGCACAAAGAGGGGATCGACTTGAACACGGTCCAGTGGGCCGCGCATTAGGAGGCTGGAGGTTTCATGGCGTACAGCGATAAAGTCATCGACCATTACGAGAATCCGCGGAACGTCGGCTCGTTCGACAAGGCGGACGAGTCCGTCGGCACCGGCATGGTCGGTGCCCCGGCCTGCGGCGACGTGATGAAGCTGCAGATCCGCGTGAACGGCCAGGGCATCATCGAGGAGGCGCGCTTCAAGACCTATGGCTGCGGCTCGGCGATCGCCTCGAGCTCGCTCGTCACCGAGTGGGTGAAGGGCAAGACGCTCGAGGAAGCCGCCGGGATCAAGAACACGCAGATCGCCGAGGAGCTCGCGCTTCCGCCGGTGAAGATCCACTGCTCGATCCTCGCCGAGGACGCGATCAAGGCCGCGATCGCGGATTACCGCAGGAAGCACGGCCTCGGAGAGGCCGCCGGCGAGAAGAAGGTGGCCTGATGCCCGTCACACTGACCGAGAAGGCCGCGAGCCACGTCCAGAGCTACCTCGCGAAGCGCGGCAGGGGAGTCGGGCTGCGCGTGGGCGTGCGCGCCTCGGGCTGCTCCGGCATGGCCTACAAGCTCGAGTTCGCCGACGCGGTGAACGCCGACGACGTGCAGTTCGAGAGCCATGGCGTGAAGGTTCTGGTCGACGCGAAGAGCCTGCCCTACGTGGAAGGCACCGAGCTCGACTACACGCGCGAAGGCCTGAACGAGGGCTTCAAGTTCAAGAACCCGAACGTCAGGGACCAGTGCGGCTGCGGGGAAAGCTTTAACGTCTAGGCACAGGTTGCACGACGCTCGCGCGACCGGCCGACACACGGGATGCGTGTGCGGGGGCGCGTGACGCGTCGCTGCAAGACATGGAAAATCACTTCGAGCTTTTCGGCCTGAAGCCGGCGTACGCGCTTGAGGCCGAGAGCCTCGAGCGCGCCTACCGCGAGGTTCAGGCGCGCGTGCATCCCGACCGCTTCGCGCACGCGAGCGATGCCGAGCGTCGCGCCTCGATGCAGTGGGCGACGCGCGCGAACGAGGCCTACCGCACCCTGCGAAGCCCGGTGCTCCGCGCCCGGTACCTGCTCGAGCTTCACGGCGTGGACGTGGCGTTCGAGAGCAACACCGCGATGCCGGCCGATTTCCTCTCACGGCAGATGGAGCTGCGCGAGCGGGTCGAGGATGCCGTCGCCGCTCGCGACTCGCGCTCGCTTGGCCGGCTCCACGAAGAGCTGGTGCGGGAAAAGAACGGCCTGAATTCCAGAATTCAGGAAACGATCGACTTGCAACGGGACTATGCCGGCGCGGCGGCGCTGGTGAGGGAGCTCATGTTCCTCGAGAAGCTCGACGCCGAAATCGCCGCCGCATTTGAGACAATCGAGTAATGGCGCTTCTCCAGATCGCTGAGCCGGGCCAGTCGACCGCGCCGCACGAGCACCGGCTCGCGGTCGGCATCGATCTGGGCACCACCAACTCGCTCGTCGCCACGGTCCGCAACGGCGCCCCGGTGGTGCTGCCGGACGAGCAGGGCCGGGCGCTCCTGCCGTCGGTGGTGCGCTACCGCGCCGGCGCCGCCGCCGAGGTCGGCTACCCGGCGCAGGCGCGCCAGGCCGACGATCCGCGCAACACGATCGTCTCGGTCAAGCGATTCATGGGACGGGGACTCAAGGACGTCGCCTATATCGAGAACCTCCCGTACGATTTCGTCGATGCGCCTGGAATGCTCCAGCTCCGGACCGCCGCCGGGGTGAAGAGCCCGGTGGAGGTCTCCGCCGAGATTCTTCGCCATCTCAGGGCAAGAGCCGAGGCGTCCCTTGGCGGCGCGCTCGCCGGCGCGGTGATCACGGTGCCCGCCTACTTCGACGACGCGCAGCGCCAGGCGACCAAGGATGCGGCGACGCTCGCGGGGCTGAACGTGCTGCGGCTGCTGAACGAGCCCACCGCGGCTGCGATCGCCTACGGGCTGGACAATGCCGCCGAGGGCGTGTACGCGGTGTTCGACCTCGGCGGCGGAACCTTCGACATCTCGATCCTCAGGCTGTCGAAGGGCGTATTCGAGGTGCTTGCCACGAACGGCGACGCCGCCCTCGGGGGCGATGACTTCGATCACCGGGTGTTCTGCTGGGTGCTCGAGGCGGCCAAGCTCCCGCCGGTGCAGCCGCGCGACATGCGGCTGCTGCACGTCAAGGCGCGCGAGGCGAAAGAGGCGCTCACCTACCACGGCGAGGCGCCGATCACGGCGCGGCTCTCGACCGGGGAATTCGTGGACCTGGCGCTCAGCACCGAGGATTTCTGCGGCATGACGCAGCACCTGGTGCAGAAGACGCTGGGACCGACGCGCAGGGCGCTGCGCGACGCCGGGCTCTCGATCGAGGACGTGAAGGGCGTGGTGATGGTCGGCGGCGCGACGCGCATGCCGCACATCCAGCGCGCGGTGGGGGAGTTCTTCCGGCGCGATCCGCTCAACAACCTCGACCCGGACAAAGTGGTGGCGCTCGGCGCCGCGATGCAGGCGAACGTGCTCGCCGGGAACAAGCCGAAGGGCGAGGACTGGCTGCTGCTCGACGTGATTCCGCTTTCGCTCGGCATCGAGACGATGGGAGGGCTGGTGGAGCGCATCATCCCGAGGAACTCGACGATCCCCGCGGCGCGGGCGCAGGAGTTCACCACGTTCAGGGACGGCCAGGGCGCCATGAGCTTTCACGTCGTTCAGGGCGAGCGCGAGCTGGTATCGGACTGCCGCTCGCTCGCGCGCTTCGAGCTTCGCGGGATCCCGCCGATGGCCGCAGGCGCGGCGCGCGTGCGCGTGACCTTCCAGGTCGACGCCGACGGCCTTCTTTCGATCACCGCGCGCGAGAAGAGCACCGGTGCGGAAGCTTCGGTCACGGTCAAGCCTTCGTACGGCCTGTCCGACACCGACATCGAACGGATGCTGCGCGAGTCCTTCGAGCACGCGAAGGACGACATGCACGCGCGCGCGCTGCACGAGGCGCGGGTCGAGGCCGAGCGCCTGATCGAGGCGACCGCCGGAGCCCTGGCCGCGGACGGGGCGCTTCTTTCGCAAGAAGAAAGGGAAATCATCGAAAAACATCTGGTTGCGCTGCGCTCCGCCCTCCCCGGCGCCGATCACCGCGCGATCAGGCAGGCGGCGGACGCGCTCAATCGCGCCACCCAGGAGTTCGCCGCGCGCCGGATGGACGAGGCGGTGCGGCGCACGCTCGCCGGACGCAGGATCGCGAGCCTCGAGCCCTGATGCCGAAGCTGACGGTGCTGCCGCACGCCGGCCTTTGCCCGCAGGGCGCGGAGATCGACGCGAAGACCGGCGTCTCGATCCTCGACTCGCTGCTCGAGAATCACATCGACATCGAGCACGCCTGCGAGAAATCGTGCGCCTGCACCACCTGCCACGTGCTCGTGCGCCGGGGCTACGAGTCGCTCGCCGGCCCCGAGGAAAAAGAGGAGGATATGCTCGACAAGGCCTGGGGGCTCGAGGCGAGCTCGCGCCTTTCGTGCCAGGCGAAAGTGGGCGAGGAGGATCTCGTGATCGAGATCCCGAAATACACCGTCAACTACGAGCGCGAAGGAGGGGGCAGGAAATGAAATGGACCGATTCGCGCGAGATCGCGATCGCGCTGGCGGAGAAATATCCGGACCGGGATCCGACGAAGGTCAACTTCGTGGACCTGCGCGACTGGGTGCTCGCGCTGCCCGGGTTTGGCGACGACCCGAAGCATTGCGGCGAGAAGATCCTGGAGGCGATCCAGATGGCATGGATCGAGGAATCGGAATAGGCTTCATGGGTGGACGTCCGCTGGCTGGAAGACTTCCTTTCTCTCGCGCAGACGCGCAGCTTCGCGCGCTCGGCTGAGGAGCGCAGCGTCTCGCAGCCCGCGTTCGGCCGGCGCATCCGGGCGATCGAGGCGTGGGTGGGTGCGGCGCTGGTGGACCGCTCGAGCTATCCCTGCTCGCTCACGCGGGAGGGGCAGCTGTTCCGCGACAGCGCGCTGGAGGCGGTGCGGATCCTGGCCGAGGCGCGCGCGCAGCTGCGCGGCCCGGGCGCCTCGCGCAGAACCGCGGCCGCATTCACGTGCGGCGCCGGATGGAAGTGGACTTCGCGGAGGCGGTGTCGGTGCTCGCCGAGGGCGGCGAGGGGCTGGCGTGGGTGCCGGAGCGCGTGGCGCGGGCTGCGCTCGGGCGCGGGTCGCTGGTCCGGGCGGGTGCCGTGCGCGACGAGATCGACTTCGAGATCCGCCTGTACCGCAACGCGGCCAACCGCCGATCGGGGGTGGAGGGAGTCTGGGCGCGCGTTGCGCGCCACGAAACGGAGCTTGCGCGCAGCGCAACACCGACCGCGGGGCCGGCGGCCAGACTGGCCGGAAGCCGAGCGCGGCCTGAGGTATCCTAGGCGCCGCCTGATCGGGGGAGACAGACATGATGGATCGACGTGCATTCGCGGCGGGTCTGCTGCTCGCCGCGCTCGGAGCTTACGGCCAGGAACTCGTCGTAGGCCTGTCGGCCACGGTCAGCTCGATGGACCCGCATTTCCACAACCTGTCGCCGAACAACAGCCTCGCGGATCATGTCTACGGGCAGCTCGTCCGCAACGACGAGAGGCAGCGCATGCAGCCCGGGCTCGCGGAGTCGTGGAAGGCGGTGGACGACCTCACCTGGGAGTTCAGGCTGCGCAAAGGCGTCAAGTGGCACGACGGCACCGAGTTCGGCGCCGAGGACGTGGTCGCGACGCTCAAGCGCATCCCGAACGTGCCCAACAGCCCGGCCTCGTTCGTCACCTACTCCAGGCCGATCAAGGAGGCCGTGGCGGCCGACAGGTACACGTTGCGCCTGAAGACCGAGCGGCCGCACCCGCTGCTGCCCAACGACCTCACGTCGATCCGCATCATCCAGGCCAGGGTCGCGGCGAGCGCGAAGACCGAGGACTTCAACTCCGGGAAAGCGGCGATCGGCACCGGACCTTACAAGCTCGCGGAGTACGTCGCCGGCGACCGGATCGTGCTCGTGCGAAACGATGCCTACTGGGGGCCCAAGCCCGCCTGGCAGAAGGTGCGCTTCAGGATCATTCCGAACGCGGCGGCGCGCGTCGCGGCGCTGCTTGCGGGCGACGTTCAGATGATCGAGGGCGTGCCGACCGCCGACATCCCGAAGCTCTCGAAGGACGCGCGCGTCACGCTCGCCTCGGCGGTCTCCAACCGCGTGATCTATCTTCACATGGACTCGGGGCGCGAGAAGAATTCGCCGTTCGTCACCGATCGCGACGGCAGGCCGATGGAGGCCAATCCCCTGCGCGATCCGCGCGTGCGCAAGGCGATCTCGAAGGCGATCGACCGCGAGGCGATTGCCTCGCGCATCATGGAGGGGCAGGCGCAACCGGCAGGACAGCTGCTGCCCGACCAGTTTTTCGGCACGAGCAAGAAGCTCAAGCCCGAGAAGCACGATCCCGAGGGCGCGAAGAAGCTCCTGGCGGAAGCGGGCTACCCGAACGGTTTCGGCCTGACGCTGCACGCGCCGAACAACCGCTACATCAACGACGAGAAGATCGCGCAGGCCGTGGCCCAGTACCTCACGCGCATCGGCATCGCTACCAAGGTGGACACGATGCCGGCCAACGTGTTCTTCTCGCGCGGCACCAAGCTCGAGTTCTCGTTCCTGCTCGCCGGCTGGGGCGCCGAGACGGGCGAGACGAGCTCGCCCCTGCGGTCGCTGCTCGCCACCTTCAACCGCGATCTCGGCATGGGCGCCGCCAACCGCGGCCGCTTCTCGGACGCGGGCCTGGACGCGGTGCTGCAGACCGCGCTCACCACGATCGACGACACCAAGCGCGGGCTGCTGCTCGCGGCCGCCTCCGAGAAGGCGATCGGCGAGTTGATGGGGATCGTCCCGGTGCACTACGAGATCAGCACCTGGGCGACCCGGAAAGGGCTTTCCTACCGCGCGCGCGCCGACCAGTACACCTACGCCTTCGAGGTGAAGCCCGCGAAGTGACGTGACGGTCTACGTCCTTCGGCGTCTGCTGCAGACGCTCGTCGTCCTCCTCGTCACCTCGATGCTGGTGTTCGGGGGGCTGTACCTGGTCGGCGACCCGGTCGAGATGCTGGTGAACCCGGCCGCCGACCAGGCCGAGCGGGCGCGGGCTGCCGCGGCGCTGGGCCTGGACCGTCCGGTGCTCGAGCAGTACGGGGTGTTCCTCTCCGGGGCGTTCAGCGGGTCCCTGGGCAATTCGTTCGTCTTCGGCCGTCCCGCTCTCGAGGTGATCTTCGAGCGAATGCCGGCGACGCTGGAGCTTGCGCTGCTCGCGATGCTGATCGCCGTCGCGGCCGGCTTGCCGCTGGGACTGGTCGCGGGGCTGTATCCCGGGAAGCCCTACAGCAGGATCATCATGGCCGGCTCGATCCTGGGCTTTTCGCTTCCCACCTTCTGGGTGGGGCTTCTGCTCATCATGGTGTTCGCGGTCCAGCTCGGGTGGCTGCCGTCGACCGGAAGGGGACCGACGCGCGAGGTCCTGGGCCTTTCGCTGTCGGTCTTCTCCCTCGAGGGCCTGCGCTATGCAATCCTGCCCGCCCTCAACCTGGCGCTCTTCAAGCTGTCGCTCATCGTGCGACTCACGCGTGCGCAGGTGCGCGAGCAGATCCTGCTCGATTACATCAAGTTCGCGCGAGCCAAGGGGCTGCCGCGCTCGCGCGTCGTGGGCGTGCACCTGCTCAGGAACATCCTGATCCCGCTCGTCACCGTGACGGGCCTCGAGCTCGGCTCGGTGATCGCGTTCGCGATCGTCACCGAGTCGATCTTCGCCTGGCCGGGGATGGGCAAGCTCGTGATCGACTCGATCTTCCAGCTCGACCGGCCGGTGGTGGTCGCGTACCTCCTGGTGGTCGTGTTCATGTTCATCCTGATCAACCTGGTCGTGGACATCCTCTACAGCGCGCTCGACCCGCGCGTGCGGCTGCAGGAAGCGAAGTGAGCGAAGTCACGCCGTTGCGCCGGTTTGCATCCGAGTTCTGCGGCTCGCGCGCCGCGCTCGCCGGGCTGGCCCTGCTCTCGGTCATCGTTGCGGCGGCGCTCGCCGCGCCCTGGCTCGCGCCGCAGAATCCCTACGACCTCGCGAAGCTCGATCTCATGGACTCGCGCCTGCCACCCGGCGGGAAGTACCTGCTCGGGACCGACGGCCAGGGCCGCGACATGCTCTCGGCGATCCTGTACGGGCTGCGCGTGTCGCTCTCGGTAGGCGTGGCGAGCGGGCTGATCGCGCTCGCGCTCGGCGCAGTGACCGGCGTGCTCGCCGCCTACGCGGGCGGGCGCGTCGAGCAGTTCGTGATGCGCGTGGTCGACATCCAGCTCGGCTTTCCCGCGATCCTGGTCGCGCTCGTGCTGATCGCGCTGCTCGGCAAGGGCGTGGACAAGATCATCGTGGCGCTCGTGTGCGTTCAGTGGGCGTATTACGCGCGCACTGCACGCGCCGCGGCGATCGCGGAGCGCCACAAGGAATACATCGAAGCGGCGCGCGGGCTGGGGCTGGGCGCCGCGCGCATCCTTTTCCGCCACCTGCTGCCGAATGCGATGCCGCCCCTCATCGTGGTCGGCACGGTGCAGGTCGCGCACGCGATCGCGCTCGAGGCGACGCTGTCGTTCCTGGGCCTCGGGCTTCCGACCACCGAGCCCTCGCTCGGGCTTCTGATCGCGAACGGCTACGAGTACCTGCTCTCCGGAAAGTACTGGATCAGCTTCTATCCGGGAATCGCGCTCCTCGCGACGATCCTGGCGATCAACCTGGTGGGCGACCAGCTGCGCGATCAGCTCAATCCCCGGCTCGCGAGATGAGCGCGCTCCTCGAAGTGACCGGGCTCGTCACCGAGTTCGCCCTGCGGGAAGGGGTGCTGCGCGCGGTGAACGGGGTTTCGCTTTCGCTTTCCCCCGGCGAAATTCTGGGTCTTGTAGGCGAGTCCGGCTCCGGCAAATCGGTGACCGGCTTCTCCATCCTCGGCCTGATCGACCCGCCGGGCAGGATCGCTGCGGGAAGCGTGCGTTTCGAAGGTGACGAGCTGGTCGGGATGCCGGAGGACCGGCTGCGGCGCATCCGCGGGCGGCGCATCGCGATGGTGTTCCAGGATCCGATGATGACCCTCAACCCGGTGCTCTCGATCGGCACGCAGATGATCGAGACGGTCCTGGCTCATGAAGCGACTTCGAAGAAAACTGCGTTTGAAAGATCCGTCGAAGCGCTCTCCCGCGTGGGCATCGCGTCTGCGGAGCACCGGCTTGCCCAGTACCCGCACCAGTTCTCCGGCGGCATGCGCCAGCGGGTCGCGATCGCGATCGCGCTGCTGCACCGGCCGGCGCTCGTGATCGCGGACGAGCCGACCACCGCGCTCGACGTGACGGTGCAGGGCCAGATCCTGCACGAGATGCAGAAGCTGGTGGCCGGGAGCGGTGCGGCGCTCGTCTGGATCACCCACGATCTCGCGGTGGTGGCGGGGCTCGCCGACCGCGTCGCCGTGATGTACGCGGGGCGGATCGTGGAGGAGGGAAGCGCCGCGCAGGTGATCGAAGCGCCGCGCCACCCGTACACCCGCGGCCTGATCGACTCGGTGCCCTCGGAGCGGGCGCGCGGACGGCTCTCGCAGATCCCGGGGACCGCGCCCTCGCCGCTCGATCTTCCGGCGGGCTGCGCGTTCCGCAGCCGCTGCCCGCGCGCCGATGCGATGTGCTCCGCGCTGCCCGAGCTCGCGGGCGGCGTGCGCTGCCATCACCCGCTGTGCTAGCCCTGGATAACGTCTCCAAACGCTTCACGCGGCAGCTGGACGCCGTGGAGCGGCTCGCGCGCGCGCTTGGCGCCCGCGTGCCCGAGCATACGGTGCACGCCGTGGACCGCGTGAGCTTCTCGGTGTCCGAAGGCGAGGTCGTGGGGCTCGTCGGCGAATCCGGCTGCGGCAAGTCCACGCTCGGGCGGCTCGCCTGCGGGCTGCACGCGCCGAGCGAGGGCGAGGTGCGGTATCGCGGCGCACCGCTCGGCGGCAGGCCGCTGCGGGCGATCCAGATGGTGTTCCAGGATCCGTTCGCCTCGCTCAATCCGCGCATGCGCGTGGAGGAGATCGTCGGCGAGGCGCCGCGCGTGCACGGGCTCGTGCCGAAGCAGGGCGTGCCCGAGTACGTGGCCGAGCTGCTCCGCAAGGTCGGCCTCGACCCGGCCTGGCGCCGGCGCTACCCGCACCAGTTCTCCGGCGGCCAGCGCGCGCGGATCGGGATCGCGCGCGCGCTCGCGGTGAAGCCCGAGTTCCTGGTCTGCGACGAGGCCGTGGCGGCGCTCGACGTTTCGATCCGAGCGCAGGTGCTGAACCTCTTCATGGATCTGCGCGACGCGTTCCGGCTGACCTACCTCTTCATCAGCCACGACCTCGGCGTGGTGCGGCACATCTCGCAGCGGGTGGTCGTCATGTACCTCGGCCGCGTGGTGGAGATCGCGCCCGCGGCCGAGGTCTTCGCGCGCCCGAACCATCCGTACACGCAGGCGCTGATCGCGGAGGCGCCGCGTCTGGAGCACCGGCGCAGGAGCTACGTACCGATTCGGGGCGAGATCCCGTCGCCGCTCGATCCGCCCGCCGGCTGCCATTTCCATCCCCGCTGTCCGCATAAAATGGCGCGTTGCGAACGGGAAGCCCCCCTGCTGAGGGAAATTTCGTCCGGTCACCTGTCGTCCTGCCACCTCAATGACGGATAGCCTCGTCACCTACTACGCCAGGCGCGCGGCCGAATACGAGCGCACCTACGAAAAGCCCGAGCGCCAGGCCGACCTTGCCGTGTTGAAAGTGCGCCTGCGCGGCATGTTCGCGGGCCGGCGCGTGCTCGAGCTCGCCTGCGGCACCGGCTACTGGACCGAGGTGATCGTGCAGGACGCCGCCCACGTGACGGCTCTGGACCTCGGCGAGGAGGTGCTCGCCGTCGCCAGAGCGAAGCGCTATCCGGAAGGCCGCGTGGAGCTCCGCGCCGGCGACTGCTATTCGCCGCCCGATTTCGGGCGCGCGCACGACGCGCTGTTCGCGGCGTTCTGGTGGTCGCACGTGCCGCTCGCGCGGCTGGACGAATTCCTGAAGGCGGCGGCGGCGGCCGCGGCGCCCGGCGCGCTGATGGCCTTCGTCGACAACCGCTACGTCGAGGGCTCGAGCACGCCGATCGCGCGGCGCGACGCCGAAGGCAACAGCTATCAGCTTCGCACGCTTGCCGACGGCAGCCGCCACGAGGTGCTGAAGAATTTTCCCGGCGAGGGCGAGCTGATCCGGCGCGCTTCGCGCCACGGCTGGGGCGCGAACGTGGAGCTGCTCACGCACTACTGGCTGCTCACCTGGTGGAACCCCGCATGAAAGTCCTTGGCCCCGCGGTGCCCGGCCTTCCGCTGGTGCTCGATTCGCCGCACTCGGGGCGCGATTTCCCGGACGACTTCGGCGCCGCGGTGACGGAAGGCGAGCTGCGCGACGGCGAGGACTGCTACGTCGACGAGCTCTGGGCGGCGGCGCCGGAGATCGGCGCGCCGCTCCTCGCGGCGAGCGCGCCGCGAACGTATCTGGACGCAAACCGGCACGCGGGCGACATCGATCTCGACCTGATCGAGGGTAACTGGCCCTGGGAGTACCGCCCGAGCGGCAAGGCGCGCCTCGGCAAGGCGCTCGTCTGGCGGACGCTGGAGGACGGGCAGCCGATCTACTCGAGGAGGTTGAGGCCGGAGGCGGTGAAAGGCCGGATCGACCGGTATCACGTCCCCTACCACGCGCGGCTCAAGGAGCTGCTCGACGCATCGCATTCACGCTTCGGAAAGGTCTATCACCTCAACTGCCACTCGATGCGCGCGGTGGCGGGAAAGCAGAGCGACGACGGGCAAGGATCCGTTCGCGCCGATTTCGTCCTCGGCGACCGCGACGGCACCACCTGCGAGCCGCGCTTCACCGCGTTCGTGCGCGATGCGCTCGCCGGCATGGGCTATTCGGTCAGGGTGAACGAGCCCTACAAGGGCGTGGAGCTCGTGCGCGCGTACTCGGACCCTGCGCGCGGCCGCCACAGCCTGCAGGTCGAGATCAACAAGCGCCTCTACATGGACGAGACGACCCTCGAGAAGACGGCAGGGTTCTGAGTGCGAGGCTTGAGGATCTGCTGAGAGAAATCTCCCGTTACGTCAGAACCCGATGACTTCGCACCACCCGATCCAGATCCAGCCGCCCGACATCTCGCCGTACCGCGAGGGCAATGCGGGCGCCGATTACGTGCACGTGATCGATTCCGGCGAACCCGGCCCGTGCGTGATGATCCAGGCGCTCACGCACGGAAACGAATTCTGCGGCGCGATCGCCCTGAAATATCTTCTGGAAGAGCGAATCAGACCCCTCTGCGGGAAGCTCGTTCTCGCGTTCGCCAATGTCGCCGCGTTCGCGCGCTTCGATTTCGACGACCCGGACGCTTCGCGCTTCATCGACGAGGACTACAACCGGGTGTGGGCGGACGACGTGCTCTTCGGGCCGCGCGATTCGGCGGAGCTTCGGCGCGCGCGCGAGCTTCGACCGTTCGTGGACGCGGCCGATTTCCTCCTCGACCTGCACTCGATGCACGAGCCCTGCCGGCCGATCATGGTCTGCGGCACGAGCGAGAAGAGCGCCGCGTTCGCGCGCCGCATCGGCGTGCCGGCCGATCTGCTCATCGACACCGGCCACCCGGCGGGGCTGCGCATGATCGAGCGCGGCGGCTTCGGCGATCCCGCGAGCCCGAAGACGGCGGTGCTGATCGAGTGCGGCCAGCACTGGGAGCGGAGCGCCGCCGACGTGGCGATTGATACGATGTTGAGGTATCTGCGAGTTACCGGTTGCCTGACGGGCGAGTTCGTCGAACCCCGGTTGCGGATCACCCCGCCCCGATCGCAGCGGCTTATCCGGGTCACGGAACCTGTCGTCGCGAGGACGATGAATTTCAGATTCTCGGCCCCGTTCAACGGGCTGGAGGTCATTGCGAAGGCCGGGACGGTGATCGCGACCGACTGCGACACCGCCTGGCAGACGCCCTATGATGACTGCGTGCTGGTGATGCCCTCGATGCGGCACCTGAAGCCGGGAACCACCATGGTGCGTCTGGGAAGGTATGAGGACTGAATCGCGCGCGCTGCTCGCCGCCGCCCTGCTTGCGGCGGCCGCACCAACGCAGGCGCAGATCTACCGTTGGGTGGACGCGAAGGGGACCATCCACTACTCGAACACCACGCCGCCCGAGGGCGTGAAGGCGACGGTCGTGGATCCGGGGGCAGGCGCCGGTCCGCCGTCGGCGGAGTCGCAGGAGTGCTACACGATCCGCTGCCAGGGCGAGCGCTTCGAGAAGCGCCAGGCGCTGCGCGATGAGGTCGAGGCGCGGGCGGCCGCCGGGCGCGCGGCCTCCGCGCCGAAGCCCGTCCGGGGCCTGGATTTCCGCAAGTACGTGAGCCTGCAGCGCGGCATGAGCGAAGGCGAGATGCTCGCCATCGCGGGCGAGCCGGACCTGCTCTCCGACCAGGGCATCGCGATCGCCGCGCCCTCGACCAGCCAGCTCGACCGGAACCTCCGCGGGCCGGTGCGCTCGGGGCTTCGGATGAAGACCTACACCTGGCTTCCCACGCCCGCGGACCCGTTCATCACCACCGTCACCGTGGTGGGCGGCCGGATCTCGGAGATCGAGCGAGTGAGGAAGTTCTGACGAAAGCTATTTCCTGAGCTTGCCCCAGAGCTCGTCCAGGCGCGCGTAGCGCCCGCAGCCCGTGACGTAGAACTTGTAGCGCACCGCGTTCTTCCGGTAGTAGTCCTGGTGGTAGTCCTCGGCCGGCCAGAAGCGCGTCGCCTTTTCGATCGGCGTCACGATCCGCTGCCGGAACGGCTTTTCCTTCTCCCATTTCGCCTTCGACGCCTCGGCGAGGCGCTTCTGCGTCTCGTCGTGCCAGAAGATCCCCGGCCGGTACTGCGAGCCGTGGTCGCAGAACTGGTGGTCGATCGCGGTGGGATCGTGATTGAGCCAGAAGGTCTCGAGGAGCTTCTCGTAGCTCACCTTCGAGGGATCGTAGGTCACCTCGACCGCCTCGGTGTGACCGGTCCCGCCCGTGGAGACCTCGTGATACGTGGGACTCTGCTGCTTCCCGCCCGTGTAGCCCGAGACCGCCTCGACCACACCGGGCACCTTCTCGAACGCCTCCTCGGCGCACCAGAAGCAGCCCATCGCGAAGGTGGCCTTGGCGAGCTTTTGCTGCCCGGAAGCAGGGAGCGCGACGAGCAGCGCGGCGAGCGCGGGAAGGAGTCGGTGCATTGTCTGGATCCTTTCTGAATGTGACGCTTGGTCGATCGACGGCATCGGCGCTTACATTTCGGCTCTCAAGCCTTCTTCAGCTCCGCCAGCACTGCCTCCACGATCGGCCCGTCGCGAAGGCAGAGGCGCACTTCCGAGATCCCAGCTTCGCGCGCGGCGGCGACGTAGGCTCGGGCGCAGATGTCGGGCGGCACGGCGAAGATCCCCGCGGAGACGGCGGGAAAGGATACCGAAGTCCACCCTCGTTCCTTCGCGCAGGCGAACGCGGTTCGCAGAGCACGCACGAGCTTCGCTTCCTCGTCGCCTTCGCCGTAGCGCGGGCCCACGGCGTGGATCACGCCCTTGAAGGGGAGCTTGCCGGCGGTGGTGACGACCGCGGCGCCGGTAGCGCAGGGGCCGTGCCTTCGCACCAGTGCGTCGGACTCGCGCTGGAGCTCAGGGCCGGCGGCACGCGAGATGATGCCGGCGACGCCGCCGCCGTGCGCGAGATGGCCGTTGGCCGCGTTCACGATCGCGTCCACCGGCTCCTCCAGGAGGTCGCCGCGCACGACGCGGAATATGCACGCCTCGGCGAAGCGTTTCTCGGCTAGGATGGCTGCCGGCATCCGCCTATTATAGAAACAGGGGAGACCGGACCGGATGATTCCCGCGGCACTCGTCGGCTACGGCTATTGGGGGCCGAACCTGCTCCGCAACCTCGTCGCTTCGCGCCTGTTCGACGTGAAGGCGATCGCGGAGCGGGACGTCGCGCGTCTGGAGGAGGCGAAGCGCGCCGCGCCGGGCCTGCAGTGCTGCGATTCCGCGGAAGAGGCGATCGACCGCGACGACGTCGCGGCCGTGGTGATCGCGACGCCGGTGGCCGCGCACTTTGCGCTCGCGCGCCGCGCGCTCGAGCGCGGCAAGCACGTGCTGGTGGAAAAGCCCCTATGCGCAAGCTCGGGCGAGGGCGAGGAACTGGTCGCGCTCGCCGCGCGCCGGGGCGTGGCGCTCATGGTCGACCACACCTTCCTCTTCACCGGCGCGGTGCAGAAGCTTCGCAGCCTCGCGACGGGCGGCGCGCTCGGCAGAATCTCGTATTACGATTCGCTGCGCGTGAACCTGGGGCTCTTCCAGCCCGACGTGAACGTGCTCTGGGACCTCGCGCCGCACGACTTCTCGATCCTCGATTACGTGGTCGGCGCGGAGCCGGTGCACGTGGAGGCGACCGGCTACTGCCACGTGAACTCGCACCTGCCGGACATCGCCTACGTCACGGTGCACTGCGCCGACGACGTGATCGCGCACTTCAATCTCAGCTGGATGTCCCCCGCCAAGGTGCGGCGCATCGCGATCGGCGGCGACCGCCGGATGGTGGTGTGGGACGACCTCGACCGCGAGGAGAAGATCCGGATCTACGACAGCGGCATCCGGTTCCGTCCCGAGAACGAGCGCATCACCGTGATGCCCGAATACCGCATCGGCGACATCCACGCGCCGCGCGTGCCGAATGTGGAGGCCCTCGCGGGCGTGGTGCGGCACTTCGCCGCTGTGATCGAACGCCGCGAGCCGTCCATCATGGGCGGGGAGCAGGGGCTGCGCGTGGTGCGCCTGCTCGAGCGCGCGCAGGCGTCCCTGGATGCGAGCCTCGCGCGCGTGGCGCAGGCGCGCGCAGGCCGGCTGCTATGATCGGCGCGATGAACCGCGATCCCACGGCGCGCATTGCCGATGACGTCAAGCTCGGCCGCAACGTCAGGCTCTCCGGGTTCGTGAATCTGTACGGCTGCGAGATCGGCGACGAGTCGCGGATCGGGCCGTTCGTAGAGATCCAGAAGGGCGCGACGGTGGGCCGGCGCGTGAAGATCCAGAGCCACAGCTTCGTGTGCGAGGGCGTGCACCTCGCCGACGAGGTGTTCGTGGGCCACGGCGTGATGTTCATCAACGATCGCTTCCCGCGCGCGACGCGCGAGGACGGGCGGCTCCAGGGCGACGGCGACTGGACGTGCGAGCCGACGCACGTGGAGCGGCGCGCCTCGATCGGCAGCAACGCCACGATCCTCTGCGGCGTGCGAATCGGCGCCGGAGCGGTGGTGGGCGCCGGGAGCGTGGTCACCGCGGACGTGCCGCCGCGCGCGGTGGTCGCGGGCAACCCCGCTCGCGTGCTGCGTTACCTGGATGAGCGCTGAGACCGCCGTTCCTTTCCTCGATCTCGCCGGCCAGCACCGCGCGCTTCGCGGCGAGCTGATGGCGGTTTTCGAGCGCGCGCTCGAGCGCGCGGCCTTCGTCGGCGGCGAGGAGGTCGAAGGGTTCGAAGCCGAGTTTGCGGCCTTCGGCGGGCACCGCCACGTCGTCGGGGTGGCGAACGGCACCGACGCGCTCAGGCTCGCGCTCCAGGCGCTCGGCGTGCGTCCGGGCGACCGCGTGGTGACCGTTCCGAACACCTTCATCGCGACGACCGAGGCCATCTCGCACGCCGGGGCGAGAATCGAGTTCGTGGACGTGGATCCGGCCACCTGTCTCATGGACCCGAACTGCCTGGAGGACCATCTCGCGAAAACCGGGCCGGCTGCCTGCGTGCTCCCGGTGCATCTGTATGGCCAGGTCTGCGACATGGACGCGATCATGGCGATCGCGCGGCGCTACGGGCTGAAGGTGCTGGAGGACGCCGCGCAGGCGCACGGCGCGACCTACAAGGGGCGCGGTGCGGGCACGTTCGGCGACGCCGCGGCGTTCAGCTTCTATCCGGGGAAGAATCTCGGCGCCTGCGGCGAGGCAGGGGCGGTGGCGACCGGGGACGCTTCGATCGCCGAGCGCGTGCGGATGCTGCGCGACCATGGTCAGGACGGGAAGTACCGGCACCGGCTCGAGGGCGCGAACAGCCGGCTGGACTCCATCCAGGCGGGGTTCCTGCGCGTGAAGCTGAAGCACCTCGCGGAGTGGAACGCGGCGCGGCGCCGGATCGCCGCGCGCTACGACGCCGCGTTCCGCGGCCTTGGCGGCATCGAGCCCGTGGCGGCGGCAGCACACGGCGTGCCGTCGCGCCATCTGTACGTGGTGCACGCGGACGATCGCGATGCGCTGCGCGCGCATCTGTCCGCGCGCGGCATCCAGACGGGCCTGCATTATCCGGTCGCTCTCCACCGGCAGGAGTGCTACCGCGCGCTCGGGCTGCCAGAGGGCAGCTTTCCGCATGCCGAGCGTTCGGCGGCGCGGGTGCTCAGCCTCCCGCTCTATCCCGGAATGAGCGCGGCGCAGGTGGAGGCGGTGATCGGCGCGGTGCGGGAGCTTGCGAGCGCGTGAACGAGATCTCCGGGACGAGGATCGCCGTTACGGGCGGCGCAGGCTTCATCGGCAGCCACCTGGTCGATCGCCTGCTCGCCGCCGGGAACGGCGTCACCGTGATCGACGACCTTTCCTCGGGCAGCCGCGAGAACCTCGCGCATTGCGCCGGCGACCCGCGTCTCGAGCTCGTGGTGGCGAGCGTGCTCGATGCGGCCGCGCTCGAAAAGGCGCTGGCCGGCGCGCAGTACGTGTTCCACCTCGCCACGCGCAGCGTGCGCCTGAGCCTTCGCCAGCCCTCCATCGTGCACGAGGTGAACACCGCGGGAACCTACAACGTGCTGCGCGCGGCCGCCGCGGCGCGCGCAAGGCGGCTGCTCTACTGCTCGAGCTCCGAGGTCTACGGCACCGCCACCGAAGTGCCGATGCGCGAGGACTACGACTTCCGGCCCGAGACGATCTACGGCGCCTCCAAGCTCGCGGGCGAGTATTACGCGCAGGCGTTCCACCGCGCAGGCTGGCTCGAGACCGTGGTGGCGCGGCCGCACAACACCTACGGCCCGCGCGAGCACTACGCGCACGAGCGCGGCGAGGTGATCCCGCGCTTCATCGTGCGCGCGCTCGCGGGCGAGCCGCCGATCGTCTACGGCGACGGCGGCCAGACGCGCGACTTCACCTACGTGGAGGAGACCGCGCATTACCTCGCCGCGCTGATGGCGGAGCCGCGCGCCGCGGGCGGCACCTTCAACGTCTGCCGCGGCGAGGAGGTGAGCATCCGGGAAATCGCCGCGCTGGTTTCCGAGCTCACCGGCCTGAAGGCCGCGCCGCAGCACCTGCCGCCGCGGCCGAGCGACGTGCGGCGCCTCTGCGGCGATCCGCGGCGGTTGCGCGAGCTCCTCGGCAGCGCGCCGGCCATCGGAATCCGCGACGGGCTCGCGCGCACCGTGACGTGGTTCCGCGGCCACGTTTCGCCCACGCCGGAAGTGCTCGCGTCGCTCGAGCCGCGCAACTGGACCGCGGTGGCAGCCGAGCCCTGGCTCGAGCGATGAGCCGGATCCCGCTCGCAAGACCGTGGATGGGCGAGGAGGAGGCCGCCGCCGCGCGCGAGGCGATCCTCTCGGGCTGGGTGACGCAGGGCCCGCGCGTGCAGGCGTTCGAAGGGGCGTTCGCGGCCGCAGTGGGCGCCGCGCACGCCTGCGCGGTCTCGAGCGGCACCGCAGCGCTGCACCTTGCGCTCGCCGCGGCGGGCGTGCGCCCGGGCGACGTCGTGATCACGGTGAGCCATTCGTTCATCGCCACGGCGAACGCGATCCGCCACTGCGGCGCGGAGCCGTTCTTCGTGGACGTCGATCCCGAAACGCTCAACATGGATCCCGCGGCACTCGAGCGCGCACTCGCCGGGGACTTCGAGGCCCGCGGCGAAGGGCTCTGGCTCAGGGACCCGGCGCGCCTGCCCGGGTTCGGCCGGCTGGCCGCGGTCGAAGTGGTGCATCAGGTGGGCATGCCGGCCGATCTCGGCGCGATCCTGCCGATCGCGCGCCGGCACGGCGTGCCGGTGATCGAGGACGCCGCGTGCGCGGCAGGGAGCGAAGTAAGCCTCGATGGCGGGAAAACGTTCGAACGCATCGGAAAGCCTCACGGCGACGCCGCCTGCTTCAGCTTTCATCCGCGAAAGCTGCTGAGCACCGGCGACGGCGGGATGGTCACGAGCGCGAACGGCGCGATCGATGCCGCGGTTCGCGCGCTCCGGCACCACGCGATGAGCGTGTCGGATCTCGCGCGGCACGGCGACGCCGAGGTCGTGTTCGAGAGCTACACGCGCACCGGATACAACTACCGCATGACCGACATCCAGGCGGCGGTGGGCCTCGAGCAGCTCAAGCGCCTGCCCGCCATGCTCGCCCGCCGCCGGGAGCAGGCGGCGCGGTACGCAGGGCTCCTGAAGGATGTATCCGGAATCGGGATTCCGGCCGAACCTCGGTATGCGAGAACGAACTGGCAAAGCTACGTGGTCAGGCTTCCCCGGAGCGAGCTGCAGCTCCCGGTCATGCGCGCGCTGCGGCGCCAGGGAATCGGCACGCAGCGCGGGATCATGTGCGCGCACCTCGAGGCGCCGTACCGGACGGCCTGGCCGAAGGGCTGCCTGCCGAGGAGCGAAGAGCTGCGCGACCGCGGCCTCATCCTGCCCCTCTATCACGACATGACGCCCGAGGACCAGGAGCGCGTGGCCGGAGCGCTCGCGTCGGCGCTGCGCGATGCGGCTGCCTGACTTCATCATCGGCGGCGCGCCGCGTTCCGGCACGACGTGGCTCCATGCGCTGCTCTCGCGCCACCCGGAGGTGTTTCTCGCATCGCCGCCGCGCCCCGAGCCGAAATTCTTTCTCCGTGACGATCTCTACGCGCGCGGGCTCGCGTGGTACTCCGGGACCTGGTTCGCGGGAGCGCCCGCGCGTGCGCGCTGCGGCGAGAAGAGCACCAACTACCTCGAGAGCGCGGCCGCGGCGCGGCGGATCGCCCGAGACCTGCCGGAAGCCCGGCTCGTCTTCATCCTGCGCGAGCCCGCGGCGCGCGCCTGGTCGAACTATCTCTGGTCGCGGATGAACGGGATCGAAACGGAACCCTTCGATCGCGCGCTTGCCCTGGAGGAAGAACGGGAGCGGACGCTCGCGCCGGAGCGGCGCTTTTCGCGCCCGCATGCGTATTTTTCGCGTGGCCTCTACGCGCAGCTCCTCGAGCCGTGGTTTGCCGCGATACCTCGGGAGCGAATCCTTTGTCTCAGGTTCGAGGACATCCGGAGCCGGCCGGGCGAGCTCGCCGCACGGCTTCACGCGTTTCTCGGCATCGCCCCCCGGGCGCGTGATGTCAAGGGGCTCGGGGTCGTCAATCCCTCCGAATCGGATCGCGAGCTGCCGCAGCCGGCAGTCATGCAGGCACTGCGAGAGCGTTACGCCGAACCGAACCGGCGCCTCGCGGCGCTGCTCGGCCCGGAGTTCGGGACATGGCGGTGAGCCTGGCGCCGCGCATCGCGCGCATCCTCCCTGCGCTCGCGTGCCCGGGTTGCGGCGGCGGTCTGCAGGCCATGGAATCCGGCTTGGGTTGCGCGAACTGCGGCGCCGCGTATCCGGTGCGTGACGGCCGGGTGTATTTCCGCGAGCCGGCGTCGGCCGGCGACGCGATGGACGCGCTCAAGGGGCGTCTCAAGCGCCTGTTCGGGCGCTGGTACTACGCGGTGGGCGTGCGCATCCTTGGGCCCACGTATCCCTTTCCTTTTGGCGCGCGCGTGCGACGGACGCTGGATTGCGCGCGCGGAATCGTGGTGGACGCCGGCTGCGGGAGCGAGCGCTGCAATCCTGACGCGATCGGCCTCGACCTGTACGATTACGCCGCCGTGGACCTGGTGTGCGACCTGGAGAGTCTGCCCTTCAAGCCCGCGTCGGTGGACGCGTTCGTCACGCGCAGCGTGCTCGAGCACGTGCCCGATGCCGGCCGCGTGGTGGAGGGTTTCCGGCGCTGCACGCGCGCGGGCGGCGCGGGGCTGCACCAGATCCCGTTTCTCTATCCGTTCCACGCCTCGCCGCACGACTACCGCCGCTTCACGCACATGGGGGTGCGGCGGCTGTTCTCCGGATGGACGGTGCGCGAGCTGATAAACGCCGCCGGGCCGTTCACGCTGTTCCTGGTCCTCTTCGCGGAGCTCGCCGCGACCGCCGTTTCGCTGGGGATGCCCCGGATCAAGGCGCTCGCGTACCTCGCCTGCTGCGCTTTGCTGTTCCCCCTCAAGTTCCTCGATGCGCCGTTCATCGGCCGGCGCGCGATGCTGCCGTTCGCGCCCTCGATCTTCGTGCACGTGGTGAAGCCCGAGAGCAGGCCATGACCGGGCGCCGCCGCATCACCGTGGTCACGCCCGTGTACAACGAGGAGGCGAGCCTGCCGCATTACGCCGCGGCGGTGCGCCAGGTGCTCCTCGCGCGCGAGGACATCGCCTATGACGTGCTGCTGGTGGATGACGGCAGCACCGACCGCAGCTGGCCGGTGATCGAGGCGATCTGCGCGGAGGACGCGCGCTTCCGGGGCTTGCGGCTTTCGCGCAACTTCGGCTCGCACATCGCCATCTGCGCGGGGCTCGACCGCGCGCAGGGCGACGCCGCCGCCGTCCTCGCCTGCGACCTGCAGGACCCGCCCGCGGCCGTGCTCGCGTTCGCCGAGAAGTGGAAGGCGGGCGCCGACATCGTGTGGGGGCACCGCCGCCAGCGCGACGACAGCCTCTGGCGGCGCCTCGCGAGCCGCGGTTTCGCCGCCCTGATGCGCCGCTACGCGATGCCGCGGGGTTCGCGCTTCACGACCGGCAGCTTCCTTCTCGCCGACCGCAAGGTGATCGAGGCGGTGCAGGCGATGCGCGAGCACAGCCGGATCACCTTCGCGCTCGTGGGCTGGACGGGGTTCCGGCAGGAGACGGTGGAATACGACCGCGCGCGCCGCCGTGCCGGGGCCTCGGGCTGGACCTTCGGCCGGATGCTGCGCACGATGTACGACGCCTTCGTGGGATTCTCGGCGCTGCCTATCCGGCTCACCACGACGCTCGGCATCGTGATCTCGGTGCTCAACGTTCCGCTCGCCGCCTACATCTTCGCGAGCTGGCTGCTCGGCGACCCGGTCCCGGGCTATACGAGCGTGATGCTGGTGCTCACGGTGTTCTTCGGCATCCAGTTCCTGCTGATGGGGATGGTCGGCGAATACCTCTACCGGATATACCTCGAGGCCGTGCGCCGGCCGCTCTATTTCGTGGCCGCCGAGTGCGGCCCCGCCATCGACCCCCGTGCCGGCGGGCGCGCCGCTTAGCTGCCGGCGAATCGAGGCGGGCCCCGGCCCCGAATGGGCCCGCGGCATGCGCATTTCATTGCCGGAATCGGTCTGGGATGCACTTGCGGAAGGTTCGGTCCCAGGGGGGGACCGGGAAATCGTTCAGAACCTTCGTTCGCTCGCCGCGTTCACGGAATCGCCCCCCGCGTCCTCCCGCCTGCCGTTTTCGTACCAGCGGATTCCAGGGAGGTTTCGATCGGTTCTCGCGAGCGCGCTCGGCCGGCTGCAGCGGCGCCGCAGCGGCACCTGGGCGCGATTTCCGGTCTGGCCGCTCGACCTGAGCGCGGACTTCCTTGCCGACGCGCTCGGGGCCCGCTCGCCCTTCGCGGGCGGCGCGGCGCCGGTGATCCTGTCCCACGACCTCGATTCCCCGGAGGGACTGCAAAATCTCGCGCGCGATTTCCTGCCGATGGAGGAGGCGGCAGGCGCCCGCTCGGTGAACTTCGTGGTGCCTTGCGCCTGGCCGCTCGAGCACGCGCTGCTGACGGAGGCGCGCGCGCGCGGCCACGAGATCGGCGTGCACGGCTACGATCACGCGAACCGCACGCCCTTCGCCGCGCCCGCCGCGCGCGCGCAGCGCCTGAACGCCGCGCGCGAGATGATCACCCGCTACGGCGTCGCGGGCTATCGCGCGCCCTCGCTGCTTCGCACGCGCGCGCTGCTCGCGGACCTGCAGGGGCTGTACCGCTACGACAGCAGCATCCCGACCTCGGGCGGGCTGTTCCCGGTGCCGAACAACGGCTGCGCGAGCGCGCGCCCGTTCCTCGCGGAAGGGATGCCCGAGATCCCGGTGAGCCTGCCGCGCGACGGATCGCTCCTGTTCCTCGGCTACCGCGCGAGCGAGATCGCGCGCCTGTGGATCGAGTGCGCGGACGCGATCGCGCGCTCGGGCGGCGTGGTGGTGCTGCTCACGCACTGCGAGGCGCGCTTCTCGGGCAATCCGGACATGCGCGCGGCCTACCGCGACTTCCTCTCGCACGTGCGCGCGTCCGGCCATCTCGCGTTCTCGAGCCCGGCGCAGGTGCTCGAGCGCGCCGGGCTGTGAGCGGCGCCGCGCCCTTCGCCGGATCGACCTTCGGCGCGCCCGCCGCGCGCGCGGCGTGGTTCGCGGATGCGGTCGTGCGCCGGGTCGACGCCGGCGCGAGCCTGCGGGTTCTCGACATCGGCTGCGGCACCGGCGCGCATGTCTTCGCGCTCGCCGAAAGAATGCCGCAGGCGAGCTTTCGCGGAATCGATCTGTCGGCGGCGAACATCGAGCGCGCGCGCGCCGGACGGTTCGACGCGAAACGGATCGAATTCTCGTGCGCCGACTACCTGCGCTTCGACGCCGGACCCTTCGATGTCATCGTGAGCGACTCGGCGCTGCACCTGATCGAAGCGCCGACCGGGATGCTCCTCGCGAAGCTCGCGGCCGATCTTGCGCCGGGCGGGCTGCTCATCGCCTCGCTCCCGGACTGCGGTCCCTGCAACCGGATGCTCTGGCTCGTGCGGCGCGTGCTCGCGTCGATCCGGGGCCGGTGGCTGGATGCGATCGCGTTGAGAATCGCTCTTCTGATCCACGGAGAGACAGACGAGGCATTTCTCAGGGAGCGCGTTCCGTACCTTTATCTCCTGCCGAGACGCTGCGAGGGGCCGGGATTGCGCGAGCAAGCGCGCGCCCACGGCCTCGCGTGGCGCGAAGGCGAGCCCGCGCCGCACGCGAGCTTCATGCAGCCGCGGCACCTGCTGACGGTCTACGGACGCGCGGCGTGAAGACGCTCGCCAGGTGGCTCGCGGGCATCGCGCTCCTCGCGGCCGCGCTCTGGCTCCTCGACTGGCCCAGGCTCGCCGAAGCCGCGGCGCGGCTCACGCCGGGGGCGGTGGCTGCGGCGGTGCTGCTCGCGTGCACGACGTTCGCGCCGCTCGCGGCGCGCTGGCATCTCCTTTCGGGCGGCGGCCGCGCGGGCACCGCGCGCTACCTCTACGCCAACCTTGCCAACGCGGTCTCGCCGGGCAACATCGGCGGCGACGTCTACCGGTTCTTTGCCTTGCGTGGCGGCCGGACCGGCGACCTCGCGCTCGTCGCGATCCTGGTGCGCGAGCGGCTGCTCGGCCTCGCCTCGATGCTCGCCGGGCTCGCGCTCGGCGTCGCGGCGATGGAGCTCGCCGGCGCGGGCTCCGCGTCGTGGCGCGCTCTCGGGGCCGCCGCGGTGCTGGGTCTCGCGGGGATGGGTCTGCTTCCGTCCCTGATTCGACGCATCCCCCTCCCGGGGAACTGGAACGAACGGCTTCGTGAAGCGATCGAGGACGGCACGGCGCGCGGCAACGCCGGGCCGCTCGCGCTGTCGCTCGCGGCGCTCGCGCTCTGGCTCGCGGTCGTGCAATTCGCGGCGCTGCGCCTCGGGATCGAGATCCCGTGGTACACGCTGCTCGCCGTAGCGACGGCGGCCGAGATCGCCCGGGCGGTGCCCGCCACGGTCCAGGGCATCGGGGTGCGCGAGGCGGCGTACGCCGCGCTCTTCGGGCTTTCGGGTTATTCGCCCGAGAGCGGCTTCGTGCTGGGCGCGGTGGCGTACCTCGCGCTGGGCGCCGCGCTCGTCGCGAGCGGCGCGCTCGGCGCGGTGCTCCTCGCGCTCGCGAAGCGCTGAGCGGCTACTCGACCTTCGCCTTTCCGCGCAGGTCCGACACCAGCTTCTCGATTCTGATCTGCGTCAGGCGCTGCTGGATGCGGCCCTTTACCTCGGCGAGCGCGGGGAACTTGACCGGGCGCACGTCGTCCAGGCGGATCACGTGGAAACCGAAGCGGGTCTGCACCGGCGCTTCCGTCATCCTGCCCTTCTCGAGCTTGACCATCGCCTCCGCGAAGGTCTTGTCGTAGATCCCGGGCACGTTCCAGCCGAGGTCCCCGCCGCGGTCCTTGTTCGAGTCCCTGGAGTGCTTCTGCGCCAGCTCCTCGAACTTGGCCCCTTTCTTCAGCTCCGCGATCAGGCGTTTCGCCTCGTCCTCGGTCTCCACCAGGATGTGGCGCGCCTTGTACTCGGTGGTGCCGGTCTGGGCCTTGGCGCGGTCGTACTCGGACTGGATCTCGGCGTCGCTCACCGGGTTCTTCTCGAGGTAGCTGCGCAGGTACGCCTGTACGATGACCTCCTGGCGCGCGAGCTCGAGCTGCGTCTGTACGTCGCGGCTCCTGGCGATGCCGGTGCGGGTCGCCTCCTGCAGGAGCACCTCGCGGTTGATCAGCTCCTCGCGCAGCTGGGTCCGGATCTGCGGGTTGTCCGGCGTTCCGCGCGCGGCCTGCTGCTTGATCATGAACTCCATGCGCTCGCGCGGCACCGCGACGCCGTTGACGGTCGCGAGCGGCCCTTTCTCGGGCGCGGGGGCCTGCGCCGCCGCGAGGGTGGGCAGGGCGGCGAGCGCCGCGGCGAGGATCGGCAGTTTCATCGTTTGCCTTTCAGAAGAATTCTTCGAAGAAATCCGGGGCATTATGCGCCAGGTTCGCCCGGCGCGCGGGCCGTGATCGCGAGCGCATGGATCGGATCGTTCATCAGCTCGCCGAGCGCCGCGTAGACCATGCGGTGGCGCGCCACCGTGGGCTTGCCGGAGAACGCGCTCGACACGATCAGGAGCCGCCAGTGGGTATTGCCGCCGGGGCGGGAGCCCGCGTGGCCCGCGTGCTGCGCGCTCTCGTCGAGGAGCTCGAGCCTTTCCGGCGCGAGCGCCTGGAGCCTGCGGCGCATCTCGTCGGCGAAGCTCACGGCCTGGGCTCCTCGAGATGGCGCGCGAGGAACACCGCCTGCGCAATGACGAACAGCAGCATCAGCCCCACGCCGCCGAACAGCTTGAAGCTCACCCACAGGTCGGTGGAGAAATTGTAGGCGACGTAGAGGTTCAGGCCTCCCATCGCGGCGAAGAACCCGATCCAGCTCCAGTTGAGCCGGGCCCACACCGGGCCGGGCAGCCGCACCTGCTCCGAGAGCATGGCGCGGATGAGGTTGCGCCGGAACGCGAGCTCGGCGATCGCAAGCACCGCGCCGAAGAGCCAGTAAAGCACCGTGGGCTTCCACTTGATGAAGGTCTCGTCCCGGAGCAGCAGGGTCGCCCCGCCGAACACCACGATGATCCCGAGGCTCGCCCAGAGCATCATGTCGATCTTCTTCTTCCGGATCGCCAGCCAGCCGATCTGCAGGAACGTGGCGGCGATCGCGACTGCGGTGGCGACGTAGATGCCGGCCAGCTTGAAGGCGACGAAAAAGAGGATGACCGGGAAGAGGTCGAACAGGAACTTCATGCCGAGCGGCGCATTCTACCAGCGCGAGAGGGCGCGGACCGAGTCGATGCGCGCTTTCCCGACCATGCCGACGAGCGGCGCGAGCTCGAGCGGCGACTCCCCCTCCAGGAGCTTGAGGTGCGTGGCGTCCGCTCGCGCCTGGCCGAAGGTAGGGTCGGCGGCGCGCCAGCCCTTGCCCTCCAGCCAGATCTCGTTCCAGGTGTGGTAGAGGAACCCGCCGTGCGTCCCGGAGTACACGATGCCGTTCACCACGCGCGCGGGAAGCCCGAGCGCGCGCGCGAATGCCGCGAGCAGGTAGGCGTTTCCCTGGCATTCGGCGCGGCGCTCGCGCAGCACGTCGGCCGCGGTGAACACGTCGACCGCCTCCTTGGCGATGTTGGCGTCAATCCACGCGAGCAGCCTTGCGAGCCGTTCCTCGCCGTCGGACGCGCTGCCGGCAATGCTCCGCGCGAGCGAGGCGATCTCGCCGTGGGTGCTCGGGACCGACAAGGTGGGCTCGAGATACCTGGCCCGCCTGCCGTCGGGTCGGGAAAGGGTCGGGGCTTGACGGTCGACGATACAGCTCACCCGCGAATCCTCGCGCCGGCATTCCTGGCCCGGCTCGCTTGGCACCGCGAGCCCCGGCGGCAGGCCCGAAAGCTCGATCTCCAGCCGCGAGATCGCCCGTGGATTCTCGAGGGGCGGCGTCCGCAGGAGGCTGAATTCGACGAGCGCCTCGTCCTTGTTGAGGCTCGCCGCCACCAGGTATCGCTTCGCCTCGTCCTCGGGCTCGAGCGCCGAGATCAGGGTGCCGTGGAGCGCGAGCTCGAACACCGGCCGTCCGTCCGGCGCGATCCAGGTCGTGGTCTCGAGGCCCAGCAACCGGGTCTCGATCCTGAACGCCGGACCCTCGAACAGGGTGCTGGTCTCGTACGCGAGCGTGCTCTGGGTCGTCTCCACGAGCGCCTGCGTCTCGCCCTGGAGCACCGTGAACCGGTCCGTGCGCCCCACCGCGAGCCCCTTCGCCACCGGGAGCAGCGCGAGCGCGCTTTGCGGATAGACGGGGGACTGGAGAAAAAGCCGTTTCTCCTCTCGCACTCCGCTGGCGGCGACATTCATGTCCATGATTCGTCCATCGGACTCGCCCGACACCGCGAGCGGGCTGCCGTCGAGCTCGTAGGCGTAGTCGAAGCGCTCGAGCGTGAGATCGTCGCGCACGCGGTCGCGCGCGCGCAGGCTCACCCGCTTGTCGATGCCGAGGAAGCGGATCCTGAGCGCCGCCTCGGACTCGATATCCCAGCGCCCGGGCGCGTCCGCAGCGGGCGCGAGCGCCAGGCGCGTGAACCCGACCTTCGCGCCGTTGAACACGACGCCGTTCCAGAGCTCGCGATAGGGCCAGCCGGCGAGCGCGCGCGGCTGCGGCGCGGGCGGCGCTCCGGCATCGCGGAAGAACTCTCCGGTCCCCGCGCAGCCGCCGAGCGCGCCGAGCAAGGCGACCCATAGGATGAAAAGAGGTCGCATTTGCGTGCAGTTCTTGACGTTGATCAAGCGGGTTTCCTCTAGCATTATGGTACCCAGAAGGAGCACGTACGGCGGCCGCCCCGAACCAGCCGGCCGCCGATCCTTGAGTCAGGCCCTGTCCCCGCTTGATGCAGACGAAGGAGCCGGCACCGGCCGGGAGGAGGGTTGCGCGTGGACGAGCCGATTCGCGATGTGGCGGCGTACAGGGTGCGGGACGAGATCGGGTTGGACGAGGCGGAGCTTGCCGCGCGGCTTGCATACCTGGAGTTGACGGACGACGATCTCGCGCGCTTGCGCGCGGAGCGGGACGTCTTGCACGGATTGCGGGACGCCATGATCGGCGAGTTCTACGACTTCCTCTACTCGTTTCCTCAGACGAGCGCCCGTCTGCCGCAGGACCCCGAGGGCAAGGCCGAGTTGCGCCGGACTCGCCGCGCCTATTTCGACGCGCTTGTGGAGGGCCGAATCGACCGCGCCTACGTCGAAAGTCGCCTCCGGATCGGACTGATCCACTACCGGATGGGAGTCGAGCCTAAGTGGTACATCGGCGCGTACCGGAAATATCTCGCGTGCCTGATCCGGTGGCTTCCCCGCGAGATCGGCACCGGTGAAAGGTTCATCCTGGTTCTCGATGCGCTGCTCAAGATGGTGCTGTTCGACATGGAGATCGCGCTCGAGGCGTACCACTACGAGGACCGCCGGGCGCTCGACGAGGCGCACGCCTACGCGGCGCAGATCGTCGCCACGCGCCCGCTCGGAATCGTGGTGCTCGACGAGCGGCTCGCGATCGAGTCCGCGAATCGCGCCTTCTGCAACCTGTTCGGCGTGCTTCCGGAGGACCTGGTCGGCCTTGAGCTCGCCGACGACCTGGTGCCGGTGCCGGGGCTCGCGCGCCTCGCCGCGCAGGTGCGCGACGAGGGTCTCGCGGTGCGCGACTGGTTGCTGCGCGCGGAAACCGGCGCCGGCCCCCGCCATTTCGAGGTCTCGATCGAGAAGCTGCGCTACCACGGCGCGAGCCGCCTGATGGTCGCGCTCAACGAGGCGACGCAGCGCGTCGCGGCGCAGGAATCGCAGAGCCGGCTGCGCCAGGCGGTGGACACGATCGACGAGGCGGTGTTCCTCGTCGACGTGCGCACGCTGCGGTTCGTCGACGTCAACGCGAGCGCCTGCGGCCTGCTCGGCTACACGCGGGAGGAGCTGCTGATGCTCGGCCCGCGCGACATCCATCCCGCGCTCGGCGACGAGGAGCGCCGCAAGCGCTACGAGCGAGTGGTGCGCGGCGAAACCGAAAGCTATCCCGGCGAGGCGGCCTGGCGGCGCAAGGACGGCAGCGAGGTCCGCGTCGCGCTCAAGGTGTCGGCCTCGCGCTGGCTCGGCAAGGATTTCATGGTCGTCGTCGCGCGCGAGCCGGATGGGCGCGGCCAGGGCGGTGCGCATGAGCTCGACGCGCTGCTCGCCGCCGTGGCGCACGGCACGCGCCTGGACAATGTCCTCAGCCGGATCGCCGCGTTTCTCGAATCCGCGTGCCGGGACGCGCATTGCGCGATCCTCGCCACGGGCGCCGAAGGGCCTCAGGTGGGACTTCTCGCCGCGCCGAGCCTGCCCGAGGACTACCGCCGCCGCATGGTGGGGCTTGCGCTCGGGCCGGAGACCGGGACCTGCGGCTGGGCCCTCTACGGGATGAAGCCGGTGATCTCGCTCGAGGGGCCGGAGGACCCGCTGTGGCGCGGCAATCCCGGGCTCGCCGCGCTCGAGCAGGTGCGCGCCTGCTGGTCGGTCCCGATCCTGAACGGAAGCGGCCGCGCGCTCGGCGTGATCGAGCTCTACCTGCCGGAAGCGCGCGCGCCGAGCGAATCCGAATGGGCGGCGATCCGGCGCTGCGGCTCGCTCGCCGAGATGGCGATCGAGCGCTGGCGGCTGCAGCAGGAAACCGCCGCCGCGCGCGCCGAGCTCGGCTCGCGGATCGCCGAGCGCACCCGCGAGCTCGAGGCCGCCAACCGGGAGCTCGAATCGTTCTCGTACTCGCTGTCGCACGACCTGCGCGCGCCGCTTCGCGCGATCGCGGGCTTCAGCACGCTGCTCGCGCGCGAGCACGCCGAAGCCATGCCGGCCGAGGCGCGCCATTACCTCGAGCGGATCGCGGCTTCGAGCGAGCGCGTAGGGGCGCTGATCGGCGACATGCTGAAGCTGTTTCGCCTGGGGCGCGAGGAGCTGCGGCCGCGCGAGATCGACCTTTCGGCGCTCGCGCGCCAGCTCGCCGAGGAGCTGCGCGCGCGAGAGCCGGCGAGGAACGTCGTCTGGAAAATCGAGCCCGGCATCCGCGCGTTCGCCGATCCCGGGCTGATGCGCATCGTGCTCGCGAACCTTTTCGACAACGCCTGGAAGTACTCCGCGCCGCGCGATCCGGCGGAGATCGCGCTCGAGCCGCGGGGCTCCGGGCCGCACGAGACCGTGGTCTGCGTGCAGGACAACGGGGTCGGGTTCGACATGGCGTTCGCGCCCAAGCTCTTCGGCCTTTGCCAGCGGCTGCACAGCGAGAAGGAGTTCCCCGGGAACGGCCTGGGCCTCGCGATCGTGCGGCGCGTCATCGAGCGCCACGGCGGCCGCGTGTGGGCGAGCGCGGCGCGCGACAAAGGTGCGGCCTTCTGCTTCGCGCTGCCGAGGAGGGGGGCCTGAGCCCCGCCTTCCCCGCGGAGGACGACGCGCAGATCGGCGAATGGTTCCGCATGGTCGCCGATCGGATGCGCGACGTGGTCTGGATCCGCTCAGTGGACGGCATGCGCTTCTACTACGTCAGTCCCGCCTATGCGCGCATGTGGGGCGTGCCGCCCGATACGCTCTACGCCGACCCGCTGTCCTGGACGAAGCAGGTGCTGCCCGAGCATCTCGAACGAGTGCGCGCGGCTATCGAGCGGCCGCAAGCGCCGAACGGCGGCTGGGAGGTCGAGTACCCGATCCGGCGCGCCGACGGCGAGGTCCGCTGGATCCGGACTCGGGGCTTCCGCGTTGCGCGCCGCGCCGGCGCCGAGCTGATGCTCGGGCTGTGCGAAGACGTCACCGAACAGCGCCTCGGCGAGGCGATGCAGCGCAGCACCCTGATCCGCGAGGTGCACCACCGGATAAAGAACAATCTCCAGGGTGTGGTGGGGCTCCTTGCGATGCACGCGAGCCGCTCGCCCGAGTGCGCGCCGTACCTGCGCGAGGCGATCGGGCAGGTGAGCGCGATCGCGACGATCCATGGGCTTCACGCGCAGCCCGGCAAGGTGAACGTCCAACTGTGCGAAGTGCTCGAGGCGGTCGCGCGCTCGGTGCAGGAGCTGCACGGCGCCGGGATCGAGGTGCGCGTGCCGCCGGAGCGCAGGATCGTGCTCTCGGAGGGCGAGGCGGTGGCGATCGCCCTCGTCATCCACGAATTGCTCACCAACGCGGTGAAGCACCGCGACCGCGCCGCGCGCGCCCCGGTGCGCGCACACTTGTCGCGCGAAGGGGAAGCCGCTACGCTGCGCGTGACGAACCCCGGGCGCGTGCCGGAGGGGTTCGACTTCGCCTCCGGCGTCGGCAACGGCGCCGGTCTCGGGCTGGTCCGGTCGCTGCTGCCGCTCGAGGGCGCATCCCTCAATATCGGGCAGCGCGGGGCCGATATCGTGGCGACGCTCGAACTGCACGCGCCCGTTCTCGCACGGACATGAACTCGAAGGCCGCCGTCATAGCGAACCTGCTGCTGGTCGACGACGACCGGCTGGTTCTCGCCACCCTGGGCGAGGGCCTGAGCCGCGCCGGCTACCGCGTGACCAGCGCCTCGAGCGCCGAGGAGGCGATAGAGCGCGCGCGCGAGCAGCCGTTCGACCTCGCGCTCGTAGACATGCGCATGTCGGGGATGTCGGGGGCGGAGCTCTCGCGCCGGCTGCTCGACGAGTTCGCCTGCTGCACTCTGATCCTGTCGGCCTACGGCGACCTCGATATCGTGCGCGAGGCCGCGAGCCACGGCGCGCTCGGCTACCTCATCAAGCCGATCGACGTGGCCAGCCTCGTGCCGGCGCTCGAGTCCGCGCTCGCACGGGCCAAGGAGCTGCTCGAGCTTCGCAGCACGCGCGACCAGCTGAGCACCGCGCTGCGCCAGGGCCGCGAGACGAGCATGGCGATCGGGATCCTCATGGAGCGCCTTCGCATCGACCGCGACGCCGCGTTCGCGCGCCTGCGCGACAGCGCGCGCGCCCAGCGCCGGCGCGTGAGCGAGGTCGCCGAGGACCTGCTGCGCGCCGCGGACACGCTCAACTCGCCCGGGAACCGCGGTTGAGGAAGGAAGACCCGGCGCTCGAAGCCGGGCGCCTGCGCGAGCTGCTGGCGCTGAGCGCGGACTGGTTCTGGGAGCAGGACGGGCATTTTCGCTTCGTCTGGTACTCGGACGGCGCGCCCGAGAGGATAGGGCGCTCGCTTGCCTCGCTGATCGGCAAGACGCGCTGGGAAGTGGCGCGCGCCGACCCGGACGATCCGCATTGGCGCGCGCACCGCGAGACCCTCGAGCGGCACGAGCCATTCAGGGACTTCGAGGCGCCGTACCCGGCCGACGACGCCACGGTCCGATGGGTCAACGTGAGCGGAGTGCCCATCTTCGATCGCGCGGGCCGCTTCCGCGGCTACAGCGGCGTGGGGCGCGACGTGACACAGCTCAAGCGCGCCGAGCGCGCCCTTGCGCAAAGCGAAGCGCGCTTTCGCGATTTCGCGCGCGCCAACGGGGACTTCTTCGCGGAGATCGACGCCGACGGCCGCTACACGTGGGTCTCGGAATCGGTCGGCGCGCGCCGCCGCGGGGTGCCTCCGGAATGGTACGTCGGGCGCAGGCGCGTGGAAGTGATCGCGCCGCGCGCCGACCTCGCGCGCGAGCCGTGGAAGTCGCACCTCGAGGCACTCGAGAGGCACGAGCCGTTCCGGGATTTCCGCTACGTGACGGCGGGGCCGGACGGAGGCGCGGTGATCTCGGTGAACGGCGTGCCGTTCTTCGACGAGGCGGGGCGGTTCCTCGGCTACCGGAACAGCAGCACCGACATTACCGAGCGCATCCGGAGCGAGCAGCGCGCGCGCGAGGCCGACGAGCGGCTGCGGGCCGCGATCGAGCATTTCTCGGAGGCGGTGGCGCTGTGCGATGCGGACGACCGCTTCATCCTGGTCAACCGGTGGTTTGCCGAGCTGAACGCGCCGGTCGCGGAATCGATCACGCCGGGTCGCCGGTTCGAGGAGTTCCTGCGCGCCGCGGTGACGCACGGCCTGTTCCCCGATGCGGTGGGCAACGAGGAGGGCTGGCTCGAGCGGCGGATGGCGGCGAGGCGCGCGCCCACAGGCCCATACGAGGTGCGGCGCCAGGACGGGATCTGGCTGATGGTCACCGAGCAGCGCCTGCCCGACGGGGGCACGCTCTTCGTGGGGGTCAACATCACGCAGCGCAAGCAAGCGGAGCTCGCTCTGGCGCAGAGCGAAGCCCGGTTCCGGGACTTCACGCTTGCGAGCGGCGACATGCTCTCGGAGCAGGACGCCGAGGGCCGCTATACCTGGGTTTCGGACTCGATCGCGGCGGCGCGCGGCGTGTCCCCCGGCTGGTACATCGGCAAGAACCGGCTCGACCTTGCCGCCCCCGGGAGCCGATTTCACTCAGGAGCCGTGGAAGTCGCACCTCGAGAAGCTGGCGCGGCGCGAGCCGTTTCGCAATTTCCGCTTCCTGAGAAGGGATCCCGGCGGCGAGGCCTGGATCAACGTGAGCGGCATGCCGTTTTTTGATGAGCGCGGCAACTTCCTGGGCTACCGCAACCTGGGATCCGACGTCACCGAGCAGGTGCGGAATGAGCAACGGGCGCGCGAAGCCGACGAGCGGCTGCGGGCAGCGATCGACGATCTGGCCGAGACGGTGGTGATCTGCGACGCCGGCGATCGCATCGTGCTGGCCAATCGGCACGTGATCGCCTGCAACGCAGGGATCGCAGAGACGCTCGAGCCGGGGCGGCGCTTCGAGGACCATCTCCGGGCCGCCGTGGCCGCCGGCTACATCGCCGATGCGATCGGCCGCGAGGCGGAATGGGTCGCGGAACGTCTCGAGCGCAGGCGCAAGCTTTCGGGACCGTTCGAGATCCGCTACGCGGACGGCCGCTGGATCCTGATCCACGAGCGACGTCTGGGCGACGGCGGGATCATCACGGTCGGCCACGACATCACCGCGACCAAGCGCGGCGAGGCAGTTCGGCTGGAGGAAGCCCGTCGCCAGCGAGACGCGCTGGTGCGCGAGGTGCACCACCGCATCAAGAACAGCCTGCAGGGCGTGACCGGGCTGCTGCAGACGCGCATCGCCCGCAGTCCCGAGCTCGAGGAGGCGCTGCGCGCGGCGATCAGCCAGATCCAGGTGATCGCCAAGGTACACGGCCTGCACGGGCGCGGCGCGGACGATGTGCGCCTCGAGCCGCTGCTGCTCGAAATCCTGTTCACGCTGCGCACGATCTCCGCGGCGGACATCCGCTACGAGCCGCAAGGCGAAGCTCGCTGGGCGCTCGCCGAAGGCGAGGCGGTGCCGGTCGCGCTCGTCATCAACGAGCTGGTGTGGAACGCGGTCAAGCACCGCGCGCGCGCCGACGCAGGCGTCGCCGTGGGCCTGCAGGCATGGCGCGAGGGTGTGCGCCTCGTCGTCGAGAACCCGGGTGCGTTCGCGCCCGCAGGCGGGCAGGGTGCGGGTCTCGCGCTCGCGCGCACGCTGCTGCCGGGCGCGGGCGGTCGCCTGGAGGTTCGCGGCGCAGGAGGCGTGGTGCGGGCGGAGCTCGAGCTTCGGCCCCCGGCCGTTCGCGCGCTGGCCGCCTGACCCTTAACAGCGGCGGATTCCTGCCGCTAACCCCCATACTGCGACTCGTTCCCGGCTGCTAGTCTGCCCATCACCGGGAGCGGATCTCCCGTCGCCGCTCTGACACCGCGGCGAGCACACCAGGCCCTGATTCCGCCTGGCCCCGAAGACGATGACCGGCAGCGCGGCATACCGCCGCGCCGGACGAAGAACGTACGAGGCAAGAATGAAGGCAAGTGACGCGGGATCGGGTTTCTGGACGCCTCTGGTGTCGCTGTTCTTCGATGCGCCGCGAAACGCTCCGGCGCAGGAGGCCCCGGCGCCCTCGCCGCGGCCCGGGATCGAGGGGCTCGACCGGCTCTGCGCCCACGTGCTCCCCGTGTGGGCGCGAAACATCGAATCCTCGCGCAGCCAGACCGAACGCGCCATCGGCGAGCTCGTCGCGAACCTCACGCAACTGATCGGCCGGATCGAAGCGACGGCGCGTGCCTCCGAGCGGACCGCAGGTGCGATGCACGGCGACGGCGCGGGAGTCGTCGCGCTGCTCGGCGCCTGCGAGCAGGACCTGGCCGCGCTCACGCGGACGCTGCAGGAGGCGATGCGCGCGCGCGACGCGATCGCCGCGGACGTGCAGCGCCTGGGCGACTACGCCGGGGAGCTGAAGGAAATGGCAATAGAGGTCTCGAGCATTGCCAGCCAGACGAACCTGCTTGCGCTCAACGCCGCGATCGAGGCGGCCCGCGCCGGCGAGTCCGGGCGTGGCTTCGCGGTGGTTGCCGACGCGGTGCGCACGCTCTCGGGGCGCTCGGCGCAGACTGGCGCACGCATGCGCGAGAAGGCCGAGACGATCGGCGCCGCGATGCTCGCGGCGAAAGCGGCAGCTGCGCATGCGGCGGGCGAGGACCATCGCGCGCTCGGCGGCGCGGAAGCGACCATCCGCGCGGTGCTCGAGCGCTTCAAGAACGGAGTCGAGGGGCTCAAGAGCTCCGGACAGGCGCTCCTCGCGGAGAGCCGCGGCATTCGCGAGGCGATCGAGCAGGTCATTGTGCAGCTCCAGTTCCAGGATCGCACCAGCCAGATCCTGGCGCAGGCGCGCGACGACATCGCGCGCCTCGCCGAGCGCGTGACCGGCGCGCTCGGGCGCCCCGGCGAGCAGGTGTCGGCAGAGGCGTGGTTGGCCGAGATGCGGGTCGGCTACACGACCGAGGAGCAGCATCGCAACCACGCCGCTTCCGTCGCGGCACCGGCGAGCGCCGGCGCCGGCTCCGCTGTCACCTTTTTCTGAGGAGGCGCGATGGCGAAGACGATTCTGGTGGTGGACGACTCGGCGTCGCTGCGGCAGGTGGTGGCGCTCACGCTGCGCGGCGCGGGCTACGACGTGCTCGAAGCCTGCGACGGCAAGGACGCGGTCGCGAAGCTCGATGGGCGCAAGGTGCACCTGGTCATCAGCGACGTAAACATGCCGAACATGGACGGCATCGCCCTGGTGCGCGCGCTGAAAGGAATGCCCGCCTACAAGTTCACGCCGATCATTATGCTCACCACCGAGTCGCAGGAAGCGAAGATGGCCGAAGGAAGATCGGCCGGAGCGAAGGCGTGGATGGTGAAGCCGTTCCAGCCCCCGCAGATGCTGGATGCGGTGTCGCGGCTGGTGCTGCCCTGAAGGAGAACGACATGATCGAGATCACCCGGGATGGAGACACTGTGCGCGTGAGCGGCTCGGCCGACATCTACCACGCGGCGAGAATGAAGGAAGCGCTCGCCAGCGTCGTAGAAGGCGGCGCTCCGGTTCGGTTCGATCTGTCGCAGGCGACCGAGTTCGACAGCTCGGGGTTCCAGCTCCTCGAACTGGTCCGGCGCGAGCTCGCTTCGCTCGGCGCAGGTGCGGTCATCGGCGCGAAGAGCGCACCCGTCGCGGCGCTGCTCCGCGCCTACCGCTGCGAGGACCGCTGGACGGCCCCGAAGGAGTAAGCCATGGGCGAGCACGGAGAAGCCACGAAGTTCTCGATCGAGGCCGCGGCCGAGGTATTCCTCGAGGAGAGTCGCGACATGCTGCAGCAGATGGAGAGCTGCCTGCAGCGGCTCGAGGCGGACCCCGCGAACGCCGACGCGCTCAACGCGCTGTTTCGCGCCGCGCACACGATCAAGGGTTCGGCGGGCCTGTTCGGGCACGAGCGCGTCGTCTCCTTCACCCATGTCGTGGAGAGCGTGCTCGACGCGATGCGCGGCGGACGGCTTTCGTTCGACGCCGCGGCCAGCGCGCTGCTGGTCGAGTGCCGCGACCATATCGAGGGCCTGCTGCACGAGAACGGCGGCGTTTCGACGGAACGCGAATCCGTGCTGCGCGCACGGCTCGAGGCGCTGCTCCGCGGTGGCACACGCGCGGGCGACGAATGGCACATCTCGCTGCGCTTCCAGCGCGACGCACTGCGCAACGGCTTCGAACCGGCCTCCGTGATCGGCTACCTGGAGACGCTGGGCGAAGTCCGCCATCTCGTCGTCCTCACCGACGCCATGCCGGGCTTCGCGGAAATGGATCCGGAAGCCTGCTATCTCGGCTTCGAGCTGCGGCTGAAAAGCCCGGCCGAGCGCGGCCAGATCGAGAGCGCGTTCAAGTTCGTGCGCGACGATTGCAGCGTCCGCATCCTGCCTCCCGACAGCCGCACCGCCGATTACATCGCGCTGATCGAGCAGCTCCCCGAGGAGCGCACGCGCCTCGGCGAGATCCTGGTCGCTTGCGGGGCGCTCACCAAAGGCGAACTGGAGGCGGCGCTCGCGACCCAGGGACGCGCGCTGCTCGGCGAGGCGCTCGTCGGCGAAGGACTGGTCAAGGCGCCGGTAGTGGACGCCGCGCTCGACAAGCAGACGCGCGCGAGAGAGCGCAGGAGCGACGACGGACGCTTCATCCGTGTGGCTGCCGACCGGCTCGACCGGCTGATCGACCTCGTCGGCGAGCTCGTGATCGCGGGCGCCGGCGTGAACGCGCTCGCGCGCGAGGGCCGTGGCGAGCTTCAGGAGGCGGCAGCGGGGGTGTCGGCGTTGGTCGAGGAAATCCGCAACGGCGCGCTGCAGCTCCGCATGGTGCAGATCGGCGAGACGTTCGCGCGCTTTCGGCGCGTTGCCCGCGAGCTCGGGCGCGAGCTCGGCAAGGAGATCGATCTCGTGATCGAAGGCGGCGAAACCGAGCTCGACAAGTCGGTGGTCGAGCGCATCGCCGATCCCCTGATGCATCTCGTGCGCAACGCGGTCGATCATGGCATCGAGAGCCCGGGGGCACGCCGGGCCGCCGGCAAGCCGGCGCGGGGCACGCTGCGGCTGGCGGCGCGCCACGATTCCGGCGCGATCGTGATCGAGGTGAGCGACGACGGACGCGGAATCGATCCTGAACGAATCCTCGCCAAGGCGCATGCGGCGGGTCTGGTCGCGGCAGGAGCCACCCTCACGGAGGCGGAAATCCTCGACCTGATCTTCGCGCCGGGCTTTTCGACCGCCGAAACCGTGACCAACGTTTCCGGCCGCGGCGTCGGAATGGACGCGGTCAGAAAGAGCATCGAGGCGCTGCGCGGTTCGGTTGCGGTCGCCTCGCGCCGAGGCGCGGGCGCGACGATGTCGATACGACTGCCGCTCACGCTCGCGATCATCGACGGCTTCATGGTAGCGGTCGGCGGCGCGACGTTCGTGGTGCCGCTCGACCAGATGATCGAGTGCGTGGAGCTTCCCCCGGCGGCGCGCGGGGGCGCGCACCGCCACTTCGACCTGCGCGGCGAAGTGCTTCCTTACATCCGGCTGCGGGAGCTCTTCGAGATCGAGGGCGCGCCACCGAAGCGCGAAAGCGTCGTCGTGGTGCGCTGCGGTGCACGCAAGGCGGGGCTCGTGGTCGACTCGCTCGTGGGCGAGCAGCAGACGGTAATCAAGCCCCTCTGCAGCCTCTTCCGGCAGCTGCGCGGCATTGCGGGCTCCACGGTGCTCGGCACCGGGGAGGTCGCCCTGATTCTCGACGTGGCTGCGCTGGTGAAACTGGTTTCGGGAAATCAACGGTTTGCGAAAGGAGAGCAGTAATGTTCAAGAACCTCAAGATTGGCGTGCGGCTCGGCATCGGCTTCGGCACGGTGGTGCTGCTGTTCTGCGGGCTGCTCGCCGTTGCCTTGCTTTCGATGCGGAACATGGACCGCATCACGACCCGCATCACCGAGCAGGACTGGGTAAAGGCCGAGCTCGCGATGCAGGTGAGCAGCGGCGCGCGCAACAACGCGCGCCGTAACCTGGAGTTCTTCGTCACCACCGATCCGGCGCACGTCGCGCGCATCAAGGAGCGCATCGAACAAAACAAGAACGCGATCACGCACGCGATCGACAAGGCCGAGAAGCTCGTGCGCCTGCCCGAGGGCAAGGCGGCGATCGCCAAGATCAAGGAGTCGCGGACGCCGTACGTCCAGTCCTTCGGCGAGGTTGCCCGGCTGCTCGCGGAAGGCGACCGCGGGGAGGCGGCGCGCGTGATGAGGGAACGTACGCTTCCTGCGCTCGACACGTTCATGGAGAACGTCAACGCGTTCCTCGACCTGCAGAAGAAGATCGTCGAGAAGAGCGCGGCGGAGGCGCGCGCCGAGTACGAGGCGGCGCGCAACATGATGGCCGCGCTCGGCGTGGCCGCGCTGATCCTCTCGGTCGGATTCGCGGTGTGGGTGACGCTGTCGATCACCCGTCCGGTCTCCCGGGCGATGCACGTCGCCGAGACGCTCGCCAAGGGTGACCTGACGGCAACGGTCGAGGTGGACCGGCGCGACGAGACGGGTCAGCTGCTTTCGGCGATGAAGACGATGAACGAGCAGCTGACGCAGATCATTGCGGAGGTGAGGGGCTCGGCGGACGCGCTGGCCTCGGCCTCGGAGGAGGTGAGCGCCACCGCGCAGTCGATCAGCCAGGCGGCGACCGAGCAGGCCTCCAGCGTCGAGGAGACCTCGAGTTCGGTGGAGCAGATGACCAGCTCGATCGCGCAGAACGCCGAGAACGCGAAGGTGACCGACGGCATGGCCGCAAAGGCGGCCAAGGAGGCGAAAGAGGGGGGCGAGGCGGTGCGCGAGACGGTGACGGCGATGAAGTCGATCGCCGAGCGGATCGGGATCGTGGACGACATCGCTTACCAGACGAACCTGCTGGCGCTCAATGCCGCGATCGAGGCGGCGAGGGCGGGCGAGCACGGCAAGGGCTTCGCGGTGGTGGCCGCGGAGGTGAGAAAGCTGGCCGAGCGCAGCCAGGTGGCGGCGCAGGAGATCGGCGAGCTTGCGGGCTCGAGCGTCAAGCTCGCGGAAAAAGCGGGCAAGCTCCTGGAGGAGATGGTGCCCTCGATCGCCAAGACCTCGGACCTGGTGCAGGAGATCACGGCGGCCTCGGAGGAGCAGTCCTCGGGGGTCAAGCAGATCAACACCGCGGTGACGCAGCTCAACCAGGCCACGCAGCAGAACGCCTCGGCCTCGGAGGAACTGGCGGCGACCGCCGAGGAGATGAGCGGTCAGGCCGAGCAGCTGCAGCGCCTGATGGGCTTCTTCAAGCTCGAGGCACACGGGTCCGCCGCCGCACCGGCGAAGGCCAAGGCGAAGCTGTCCAAACCCGAACCCTCGGCGAAAGAGCCGGCCGCGCCGCTCGCGCTCGAGCCCGAATTCCAGCGATTCTGAGGCCGGCCCCATGAACGCACCCGTCAGCACTCAGGAGCGTGAATCGCAGCAGGCGGCGCACGCCGGGCAGTACCTCACCTTCCAGCTCGGAGGTGAGACCTTCGCGATCGGGATCCTCGCAATCCGCGAGATCATCGAGTACGGCCAGGTGACCCGGATGCCGATGACTCCGCCTTACATCCGCGGCGTGATCAACCTGCGCGGCGCGGTCGTGCCGGTGATCGACCTGATGGTCCGGTTCGGCCGCACCGCACAGCCGGTTTCGAAGCGCACCTGCATCGTGATCGCCGAGGTTCCCGGGGAGGAGGTGCAGCAGATGGGGATCGTGGTCGACGCGGTGAACGAGGTTCTCGAGATCCCGCCCGAGAGCATCGAGCCGGCGCCGGACTTCGGCGCCTCGATCCGGACAGATTTCGTCGAGGCGATGGGCAAGATCGACGACCGGTTCGTGATCGTGCTCGACCTCTCGCGCGTGCTGTCGATGGAGGAGCTTGCGGGCATCGTGGCCGCGGCAGGAGCCGGCGCCGGAGGCGAGACCGCCGCGGCGGCCGCCTGAGGGCGGCACTGGATTTCACATTCCGAAGGAGGTACGATGGTCCGCAATCTCCTGCTCTGGCAGAAATTCGCGATCCTGGGGGTGCTCGGCGCATTGCTGGCCGGCATACCGCTCGCGCTCTACGTGCGCAGCACCAACGAAAGCATCGCCGCAGCGCAGCTCGAGGCGCGCGGCGTGCTGCCGTCGCAGAAGCTGCTCAGGGTGGTGCAACTCACACAGCAGCACCGCGGCATGGCGGCCGGTGCGCTCGGCGGGAACGGCGCACTCAAGGCGCAGCGCCCTGCGAAGCAGGCGGAGGTGGAAACCGCGCTGCAGGACGCCGGCGCGCTGTTCCGCCGCGATATCGCCGACACCGCGCTCCTCGGTGCGTGGGACGCGGCGGCGGCAAAATGGAAGGACCTCGCCGCGCGCGTCGCCGGGGGATCTATCTCGAGCGCGGAAAGCACGGCTCGCCATACCGAGCTGGTGAACGACCAGCTCCTGGTGCTTGACCGGATCGCCGATCACTATGGGCTGTCCCTCGATCCGGAATTCACCGGATACCACCTGATCATGGCGACGGTCTTTCACATGCCGTGGCTCACGGAAACCCTCGGGCAGATGCGTGCCCGCGGGACCGGGTTCCTGGCGGCGAAGGCGGTCACGTCGGAGGAGCGCGCGGGGATGGCTGCGCTGGTGGGCCGGACGCGCTACCACTTCGCCCAGATGGACCTCGCGCTCGGGAAATCGCTCGCCTCGGACGCATGGCTGGGCGACAGGCTCGGAGGGATCGCGAAGGAGAGCATCGCGCAGGCCGGCCGTGCGATGAAGCTCGCGACCGAGGAAATCGTCGAGCGGGAAACGCTCGACTTCGCGCCCGACCGCTATTTCGCCACGTTCACGCAGGTGATCGATGCGCAGTTCCGGCTGAACGGGATGGCGATGGAGGCGCTCGACACGATGCTGCAGGGACGCGTCGCGCGCTTCCAGGCCGCGCAGCGCTGGGTCATCGGCGGGGTGATTGCGGTAGCGCTGCTCGCGGCGTTCCTCGGCTGGGCGATCACCCGCTCGGTGACGCGCCCGCTGGGGCAGGCGGTCGAAGCGGCCGGCCGGCTGGCAAAGGGCGATTTGAGCGTGCAGATCGAGGCGGCGGGACGCGACGAGACGGGTCAGCTGCTTTCGGCGATGAAGACGATGAACGAGCAGCTGACGCAGATCATTGCGGAGGTGAGGGGCTCGGCGGACGCGCTGGCCTCGGCCTCGGAGGAGGTGAGCGCCACCGCGCAGTCGATCAGCCAGGCGGCGACCGAGCAGGCCTCCAGCGTCGAGGAGACCTCGAGTTCGGTGGAGCAGATGACCAGCTCGATCGCGCAGAACGCCGAGAACGCGAAGGTGACCGACGGCATGGCCGCAAAGGCGGCCAAGGAGGCGAAAGAGGGGGGCGAGGCGGTGCGCGAGACGGTGACGGCGATGAAGTCGATCGCCGAGCGGATCGGGATCGTGGACGACATCGCTTACCAGACGAACCTGCTGGCGCTCAATGCCGCGATCGAGGCGGCGAGGGCGGGCGAGCACGGCAAGGGCTTCGCGGTGGTGGCCGCGGAGGTGAGAAAGCTGGCCGAGCGCAGCCAGGTGGCGGCGCAGGAGATCGGCGAGCTTGCGGGCTCGAGCGTCAAGCTCGCGGAAAAAGCGGGCAAGCTCCTGGAGGAGATGGTGCCCTCGATCGCCAAGACCTCGGACCTGGTGCAGGAGATCACGGCGGCCTCGGAGGAGCAGTCCTCGGGGGTCAAGCAGATCAACACCGCGGTGACGCAGCTCAACCAGGCCACGCAGCAGAACGCCTCGGCCTCGGAGGAACTGGCGGCGACCGCCGAGGAGATGAGCGGTCAGGCCGAGCAGCTGCAGCGCCTGATGGGCTTCTTCAAGCTCGAGGCACACGGGTCCGCCGCCGCACCGGCGAAGGAGCGAAAGGCGTCCGTGAAAAAACCCTCCGCGTCGACTGCCGTACCCCTTGCCTTCGAGCCCCGGCAGGCCTGAGGCGACATCATGGACGCCGCGGCAGGCACGCTCATCGGCGATCGTGAATTTGCGTGGATCCGCGAGGCCTGCCAGCGCATCGCCGGGATCCGGCTCGGCGCCGAGAAGAAACCCCTGGTCTGCGCGCGGCTCGGCAAGCGGGTGCGCGCGCTGCAACTTCCCGATTTCCGCTCCTATGTGAGGCTGCTGGAGGCGGGCGGCAGGGACGGCGAGCTCGCGACCGCTATCGACCTGCTGACCACCAACGAGACGTATTTCTTTCGCGAGCCGAGGCACTTCGCCCGGCTCGAGCGCCTCGCGCGGGAGGCCTCTGCCGCGCGCCCGTTCCGCGTCTGGAGCGCCGCCTGCTCGAGCGGAGAGGAGCCCTACAGCGTCGCTATGGTGTTGGACGACTGCCGCAGCGGCTCGCCGTGGGAGGTTGTCGCGACCGACCTCAGCAGCCGCGTGCTCGAGCGCGCCGCGGCCGGTCACTATTCGCTCGCTCGCACGGATGGCATCCCGCGCGCCTATCTGGCGCGCTATTGCCTGAAGGGTGTCGGGCGCCAGAGCGGGACCCTGCTCGTCGAGCGCTCGCTCCGCGAGCGGGTGTCGTTCAGGCAGGTGAATCTCATGGAACCGCTTCCGCCGCTGGGAGAGTTCGACGTCGTGTTCCTGCGAAACGTCCTGATCTACTTCGACGTGCCGACCAAGCGTGCGGTGATCGAGCGCGTGGAATCGCGCATCCGGCGCGGGGGCTTTCTGTTCGTAGGGCATTCCGAGAGCCTGAGCGGCGTGTACGGCGGCCTCCCGGCCGACGGACCCGCGGTCTACCGGAAGCCGTGAACGCGCTCGCCGCCGGCGTCGAGCACTACCTCCGGCCCGGGGAGCTCTGGTTCGACGCGGCGCCGACGCGCCTGCGCACGCTCCTCGGGACATGCGTCGCGATCACGCTGTGGCATCCCGGGGTCCGGGTCGGCGGCATGTGCCATTACCTCCTGCCGGGCCGCAGCCGCGCCGATGGCGTCCCGCTGGATGCCCGCTATGCCGACGAGGCGCTCCAGATCCTTGTGCAGCACATGCTGAGGCGGGGCACGCGGCCGAAGGAGTACGTAGCCAAGATATTCGGCGGATCGAGCCGGTTTGCCGGCGCCGCCGGCGCGATCGAGAGCGGCGTCGGCGAGCGCAATGTGGGCCAGGCGCGAGCACTGCTCGGCTCGATCGGGATCGATGTCCATGCCGAAAGCGTAGGAGGCTCCGGGTATCGCAACATCCTTCTCGACCTCGCCACCGGCGAAGTGTTCGCGCGACACGTCCGCGCGCGATAGCGGCGCCCGCCCCATGCAGCAGATCCGCATCCTGATCGTCGATGACTCCGCGGTGGTGCGCCAGGTGCTCGGCGCGCTGCTCGCAGCGGACCCGCAGATTCGCGTGATCGGAACCGCCGCCGATCCGATCATCGCCATGCAGCGCATGAGCGTGGAGTGGCCGGACGTGATCGTCCTCGACATCGAGATGCCGCGCATGGACGGGATCACGTTCCTGCACAAGCTCATGGCCGCGCGTCCGACCCCGGTGGTGGTGTGCTCGACGCTCACCGAGAAGGGGGCGGAAACCACGCTTCAGGCCTTGGCCGCCGGCGCGGTGACCTTCGTCACGAAGCCGAAGGCACTGCTGAAGGCGGCGCTGCCTCAGGCCGGAGAAGAGCTGATCCGGGCTGTCAAGAGCGCCGCAGGCGCAAACCTGGGAGGAGTATCTTCCGGGAAGCGTCTCCCATCCCTTGCCCCCGGACCTGCGGCCGCGCTGGCGCAGACAACCGACCGGGTCGTCGCGATCGGAACCTCGACGGGCGGTACGCAGGCCCTTGAGCAGGTGCTCTCGAGGCTGCCGCGCGTATGCCCGGGGATCGTGATCGTGCAGCACATGCCGGAGAAATTCACCGCCTCGTTCGCCGCACGGCTGGACCAGCTCTGCCAGCTCGAGGTGCGCGAGGCCCGGAACGGAGACCGCGTGGTGCCCGGGCGAGCGCTGATTGCGCCCGGCGGCCGCCAAATGCAGCTCAACCGCAGCGGAGCGCAATACTTCGTCGAGGTGCTCGACGGCCCGCCCGTCAACCGCCACCGGCCCTCAGTCGACGTGCTGTTCCGCTCGGTGGCCAGATATGCCGGGCGCAACGCGCTCGGCATCATCCTGACGGGAATGGGCGATGACGGCGCGCGAGGGCTGAAGGAGATGCACGATGCCGGCGCGCACACCTGCGCGCAGGACGAGGCCACCTGTGTCGTGTACGGCATGCCCAAGGAGGCGGTGAAGCTGGGCGCCGCCGACCGGGTGGTGCCGCTGCATGCCGTGCCCGAGGTGATACTCGCGCACTGAGCGCCGGACCCGGCGCTATCATTGCGGCCGGAGGAACTTCGCATGGCGCTGGTGAGTCTGGTCGAGTACGCCGCGGCCCCGCCCGAGGTGCGGGCGGTGTACGACGACATCATGAAAACCCGCAACGTCGACTGGGTGAACAACTTCTGGAAGGCGCTCGCCAACGACCCGGCGCTGCTGCGCCGCGTCTGGGAGAACGTGAAGCAGGTGATGGCGCCGGGCGCGCTCGATCCCCTGGTGAAGGAGATGGTCTATGTCGCGGTGAGCGCGACCAATGGCTGCGAGTACTGCACCCATTCGCACACCGCGGCGGCGCGCAGGAAGGGCATGAGCGAGGCGATGCTCATGGAGCTGATGGCGGTGGTGGGCCTGGCAAACGAGACCAACCGGCTGGCCAATGGCCTGCGCATCCCGGTGGACGACGCGTTCAAGTGAGATCCGGTTTTCTCACCCTGTTTCTTCCTGCGGTCGCGGTTGCGGGCGGGTCCAACTACGGCGTTGCGCCGGGAAGCCGCGACATCGCCGGCAACGTCACCGAGTGGAGCGTACCCACCCCGCGCTTTGCGCGCGATCCCGCGCCGGGACCGGACGGCAACATCTACATCGCGGTGATGACCGGCAACCGCATCGCGCGCTTCGACACGCGATCGTAGACCTTCAGGGAGTGGGATCTGCCCGAGGGCGCGCGGCCGCACGGGCCGGTGGTGGCGAAGGACGGCACGATCTTCTATACCGGCAGCGGCGACGGCTCGATCTGGGTCACGTACTACGGCAACGGCCGGCTCGCCAGGGTCGATCCGGCGGCGATGAAAGTGGTGAAGGAGTACCCGATGCCCGCGGGCTCGCGCGCCGGCCCCTACGCGGCGACGGTGGACGGCGCGGGACGCGTGTGGGCGAACGAGATCGACACCGACACCGTCGCGATGCTCGATCCGAAGACGGAGAAGTTCCGCGTGTTCAAGCTTCCGTCGGGCGGCGCGGGGATCCGCAAGGCGATCGTCGACGCCGACGGGCGCGTCTGGTACATGGGCAGCCATAATGGCAAGCTCGGGGTGATCGAGTAGCGCTGCACCCTGCAGGGGGGTGTCATGAGGTTTCGAGGGGTCGTCGCGGCGTTCTTTGCCGCATGGATCGTGGCCATGCCGGGCGCTCGCGCGCAGGCGGACGAGCGGCCGCCGCACGAAGCGATTATCGAAGGCCTGAAGGGGCTCTTCCGGAGCATCTTTGGCGGCAGCGAGGAAGCGCCCGCGCCGGAACCTGCAAAGCCGGAACCGGCAGAGGAGCCCGGGAAGCCGGCCGCGCGGCCGCAACCCGCGCCCGAGCCGGTGGCGGCTACCCCGAGCGCGCAGGCGGCACCGCAGAGCCTGCACGCGGCGGTCGCGAAGGGCGACGAGGCCGCGGCCCGGAAGCTGATCGATTCGGGCGCGGACATCGAGGCGAAGGATCCGGGAACGGGGGCGTCGGTGCTGCACTACGCGGTGATGCGCGGCAACCGCGCGATCGTCGCGATGCTGCTTGCGCGCGGCGCCGATGTGAACAGCCGCACGAAGAACGGCACCACACCGCTTCACACCGCGGTTCTCTACAACCGTTACGAGGTGGCGCAGCAGCTCCTCGAGCGCGGCGCCGACGTCAATGCCGCGAGCGCGAGCGGCACGACGGCGCTTGCGCTTGCGTCCGCCGCAAGGCGGCGCGAGCTCGCGGACCTGCTGCGCGCGCGCGGCGCGAAATAGGCGTTTCTCAGCGGCGCTCGATGACGCGTCCGCCGTCGGCGGCCACGAGGTAGCGCTTCCAGAGCTCGCCGCCGGCTCGAATCTCTACCGGCCAATAGCAGCGGCCGCGGATCTTCCGCGGCGAATCGACGAGCAGCACGTATTGTGCAATCACGCCCTCCGGGAGCGACTTCTGCCAGCTTTCGGTCTCCGGCAGGAACCTGACGCGCGCGATCAGGCGCCTGAGCGGCATGCTGCCCTCGTCCGGGGGCACGTCGCAGGCGAGTGCCGCCGATGGCGCGGCGAGGATCAGCGCGAGCGCTCGCGCGAGCGGTCCCACGGGTTCGGGATCGTGGCGTTCGAGTAGCCGGAGACGAACTCGCGCCGCGCGCCGGTCGCCGGATCGAACGTGTGCCGGCGCACCGCGCCGATATTCGCGCCGTACACGTGGATGCTGACCGCGGTGCGGTCTTCCGTCGCGTTCGATACGACGTGCACGTCTCCGATCGTGGGCGAGACGCGGTCGACCTGGCCGGGAAGGACGAGATGCTCCCCCGTCGGCTTGATGTCGTTCGAGTATTCGCGGCACAGTTCCTCGCCACGCATGACGCCGACGAGGCCCCAGACGGTGTGGTCGTGGATCGGCGTGCGCTGCCCCGGCTGCCAGACGAAGCTCACCACCGAGAAGCGCTCGAGCGGATCGCAATGGAGCAGGTACTGGCGGTAAGAGTCCGCAGAGGGCCGCGCGAACTCCGCGGGCAGCCAGTCGTCGTGCGCGATCAGCTCGCGCAGCAGCGCTTCGCCCTGCGCGAGCATCGCGGCCTCGTCGCCGCCGTGGCGCTCCGCGAGGCGCGTCATGTCCTGAATGAAAGTGCGAAACCGGGCGAGACCGTGCATGGGGGGACTGCGGTTGCCCTTATTATCGCCCAAATGCCGCAGGGCCCGCTGCCGCGCGCGCTGGTGATCCCGATGCTCGTGGGGATCGCGATCACCTTCGGCGCCAACCACGTCTGCGCCCGGATCGCTTTCGATCACGGCGCCAACGTGCTCACCGCGGTGGCGACGCGCTCGGCGGTCGCTGCGGCGCTGGTGCTCGCGCTGATGGCGCTGCAGGGCGTGCCGCGCGGTCTCGAGCCGCGGCTGCGGCTGCGCGCTTTCGCCGTGGGCGCGCTGATCGCGGTGCAGAGCTATTGCCTGTATTCGGCGGTGGCGCGCATCCCGGTGGCGCTCGCGCTGCTCGTGTTCAACCTGTTTCCGCTGCTGTTCACGCTGCTCTCGGCCTGGACGGGCGGCGAGCGGCTCGGCGCGCGCGCGGCGCTGGCGATGCCGGCGGCGCTCGCGGGACTCGCGCTCGTGCTCGACGTGATCGGCGGCGCGCGGCACATCGCGGGGCGCTGGACCGGGATCGGCGCAGGTGTCGCCTACGCGCTCGGCGCGGCGGTGACGTTCGCGCTGGTGCTCCTTCTCACGAACCGGTGGCTGAAGGAGATCGACGGCCGCGCGCGCACGCTCTACACGATGGCGGCGGTCGCCGCCGTCATGCTCGCGGCGGGAGCCGCCACGGGCGGCTTCGCACTGCCGGCCGACGCGGCCGGGTGGCTCGCGCTCGCGCTTCTGTCCGCGCTCTACTCCTCGGCGCTGATCGTGTTCTTCCTCGTCCTGCCGCGCGTGGGCGCGCCGAGCAACACGGTGGCGCTCAACGCCGAGCCGATCGCGGTGATGATCATGGCCTGGGCGGTGCTCGGGCAGGCGATGAGCGCCACCCAGGTGCTCGGCGCCTTCGTGGTGGTCGGGGCGATCACGGGGCTTGCCATGTCGAGGCACTAGGGGCAAAGAGTGATACACTTATGTCTCACGTTATGGCGTCCACCGCTACCGTCCGTGACTTGCGCAATCGCTTTCCTAGAGTCAGAAGGCTCGTCGAAAGCGAGGGCGAGGTTTTGGTTACGGAGCGGGGCGAGCCGCGCTACCGGCTCACGCTGTACACGTCCCGCAAGCGCGCAAGCGAACCTCGGGTCAAGGACTACCTTGCGCGCCTGAAGCGCCATCAGCCCGTGCCGCTGGACGCCCTGGCCGCCAAGGCGCTCACTGAGGAGAATCGTGGCGAGCGCTGAGTCGACGTACGTCGACCCCAGCGCGTTGCTTACGCTTTACATCCACCAGCGGGCGTCGGCCGCGATGAACGCGTGGCGCGGCCGGAACCGTGGCGCTCTCGTCCTCACGCTGCACGGCCGGGCCGAGATCGCCAACGGGATTTGTCTCGCTGCCTTTCGGGGCGACATCAGCGCGCAGGCGATGCGCGACGCCCTGGAATCCTTCGACGAGGACTGGTCTGAAGGTCGATACGTCCAGGCCGATCTCCTGTGGCGCTCCGCGTTGCGGCGGGCGGCCGAGCTCAGCCGTCGGTACACCGCCTCGGTGGGTTGCCGTTCGCTCGACGTGCTTCACGTGGCGAGCGCCCTCGAGCTCGGCTTTCGGTCATTTCTGACCTTCGACGGACGGCAGCGACCACTTGCACGCGCCGTCGGTCTTTGCCTGGTCGCGCCGCGCGTCTAAGTGCGGCCTTTTCGTTCCGCCAGCCCGCGCCGGATCGCCGCAACGAAGTCAAGAAGATCGCCGAGCCGGTTCGCCACGACGTCCGCAAGAATCGCCCTGTCGAGAGCTTGATAGCCATGCACCACGACATTCCGGAAGCCGGCCATCTTGTGCATCGTGTCGGTGATCTCCGCAGACAGCCAGCCGGCGCGAGCCAGCAGATCGAACAGCTGCCGATTGGTGTCGGGCTCTCCGAGGCGATCGTCCGAAACGATATGGGATGCGACGTCGAGTGCCGCCTGCACCGCGATCTGAAGCGTATACGCCGCGAACCGCTCTTCGCGCAGGTCGGTCGCGATCGCCGCGGGCCTGGCGAGCGTGCGCAGCTCGCGCACGCACGTCTCGATGAACGCGAGCTTCTTTTCGATCAGCTCGACGTCCGTCACGAGCGGTGCCTCTCGGCCGAGCGGCGATACTCCCGCAGGCAGGGCAGGACGTCGAAGTACTCCGCGCGCTTGCGGGTCTCGAACGCTACCCGCGCGCGCGGATCGCTTTCGTGCACGAGCACGCCGTCGCGCAGCACGCGGTGCACGAGATCCGGCGAAGCCCGATTGAGCACCACGATGTCCACCGGTTTGCCGACGCGTCGCTCGATCTCGCCGGCGATGTCCAGCCCCAGACCCTCCAGGGTTCCGGAAGGCGCCTCTCGGAGCAGCACTGCGACATCGATATCGCTTCCGGTGCGCGCCTCGCCCCGGGCGGCGCTGCCGTAAAGATACGCGCAGGCGATCGCACGCGCGCGATCCGCGAAGAAGGCGCGCAACTGCTCGACGATTTCGGCCCGCGTCATGCGGGGGACTATAGCACCGGCACTTACGGTCGTACGACCTCGGCTGCTCCCGCGTAGAGCTTCTCCACCAGCGCCGCGCGCCGCTCGAGCACGGCGCGCTGGTTGATGTAGCCCTTGTCGGTGATCTCGTTGGCGTCGATCGACGGCGGCTCGGTCATCACGAGGAGCCGCACGGGGTGGGTCGAGCTTCCGCCTTCGGCGAGGAGGGCCTTGAGGGCGGCAGAAAGCCTTTCCCGTATCGTTTCCGGCGAAAGATCCTTCGCCGCCGCGCTCAGGAAAACCAGCGCCCCGACCTCGTCGCGGTCGTGGCCGGTGATCACGGCGTCCTGGACGAGGGGGTTGGCGGCAGCGATGAGCTTTACGCGCACCGCGCCCGCGTGCACCCAGGTGCCGGTGGTCAGCTTGAAGTCTTCCGCGACGCGGCCGTCGAAGACGAGGCCTTTTTCCGGCGCCGCGGGATCTGCGAGCCTCAGCGCGTCGCCGATCCGGTAAAAGCCTTCCTCGTCGAACGCGGCCCGGGTCAGGTCGTCGCGCTTGAAGTAGCCGGGCGTCACGTTCGGGCCGCGCACGCGCGCCTCGAGCTTTCCGCCCGAGGGCACGAGCTTGATCTCGCTTCCGGGCGCCGGGAGCCCGATCACGCCCGCGCGCTCGATGGGCATGTGGACGCACGTGGACATCGGCGCGGTCTCGGTCGAGCCCCAGGCCGAGAGCATCGCGAGCCGGCCGGACTTCTCCGCGATCGCGAGGCGCTCGATGCGCTCCCACAGGTTCTGCGGCAGCGCCGCGCCGGCGTAGAACACGAGATCGAGGTCGCGGAAGAAGCTCTTCCGGAGCGCCGCGTCGGATTCGAGAAAGGGCAGCAGCAGGTCGAAGCCGCGCGGCACGTTGAAGTGCATCGTGGGCGACACGTCCTTGAGGTTGCGGACCGTGGTCTCGACCAGACCGGGCATCGGCTTTCCGCCGTCGACGTAGATCGAGCCGCCGTTGCGCAGGATCATGTTGAAGGTCGCGTTGCCCCCGAAGGTGTGGTTCCACGGCAGCCACTCGACGATCACCGGCGGGCGCGCCTCGAGGAACGGCCAGAGCTGCGCCCAGCTCTGCTGGTTCGAGCACAGCATGCGCTGGGTGTTGATCACGCCCTTCGGAAGGCCCGTGGACCCCGAGGTGAAGAGGATCTTCGCGACGGTGTCGGGGGTGACGGCGGCGAAGGCGTCGTCGACTCTCGACGATCCCGGTTTTTCCAGCAGGGCGCCAATCGGCGTCGCGCTCGCCCCGACTGCCTGCAGGGCGGGAGCGAACTTCGCCGGGTCGGCCGCGTACACGAGCCCCGGCTTCAGCAGCTCGAAGATCGCCCTGAGCTTTGCGAAGTCCTTCGACATGAGCGAGTACGCGGGCGAGATCGGCGCGACCGGAACGCCGACGTGCATCGCGCCGAGCGCGAGGAGCGCATGGTCGACGCCGTTGTCGGAAAGGATCGCGACCGGCCTGTCCTTTCCGAGCCCGCGCTCGAGCAGCGCCTGCCCGATGCGCCGCGCCGCATCCAGCGCCTCGCGGTAGGTCACCCTGCGCCAGCCCTCGCCCGCGCGCTCGGCGACGAGCACGCGATCCGGCGCCTCGCGCGCCCAGCGCTCGAGCCATTCGCCGATCGCGCGCGGGTAAGGCCCGAGCGGCTCGGGCGAGCGCAGGACGATCGCGCCGCCGGGGCGCCTTTCCATCGTGACCTGGGGGCTCGCGAAGCGCAGGTCGGTATGCAGGCGTGCAGACATCCTTTCCCTCCTCGGGAGCGATTGTAATCTTCTCGAACCTTGATCTATCGCAACCGGGCGGGGAGGCCGGTCCCCTAGGCTGGCGGCATGAACCGCACCGGCCTTCCGACCGAAGCCGTCCCCCAGGCCGAGGAGCAGCTGACCCATCTCTTCGCGGTTTCGGCCGAGCGGCTGCGCGCGCTGCGCGGCAGCGTGGAGTCGTTCGCCGATCCGATCGGCATGATCGCGCCGCTCGCGCACGCGCACCTCGCCTGGATGCTGCACCCGCAGGAGCTCTTCGAGCAGTGGACGCGCTTCGCCGGGAGCCTGCTCGCGCTGCAGGCGCACACCGCGGCGCGCCTCGCGGGCCGCCCCGGTCCCGACATCGTGGTTCCCCAGGCCGACGATGCGCGCTTCGCGGATCCCGTCTGGACCCGCGAGCCGGGCTGGGACCTGCTCAAGCAGTGGTATCTGTTCATCACGCGCCAGGTGCAGGACGCGCTCTTCGCCACGCCCGGGATCTCGCCGCGCGAGCGGCGCCGGGCCGCGTTCTGGTGGCGGAAATGGCTGAACGCGGTGGCGCCCACGAACTTCCTCCTCACCAATCCGGTCGCGATGCGCAAGGCCGTCGAGACGCGCGGGGAGAGCCTGCGGCGCGGCTGCGAGATCTTCATGGAGGACCTCCGCGCGGGCACCGTGCGCATGACTTCGCCCGAGGACTTCCAGGTCGGCGGAAACCTCGCGACCACGCCGGGCGCAGTCGTGTACCGCAACCGCCTGCTCGAAGTGATCCATTACGCGCCGGCCGCGGCCCAGGTGCGGAAGGTTCCGGTCGTGCTCGTCACGCCGTGGATCAACAAGTACTACGTGCTCGATCTCACGCCGAGGAAGAGCATGGTGCGGCACCTCCTCGACAGGGGCTTCGACGTGTACGTGACGAGCTGGAAGAACCCCGGCCCGGAACTCGCCGAAACCGGCTTCGACGACTATCTCACGCACGGCGTCGCCGAAGCCGTGCGTGTGGCGCAGGGCGTGAGCGGGTCGGACAGGGTGCACGCGGCCGGCTACTGCATCGGCGGCACGCTCCTCGCCACCTATCTCGCGTGGCTCAACCGCAGGCACGCGCGCGAGGACGTTCCGGTCTCGAGCTGGACGCTGCTCGCGGCGCTCACCGATTTCCAGTCGCCGGGGGACATCGAAGTGTTCCTCGACGAGGGCACCGTGCGCTGGCTCGCCGACATGATGCGCGCGCGCGGCTACCTCGACGGGCGCGAGATGGCGGCCTCGTTCCGGCTACTCCGGTCGAACAGCCTCATCTGGCACTACGTGGTGCATGGCTGGCTCTACGGCGAGCGCCCGGCGCCGTTCGACGTGCTCTACTGGAACATGGACACGACGCGCATGCCCTGGCGCATGCACGAGTACTACCTGCGCGAGATGTACCTCAAGAACAACCTGGTGAAGCGCGACGCGCTCACCGTGGCCGGCGAGCCGATCGACATCGCGCGCATCCATCAGCCGCTGTACGACGTCTCGGCCGAGGACGACCACATCGCGCCCTGGCGCCAGACCTTCAAGATCAACGGCTACGTCACCTCGCCCAAGCGCTTCGTGCTTTCCAGCTCGGGCCACATCCTCGGCATCGTGAACCCGCCGGTGAAGCCGGCGAAGCGCCGCTACTGGATCGGCGCCGCGCACCGCGGCCAGAGCGCCGACAACTGGCGCGCGCAGGCCGAGGAGCGCCAGGGCAGCTGGTGGGAAGACTGGACCGGCTGGCTCGCCGAGCACTGCGGCCCGCTCGGGGCACCGCCGCCCCTCGAGACCAAGGAATTCCCCAGACTCGCCGACGCGCCCGGGACGTACGTGCTCGAGCGCTAGCCGCGCCTTGCCCGGCGCCGCTATCCTTCGGCCATGGACCCGGTGCCCGCGCGCCCCTCGGTGCGGATCCTCCTCGTGGAGGACGATGCCGACTTCGCGGAAATCGTGCGCCGGCAACTCGGCGCGGTCGCCTGGGCCGATCTTTCGGTCGAGTGGGCGAAGACGCTCGGCGAGGCGCTCGCGCTGCTCGCCGGCAGCAGCGTGGATCTCGTCATCACGGACCTCGGGCTGCCCGACTCCGCGGGTCTGGCGACGCTCGAGCGCCTCGCGGGCGCGACCGACCGGCTGATCATCGTGCTCACCGGCATGCCCGATCCGCGGCTGCCCGAGGAGGCGCTCGCGCGCGGCGCCTACGACCTGGTGAGCAAGGACCGGCTGGACCGCGCGGGGCTGGAGCGCCTGGTGCGCCTTGCGGCGATGCAGGCGAACACCTTCCGCGCGCTGCGCGACAGCGAAGCGCGCTTCCGCAGCCTCACCGAGCTCACGAGCGACTGGTACTGGGAGCAGGACGCGCAGTTCCGGTTCACCGTGCTCTCGGGCCCCGGGGCGGCGGCGATGTCGCGCGGCGGAGACCCGGGCGTGTACCTCGGCAAGGCGCGCTGGGAGATTCCCGACCTCGAGCCCGCGGCCGGCGACTGGTCGGCGCACCGCGCGCAGCTCGAGCGGCACGAGCCGTTCCGCGACGCGCAATTCCGCCGGCGCATGGCCGACGGCTCGGTCCGCTACATGAGCGTGAGCGGCGGACCGTTGCACGACCGGCAGGGAAGGTTCATCGGCTACCGAGGCGGGGCGCAGGACATCACGGACAGGAAGCGCGCCGAGGCCGCGCTGCATTTGCGGAACCGCGCGCTCGAGTCGAGCGTGAACTCGGTCATGATCACCGAGCAGACGCGCGCCGGCCACGCCATCGTGTACGTCAACCCGGCGTTCGAGCGCGTGACCGGCTACGCGGCGGCCGAGGTGATGGGCCGGGATCCGCGGTTCCTCCACGGCGAGGACCGCGACCAGCCCGGCGTGCACGAGCTGCGCGCCGCGGTGCGCGAGGAGCGCGAGGCGACGGTGCTGCTGCGCAACTACCGCAAGGACGGCACGGTCTTCTGGAACGAGCTGCGCGTGGCGCCGGTGCGCGACGACGCAGGGCGCGTGACGCACATGGTGGGCGTCACCACCGACGTCACCGACCGCATCCGCTACCAGGAGCAGATCGAGCGGCAGGCGAGCTACGACTCGCTCACCGGGCTTCCGAACCGGAACCTGCTCAACGACCGCGCGGCGCAGGCGGTGCTGCAGGCGTCCCGCTCCGGGCGCGCGCTCGGCGTCATGTTCATCGACGTCGACCATCTCAAGCGGATCAACGACAGCCTCGGCCACGAGATGGGCGACAAGGTGATCGCGGCGGTCGCGCGGCGGATCGCCGACACGCTGCGGGCGGGCGACACGGTGGCGCGGCTGAGCGGCGGCGAGTTCGTCGCGCTGCTCGCCGACCTGCAGCGCGACGACGATGCCTCGGTGGTCGCCTCGAAGCTCATGAACGCGATCGGCGCGCCGCTGCGGATCGAGGCGCACGAGTTCGTGCTCACGGCGAGCGCGGGTATCGCGGTTCACCCGAAGGACGGTGCCGACGCCGCGACGCTGCTCCGCAACGCCGACACGGCGCTCTACCGCGCGAAGGAATCGGGCCGCGCGTGCTTCCGCTTCTTCGCCCCCGAGATGAACGAGCGCGTGGTGCGGTTCCTCGCGCTGGAGCGGGACCTGCGCCGCGCGCTCGAGGAGCGGGAGCTGACGCTGCACTACCAGCCGATCGTGCGTCTCGGCTCGGGCGAGGCGGTCGGGGCGGAAGCGCTGCTGCGCTGGCCGCGCGCCGACGGCAGCGTGACCGGTCCCGCGCAGTTCATTCCCGTGGCGGAGGAGTCCGGGCTGATCGTGCCGATCGGGCGCTGGGTGCTCGCACAGGCCGCGCACCAGGCGGCCGAGTGGAACCGCGGCCGGCGCGCCCCGTTCGTCGTCTCGATCAATCTCTCGACGCGCCAGTTCCGCGACCCCGGCCTTCGCGAGGCGGTGCAGGCGGCGACCGGGGGTGCGGGGGTCGACCCCTCGCTCCTGCGGCTCGAGATCACCGAGAGCGCGGTCATGCACAACCTCGAGGAAGGCACGCGCCTGCTGCACGAGCTGAAAGACCTGGGCGTGAAGCTCTCGGTGGACGACTTCGGCACCGGCTACTCGTCGCTCGGCTACCTCAAGAGCTTTCCGATCGACACGCTCAAGATCGACCGCAGCTTCGTGCGCGGCCTTCCGGGGGACCGCGACAGCCTCGCGATCTGCCGTGCGGTGATCGCCCTCGGCCGCGGCATGGGCGCGGAGGTCGTGGCCGAGGGCGTGGAAACGCGCGCGCAGGCGCGTATGCTCGCGGCCGAAGGCTGCGAGCTGGCGCAGGGGTATCTTTTCGGAAAGCCGGCGGAGCCGGAGCGCATCCGGCCCTCGCGCACCGCACGCAAGCCGGCGCGAGGGAAGGAGACGTAGCCCGTCAGCGCGGCAGCGCCGCGGCGTCTGCGTACCAGCGCCGGAAATGCGTGTCGATCTCTACGGGCGCGCCGCACTTCGCGCAGGCGAGCCCCGTGTACGCACTGCCGGGGCGACGTGGTGTGCAAGGCGCCATGTCCTCGTGCTGCAGCGCGTCGGTCGTGCCGCCGGTGAACGGCTTGAGGAAGCAGTCGAAGCACAGGTAGTTCATGTCCCGGTTAACGGCGCGGACCGCGGCGCCTTTAGAGCCCGTTTGCGAGAGGGCGATCGAGATCGTTACGCGGTACTGCCCGCTGGAACGATTTCCGCGGAAGACGCTCCATGCCCTCGCCGGGCTTCTCACCGCGAACTCTCAGCTCAGCCGGACGTACTCGTACTCGATCGGGAGGTTGTTGATGCCGCGTTCGGGCGGCGCGACCCAGCCGGCCATCTGCCCGGGCGCGACGACCTTCTGCATCAGGCTCTTCACGAACGCCCTGTCGGAGTCCGAGGGAATCCAGTCGTGCAGGCGCCTTTCGTATTCCGCCTTGTCGATGAGCTTTCCTTCCGGCGTGACCGGCATGCCGGCCCACGAGCCGATCGAGCGGCGGAACTTCGTCGAGGGCAGGGTGAGCCGGAACCCGTGCCCGGCACGTTCGATGGCGCGGTTCCAGCGCTTGAGGCCGATCTCGCAGTCCTTGAGATAGCTCTCGCGCATCACCTCGTTGAGCGCATTGAGCATGGGGACGGTTTCGACGCCATTCGGGGTTTCGAGCGGGAAAGTCTTGTCGCGGAGCACGTGGTCGTCGTACGACGGCTCATCCGGCCTTCCTTTCAGCCCCGCCGCAAAGCTGGCGGCGGCATTCGAGCTGATCTCGGAGCCGAACAGGTCGAGCGAGGACGAGCACCAGAAGTTGAGGTACTTCTGCAGGAGCGGCAGGTCGACGGCGCCTTGCGCGCGGATGCGCGCCGGGTCGTCGGTGCCGAGCTCCTTCATGACTTCGAGCGTCCGCTTGATCACGCGTCCGATGCCGGTCTCGCCGACGAACATGTGGTGTGCTTCTTCCGTCAGCATGAAGCGGCAGGTGCGCGAGAGCGGATCGAACGCGGACTCGGCGAGGCTCTTGAGCTGGTACTTGCCGTCGCGATCGGTGAAGTAGGTGAAGCAGTAGAGCGACAGCCAGTCCGGGATCGGCTCGTTGAAGGTGGTCAGGATCCTCGGCTTGTCGGCGTCGCCCGAGTGGCGCGCGAGCAGCTCCTCGGCCTCTTCGCGGCCGTCGCGCCCGAAGTAGGCGTGCAGCAGGTACACCATCGCCCACAGGTGCCGGCCTTCCTCCACGTTGATCTGGAAGAGGTTCCGCAGGTCGTAGAGCGACGGGCAGGTGTGGCCGAGCAGGCGCTGCTGCTCTACCGACGCGGGCTCGGTGTCGCCCTGCGTGACGATCAGGCGCCGGAGCGTGGACCGGTGCTCCCCCGGAACCTGCTGCCACACCGGCTGGCCGATGCTGTCGCCGAAGTGGATCCGGCGGTCCGGCACCGCGTCGGCGAGGAAAATGCCCCAGCGGTATTCGGGCATGTGCACCGCGCCGTAGTGCGCCCAGCCCTTCGCGTCCACCGACACCGCGGTTCGCAGGTACACGTCCGCGGCCTCGAAGTCGCTCGGCCCCATCTCGTGCCACCACTGGAGGAAGTGCGGCTGCCAGTGCTCGAGCGCGCGCTGGAGCGTCCGATCGTTCGCCAGGTTGACATTGTTCGGGATCTTCCCGGAGTAGTCGATCGCCACGTCAGTAGGTCTCCACGTGATACCGGCCTTGCATACGAAGGGCTTCCTTGAGCCCTGCCCAGTCGGAACTGCAGATCTCGGAAAAAGCCCGCTCCACGCCTTCCTCCATCTGCTTGTGACCGCAGAGATAGACGAAGGTGTTGTCGTCGGCGAGCAGGCGCGCGAGCTTGTCGCGGCAGGCGCGCATGCGGTCCTGGACGTACTCCTTCGGCTTTCCGGGTACGCGCGAGAAGGCGAGCTGGACATCGATCAGCTCCTTCGGCAGCTTCATGAGCGGGCCGAAGTAGGGCAGCTCTCCGGGCGTTCGCGCGCCGAAGAACAGCATCAGCTCGCCGCCCTCCCTGAGCGCCAGGCGGCGCCGGCGCCGCTCGGTCATGGCGCGCATCGGCGCCGAGCCCGTGCCGGTGCAGATCATGACGAGGTTCGAGCCGGGGTGGTTCGGCATCAGGAAGCTCGCACCGAACGGACCCGCCACGCTCACCTTGTCGCCCTTCTTCAGGTCGCACAGGTAGTTCGAGGCCACGCCGCGCACGGGCTTTCCTTCGCGGTCGCGCGTCACGCGCTTGACCGTCAGCGAGAGGTTGTTGTAGCCGGGGCGCTCGCCGTTCCTGGGGCTCGCCACCGAGTACATGCGCACGTGCGGCGCCGCGCCCGGGACGATCACCGCGAGCGACTGGCCCTCGAGCACCGGGAATGCCGTGCTGCCGAAGTCGAGCACGATGTGCCGGACGTCGCTCCCGGCGTTCTCCGCGGTCAGGCGGTAATTGCCGCTGCAGATCGCGGTCGCCGGCTTCGTCAGGCTGTAGAGCCCGACGTACGGATGCGCCGCCGACCACGGGGGCGGCACCTGTCCGCCCTGGCCTTGAATGGAAATGTCCGTGAGGCGAGCGATTTCCTCGGGCACCTCGCCCGCCTGTCCTTCTTGCACTTCTTCCGCTGGCAAGGCATCCCACAGGAGCTGCTCGTCGATCGGGTACGGCTTCGCCACGCGCCGCCACGAGTCGATCGCGCCGGTGGGGCAGGGCGCGACGCAGTCGCCGCAGTTGTTGCAGATCTCGGGCTTCACCACGTAGTTGCGCGAGTCGTGCGTGATCGCGTCGATCGGGCACGTCTCCTCGCAGGTGTTGCACCGGATGCAGATCTCCGGGTCGATCAGATGCTGGCGGATGAGCTCTGCGGCGATCATCGAATCAGGAGAACCTCACGTACTCGAAATTCACCGGCTGCTTGTTGATGCCCTGCCTCGGCGGCGCGATCCAGTTGGCGAACTTGCCCGGCTCGGTGACGCGGCCCATGAGCGATTGCACGAACGCGCGGTCCTCCTCCGAGGGCAGCCATTCCCTGTGGCGATGCGTCCATTCGGCCTCCGACAGGACCTTGCCCTCGGGGCTGACGTGGATCCCGGCGAACACGCCGATCCTGCGGTGGAAGCCCTTGTGCGGCAGGCGGAAGCGGAACGGGATGCCGTGGTTCGCGGGAATGCGGTTCCAGCGGTCGATCGCGTTCTGCACGTCGTGCGTCCAGTCGTCGCGCAGGCGCTCGTTGAGCGCGGTGAGCGCGGCGACGTGCTTCGTGACGATCGCGTCGCCCGAGACTTCCGGCACCGGGTATTCGGCTCCCTCGAGCCGGTGGTCGTCCTCGATCATCGTCTCCTGGAAGCGGCCCTTGAGGCCGTTGGCGTAGAAAGAGGCTGCGTTCGAGGAGATCTCCGCGCCGTAGAGATCGCTCGTCACGCTGAAGTGGAAGTTGAGGTAGCGCTGCAGCGTTGGCAGGTCGATCACGCCCATGCCGCGAAGCTTCGCCGGGTCGTCGGTCCTGTGCGCGGCCATCGCCTCGCAGGTGCGCTCGACGATGCGCGCGACGCCCGATTCGCCCACGAAGAGGTGGTGCGCTTCCTCGGTCAGCATGAAGCGGCAGGTGCGCGAGAGGGGATCGAAGCCCGATTCCGCGAGCGCCGCGAGCTGGTACTTGCCGTCGCGGTCGGTGATGAAGGTGAACATGAAGAACGAGAGCCAGTCGGGCGTCTTCTCGTTGAACGCGGTGAGGATGCGCGGGTTGTCGGCGTCGCCCGAGCGCCGCTCGAGGAGCGCCTCGCCTTCCTCGCGGCCGTCCTTGCCGAAGTGCGCGTGAAGCAGGTACACCATCGCCCAGAGGTGCCGGCCTTCCTCCACGTTCACCTGAAACAGGTTCCGCAGGTCGTAGAGCGAAGGGCAGGTGAGGCCGAGGTGGCGCTGCTGCTCCACCGAGGCGGGCTCGGTGTCGCCCTGCGTGACGATGATGCGCCGCAGCGTCGAGCGGTACTCGCCCGGCACCTCCTGCCACGCGGGCTCGCCCTTGTGCGCGCCGAAGTTCACCTTGCGGTCGCTTTCGGCCGGCGCGAGAAAGATTCCCCAGCGGTAGTCCGGCATCTTCACGTAGTCGTAGTGCGCCCAGCCCTTCGGGTCCACGCTCACCGCGGTGCGCAGGTACACGTCGTACGCGGACGACTTGTCCGGGCCCATGTCGGCCCACCACTTGAGGTAGTTCGGCTGCCAGTGCTCGAGCGCGCGCTGGAGCGTCCGGTTCTGCGCGAGATCGACGTTGTTCGGAATCTTCTCGGAATAGTTGATGCTCATGATTACACGCGCTCCCAGTTGAATTTCGCCTTCGCGCCGGTGCCGTAGACCTTGAGCGCGCCCTGCTCGCCGGCCGCGTTGGGCCGGTTGAAGATCCAGTTCTGCCACGCCGACAGCCGCCCGAAGACGCGCGTGAGCATCGTCTCGCGCCCGGAAAAGCGCAGGCTCGCCTCCATGCCGGTGAGCGCGTCGGGCGAGAGGCTCGCGCGCTCCTCGATCGCGAGGCGCAGCTCGCCGTTCCAGTCGAGGTCGTCGGGCGTCGAGGTGACGAGGCCCAGCTCCGCGGCGTCGTGCGCGTCGAGCTTCTCGCCGAGGGTCTGCCTTGCCGCCTCCACGGGTTGAGCCTGTTCGCAGAACCTTGATTCCATCCGTGTCACGCCGCTGACCATCGGATAGGTGCCGAAGTTGAGCGGGGAGAGCGCGATCGCGGGGCCGCCGTCGACCTTCAGCATGAAGCTGCGGTCGGCGGCGAGCAGGAGCTCGGCGAGCGTGCCGGCGAAGCACGAGCCCGCGTCCACGACCGCGAAGATGGAGCGCGACGAGACGTCCAGCCGCGCGAGCGTGCGGCGCAAATACCCGGTCGTCTCGCGCACGAACCAGTGAGAGGCGTGGTTTTCGAGAAAGGAATCGGTTTTCAGAACTTCCTCGATGCTTCCCCGCGTCTTCAGCACCCACAATCCGGTGTCCAGATGGTTGTGCCTGAGCATCAGAATCGCGTCGTCGAGCTCGCGTGCCAGCGCGAGCGGCCACCACGCCGCGCCGAGCGCGAGCGCTTCCCCGGCGGTTTCGGGCTGCTTTCCTTCGGGCGCTCTTGCCGTGATCTCCGCGGTCCGGTTCCGGGGATCGAGGGAGACTTCGACCGTCGAATAGCGGTATCCGCTTTCCGAGGATTCCCTGCTCAGGGGCGTCAGGGCGACCCCTTTTCCGCCGGGCCGGTCCGAGAGCTTCGCGAGCTCGAGCGCGCGCGCCCTGACGGCCTCGGCGAACTGCTGCGGCTTCGCGGTGTGGTCCACGAGCTTCCACTCCTTTGCGCGGTCGGCGCGCACGCCCTCGGCGGTGGTGCAGAACAGGTCGGCCAGATCCCTTCGGACCTTTCTCTTGTCGGTAATCCTCGTCAGCCCGCCGGTACCCGGCAGCACGCCGAGGAGCGGCACCTCGGGAAGGCTCACCGCGCTCGAGCGGTCGTCGATCATCGCGATCTCGTCGCAGGCGAGCGCGAGCTCGTAGCCGCCGCCCGCGGTCGCGCCGTTCAGCGCCGCGAGGAACTTGAGCCCGGAATGTTTCGACGAGTCCTCGATGCCGTTCCGGGTCTCGTTCGTGAACTTGCAGAAGTTCACTTTCCACGCGTGCGTGGAGAGCCCGAGCATGTAGATGTTCGCGCCGGAGCAGAACATGCGGCTCTTGCCGCTCGTGAGGACCACCGCCTTCACCTCGGGGTGCTCGAAGCGGATGCGGTTGAGCGCATCGTGCAGCTCGATGTCGACGCCGAGGTCGTAGGAGTTGAGCTTCAGCTTGTAGCCGGGCGCGAGGCCCTTGTCCTCGGCCACGTCGAGCGTGAGCGTCGCGACGGGGCCGTCGAAGGCGAGCTTCCAGTGATTGTAGGTTTCGGGCCGTGTGTCGAAGCTGATCATGGGTTCTCCGTGATTCGCCGCAGCTCGGCGATCGTCTGCTTGAGGGGCCGCGCCGAGGTGTCCAGAACCGCGTCGGCGCGCGCGTAGAGGCTTTCCCGGTCGGCGAGAAGCTTGCGAATCTCGTCGAGCGCTTCCGACCGGCCGCGGAACGGGCGCAGGTCGCCCTGCGCGATGACGCGCTGCATGTGCTCCTCGGGCGAAGCTTTCAGCCACACGCAGTAGCAGCTCTCGCGCAGCAGCCGCCAGGTGTCCGGGTCGGTGACGAGACTGCCGCCCGCGGCGATGACGCAGCGCGGATTGCCTTTCAGCACGCGCTCGAGCGCGCGATGCTCGAAGCGCCGGAAGGCGTCCTGGCCGTACATCGCGAACACTTCGCCGAGCGCCGCGCCCGCCTCGCGCTCGACCTCGCGGTCGAGCTCCACGAAAGGCACCTGGAGGCTCTGCGCGAGCCGCTCGCCGAGCGTCGATTTCCCCGCGCCGCGCAGGCCCACGAGCGCGATGCGCGCGGTGCGCGGGGCGGCCTCCTGCTCGCGCACGAGCTCTTCCACGGGCACCTGCATCGCCTGCGCCACGCGCCGGAGCAGCAGCACCGAGATGTTGCCTTCGCCCGCCTCGAGCTGGGCGAGGTAGCGCTCCGATACGCCCGAGGAGAGCGCGAGCGCCTTGCGCGTCACGCCGCGGCCGAGGCGCCAGTCGCGCACGCGCTCGCCCAGGCGCGCGAGGTAGGCGGCTTCGCCGTTGTGCGCACGCTGGGGTGGGGTGAGGGCCGCGCCCATGGAAGATGTTGACGCCGGGTAATGAAATATAATGCTTGACCGGCATTCTAGTCTGCAATATAGTTGATGTCAATCAAGGAACGCGCATGGGGCTACGGATCACGATTCTGGTCGGCACGATGACCGGCACGGCGCAGCTCGTCGCGCAGGAACTCGAGCTCGCGTGGGACGACGGCGAGACCGCCGTGGAGACGCTGCTCATGGACCGGGCCGACGCGTCGGTGTTCTCGCGCGGCGGCGTCTTTCTCGTGTGCACCTCGACCTACGGGCAGGGCGACGTTCCGGACAACGCGAAGGCGCTCTATCAGGAGCTGAAAGAGCGCCGTCCGGATCTCTCCCGGGTGCGCTACGGGGTGTTCGGGCTGGGCGATCGCACCTACGCCGAAACCTTCAATTTCGGCGGCAAGCGCTTCGACGAGCTGCTCGCCGAGCTCGGCGCGCAGAGGATCGGCGAGCGCGTCCAGCACGACGCCTCCTCGGGCGTGCTGCCGGAGGAGACGGCCGAGGAATGGGGCGCGGGCTGGCTTAAACTGGCGAAGGAAGCGGCAGAGCGGGTTTCCTGAAGGTATCGCTGTTCAATGGCGGGAGGGATCCAATGAACCTTTCGAAGGCCGACCATTCGGTCAGTCCACCGCGGGTCGAGGTTCCGCGAGACTACAACGCCGCCGAAGACCTGATCGGACGCAATCTCGCTGCCGGGCGCGGCGGCAAGACCGCCTGCATCGACGATGCGGGGCGGTACACCTACGGCGAGCTCGCCGAGCGCGTGAACCGCTTCGCCGGGGGCCTGCGTGCGCTCGGGCTCGAGATGGAGAGCCGCGTGCTGATCGCGATGCACGACACGATCGACTGGCCGGTCGCGTTTCTCGGCGCGATCAAGGCGGGAATCGTCCCGGTCGCGGTGAACACGCTGCTGACGACGAAGGACTACGAGTTCATGCTCGCCGACAGCCGCTCGCGCGCGCTGATCGTCTCGGAGGCGCTCCTGCCCCAGTTCAGGCCGCTGATCGGGAAGCTGCCGTTCCTGAAGCATGTCATTGTTTCGGGCTCCTCGTTCGACGAAGTTCTTTCGAAGGGCAAGCCGGAATTCGAAACGGCGCCCACCACGCGTGACGATCCGTGCTTCTGGCTCTATTCGTCCGGCTCCACCGGCACGCCGAAGGGGACCGTGCACGTGCACGCGAGCGCGATCCTTACCGCCGAGCTCTACGCGCGCCCGATCCTCGGCATCCGCGAGCAGGACACGGTCTTTTCGGCGGCGAAGCTGTTCTTCGCCTATGGTCTCGGCAACGCGCTCACCTTCCCGATGGCGGTGGGCGCGACCACCGTGCTCATGGCCGAGCGGCCTACGCCCGCGTCGGTGTTCAGGCGGCTCACCGAGAAAAAGCCCACCATCTTCTACGGCGTGCCCACGCTCTACGCCGCGATGCTGGCGGACGCGAACTTCCCGGAGAAGGAGGCGCTCGCGCTGCGCGTCTGCACTTCGGCGGGCGAGGCCCTGCCGCCGCGCATCGCGCAGAGCTTCAGGGAAAAGACCGGGATCGACATCCTGGATGGCATCGGCTCTACCGAGATGCTGCACATCTTCCTCTCCAACCGCCCCGGCGACGTCCGCTACGGCACCACCGGCAAGGCGGTGCCCGGCTACGAGCTGCGGCTCGTGGACGAGCAGGGCAACCCGGTGAAGCCCGGCGAGCTGGGCGAACTGCAGATCGCCGGCCCCACCGCGGCCAACGGCTACTGGAACAATCGCGAAAAGAGCCGCAACACCTTCATCGGCACCTGGACCAGGAGCGGCGACAAGTACTCGCAGGACAAGGACGGCTACTACGTCTACGGCGGGCGCTCGGACGACATGCTGAAAGTTTCGGGGATCTACGTCTCGCCCGCCGAGGTGGAAGCCGCGCTCGTGGGGCACGAGGCGGTGCTCGAGGCGGCGGTGGTAGGCGCGGAGGACGAGAACAAGCTCGTCAAGCCCAAGGCCTACGTCGTGCTCAAACCCGGCAAGACCGGCGACAACGCGCTGAAGGCGGCGCTTCAGCAGCACGTCAAGGACAAGCTCGCGCCCTACAAGTACCCGCGCTGGATCGAGTTCATCCAGGAGCTGCCGAAGACCGCCACCGGGAAGATCCAGCGGTTCAAGCTCCGCTCGTAGCGGAAGGCGGATCGCTCCATCCCGGGGCGGCACGAAAGGCGCGCGCCGCCCGCGGATCCTCACCCTCGATCGGCGCGACCGCATCCGGACGCCGGAAGGCGTGATCGAGGTGCGCCCGGCCCCGGAATGGATGGCGGGATGAATCAGGCCGTTCTTGCCGCGAACCTCGGATACACGCGCGCCGCGTTGCGGAAGTAGATTTTCTCGAGGTCCCCTTCTCCCAGACCCGCGGCGGCGATGTAGCGCTTCGTGTCGTCGAAGTAGTGGCCCGTGCGCGGATCGAGGCTGCGCACCGCGCCGACCATCTCCGAGGCGAAGAGGATGTTGTCGATCGGGACGACTCTGAACAGCAGGTCGATCCCGGGCTGGTGATAGACGCAGGTATCGAAGAAGACGTTCCGGAGCAGCAGCTCCTCGAGCGGCGGGCGCTTCATGTCCTGCGCGAGTCCCCGGTAGCGGCCCCAGTGATACGGGACCGCGCCGCCGCCGTGCGGGATGACGAATTTCAGGGTCGGGAAATCCTTGAACAGATCGGAGGTGAGGAACTGCATGAACGCGGTGGTGTCGGCGTTGATGTAGTGAGCGCCGGTGAAGTGGAACGCCGGGTTGCACGAGGAGCTGACGTGCACCATCGCCGGAACGTCGAGCTCCGCCATCTTCTCGTAGAGCGGATACCACGAGCGATCGGAAAGCGGCGGCGATTTCCACCAGCCGCCGGAAGGGTCCGGGTTCAGGTTGCAGCCGATGAAGCCGAGCTGTTTCACGCAGCGCTCGAGCTCGGGGATGCAGTTGGCGGGCGGGACCCCCGGCGACTGCGGCAGCTGGCACACCGGCGCGAAATTCGCGGGGTAGAGGGTGCAGACGCGGTGAATGAGGTCGTTGCACACGCGCGACCACGCCTCGCTCGTCCTCGCATCGCCCACGTGGTGCTCCATCGAGCCCGCGCGCGGCGAAAAAAACGTGACGTCGGTGCCGCGCTCGCGCTGGAGCTTCAGCTGCGCGCCCTCGAGCGACTCGCGGATCTCGTCGTCCGAGATCCGCGGAGACCCGGGGTTCCCGCCCGCGACCTGGCGCTTGCGCCACTCCCACAGCGTCTTCGGCGCAGTGGTGTAGTGGCCGTGGCAGTCCACGATCATCGGAACAGATCCTCCACCGCGTAGCGCTTCGGGATGAGGCCCTGGCGATGCACGTAGTCGATCGCGACCTCGAGGTTGCGCCGGTTCTCCTCGAGGCCGCAGGGGTTCATCTCCGGGTTTCCTGCAGCCTTCCGGCTTCGAACAAGAAGATCGTAAATCTCATCAACCACGGAACCTGAAAACCCTGTTCGCACCGCCACCATGTGATTGATCTGGATCGCGCCGGTGCGCGCGCGCCAGGCGCGAGCGGCGGCCTCGGGGTCGGGGATGACCGGCACGATGCGCGGATCGGCGGGCCTGCCGTCGCCCACGATCGCGGCGTCGATCTCGCCCGCGAGCAGCATCGCCACGAGGTCCTTTCCGGCCGGCGCGCGCTGCACGTTCGGCGGGTCGCGGAATTCCGCGACGTGCGCTTCCTCGAAGGTGACCCAGGTGACGCTTCGCGGATCCACGCCGTAGTCGTCGGCGAGGATGCCGCGGATCCACATGCCGGTGGTCACCGAGTACGAGCGCACGCCGACGCGCTTGCCGGCGAGATCCTGCGGCGCGAGCGGCCCGCGCTCGGCGTTGCGCACCAGGTACGAATGCTGGAGCCGCCCCACGAGCACCGCGGGCAGGAGCCTGAGCGGCTTGCCGAACGCTTTCGCGATGAGGAACGTGGTGATCGCGAGCTCGGCGAGGTCGAACTCGAGATCGCGTACCACGCGCTTGAACCCCGCGCTCGGGGGGCGGATATCGGCGAACTCGAGCGGGAGCTTTGCCGAAGCGACTCTGCCGCTCTTGAGCGCGGCGGTGACCGGGTAATCGCCGAGAAGCGCCTTCATCTTCCCAATGCTTCGCGAATCGCACGAACGATCTCGCCGCGATCCTCGGTCTTCCGGGCCAGGCGCCCCTTCACGCCGAGGTCCGCGAGCCACTGCTGGCGCGCGGCTGTGGCGGAGGCCATGAGCGGCTCGAGCCCGATGTCCTCAAGCGTCGCCGCCACCTCGCGCATCTCGGCGGCACGGCGCGCGCCATGGCTCACCACGCGCTCGAGCATGTAGCCCGAGAGCTTCTCCCAGTCCAGGCCCGGGAAAGTCTCCTCGAGCGAGGCGAGGACTTTCGCCTCCACGCGATACTCGCTCGCCGCGAGCATCGACTCCGCGAACAGCGCCTCCAGCCCCTTCACCATGATCGAGCGGAACATCTTGATCGCGGACGCCTGGCCGACTTCCCGGCCAACGATTTCCATTCTCATGCCGAGCGCGCGCGCCCTCGGCAGGAGCGCCTCGGCCCCCGGGCCGCCGATGAGGCAGGGGACCCTGTGAGCATGGGGCGCGACCGGCGCCATCACGGCGACATCCACGTACGCGGCGCCGGTCGGCGCCACGAGCGCCGCAGTCTCGATCTTGCGCCTGGGCGATACCGAGTTGATGTCCAGAAAGAGCTGCCCCTTGCGCAGCCCCGGCAGGCACGAGCGCGCCGCCTCCAGGCTCGAGCTCGCCGTCACCGCGAGGAACACGAGATCCGCTTCGCGAACGGCATCGGCGTGGTTTCCTGAAGGAATGACGTGCAGCTCGCGCGCGATCCGTTCGAGCCGACCTTCATTTGCCGGATCGTCGAAGAGCAAGTCGTAGCAGGAAATTCCACCCACGCTTTCGGCGCCCAACCCGCGGCCGATCGTCTGGCCCGCCTCGCCGAAGCCTATGAAGCAGATGCGCTCGGCCATTTGTCGTGCAAGGTGGTGTCCTGTCCCGGCGGCGGGTCGGCGATCGCGGCTTCGAGCGACATGTGCTCGCGCCATTGCTCGGGCGGGCGCACGCAGCCGTCCGACCCGACCTGGTCGAGGCCCCAATAGATCTCCAGGAAGTGGTTGTCCGGGTCGCGGAACTCCACCGCCACCTGGCATCCGGCGCGGCGCCGGCCGTCGAAGTCGATCTTCACCCCGTGCCTGCGCAGGTGCTCGCGCGCCCGCACGACCTCATCGAGCGTCCCCACTTCGAACGCGAGATGGTGCAGCTCGCGCGCCGAAGCGTCTTCCTTCGCGCCGCCCACGAGCGCGAGGCAGTGGTGATCGGTATTGCAGCGCAGGAACACCATCCCGCCTTTCATCATCGTGTCCGGATAGACATCCGATACCCGGAAACCCATCACCTGCGTGTAGAACGCGACCGAGCGCTCCAGGTCCTTCACCTTCAGGACCACGTGGCCGAGCTTGCGGATGCCGAACGGCAGCCCTTCGGGCGGCGCCATGCCGCGCAGCGCCTGCGCCTGCGCGCTCTTCATTCCCTCGATATCGACGACCCCTCGCGGCATGCCGGCTCCTCCTTTCGAGGCTGCCACTCTAGGGCATCGGCGGCGCGCCCTCCAATGACTTTTGCGCGAGGGGCGATGCCGGTTCGGTTATCGCGCGGTGCGCCGCGGCTCGCGCGCCGCCTCGCGCAGGCAGTGGACGAAATCGATCGCGGCGGGCGGCAGCGCGCGGCCGGCGACCGTAATGACGCCGACCGGTCCCGAGGGCGGCGGCAGCGCGACCGGGAGGATGCGCACGGCCGCGCTCGCCGCATGACTGCGTGCCACTTCGCGCGGCATTACAGCGAGCATGTCGGTCTCCTGCACGAGCATCCGGTTGACGAGGATCGAGAGCGACTCCACGAGCCGGTGCGGCGGCTCGACCCCGGCCTGCCGGAACGCGGCGTCGAGCCGCCGCCGGTACGGCGCCTCCGGCGTCGGCACGATCCATTGCCAGCGGTTGAGCTGCGCGAGCCGGAGCCTGCGCCGGCGCGCGAGCGGGTGGCCGTGCCTCGCGACGACGCAGACGGGCTCCTCGTAGAACGTCTCGAACCTGAGGCCTTCGCCCGAAACGTCGCCGCTCACGCGGCCGACGACCAGGTCGAGCTCGCCGCGGCGCAGCATCGGCAGCAGCCCCGCGACCGTCCCTTCGCGTACGAGCACGGTATGGTTCGGATGGCGCGCCTTGAAGCGCGCCACGGCGCGCGGCACCAGCACCGGCGCCGCCACGAGCAGCGCCCCCAGTGCCACCTTGCCGGTCGCGCCCGCCGAAAGCGCGATGATCTCCTCGCGCGCATGGTCGAGCGTGGCGAGGATCGCGCGCGCGTGCCGCACCAGGCTCTCGCCGTACGCGTTGGGGGCGACGCCGCGCGCGCTTCGCTCGAACAGCCGCATCCCGAGCAGCCGCTCGAGGTCCCCGAGCAGGCGCGTGGCCGCCGGCTGCGTCATCGCCGCGGCGGCGGCGGCGCGGTGCATGTTGCGGTGCTCGTCGAGCGCCACGAGCAGCAGCACCTGGCGCATCTTGAGACGGGACCGGAGGTACCAGTCCGGCAGTATCCGGGCAGCCAAGGCGCGATGCTCGAAATGATATCGGTGGGTCCCGTAATTCTATTGGAACGGGCTCCCCGCGGTGCGTAGAGTTCCCGCAGGGAGGATACGCGCATGAAGATCTTCGCATTCGCGGCGGCCGCGCTGGTGTCGCTCGGCGCGCACGCGCAGACGGGCAAGACCGAGGTGCTCTGGCTCGGCCAGGCCGCGTTCCGCATCGCGACGCCGGGCGGAAAGGTCATCGTCACCGATCCGTGGCTGATCAGGAATCCGGTGACGCCCCCGAAGTACAAGGACCTGGACGCGCTCGGAAAAGTGGACGTGCTGCTCGTCACGCACGGCCACGGCGATCACATCGCCGACGCGCCGGCGCTTGCGAAGAAAAACGACATTCGGCTCTGGGCGCCGGGCGACCTCAACATGACGCTCACCACCCTCGGCGTGCTGCCGCCGGCGCAGTTGCCCCGCTTCAACAAGAGCGGCCGCATCCAGCCCGCCCCCGGTATCAGGGTGACGATGACGCGCGCCGAGCACTCCTCGGTCTACGTCTGGCGCAATCCGGCCACGGACAGGGACGAGACGCATCCCGGCGGCGAGCCGGCCGGGTTCCTGATCGAGCTGGAGAACGGCTTTCGCATCTGGCACATGGGCGATACGGGCGTGTTCGGCGACATGAAGTGGATCGCGGACTACTACAAGCCGGACCTCGTGCTGATCCCGATCGGGGGCCATTTCACGATGGACCCGGCGGACGCCGCCTACGCGCTGCGCGAACTGATCCGCCCCAAATACGCGATTCCGATGCACTATGGCGCGAATCCCCTGGGCAAGGGAACGCCCGAGGAGCTGATGAAGGCGCTGGGCGACGCGCCGGTCAGGGTGCTGCCGCTCAAGCCCGGGGAATCGGCGCAGTTCTGAGCGAGGGGGCGTGAACGTATCGGAGGTGATGGTTCGGTACCTGAAGGCGGCCGGCATCGGCCACGTCTTCGGCTACCCTGGCGACCCGAACATCGAGCTCATGGAAGCCGCGCGCCGCGCGGGGATGCAGTTCGTGCTCGGCCGGCGCGAGGGCACCGCGGGACTGATGGCGGAGGCCTACGGCTTTCTCACCGGGCGGCCGGGCGTGTGCCTGTCCACGCTCGGGCCGGGATCGTCGAACCTCGTCAGCGCGGTGGCGAACGCGTACCTCGATCGCGTGCCGATGATCGCGCTCTCGGGGCAGATCGAGCGCAAGCGCGCGCCGACCTTCACCCACCAGGTGCTCGACCACAACCGCCTCTTCTCGCCCGTGAGCAAGTGGGCCACCGAGATCGCGCCCGATACCGTGGCGGGCGTCATGCGCCGCGCGCTGCGCACCGCGGTCGCCGAGCGCCCGGGGCCGGTGCACATCACCACGCACGCCGACGTGGTGGGAGCGGAAGCAAAGGATGCAGAGGTACGCCTGCCTCCCATGAAGTCGATTCTTGAAGGAATCCGGGTTTTCTCCGACAGCGGGCCTCTTGCAGACGTGACCGCTCGCCTGCGCAAGTCGAAGAAACCAGTGATCGTCGCGGGCATCGCGGCGCAGCGCGCGAACGCGCACGAGGCGCTCGCGCGGCTCGCGGAGGCGGCGGGGATCCCGGTCGTGGTCGCGCCGATGGCGAAGGGCGTGCTCGCCGAGGATCACGCGTACTACGCGGGCACGCTCGACATGGCGTGCAACGCCCTGATGCGGGATTTCCTCGAGGGCTGCGACCTGCTGCTCGCGGTCGGATTCGATGCCGTAGAGCTGATCAAGCCGTGGACGCTCGCGGTTCCCGCGGTGCATATCGACGCGGTGCCGAACACCGACCAGATCTATTCGGCGGACACGGAGATCGTGGGAGATATCGCGGCGATCCTGGCGGGCATTGCGGACGGATGGAGGGGGGAAATCCGCTGGAGGCCGGGGGATCTCGAAAGACATCGGTCGAAGCTCCGCGCGGCCTACTACGCGGGACGCGTGAAGGGCAGGCTCAATCCCACCGACGTGATCGACGCGGTGCGCGAAGCGCTTCCGCGCGAGGCGATCGCGACCACCGACGTCGGCTCGCACAAGCTGCTCGTGGGGCAGGGCTGGAGCGCCTTCGGGCCGCGCTCGGTGTTGATGAGCAACGGGCTTTCCTCGATGGGCTACTCGCTCCCGGCGGCGATCGTCGCGCAGATGCTCAACCCGGGACGGCCGGTGGTCTGCTTTGTCGGCGACGGCGGGCTGGCCATGGTGCAGGGGGAGCTTCGGCTCGCGGCGAGCCTCGGGCTGCCACTGCTCGTCATCGTCTTCTGCGACGGGAGCCTCAACCGCATCGAGATCAAGCAGGCGAACCGCAGGTACCCGAGCTGGGGCACGCGGATCGACCCGGTCGATATCCCGTGCCTCGCTCGCTCGATGGATTGTGAGGGCGCGTCGGTGTCGAGTACGAAAGCGCTGCAGAAGGTGCTCGCGGCGCGCCGCCCGAAGGACCGGCCACTGGTGATCGGGGCGAACATCGACCCCGCGCAGTACAAGAGGCAGTTTTGAAAGGATCGAAAATGCATAAACTCATTCTCACTGCAATTGCGGCATTGCTTTGCTGCGCAGCGCAGGCGCAGCCCTGGCCGACCAGGCCGATTCGCCTGCTGGTTCCTTTTGCGCCGGGCGGGACGAGCTCGATCGTGGCGCGCGCCGTGGCGGCGGAGATGGAGAAGGGCCTCGGCCAGCCGATCGTGGTGGACAACCGCCCGGGCGGCGGCGGCAACGTCGCCATGCAGGAGGCGGCGCGCGCCGAGCCCGACGGCTACACGCTGATCATCGGCCACATCGGCACGCTCGCGGTGAACCCGTTCATGTTCGACAAGCTCCCGTTCGACACGAACGCCGACTTCGCGCCGGTGTCGCTGCTGGCCAAGGTGCCGAACATCTTCGTGGTGCACGAGAGCGTGCCGGCGAAGGACCTGCGCGAGTTCGTCGCGCTCGCAAAATCGAAGCCCGGCCAGCTCTACTACGGCTCCGCGGGCAACGGGAGCGCCGGGCATCTCGCGATGGAGTACCTCAAGCTCGTGGCGGGCATCGACATCGTGCACGTCCCGTACAAGGGGACCGGGCCGAATCTGATCGATCTTGTAGCCGGGCGCACGCAGGCGACCTCCGCGGGCACGCCGCCGCTCATGCCGCACGTGAAGGCGGGAAAGCTGCGCGTGATCGCCGTGGGCTCCAGGCGCCTCGCCTCGATTCCGGGCGTGGCCTCGGTGGCGGAGCAGGGTTACCCCGGCTTCGAGACCACGCAGTGGTACGGCCTCAACGCCCCCGCCAGGGTGCCTGCTCCGATCATCAAGCGCCTGGCGGACGAGGCGGCCAAGGCGGCGAAGCAGCCTTCGGTCGCCGAGCGCTTCGCGGTGGATGACGCCGAAGCCGTGGGCTCGACCCCGGAAGAGTATGCGGCTTTCATCGCGGCGGAGCAGAAGCGCTGGGGCGAGGTGGTGCGCAAGGCGAACATCAAGGCGAAGTGATGGATCTGGGCATCGCCGGCAAGACGGCGCTCGTCACCGGGGCATCGGCCGGCATCGGTCGCGGCATCGCGCTGGCGCTCGCCGTCGAGGGCGTGCGCCTCGCGGTGACGGCGCGCCGGCGCGAGCGGCTCGAGGCGCTCGAGAAGGAAATCGGCGCGAAGCTCGTCATCATCGAGCAGGATTTCATGCAGCCCGGCGCGCCGCAGGCGATCGCGAGCGCGGCGCTCGCGGCGCTCGGCAGCGTCGACATCCTCGTCAACAACGCCGGCGGCTCGCGCCCCTTCAAGCTCGACGCCACCGAAGCGCAGTGGGAGGAGGCGATCACGCTCAACTTCACGCGCCAGCGCCAGCTCGCGCACGCGCTCCTGCCGCAGATGATGGCGCGCAAATGGGGCCGCATCGTCAACATCACGGGAAAGAGCGAGCCCGAGGGCGTGAACGGCGCGTTCGCCGCCAAGGCCGCGATGCACGCCTGGGCGAAGGGATTGTCGCGCGAGGTCGGACGCTACGGCATCACCGTCAACTCGATCCCGCCCGGACGGATCATGAGCGAGCAGATCGAGCGCAACTACACGCCCGAGTACCGCCAATGGCAGTCCGAGCACGAGATCCCGGTGGGCGAGTACGGCCGGCCCGAGGACATCGCGAATCTGGTCTGTTTCCTTGCCTCACCCCGCGCGCGCTACATCACGGGCGCCGTGATCCCGGTGGACGGCGGGCTGCGCCGCTACCAGTTCTAGAATGCAGGCGTGAGTGCAGTGACGGATCGTTACGACGTTGTGGTGGTGGGCGCGGGCAACGCGGCATTTTGCGCGGCGCTCGCAGCGCGCGAGAGCGGCGCGCGCGTGCTCGTGCTCGAGCGCGCGCCGCTGGAGGAAGCGGGCGGCAACTCGCGCTTCACCGCGGGCCTCATGCGCACGGTGTACGACGGCGTGGAGGACCTGAAGAAGGTGATCCCGGATCTCACGGCCGAGGAGATCGCGCGCACGGATTTCGGCACCTACACCGCGGAGCAGTTTCTCGACGACATGGCGCGGGTCACCGAGTACCGGTGCGATCCGGATTTGACCGAAGTCCTGGTGAGAAACTCCCTTGCCACGCTGGTGTGGATGCGTTCCAGGGGCGTGCGCTTCACCGCGGCGTGGGGGCGGCAGGCGTTCAACGTGGGCGGAAGGTTCAAGTTCTGGGGCGGGCTTACGGTAGAAGCCGTGGGAGGCGGGCCGGGGCTCGTCGAGTCGCTCACGAGCATCGCCCGGAAGAACGGGATCGACATCTGGTATTCGGCACGCGTGACAGGGTTGATCGCCGATGATGAAGGGGTCAAGGGGGTCCTGGTCAGACACAACGGCAAGACGACCCAGGTCTTCTCAAGAAGCACCATCCTTGCCGCAGGCGGCTTCCAGGCGAACCCGGAATGGCGCGTGCGCTATCTCGGGCCGGGCTGGGAGCTGGCGAAGGTGCGCGGCACGCGCTTCAACACCGGGGACGTGATCCGAATGGCGCTCGACATCGGCGCGGCGCCGGCCGGGAACTGGTCGGGCTGCCACGCGGTTGCGTGGGAGCGCAATGCGCCCGAGTTCGGCGACCTCGCGGTGGGCGATGCGTTCCAGAAGCATTCATACCCGTGGGGCGTCTATGTCAATGCGCTCGGCAAGCGCTTCGTGGACGAGGGCGCCGATTTCCGCAACTACACCTACGCGAAGTACGGGCGCGTGATCCTCGCGCAGCCCGGCCAGTTCGCCTGGCAGGTGTTCGACGCCAAGGTGAAGGCGCAGCTGCGCGACGAATACCGGATCCGCCAGGTCACGAAGCGCACCGGAAACACGCTGGAAGAACTCTGCGCGAAGCTGGAGGACACCGACGGCAAGGCCGCGCTCGAGGAGCTGAAGGCCTACAATGCCGCGGTGCGCGCCGACATCCCCTTCAATCCGAACGTGAAGGACGGGCGCTGCACGCAAGGGCTTGCGATTCCGAAATCCAACTGGGCGAACACGCTCGATACGCCTCCTTTCGAGGCGTACGCCGTCACCTGCGGCATCACCTTCACCTTCGGCGGGCTGCGCATCGACACCGATGCGCGCGTGATCTCCACCGACGGCGAGCCGATTCCGGGCCTGTACGCCGCCGGAGAGCTCGTGGGCGGCATCTTCTGGTTCAACTATCCCGGCGGAACTGGTCTTACGAACGGCGCGGTGTTCGGGAAGATCGCCGGTGCCGGCGCAGCGAAGCGGGCTTCATGACGGCACGGGTCGTGGAGCGCTTCGCGGCCTGGGCCGAGCGGTTCCACGGCGAGCGCGTGGCCCCCAAGGTGCTGCACCACGCCAAGCGCGCCGCGATCGACTGGCACGCGGCGTTGTACGCGGGGGCCAGGCTCGCTCCTGCCGCTCAACTTGAAAAGGCTCTTTCCGAGGAGCTCGATCGCGGCCGCGCGCAGCTCGCCCTGGGCCGCAAGGCCCCGGCGCGCGTGGCGGCGCTGATCAACGGCACCGCGGCGCACGCCGCGGAAGTCGACGACATCTTCCGCGACGGAATCTACCACCCGGGCGCGCCCACGATCGCAGCGGCGCTCGCGCTCGCGCAGGCGCGCAACGCGTCGGGCGCCGCTTTTCTTCGCGCGGTGATCGCGGGCTACGAGATCTCCACGCGCATCGGCGCGGCGATGGGGCGCGCGCACTACCGCTACTGGCACAATACCGGGACCGTCGGCACGTTCGGCGCGTGCGCGGCGGCGTCGCTGCTCCTGGGGCTCGAGGCGGGGCGCTTCGCGCACGCGCTCGCTACCGCCGCGACGTTCGCCGCGGGGCTTCAGCAGGCGATGCGCGGCGACTCGATGTCCAAGCCCCTGCACGGAGGCCGCGCGGCCGAAGGCGGGCTCGTAGCGGCGCTCGCCGCCGCCGAGGGCGTGACCGGATCGCTCGACGTGCTCGAGGGCGAGGCCGGCTTCGGGCGCGCGATGGGCGACGGCCCCGACTGGGAGGCGGCGCTCGCCACGCTCGGGGGCGATTTCCACATTACGCGCATGACCTTCAAGAACCACGCCTGCTGCGGCCACACCTTCGCCGCGATCGACGGCGCGCTCGCGCTGAAGCAGCGCATGGGCGTGGCGGCGCAGGACATCGAAAGCGTGCGCGTGGGGACTTACCGTCCGGCGCTCGAGGTCGCCGGGTTCGACGAACCGCGCACCGCCGCCGAGGCACGCTTCTCGCTCAAGTATTGCGTCGCCACCGCGCTCACGCACGGCAGCGTGCGACTGGCCGCGTTCGAGAACGGAAGAATGTCGGATCCCGCAACGCGCACCCTGATGGAAAAAATCTCCGTTCATGTCGACCCGGAGCTCGACGCCGCGTTTCCGAAGCAGCGCGCCGCGCGCGTGGCGATCGCGACCCGGCAGGGAGCCGTGCAGGAGCATCTGCAGCCCACGCGCATCGGCGACCCGGACGCGCCGCTGTCGGACGAGCAGCTGGAAGAAAAGTATCTTGAACTGGCCGAGCCTGCGATCGGGGGCTCCGCCGCTCGAGCGCTGCTGGGAAACCTCTGGAGACTCGAGACCCTGACCGCATTGCCCGCGTGACGCTCGCGCAGGCGCTGTTCGCGCCGCGCGCGGTGGCCCTCGTGGGCGCCTCGGGCGATGGCGCGAAGAACACCGCGCGCCCGCAGCGTTATCTGAAGCGGCATCGCTATGCGGGGCGGGTGTTTCCCGTCAATCCCTCGCGAAGCGAAATCTTCGGGGAAGCAGCGTATCGGAGCGTCTCCGACATCCCCGGCCCGGTCGATCACGCGTTCATCATGATCGAGAACGTCGAGGGCGCGCTCGAGGACTGCGGCCGCGCCGGCGTTCCGGTGGCCACCGTCTTCAGCGACGGCTTCGCCGACCGGGGCGAGGCGGGCGCCGAGCGCCAGCGCAGGCTCGTGGCGCGCGCGAAAGCGCTCGGCGTACGGCTCCTTGGGCCGAACAGCATGGGCGTGCTCGACGTGCCCGGGTGCGTCGCGCTCACGGTGAACGCGGTGCTCGAGATGGAGGCGCTGCCCGCGGGCGGCGCGAGCGTGGTGTCGCAGAGCGGCACCATGCTCGGCGCGATGCTCTCGCGCGGGTCGGCGCGCGGCCTGGGATTCTCCAAGCTCGTTTCGGTGGGCAACGAAGCCGATCTCGGCGTGGGCGAGCTCGTGGAGATGCTCGCCGAGGACCCGCACACGCGCGTGATCCTGCTCTTCCTCGAAACCGTGCGCGACGCCGAACGGCTCGCGGCCGCGGCGCGCAAGGCGCACGCCGCCGGCAAGCCGGTCGTCGCCTACAAGCTCGGGCGCTCCGCCGCGGGCGCGGCGCTCGCGCGCTCGCACACCGGCGCGCTCGCGGGGACCGACGCCGCGCTCGACGCGTTTTTCCGCGACTGCGGCATCCTTCGCGTGGACCTGCTGGAGACGCTGATCGAGATCGCGCCGCTGGTGGACGGCCGCGCGCCGCCGTCGCCCGGGCGCGCGCCGCGCATTGCGGTCGTCACGACCACGGGCGGGGGCGCGGCGAGCGTGGTCGACCGGTTGGGCCTTTGCGGCATCGAGACCGTGGCGCCCGGGTCGGATGCGCCGATCGTCGACCTCACCATGGCGGCCACGAAGGAGCAGTACGCGCGAACGCTCGAGGCGATGCTCGGCTCAGCCGAGTGCGACGGCGTGCTCGCGGTGGTCGGGTCGTCCGCCCAGTTCCACCCGCAGCTCGCGGTAGAGCCGATCCTCGGCGCGAGGCGCGCGCAAAAGCCCCTCGCCGCGTTCCTCACCCCGCACGCCGAGCGGTCGCTTTCGCTGCTTGCGAAGGCCGGCGTCGCCGCGTACCGGACGCCCGAATCGTGCGCGGATGCGTTTCGGGCGTTCTTTGCATGGAGGGAACCGAAGGAATTCCGGGAAGCGCCGCATTGGAAGCTCGATCTTCCCGAAGGCAGGCCGGACGAAAAGCAGGCCCTCGATCTGTTCGCATCGCTCGGCATTCCTGTCGTCCAGTCGCAGATCGCGCGCGCACCGGAGTTCGCGCACACGCTGCCGTATCCGGTGGCCGCGAAGATCCTCTCTCCGGGGATCGCCCACAAGTCGGAAGTTGGAGGGGTTGCTCTCGAAATCGGGAACCGGGAGGAGCTCGAGGAGCGCGTGAAGGCAATGCGTTCCCCCCGGATCCTCGTTCAATGCATGGAGCAAGGGCTCGGCGAGGCGATCGTGGGCTATCGCGACGATCCCGTGGTCGGCCCGGTCGTGCTGGTGGGCGCGGGTGGCACGCTCGCGGAAATCTACGCGGACTTTTCGCTGCGCCTCGCGCCGGTGACGGAAAGCGAGGCGCTCGAGATGATCGGCGAGGTGAAGGGGCTCGCGCCGCTGCGCGGCTATCGCAATCTTCCGAAAGGCGATTGCGCGGCGCTCGCGCGCGCAGTGGCGGCGCTCTCGCGGCTCGCGCTCGCAAAGGGCCGCCCGGTGCGCGAGGCCGAGATCAACCCCCTGATCGTCAAGCGCGAGGGAGCGGTCGCCGTGGACGCGCTCGTCGTCCTCAAGGAGTGAACGTGCCGCACGCGGCTTTGCGGGAAGTTCTGGATCTTGCAGGAGAGGACGATCTCGACTCCGGCGCGGTCGATTTCTCCGGAACCGACCCGGTCTTCCCTACGCGCTACCGCGTCGGCACGGCGGGCGCGGCGGCGCTCGGGGCGGTGGGGCTCGCCGCGGCGCGGCTGTGGGAGCTGCGCGCCGGGCGCGCGCAGCGCGTGGCCGTCGACTTGCGCGCCGCGGCTGCGTCGCTTCGCAGCGCACGCTATCTTCGAATCGACGGAAAGGTGCCCCCGGATCCGCGCGATCCGCTGTTCGGCTTCTATCCGGTGCGTGGCGATCGCTGGATCAGCATTCACACCAATTTCCCGCATCATCGCGACGCGGCGCTGGAGGTGCTCCAGTCGGACGACGACCGCGAGGCCGTGGCCGCGGCGACGCGCCGATGGGACGGCGAAGCGCTCGAAGACGCGATCCATGCCGCGGGCGGCTGTGCCGGCTTCGTGCGAAGCGAGCCTGAATGGAACGTGCATGCGCACGCGGCGGCGGTCGCTGCGCAACCCTTGGTCGAAATTCACCGCATCGGCGATGCGGAGCCGGAGCCGCTCCCGGCGGGCGAGCGGCCGCTTTCCGGGATCCGGGTGCTCGATCTCACGCGCGTGCTCGCGGGCCCTACCTGCGCGCGCTCGCTCGCCGAGCACGGCGCCGAGGTGCTGCGGGTCACCGCGGCGCACCTCCCGGACTCGGGACCCATGGACCTCGACACCGGGATCGGCAAGCGGTCCGCGCGGCTGGATTTGAGGAACGAAGGGGAGAATTGCGTGCTGCGGGAGCTCGCACGCCGCACGGATATCTTTTCGCAATCCTATCGTCCCGGCGCGCTCGATGCGCGCGGGTTCTCCCCCGAAGCGCTCGCGAGGCTCAGGCCCGGCATCGTGTGCGTGTCGCTCTCGGCCTGGGGCGCGACGGGCCCGTGGCGGGCGAGGCGCGGCTTCGACACCATCGTGCAGGCCGTGAGCGGCATGGCGCACGCCTCGCGCGACAGCGCCGGCCCGCGCTACCTGCCGGTGTCGGCGATCGACTACGTGAGCGGCTACCTGATGGCGTTCGGCGCGATGGTCGCGCTCGCACGGCGCGCGCGCGAAGGCGGGAGCTGGCTCGTCCGCGTGGCGCTCGCGCGCATCGGCAAATGGATCGTGGATCGAGGGGTGCTGGAATCGGAGGTGTTCAAGGGGGTTCCCGCCGAACTTCCCGAAGAGGAGCTCAATCCGCTCGTCACGGAGACCGAGTCACCCTTTGGCCGCGTCCGCCATCTTCGGCCGGTGGTCCGTCTTTCGGAGACTCCCGGCGGCTGGGCGCTCCCGCCGGTGCCGCTCGGCTACCATCCCGCCTCATGGACTTCCGCCTGAGCCCGGAGCAGGAGCAGTTCAGGGATTCGGTGCGGCGCTTCGCCGAGAAGCGCCTCGCCGCCGGCGCGCGCAGCCGGGCGCACGACGCCGCGTACCCCTGGGACGTGGCAAGGATGATGGCGGAGCAGGGGCTGCTCGGGATCACGATTCCCGAGGCCGACGGCGGGCAGGGCGGCACCCTGATCGATGCCGTGATCGCGATCGAGACGGTCGCATCCGCCTGTCCGAGGAGCGCCGACGTGGTGCAAGCGGGCAATTTCGGGCCGATACGGGTTCTGGCGGAATATGGATCCGCTTTTCAGAAGAACCTCTATTTGAAAAAGCTCCTGAACGGCGAATCCGTCATTTCCGTCGCCATGACGGAACCCGAGGCGGGATCGGCGGTGACCGACCTGCGCACGAAGGCGGTGCCGGACGGCGAAGGCTACCGCGTGAGCGGGACGAAAGTGTTCGTCACGCATTCGGCGTACGCCGAGGTCTATCTCGCCTACGTGCGCTTTGGCCCCGGCGTGGACGGCATCGGCTCGGTGCTGATCGAGCGTTCGCAGCCCGGCGTCGTCCTCGGCAGGCCCTCGGCCTTCATGTCGGGCGAGGAATGGGCGCAGATCACGTTCGACGACGTCTTTGTTCCGCCGGAACGGGTGCTGCTGAAGGAGGGCGGCTTCAAGAAGCAGATCGCGGGCTTCAACGTGGAGCGCATCGGCAACGCGGCGCGCTCGCTCGCGCTCGGGCGCTACGCCTTCGAGCGCGCGCGCGCCTGGGCGATGGAGCGCCGGCAGTTCGGCCGGTTGCTGTGCGAGTTCCAGGGCCTGCAGTGGAAGTTCGCCGACATGAAGATGAAGCTCGATGCCGCGCAGCTGCTCCTCTACCGCGCGGCGGCGAACGCCGACCGCGGCCTACCTTCGCCCGAGGAGACCGCGATCGCGAAAGCGTTCTGCAACCAGGCCGGGTTCGAGGTGGCGAACGAATCGCTCCAGGTCATGGGCGGCGCCGGCTACAGCCGCGAGGAGCTGGTGGAATACTGCGTGCGCCGCTGCCGCGGCTGGATGATCGCCGGGGGCTCGGTCGAGATCCTCAAGAACCGGATCGCCGAGGGCGTGTTCGGGCGCCCGTTTCCGCAGCGCGCCTAATCCATTCTCGCGCCGGGGACCTTTACCACCTCGCCCCGGCGCGCGACTTGCAGCCCCGGATCGCGCGCCGCGCGCGCGACGTGCGCGTTCGCGATGCTGGTCCCGGCGCCGTGGCGCACAGCGCGAGCAGCCCGGCCGGCAATATTCCCCGCCGCATAGGCAATATCTCCCGCCTCGATCCGCGAACGATTCTGCCGCCGCGACGCTAGAATCGCCCGCATGCGGATCGCGGTCCTCGGCGCGGGCCCGGCGGGGCTGCTGTTCTCGCTCCTCATCAAGCGGCGCTTCGCGCGCTGGGACGTAGAGGTGTTCGAGCAGAACCCGCCGGACGCGACCTTCGGCTTCGGCGTGGTGTTCTCCGAAGGCGCGCTCGCGTTCCTCGAGCGCGACGCGCCGGACCTCTACGCGCAGCTCCTGCCGCGCATGGAGCGCTGGCCGATCCAGCGGATCGTCCATCGCGGCGAAGCGGTGGACATCGACGGCAACGGGTTTTCGGCGATCGCGAGACTGAAGCTGAACCAGTTTCTCCAGGAGCTGTGCCGCCGCGAAGGGGTTCGATTCCGGTTCGAAAGGCCGGTCGCGTCGTTGCAGGAGCTCGGCACCCCGGATCTCCTCGTCGGCGCCGACGGGCTCAACTCGCTGGTGCGGCGATCGCTCGAAAGCTCGTTCGAGCCCCGGATCGTGTGGCTGAGCAACAAGTTCGCGTGGTACGGCACGGCCCGCCCGTTCGAGTGCCTCACGCTCACCTTCCGCGAAAGCGAGCACGGCGCGTTCGTGGCTCACCATTACCGCTACGCGCCGGCGATGAGCACGTTCATCGTGGAGTGCGATGCGGCGACGTGGAAGCGCGCGGGGCTCGACCGGATGAGCGACGAGGAATCGCGCGATTACTGCGAAGGCGTGTTCGCCGCGGACCTCGCCGGGCACCCGCTCGTGTCGAACCGGTCGATCTGGCGCCAGTTTCCCATCCTGCACAACCGCCGCTGGATTGCGCGCAACGCGGTGCTGATCGGCGACGCGCTGCGCACCATGCACTTCTCGATCGGCTCGGGGACGCGGCTCGCGTTCGAGGACGCGATCGCGCTTGACCGCGCGTTCGCGACGGCGGGCGAGGACGTGCCGGTCGCGCTCGCCGCGTTCGAGCGCGACCGCCGCCCGGTGGTCGAGAAGCTCTTCGCCGCCGCGAACCGGAGCTCGTACTGGTACGAGCGGTTTCCGGAGAAGATGCGCGAGCTCGACGCGCTCGGGCTCGCGTACGACTACATGACGCGCAGCGGCCGCATGACCGACGAGCGGCTGCGGCAGGATACGCCGCAATTCATGGAGCGCGTGGCGGCGCGGAGGGGCCGGATGCCAGGCGGTGCGCCCGGCGCGTAGTCTCGGGAAGGCGGTAGCGCGGCGCGCAGGCGAGCACGAACCGGATCGCAGTCGCGAGGCTCACGCGGTGACCGATCGAGACGTAGAGCGGTTTCACGCCCGTGCGCGTGCGCAGCGCCGCGCCGATTCGCTCGCCGCGGTCCTCGAGCGGCGCCCAGCCGCCGCGGCGCCGGGGCACCGGCCCGTGCGTTCCCACGAAGAGGCTCTTGGCGACGCCGATCGAAGGAATCCCCGTCGCGAGGCCCATGTGTGAGGCGAGGCCGAAGCGGCGCGGGTGTGCGATCCCCTGGCCGTCGCAAAGCAGCAGGTCGGGCTTCACCTTGAGCCTCTTCAGGGCCGACAGCGCGACCGGCATTTCCCTGAAGGAGAGCAGCCCGGGGACATAGGGAAATCGGGTTTTTCTTCGGACCACGGCGAAATCCGACATCTCCAGAGACGGATACCTCAGCACTACGGCGGCGGCGCGGGCGATCGCGCCGTTGCGCTCGAACCCCACGTCGATCCCGCAGACGTGCCGCACCTCGCCGAGCCGGTCGCGGCGCACCACGCGGCGCGCGAGCGCCCGCTGAAGCGCGATGGCGCGGGCCGGGGTGATGTTGCGCGGCAGAAGGCTCACATTAGCCGGATGAAATTGACCAAGGTTGCGGTTGTACCTGCGCTGCTCCATCCGCCGCTACTGGGTTCTCTACAACCTGCCTTCCTCGATCAGCGAGCTGAAGGAAGCACCGAAGACAGCGCCCGCGGGTGCGCTCGACGGCCTGAACGATGCCAGGGGCGCTGGCTAGGCCGAGAGGAGGGCGAGGTCCTCCGCCGGCAGCTTCAGCTTCGCCGCCGCCGAGTTCTCCGCGAGGTGCGCGAGCGACGCGGTCCCGGGGATCGGCAGCATCACCGGCGATTTCGCGAGCAGCCACGCCAGCGCCACCTGGGCGGGAGTCGCCTTCAGCCTTTCCGCGGTTCCTTTCACGATCGCCCTCCTGAGAACGGATCCCGCGCCCAGCGGGAACCAGGGCAGGAACGCGATTCCGAGACGCTCGCAGGCCCGCAGCACGTCCTCGGAGGAGCGATCGCCGAGGTTGTACCGGTTCTGCACCGAAACGACCTTCACGACTCGGCGCGCCCGCGCGAGCTCCCTGGTGTCGACGTTGGAGACGCCGATATGCCGGATCTTGCCGGCCTTCTGGCAATCGGCGAGCGCGCCGAGCGACTCCTCGAGCGGAACCCTCGGGTCGGGCGCGTGCAACTGATAGAGATCGATGCGCTCCAGGCGCAGGCGCCTGAGGCTTCCGTCCACCGCCGCGCGCAGGCGTTCGGGCCGCGCGTCCGAATCCCAGGCCGAGGGCCGCGGCCGGACGAGCCCGCCCTTGGTCGCGATCACGAGATCCTCCGGATACGGGTACAGCGCTTCCGCGATCAGCTCCTCGTCCACGTGCGGGCCGTAGCTGTCGGCGGTGTCGAAGAAATTGTGCCCGAGGTCGTACGCGCGGCGCAGCACCTTTCGCGCGTGCGCGCGGTCCTTCGGCGGCCCCCACACCTGAGGGCCGCACACCCGCATCGCTCCGAAGCCGAGGCGGTTCACCCTGAGGTTGCCGACGCTGATCGTTCGCGGGGACACAGGTACAGAAGTCTATCCCGGCAATCGGCCCTCGACGCATTGAGCCCGGCAGTTGTTACCGGTAACAACCCGTCGTCACAGAGCCCTCGCCATCGCGAATTCCTTCGATGACACCGCGGTCTCTTGGCTAAGGAAATTGGAGCTGTTCGTCCGGGATCTCGTGCGCGCGGCCGGCTTCAACCAGGCCGCGGCCTTTCGGTCGCGGAAATGCGTAGCGCCGGTGGCGAGGTCGGTGGCGAGTTTCGAGCTTCAATGAGGCCGCGGCCTTTCGGTCGCGGAAATGCGATTTTCATCGAAAGAAGAAGCTTTGGCTTATTTGCTTCAATGAGGCCGCGGCCTTTCGGTCGCGGAAATGCTTGTTGTGCCGGCGCCCGTCCCCGTTCACAGGGAAGCTTCAATGAGGCCGCGGCCTTTCGGTCGCGGAAATGTTTGGAG
>JBBINV010000005.1:0-653 GCA_037443705.1 Betaproteobacteria bacterium | reverse complement strand
CACACGCTTCAATGAGGCCGCGGCCTTTCGGTCGCGGAAATAACCCGCTTCCGACGCAGAGCGCGAGGCGCTGCGCGAGGCTTCAATGAGGCCGCGGCCTTTCGGTCGCGGAAATGGTCCTCATTACGACCGGGCCGCGCTTGTGGTCCTGCTTCAATGAGGCCGCGGCCTTTCGGTCGCGGAAATGGTCACTTGGGTTTCTCCATCTAACGCTCAGGAGGAGCGCTTCAATGAGGCCGCGGCCTTTCGGTCGCGGAAATGATGTGTACGCTGGAAGTCAGGCGATGTCGGGTTTCAGCTTCAATGAGGCCGCGGCCTTTCGGTCGCGGAAATTCACCGTGCCCGCGGCGAGATTCACGGCGTACTGGCGCTTCAATGAGGCCGCGGCCTTTCGGTCGCGGAAATAACGCCGTAGCGGAACTCGCGGCGAAGGTGCCGGGGCTTCAATGAGGCCGCGGCCTTTCGGTCGCGGAAATGAGAAGCTGAGCGGCGTTTCGCGGAAAATTCTTCAACAGGCTTCAATGAGGCCGCGGCCTTTCGGTCGCGGAAATCTTGCTCGATGCAAAACTCAGTGAGATTATCGCCAAGCTTCAATGAGGCCGCGGCCTTTCGGTCGCGGAAATTGAATGGGATGTTGTCATCCGCTTCCACGT
>JBBINV010000004.1:13742-99635 GCA_037443705.1 Betaproteobacteria bacterium | reverse complement strand
CGCCCGAGAGCGAGTCATCACCCGCACCACCCAGCAACCGGTCATCGCCCGCGTCACCCTGCAGGCGGTCGTTACCTTCGTTGCCGCGCAGCACATCATTTCCGCCGAGACCGTAGAGGCGATCGTTGAGCTTTCCGCCTTGGAGATCGTCGCGGCCGCCGGCTGGAAAGCTTGGATCATCGAGCGGATTACCTTCGGCGCCGAAAACAACCCTCCTCCCCACGCCATTGTTCAGCCGTTTCTCGAAGATCCGATCCACCTCTGGATCTCGCTTGGATTGAGGCAGCAAGTCGGTCGCAGCGACCTCCTGGTTGATCGCGGATGGATCGAACACATACGCCTGGCGATCCGCCGCTCGGTCGTCGTATTCCACCGCTGGGTTGGCGCTCGAAAGCAGGCTGAACCCGGAATTGCGCGTCGCCATGTTCATGCGGTGCGCGAGCATTGCCGCGCGATCAGCGAGGTATTCGCTGGTAAGCGAGCCTCGTCCGGTTGCAGGATCGAAGAGGTCGAGCTCGCCGTTCTGGTTGTATCGGTCGTACAGCCCCGGCGCGTTTCCGATGACGAAGGGATTTAGCTCTCTGAGCGCATAGCGGTAGGCGATGTCGTTTCGCGCCGCGCTTTCGATTGCCGAGCTCGCCGAAGGCATCAAGCTCACTCGGGCACGTCCGGCCCAAGCCTGGAAATCAGGATTCGCGACCAGCGCGCCGATATTCGAGTGAAATATCTGGCGGGCGTCGAGATCAGCCCACGTGCCGCCCGACAGACTCGAAGGCGTCGCCTGCACGCTCGGATCAATGAAGAGGCGACGCAGCGCATCGAGCACCGGCTCCAGCGTGTCCCCTTCCGCTTCCCCTTGCGTGCCCGCAGCAGTCGCCGCCTTGCTGTTCGACGCGGCCTTGAAGATCGTCTCGATCTGTTGCTGCGTGAGATTGGGATCGAGCGCGCTCATCGCCGACATGAGCGCGAGCGAATCCACCAGCAGCACCAAGCTATGGGTGTCCGCGAAATCATTTTCGCGGGGCTCTTCGATCACGCGGCCCTTATCGCGTACAAGGTCATACTCGCCGCGTGCAAGCGGTTGATCCTCGATGTAGACGCCGAATGAGTTCTCCGGCTTGCCGTAGTGCTGCCCGCTGAACGCGACGAACGAGAACCGACCGTCGACCAAGCTCGTCCCTGATTCGCCTCCTTCGGCGCCGAAGATCTCGGTCATGTTCGCGAATGGCGTGGTGCGCGCGAATTGCCGTTTCAACGGGATGTAATTGACGCCGCCAGGAAACGGAAAATTGGATGACGGGGTTGTCTGGCGCAACGTCAGGACCGCAGCGAGCTGGTGCGAGAACGCGAGGTATTCGCCCACCGGCGGGACCTCGCCGTTCAGAAACGTTTCGGCCTTCTTGGTAAAGGCCTCCAGCCGACGCAATTCCTGAGACAGCGATTCCATGCGGCGCCACGCGTCCTTCACTTCCGCAAGACCCGCCAGCACGTTGCCCGGGCCTTGCGCAATAAGATCGCGATAGCGCTCGAAATCCACGACCAGCGCATTCAGTTCGACGCCGCGATCGATACCTCCGGTACCCGCACCATTGAACGTGTAGACATGCTTGAGAAGGCTCTCTTCCCCTTCCTCGCGACGAATCAGCGCAAACGCACTTGCCAGATGGCCGCCCAGCGAGTAGCCCGTAACGTTGAAAGGCGTGTAAGCGGGAAGCGCGCCGGTGTCCTTCAGCCGTGAATAAAACTCCTCCATGTCCGATATCTGGGCGAGCGCCCAGCCCACCTGCTTCACCTCGAGATCGTTAGTGCCCTTGGAATCGCGAATCGCATCGTCGACGAACTCGGTCGAGCGAAGAGACAGCGTGTACTCGAACTCACCCGTGTTCGGATCCGCCGCTTTGCTTCGAAAGAGCGTGCCGCTGAAACCGCTCGGGGTGTTTTCTTGGTGAGCGACCACGACCCATTGATCTGCGAACTGCTGGGCCAGGACCAATGGAAATGCACTCGCGCGACCGTTACCTGCGACCAAGAGGTCCCGTAGGACTGTCGGATCGTCAGTTCCCACAGCGTCCTGTAAGAAGGCCTCTGCGGCCATCTGCAGATGCGAAAATCTGAGCAACTCCTGCGAACGGTTGTTGGACATGTCATCCCCCCCGCTTCGGCTTCAGAATCTTTTCCACAAATAGACGGTTGATAGGTACCAAGCTTTGCGCCCGGAACGGTGGACAAGCCGCGCGCTCACTGCTTGTAAGCCGCGCATGTAGCCACGGCCTACGGCCACCGCCTTGTGAACCAAATCCAGGTTCGATGAGATAGCCAACTCGGAAGCCCAATACGTCGTTCGTCTCGAGGTCGATGACCTGCAGCTTTCCTCCCGCCACCCAATACTTTCGATCCTCTTGAGTCGAGATGTCCTGCCATGTGATGCCGTATCGGCTGATCGGCTTCTCTATCTGGCGTTCAACAATTTGGCTATGTGTCTCGTCCAGTTCAAAGCGTCGGTATCCGTACAGCTCGTCCTTCGTTTCCACATAGCGATACCCGGGCCTTGTCGTCTGGCGAATGACAGGCACATCGCGCTCATTGAGGTCACGAAGAAAATTCCGGATTTCACTATCAGGAAGCATGCTGTCATGCCCATATGGATCGCCCAGCCAAAATTGATCCGCAAGCTGTGCTTCCGTTGCCTGCCGGCGGGGCCTGAGCAGCAGCACACCATCGACGTTTTCTACGGTACGAAGAATCGTGTCCCCCGCAGTTTCACTGCACCGCTTCCGGAAATGCGCCCACGCCGCTTCGCGATACTTCGCGACCTCGGCCGGCTTTGCGCGATCCGGCGTTTGCTGGGCGTGCGCCTTAACGGCGAGCACCCACGTAGCTGCTGCAATCACAAGCGCGATCGCGTGCCACCACGGGGCAGACTGTCTTCTGCGCAGCAACCGTTTCCATCGATTTGGAGTTTTCATATTCGCGGTTCCGTCATCTGTCATCACTTCACCAATATCATGAGCTTTCGTCACCATTCTTCCCGCCCTCACCGTCCACGGCTCCCGTCGGCGACGCCTTCTCTCCGTTCAGCGTGACAATCTCATCCACCGCCAACCCCTTCGGCACGTGGTGCGCGATGAAGAGGATCGCGGCGGCGGCTTTGAGCTTGTTGACCGTGCGCGCGAAGGCTTCCGCCGTATGCGGATCGAGGCTGGAGGTGGCTTCGTCGAAGACGAGGATCTTCGGGCGCTTGAGGATCGCGCGCGCGATGGCGAGGCGCTGCTTCTGGCCGCCCGAGAGGCCTACGCCGTGCTCGCCGATCGGCGTGTTGTAGCCCTGCGGGAGCTTTTCGATCACGCGGTGGATCTCGGCGATCTTGCAGGCGTGGACGACATCATCGAAGCCGGCGTTGGGGTTCGCGGCGATGAGGTTCTCGTAGACGGTGCCGGAGAAGAGGAACGTCTCCTGCGGGACGACGCCGAAGTGCGCGCGCAGCTCGTTCGCGGCGAAATAGCGCAGGTCGCGGCCGTCGATCTCGATGGCGCCTTCTTCGGGCTGGTAGAAGCCGAGGAGGAGCTTGGCGAGCGTGCTCTTGCCCGCGCCCGAGGGGCCGGTGAGGACGGTGAGCTTCCCGGGCCTGAGCACGAGGCTCAGGCCGCGGAAGAGCCACGGGTGGCGTTCGGAGTAGCGGAAGGCGAGGTCGCGCACCTGGACTTCGCCCTTGCCGCCCGGCGCGCGCGAGGGCGCGAGCGAGACGGGCTCGGCGGGTGCGTCCATGACGTCGCCGAGGCGCCTGACCGCGATGTTCGCCTGCTGGAATTCCTGCCATAGCGACGCAAGCCGCAGCATGGGCTGCGAGAGGCGCGCCGCGAACATCTGGAAGGCGACCAGCATGCCGATGGAGAAGCCGTCGTTGCGCATGACGAGGAGCGCGCCGGCGCACAGGATCGCCACCGTCATCGCCTGCTCGAGGGCATTGGCGATCACGTTGTAGGTGTTCGAGAGCTGGCGCGTGGCGAAGCTCGCCGAGAGGTACGAAGCGAGGTAGTCGTCGTAGCGGTCTTCCAGCCGCGGCTCCATCTGGAGCGACTTCACCGTCTCGATGCCGGCGACGTACTCGGTGAGGAACGCCTGGTTGCGCGCGCCGAGCAGGAACTGCCGGTTGATCCGCTTCCTGAGGAGCGGCGTGACCGCGGCGCTGATCCCTGCGATCAGCGCCACCGCCCCGAGCGCAATCAGGGACAGCTCCCAGCTGTACCAGAACATCACCGCCAGGAACACGGCGAGGAAGGGCAGGTCGAGCAGGACCGAGGCGGCGGCGCCGGCTACGAACTCGCGGATCGTCTCCACCGCCTGGAGCCGCGCGACCAGCGTCCCGGTAGGCCGGTGCTCGAAATACGGGAGGTAAAGCCGAAGGAGGTGCCGGAACACCGCGCTGCCGAGAACCGCGTCTACGCGGTTCCCGGTGTGCACGACGAGGTACTGGCGCAGCCACGACATCCCGGCGTTGAACAGCACGAACACGCCGAGCGCCACGGCCACCACCGCGAGCGTGCTCGTGGTCTGATGCACGACCACCTTGTCCAGGATCACCTGCGTGCCCAGAGGCATCGCGAGGCCGATCAGCTGGATCGAGGCCGAAGCGAGGAGCACGTCGCGCCAGATGCGCCTGTGCCGGAGAAGCTCCGCCGCGAACCAACGGAAGCCGAACTTCGATGCCGCGGGCACCGTATCGCGCTCGAGATGCTCCTCGCCGCGGTCCCCCGGCCGCACCGGCAGCACCGCGGGCTCGAATGTTTCGCCGAAGGCGTCGAGCGGCGCCGACTGCGCCTCAGGGCTCCCGGGCGCGAAGTAGAGCACCTGCTCCGACTCCGCTCGCGCGAGGATCACGGGGCGCACGGCCTCGCCCGACTTGAGGAAACCGACGCAGGGCAGGCGCGCGCCGTTCAGGCCCGCGCGCGTCGCGGCTTGCTCGCCGGTCCGGAATCCGAGAGAACGGGCCGCCTCGTGGAGCTGCCGCACCGTGTGCGGCGCCGGATAGCGCTGCAGAACCAGAGCGGGGTCGAAAGGGACGCGATGGATCTGCGCCAGGCTGCCGAGCAGCCAGACGAAGTCTTCCGCGCCGATCGCGTTGGTGAGCACTCCTCCCCCGGAGCAGCCGCCGCGGCGCGTCTGCGCGCGGCGGCGCAGGGCCGATTCTTCCCAACGCCGGACAAAAAGAAAACTTAACGAAAGTTAGTTAACTCGAGCGGATGCCGAAGCGCGCGGCGGCGACCATGGCCTCGGCGCGCGAGGAGACGTCGAGCACGCGGAAGATGGCGTGCAGGTACTGCTTCACGGTGCCTTCGCCGATGTTGAGCGCGCGCGCGATCTCGGCGTTCGACAGGCCCCTGGCGAGCAGGCGCAGCACCTCGATCTGCCGCTCGCTCAGGCCGTTATCGGCGGGAAGGTCGGCGAGCGCCTCGGGCGGGATGTAGGTGCCGCCCGCGAGGACGAGGCGGATCGCGGCGAGGAGGAGCTCCGGCGGCGCGGTCTTCGGGACGTAGCCGCGCGCACCCGCCTCCAGCGCGCCGCGGATCAGGGGCCCTTCGGTGACGGCGGAGAAAACGACCGTGGGGGTGTCGGGGCGGACCTGACGAAATTTTACGAGCGAGTCGATCCCCGAGCAGCCCGGGAGCCCCAGATCGAGAACGGTGAAGTCGAGGGGCCCGTCGCGGCGCGCGTACGGCAGCGCTTCTTCGAGGCTCCGCGCAACCGCGACCTCCGCGCCCGGGAACGCCTTGGCGAGCACCGCCCGCACGATCTCGATGATCAGCGGGTGATCGTCCACGGCCAGAACGCGCATGCCCTCCTCCCCACAGGCGGCGATCCGATTCTAGTCAAACGGCCGGCCACCGCGCGCAATATCAAGCAATCCCTGCAAGACTAGCGGCGGACGTCCGCTTCCGAAATAGCCCGGATGGCTGAGCCGCGCCCGCGGCGCCAAGACCTTGATCGTCAAGGAATCCCTACAGCGCCTTCGCGTGCCGCGTGCCGACGGGGCCGAGGCGCTCGCCGAGCTCGAAGGCGGCATGCACCGCGAGCGCCAGCGCGGCGGCGGGGAGCGCGCCGGCGAGCAGGAGCACATGATCGTTGAGCGCCAGGCCCTGCGCGATGCGCTCGCCGAACCCCCCCGCCCCGATGAACGCGGCGATGGTGGCGGTGCCCACGTTGATCACCGCCGAAGTCTTGACGCCCGCGAGGATCGTGGGCAGCGCGAGGGGGATTTCGACGTTCGCGAGGACCTGGCTTTTCCGAAGACCCAATGCCGTTCCCGCGCGCACCAATCCGCGGTCGATCTGCACGAGCCCCGCGTGCGTGTTGCGCACGATCGGCAGCAGCGCGTAGAGGAACAGCGCGATCAGCGCGGGCCACAGGCCGATCGTGCCGGTGATCGGGATGAGGAACGCGAGCAGCGCGAGCGACGGGATCGTCTGCAGCAGCCCCGCGGCGGCGAGCAGCGGCTGCGCGAGGATTCTTTTTTTTGCCGCAATCAATCCGAGCGGAACCCCGATCGCTACCGCCGCCGCGAGCGAGCCGAACACGAGCCCGAGGTGCTCGGCGAGCAGCCGCGCGAAATCGGGGCCGAAGGTGGCCTGGACGAGGCTGCGCCGCGGCTTCGCCGTGCCGTCGCCGAGGAATTCCCTCGCAACGTCGGCGAACGCGACTCCCTCCAGCTCGGCGCGGGCGTTGAGCCGGACCATGCGCGAGGCGTCGATTTTTCCTTCGATCTTTTTCCATTCCGCAAACGCCGCGCCAAAGCGATGCTCGGTACCCGAGCGGTGGAGCAGCACGGCCTCGTAGGAAGGAAAGAACTTCCGGTCGTCCTCGAGCACGACGATGCCGTAGCGCGCGATCTTGGCGTCGGTCGAATAGATGTCCACCGCGTCGATTTCGGCCGCGGCGAGCGCCTCGTAGGCGAGCCCGTGGTCGAGCCCGCCCGGATCGCCGTGCCCCAGCGCGTACGCGGCCTTCAGCCCCGGCCAGCCGTCGCTGCGGCCGAGGAACTCGTGCGAGAGACCGAAACGCAGACCGGGGTGCCCTGCCAGGTCCGAGATTCTCGTCAGTCCGAGCCTTTCGGCCAATTCCTTGCGAACTCCCACCGCATAGGTATTGCTGAACCCGAGCGGAACGCTCGCGGCGAGTCCGAGCTTCGCGAGCCGCGCGTTGAGCGCGGCGAGCCCGAGCCGCTCCTCGGTCTTCAGGATCTCGCGCGCGATCGTCCCGGTGTACTCGGGATAGACGTCGATCGCGCCGCTCCTGAGCGCCTCGGCGAGGATCGCGGTGTTGCCCAGTCCCGGCTTGTGCTCGGCGGCGACGCCGGCGCGCGCCGCCGTCTGGACGAGGATCTCGCCGAGGATGTAGGACTCCGTGAACCGCTTGGAGCCGATGCGGAGGGTTTCTGCCCCCGCACTCAAGGAACAAAATACCGTTAACGCGATGAAAAACCTCATGCCACGCGCTCGAGCCTCGGGGCGCCGGCGTCGAGGAACTGGAGCTGCGCGAGGCTCGCGTAGAGGCCGCCCTGACGCATGAGCTCGGCGTGCGTGCCTTCGGCCACGATCGTGCCGCGGTCGAGCACGACGATGCGATCGGCGTGCTGCACGGTGGCGAGGCGGTGCGCGATCACGAGCGTGGTGCGCCCGCGCTCGAGGGCCTCCAGCGCCTGCTGGACGAGCCGCTCGCTCGCGGCATCCAGGGAGCTGGTCGCCTCGTCGAGCAGCAGGATCGGCCGGTCGGCGAGGAGCGCGCGCGCGATCGACAGGCGCTGGCGCTGCCCGCCCGAGAGTGTCACACCGCGCTCGCCGAGCGGCGTATCGTACTTCCGCGGCAGGCGTTCGATGAACTCGGCGGCGTGCGCCTGCGCGCAGGCGCGCTCGACCTCTGCGAGGCTCGCGCCGGGCCGGCCGTAGCGCACGTTCTCGAGCACGCTCGCGGCGAAGATGACCGGCTCCTGCGGCACCACCGCGGCGAGGCCGCGCAGCCCGCGCGGATCCATGTCGCGCACGTCCACGCCGTCGACGAGGATCGACCCGGCCTGCGGGTCGTAGAACCGCAACAGCAGCGCGAACACGGTGGACTTGCCCGCGCCCGAGGGACCCACGAGCGCGACGCGCTCGCCGCGCCGGATCCTCAGGCTGAACCGGCTCAGCGCCGGATTCTCCGGCCGCGCGGGATACGAAAAGCCGACCGCCTCGAACGCCACCTCGTTCACCTCGCGCCGGGCGGGCGTCGGCTGCGGCGGCGCCACGATCGCGGGCCGGGTCTCGAGGAGCTCGATCAGCCGCTCGGTGGCGCCCGCGGCGCGCTGAAGCTCGCCCCACACCTCCGAAACGGTGCCCGCGCCGCTCGCCGCCACGAAGGCGTAGAACACGAACGCCGCGAGCTCGCCCGCGGTGAGCTTTCCCGCGAGCACGTCGTGGCCGCCGATCCAGAGGATCACGCCCACGGCGCAGAACGCGATCAGCATCACCGAGGCGATGAGCGCCGCCTTCTGGCCGATGCGCGCGACACCCGAGCGGTACGCGCTTTCGGCGTGGCGCGCGAACGCGTCGCGGTCGAGCGGCTCGTGCGCGTACGCCTGCACGGTCCGGATCTCGTGCACCGCCTCGTCCACGTAGGCCGAGACGTCCGCGATCCGGTCCTGGTTGTCGCGCGAGAGAGCCCGCACGCGCCGCCCGAGCAGCAGGATCGGCGCGAGCGTCGCCGGGATCCCCGCGAGCACCAGCGCCGCGAGCTTCCAGCTCACGAAGAACATCATCGCGATCGCGCCCGCCATCATGAGGAGGTTGCGCGCGAACATCGACACGCCGTAGCCGATCACCTGCTGCAGCATCGTGGTGTCGTTGGTGAGCCGCGAAATGACCTCTCCCGTGCGCGCGGCTTCGAAGTACGCCGGCTCGAGCCCGAGCACGTGGTCGAACACCGCGCGCCGCAGGTCGGTGACGACGCGCTCGCCGGTCGTCATCATGAGGTAGAAGCGCACGTAGGTCGCGACCGAAAGGAGCGCCGCGACCCCCACGACCGCGCCGAGCGCCGCGTTCAGCAGCTCCGGGCTGCCGCTGCCGAACCCGCGGTCCACGACGTGCCTGAGGCCCTGCCCGAGCGCAAGCACGCATCCGGCCGCCACCACGAGCGCCACGAGCGCGGCGGCGATGCGTGCCCGGTAAGGCGCGACGAAGCGCGCCAGCCGCGCGAACTGGCGGAACGAGCTCATTCGGGAACTATACCCGCGGATCCCCGCTTGCGCGGGGATGACGCCGTGTTTTCTAACGCCGGTAGAACAGGTAGTTGTTCTGACCCAATTGCTTGGCGCGGTACATCGCGACGTCGGCGTTCCTGAGCAGCATCTCGCCGTCGCCGGCGTCCGCGGGATAAAGCGAGATGCCGATGCTCGCGCCGATCCGGAACTCGCGGCCGTCCACGCGGAACGGCGTCTCGAGCGCGTGCAGCACCTTTTCCGCGACCACCTGGCAGTCGGATTCCGTCTGCAGGTCCGGGATCACGACGACGAACTCGTCGCCGCCGTGGCGCGCGAGCGTGTCGGCCTTGCGCACGCAGGCCGCGAGCCGGTGCCCGACCTCGCGCAGCACGGCGTCGCCGGCGCGGTGCCCGAGCGTGTCGTTCACCTGCTTGAAGCGGTCGAGGTCGATCAGCATCACCGCGACGCCGGTGTCGCGCCGCTGCGCGAGGAACACCGCCTGCTTCAGGCGGTCATCCAGCAGCCGCCGGTTGGGCAGCCCCGTGAGCGAATCGTGATAGGCGAGGAAGCGCGCCTCCTCGTCCTGGCGCTTGCGCTCGGTGATGTCCTGCGACACCCCGATCATGCGATAGACGCGGCCGGTGGCGTCCGCGAGCGGCTTGCCGCGCGCCGAGAACCAGCGCAGGCGCCCTCCCTCGCCCTCGACCCGGTACTCGACCGCGTACGGCTCGCCGCGCTCGAAGGACGCGCGCCCCGCCGCGAGGTAACGCTCGCGGTCCTCCGGATGCACGTACGAGACATAGTCCCTCCAGGGCAGCCGCGCGCCGCCGGGAAGCCCGAGCCCAGCGCCGGGCGTGTGGCCGAATTGCACCTCGCCGCTCGCGGCGTCCCATTCCCAGTAGTAGAGGTCGGCCGCCTCGACCGCAAGGCGCAGCTTCTCCACGCTTTCGTGCAGCGCCGCCGCCGCGGCCTTTTCCTCGCTCACGTCGCGCGCGGTGCCGGTGGCGCCGACGATCGCGCCGGAGGCGTCCCGGAGCGGCACGGCGTTCAGCGCCAGGTCCACGATGCTCCCGTCGCGCCGCACGTGCCGCGTCTCGTAGCGGAACAGCGTCTCGCCGCCGAGGATGCGCTCCAGCACCGCGCTGTCGCGCTCGAGCACCTCGGGGGCGAGCACCTCGCGCAGCCGCGCGCCGAGCATGTCCTGCGCGCGGCAGCCGTAGATGCGCTGCACCGCCGAGGGGCTGAGATAGGTCCAGCGCCCTTCGGCGTCGAGCGACCACACGAGGTCGTTGGAGGTCTCCACGAGGTTGCGGTACATGGATTCGCTGCTGCGCAGCGCGACTTCGGCCGCGTGCCGCTCGCTCACGTCGGCGAATGCGCCGATCACGGACGAGTGCGGCGAATCCGGATTGATCGCGCGCGTGAGCATCGTGCACCGGAGCTTCCCGCCGTCCTTTTTCGCGAGCGTGAATTCGCCCTCGACGACGCCGCCGCCGCGCAGCCGCTCGTAGCCCGCGCCCGCCGCCTTCCATGCCTCCTCGCGATAGTAGAGGACGCGCGCGGACTGCCCGGCGAGCTCGCCCGGCGCGTAGCCGAGCATCTGCTCCATGCGCCGGTTGCAGCGCACGATGCGCCGCTCCTCGAAGAACGCGACCCCGACCGGCAGCGTGTCGAGCACCAGGCTTTCCTCGGCGAGCACCGCGAGATAGCGCTCCTGCGCCTGCTTGAGCTCGGTGACGTCGCTGAACACGCCCACGCCGCCGCCGCCGCGGCTCTTCACGAAGCGGCCCTGCTTCCAGCGCCCGTCGCGCGTCTGGTAGACGCGCGTGACGGCCGCGCCCGAGCGGGCCTCGAGCACGCGCTCCTGGATCCAGTCCTCGCGCCGCCCCGCGAACTCCGGCGGCACGATCTCGGCCTCCCAGGCGTTCGCCGCGATCTCCGCGTACGGCGCGCCGCGCAGCGCCTCGGCCGCACGCCCGGCGCCGTAGACGCGCGCGTACTCCTCGTTGCATACCACCAGCCGTTCCTCGGCGTCGAACGCCGCGATGCCCTCGGGAAAGCTCTCGATCGCGTCGCGAATGCGCGCCTCGCTCGCCGCCAGCCGCCGCGCGAGGTCCTCGTTCTCCATCCCGTAGCGAAGCGCCGCTTCCACCCCCGCGCGCATGTCGCGGTACACGCGCAGCAGGATCCCGGCGAACAGCACCAGCATCAGCGCCATCAGGCGGTACGTGGTGTCGGGAACGAGCGCGAGCCGGGCGAGCGTCAGCGCGAACGGCAGCGCGGAATATCCGGCGAAGGTCTTCGCGCTCGTCGCGTAAAGGCCCGCGGCGCCGATCATGCTCCCGCCGATCACGAACACGATCGCGATCTGCTGCGACGGGCTCGCCTCGGGGAAGAGCACCACCGGCACGAAGCTCCAGGCGGCGCCGCCGGCGAGCGCCCCCGCCGCGAAGATTCTCTCGCCATGGGCGTGGAAGCGGTGGAGCAGCGCGCGCGCGACCGACACCGCGAGCATCACCGCGAACCACGCCACGAGCACCCCGGCGGTGATCGGTCCCCACAGCACGAGCATCAGCACCGCCGCGTACACCGGCGAGGCGAGGTAGGCCACCCGGCCGCTGCGGTACAGCTGCGCGATGCGCGCCGCTTCGAGCTTCTGCTCCACTCCCATCCCCCCGATTACCGCACGCGCCCTTGCGCGAGGGCGCGCACTGCGCCACGCTTCTCATTTTTTCTTGCATTCGTCGCGGACGGGCGGCGCGCGCCGTCGGACGAGCGGCGCTACGATTCGGCCAGCACCCCGAGAACCGTGCACCACGCCTGGCTGAGGTTTTCGAGGCTGTAGCCCCCGCCGCCGAAAGCCATGAGCCTCCCGCCCGCGTGCCGCTCGGCGAGCGCGACCAGGCGCCGCGCGGCGTGCGCATGCGCGGCGGGCGTGAGGCGCAGGTCCGCGAGCGGATCGCCCGCGAGGCCGTCGGCGCCGCATTGCAGGATCACGAATTCGGGCGCGTGGCGCTCCACGAACGCCTCGGCCTCGTCCCAGGCGCGGAAGAATTCCGCGTCGCCCGCGCCGGGCGCGAGTGGGAGGTTCAGCTTGCGTCCTTCGGCCTCGCCCTGTCCGGATTCGTAGGCGAAGCCGCTTCCGGGATACAGATACGCGCCGTCCTCGTGGATGTCGGCGACGATCAGGTCGGGGTCGCGCTCGTACTCGTAGTACACGCCGTCGCCGTGGTGCACGTCGATGTCCACGTAGGCGATGCGGCGCACGCCATGCTCGGCGCGCAGCGTCTCGATCAGCACCCCGAGGTCGTTGAACACGCAAAAGCCCGCCGCCGCGCCGCGCCGGGCGTGGTGCAGGCCGCCGATGGGCTGGAAGGTGCGCTTCGCCTCGCCCCGCATCACGCGGCGCGCGCCCTCGAGCGCCGCGCCTACGAGGTGCGCCGCGACCTCGTAGCAGCCCTTGAACGCCGGCGTGTCGCCGTAGTCGAGATGCCCGGTGCCGCGCCCCGAAGCCTCGATCACGCGGTCCACGTACTCCGCCGAATGAAAGCGCTCGATCGACTCGCGCCCGGCTTCGGCGGAGGACGCGACCGTCACCGCGCGGTCGAGCCCCTGCGCGCAGGCCGCGCGCCAGAACGCGCCCTGGCGATCCACGGAGAGCGGGTGCCCCTCGGGGAAGCCGTAGTGCCCGAGCCGCTCGCTCAGGAAAACGTGCGTGCTCACGCGAAAAACCGGGACAGACCCGGATTTCCGGAAATCCGGGTCTGTCCCGGTTTTTCGTCGCTCATGCGACACGCTCGACTTCGACCCGGCAATCGTAGAAAGTCGCGCCCCCGCCGAGGTCGGCGACGCGCTGCGATGTGAGGTCGTTGGCGTTGCGGCCGTCGGGCGAGTGCTTCTTCCACCACACCGAGGGCGCGACCACCACGCCGCGGCGCGGCTTGCCGTTGACGCGCGCGCGAAGCAGGCACTCGCCGCGGCCGTTGAAGACGCGTACGCGATCCCCGTCGCGGATGCCCCGTGCCTCGGCGTCCGCCGCGTGCATCTCGAGGCGCGGCTCGCCCTCGAGATCCCTGAAACGCTTGAGGTGCGCGAAGCTCGAGTTGAGGAAGTTGCGCGCGGGCGGCGACAGGAACGCGAGCGGGAACCGCCGGGCGAGCTCCGGATCGGAGACTTCGGCCGGAGGGTTGTAAAACGGAACCGGATCGACGCCTTGCAATCGCAGCCATTCGCTATAGAGCTCGCACTTTCCCGAGGGCGTGGGAAAACCGCCCTGCGCGAACGGCGCGAAGCGCTCGGGGACGTTCAGCCTTTGCCAGCCGGAAGCCTTTACCTGGCTCCACGAAACGCCCTTCATTCGAGAAGACGGCGAATTCAGGGCCTGCTCGCAGATCTCCTCGTCGCTGTCGCCGAAGCAGGGTTCGTCGAATCCCATCCGTTTCGCAAGCCGCCGGAACACCTCGGAGTTCGGCAGCGACTCGCCGACCGGCGCGATCGCCGGGTTGTTCGCGAGCACGTACAGGTGCCCGTAGGACTTGTGGACATCCCGGTGCTCGAGCTGCGTGGTCGCCGGCAGCACGATGTCGGCGTAGTCCGTGGTGTCGGTGGGAAACGAGTCCATCACCACGGTGAAGAGGTCTTCGCGCGAGAACCCCGCGATCACTTTCGCCGAGTCCGGGCACACCGCGACCGGGTTGTTGTTGTAGACGATCGCCGCGCGCACGGGCGGGCGCGCCGCCGTGAGCGCCTCGCCGAGCGCCGCGTGGTTGATCACGCGGGGCGTTCGGCCCGCGAGCAGGTCGGGCCGCTCGAGCGCGGCGTGGTCGAAGCCGTAGTAGTCGGCGGTCGTGAGCACGATGCCGCCCGCCGGGTCGCGCCAGGCGCCGGTGAGCGCCGGCAGGCAGGCGATGGTGCGCGCGGCCATCCCGCCGCCCGCGTGCCGCTGCATGCCGTAATTCAGCCGGATCGCCGCCGGCTTCGCCGTGCCGTAGTCCCGGGCGAGACCGACGATTTCCTCGACCGTGAGGCCGCAGACTTCGGCGGCCCAGGCTGGCGGGCAGGAATTGATTCTTTCTTTCAGCAAATCGAATCCGAGCGTGTATCGCTCGACATAGTCCCGGTCGATCAGGTTCTCGGCCACCAGCACATGCATCATCCCGAGGGCGAGAGCGCCATCCGTGCCCGGCAACGGCGCGATGTGCTGCGTGCACTTCTCGGCCGAGAGGCTGCGGTAGGGGTCGATCGCGACCACTTTCGCGCCGCGGCGCTTCGCTTCCTGCACGCGCGACCACAGGTGCAGGTTCGAGACCACCGGGTTCGCGCCCCAGAGCACGATCAGCTTCGCCTCGGCGAAGCGCTCGGGATCCATCCCCACCGAGCCGCCGAGCGTCGCCTTGATGCCGAACTTGCCCGCCTGCGAGCAAAGCGTGCGCTCGAGGATCGAGGCGCCCAGGCGATGGAAGAACCGCCGGTCCATCGAGGCGTACTGCACCATTCCCATGGTGCCGGCGTAGCTCACCGGGAGGATGGTTTCCGGGTCTTCGGCAGCGAGCGCTTTGAGTCGGACCGCGACCTCGTCGAGCGCCTCGTCCCACGAGATCCGCCGAAACTCGCCCTTCCCCTTCGGGCCCACGCGCCTGAGGGGATGCAGCAGGCGCTCGGGGGCGTAGGTGCGCTCGAGGTAGTGCGCGACCTTGGTGCAGAGCGTGCCCTGCGTGAACGGCATCGACGGATCGCCCCGGATCGCCACCGCGCGCCCGTTTTCCACGGTCACCAGCATCCCGCAGGTGTCGGGACAGTCGTGAGGGCAGGCGGCGCGGACGATCATGCGGGGAATTCTATTCCGCGAGCGCCTCGTCGAGCAGCTCGATCCAGTGCCGCACCGGGATCGCGCTCGTCCCCTGGAGATGGGCGAGGCAGCCGATGTTGGCCGTCGCGACGACCTGGGGTTCGTTCTTCAGCAGCGAATCGACCTTTCGGGTCCGCAGCTGCGCGGAGATCTCCGGCTGAAGAATCGAGTAGGTCCCCGCCGAGCCGCAGCAGAGGTGGGAGTCGGCGACCGGAACGAGCTTGTAGCCCGCCTTTTCGAGCAGCCCCTCGACGATCCCGGTGATGCCCTGTCCGTGCTGCAGCGAGCACGGCGACTGGAACGCGACACGGGGTTGCCCTGGTTTCCTGAAGGTCATCTTCTTCAGGGCGGCTTCTTCGGCGGCAACGACTTCGGACACGTCCTTCGTCAAGAGCGCGATGCGCGCCGCCCTGTGGCGGTAGTCCGGGTCGTCTTCGAGCAGGTGCCCGTAGTCCTCCACGGTCACGCCGCAGCCGCTCGCGGTCATGACAATGGCCTCGGCCTCGCCGCGCTCGACGTACGGCCACCAGGCGTCAATCAGCGCGCGCATGTCGCGCCGGCCCGCATCCTGGTCGTTGAGGTGAAAGCGCAGCGCGCCGCAGCAGCCCGCGCCCGGCGCCTCGACCATCGAGATGCCGAGCCGGTCGAGCACGCGCGCCGCGGCGGCATTGATCGCCGGCGCGAGCGCCGGCTGCACGCACCCTGCAAGCGCGAGCACCTTTCGCGCGTGCCGCGCCGCGGGCCACACGCCGGACGCGCCGGTTTTCGGCGGAACCTTCTTGCGCAAGGAGTCGGGAAGAAACGGGCGGGAAAGCTGCCCCATCCTCAGGAAAAACCTGAAAAGCCCCGTTCGCGGAAGCGCGAACGCGAGCAGCGCCCGCAGCAGCCGCTCGCCGGCCGGCCTCTCGAAGCGCGGCTCGAGCAGCGCGCGGCCGATGTCGACGAGCCGGCCGTATTTCACGCCCGAGGGGCAGGTGGTCTCGCAGGCGCGGCAGGTGAGGCAGCGATCGAGGTGCAGCCGCGAGCGCTCCGTGACCTGCGCGCCCTCGAGCGCCTGCTTGATCAGGTAGATGCGCCCGCGCGGCGAGTCGAGCTCGTCGCCGAGCACCTGGTAGGTCGGGCAGGTGGCGGTGCAGAAGCCGCAATGCACGCACTTGCGAAGGATCTCCTCGGCCTCGCGCCCCTGCGGCGTGTCGCGGATGAACTCCGCCAGGTGGGTCTGCACGCGCGCGCCCTCGCTATACTCGGCCCATGGGGACGACGCTCGCGCTTCTCGCGCTGCTCCTTCTCGCCGGCGGCGTGGTCTGGGCGTGGCACGCGCTGCGCAAGTTCGGCGCGCGCAAGGACGCGCAAGCCGAGCGGGCGGCCTCGCTCATTGCGGAGGTCAACAAGAACAGAAAGGCCGTACCTGCGCCCGCTCCCGCTGCCCGCGCTCCCGCTGCCCCGCCGGACTGGGAGGCGCTCGGCCGGTCGCTTCTCGCGAAGGGCGCATTCCTCGAGGCCGCGTGGACGTTGCACGCCGCCGCCGCGCTCGCGGGCGACGCGATGAGCGCGCAGAAGCGCCTCGTGGAAATCGCCGCCAGGGCCGCCGCCGCGGGGCGCCCGCAGGCCGCGCTCCTGCTGTACGGCACGCTCCTCGAGAAATATCCCGAGTCCGAGTACGCCGGTTTCGTGCGTTCGAGCATGAAAGCGGAAGAAAAGAAGCTCGGCAAGGTCTAAAGATCCCGGTAGAGCCGCCCGGGATTCAGGATCCCGGCCGGATCGAACGCGCTCTTCAGCTCGCGGTGCAGCCGCGCGAGCACCGGTTCGAGCGGCGCGAACGCGCCCTCGGGCTTGTCGCGCGCGCGAAACAGCGTAGCGTGGCCGCCCGCGCCTGCCGCCGCGGCGCGCACGGTCGCCGCATCGGCTTCGGTCTTCAGCCAGCGAAGCGCGCCGCTCCACTCGATCAGCTGCGCGCCCGGGGCCGCGAGCCGCGCCGCGCCGCTCGGCACCGAGAGGCGCCAAAGGGGAATCTCGCCCTGAAAGAAGGTCAGAGTCTGCTCCCGAACCGATTCCCAGAATCCTTCGATCTCGAACTTCTCTCCCCCCACCTTCGCCCGGGCCGAGCGCACCGCGGCCTTCGCGCCGGAAAGCCTCACGTGAAGCGCCCCGCCGTGCCACGCGGTCGCCGACACGGGCAGCGGCTGCCCGGCCCAGCGGTTCACCGCTTCGAGCGCGCGCTCCTCCGACATCTCGAGGCGCAGCGTCGTCTCGGCCTGCGGGCGCGGCGCGACCTTGAGCGAGACCTCCGCGATCAGGCCGAGCGTGCCGAGCGATCCCACGAGCAGGCGCGAGACGTCGTAGCCGGCGACGTTCTTCATCACGCGCCCGCCGAACGCGAGCAGGCGCCCGCGGCCGTCGATCATCCTTGCGCCGAGGACGAAGTCGCGCACCGCGCCCGCGCTCGCGCGCCGCGGCCCCGAGAGCCCCGCCGCGACGCAGCCGCCGAGCGTCGCGCCGTCGCCAAAATGGGGAGGCTCGAACGCCAGGATCTGATTCTTCCTTCCCAGAACCTCTTCCAGTTCCGCCAGCGGCGTTCCGCACCTGGCGGTCACGACGAGCTCGCCCGGCTCGTACTCCACGATTCCCGAGTAACCTCGGGTGTCGAGGACTTCCCCCGCGGGCGCGTTGCCGTAGAAGTCCTTGCTGCCGCCGCCGCGAAGCCGCAACGCCTGCTTTTCGGCGGCGGCCGCGCGGATGCGCTCCTGTAGGGCTTGCAGCGTCAAAACCGCGGCAGCTCCGCAAACGCGAGCTTGCCGCCGCGCACGCGCATGCGGCCGTACTCCGCGCAGCGGTGCAGCGTGGGCACCGCCTTGCCGGGATTGAGCAGGCCCTTCGGATCGAAGGCGCGCTTCACCGCGTGGAAGGTTTCGAGTTCGTCGCGCGTGAACTGGACGCACATCTGGTCGATCTTCTCCACGCCCACGCCGTGCTCGCCGGTGATCGTGCCGCCGACCTCCACGCACTTCTCGAGCACTTCGGCGGCGAACTGCTCGGTGCGCCGCAGTTCGTCGGCGTTGTTGGCATCGAACAGGATGAGCGGGTGGAGGTTGCCGTCGCCCGCGTGGAACACGTTCGGGCACCGGAGGCCGTACTTCTTCTCCATCGCGGCGATGAAGCCGAGCACTTCGCCCAGGCGCTTCCTCGGGATCGTGCCGTCCATGCAGTAATAGTCGGGCGAGATGCGGCCCATCGCGGGAAAGGCCGCCTTGCGCCCCGACCAGAAGCGCAGGCGCTCCGCCTCGTCGCGCGAGACCGCGAGGCGCGTCGCGCCGGCCGCCGCGAGGACCTCCTTCACGCGCGCGATCTCCTCCTCGACCTCCTCGGGCGTGCCGTCGGACTCGCACAGCAGGATCGCCGCCGCCTCCAGATCGTAGCCCGCGTGCACGAACTCCTCGACCGCACGGGTCGCGGGCTTGTCCATCATCTCGAGCCCCGCGGGCAGAATCCCGGCCGCGATCACCGCGGCGACCGCGTTGCCCGCCTTCTCCACATCATCGAACGAGGCCATCACGACGCGCGCCGCCTCGGGCTTGGCAAGCAGCTTCACCGTGACTTCGGTCGTCACCGCGAGCAGCCCTTCGGAGCCGATCGCGAGCGCGAGGAGATCGTAGCCGGGCGCGTCCGGCGCCTCGGAGCCGAAGACGACCGGCTCGCCCTCCATGGTGAAGCCGCGCACCCTGAGCACGTTGTGCACCGTGAGGCCGTACTTGAGGCAGTGCACGCCGCCCGAATTCTCGGCGACGTTGCCGCCGATCGAGCAGGCGATCTGGCTCGAAGGGTCCGGCGCGTAGTACAGGCCGAACGGCGAGACGATGTCCGAGATCGCCGCATTCCTGACCCCGGGCTGCACCACCGCGATTCTCGCCACCGGGTCCACGCGCAGGACGCGCATGAACTTCGCCATCGAAAGGAGCACCCCGTCGCCGAGCGGCAGCGCGCCGCCCGAGAGCCCGGTTCCCGCGCCGCGCGGCACCACCGGCACGTCCATGGCGTGGCAGGTCTTGAGAATTCTCTGCACCTCGCCTTCCGTCTCCGGCAGCACCACCACCATCGGCATGTGGCGATAGGCCGTGAGGCCGTCGCATTCGTAGGGCCGCGTGTCTTCCTCGCGCCAGAGCACGGCCCGCTCCGGCAGGATTTCGCGCAGCGCGCGCGCGACCTTTTCCTGCCTTGCGCGATCGATTACAGGTAAGGCGTCGCCCACTCGAGACCTTCCACGGTATCGCCGAGAGGATTGTATTCGCACCCGATCCAGCCGCGATAGCCGATGCGGTCGACGTGCGCGAGCAGCCACGGGAAGTTGATCTCGCCGGTGCCCGGCTCGTGCCGCCCCGGCACATCGGCAAGCTGCATGTGCCCGATCCTCGGCAGCAGGCGCTCGATGGTGCGCGCGAGGTCCCCCTCCATGATCTGCATGTGGAAGATGTCGTACTGGAGGTAGGCGTTCGGCGCGCCCGCGGCATCGAGCACCTCGAGCGCCTGGCGCGTATTCGTGAGGAAGAATCCGGGCACGGTGCGCGTGTTGATCGGCTCGATCATGAGGTCAAGCCCGGCGGCAGCGAGCCGTTGCGCCGCGAAGCGGACGTTCTCAACCAGGGTGTCGAAGTGCCTTGCCTGATCCGCCCATGGCTCCACCACTCCGGCAAGACAATTCAATCGCTCGCACCGCGCAGCCTTCGCGTACTCGATCGCGCGCTCCACGCCCTCGCGAAACTCGCTCACGCGCCCGGGCAGGCACGCGATGCCGCGGTCGCCCTTGGCCGCGTCGCCCGCCGGAAGATTGTGCAGAACGACCCGCACCCCGGCCTCGCGCGCCGTTTCCGCGACCTCTTCCTTCGCGAAAGCGTACGGGAACTGGTACTCGACGAATCGGAACCCCGCGAGCGCCGCGGCGGTGAAACGGTCGAGGAATCCGAGCTGCGGAAACAGCATCGACAGGTTCGCGGCGAGCTTCGGCACGCGGCAAGGATATCGTGAAAAGTTATGCCTCGATTCGGAATCCCGCGCGGCCGCGAAAGACCCTCATGCGAGAATATCTGCGACTTGACTCGCATCGCCCTGCTTCTTCTCGCGCTTGCCTGGACCGCGCCCGCGGCCGCGGCCGACGCCGCCGCAGCGCCGTGGTGGATCTGGCCCGCCGCGCTCTTCGCCGTATCGTTCGCGATCGGCGTGGTCGGCGTGCTCGCGGGGGTGGGCGGAGGCGTGCTGTTCGTGCCCATCGTCGGCGGGTTCTTTCCGTTCCACCTGGACTTCGTGCGCGCCGCAGGCCTGCTGCTCGCGCTCTCGGGCGCGCTGTCCGCTGCGCCCGGGCTGCTGCGCAACGGGCTCGCCAGCATGCGCCTCGCCATGCCGCTCGCGCTGGTCGGATCGGTGACCTCGATCGCCGGCGCGATGATCGGGCTCGCGCTGCCGACCAACGTCGTGCAAACGGCGCTCGGCGTTACGATCCTCGCCATCGTGGCGCTCATGTGGAGCGCCAAGAAATCCGAGACTCCCGAAGTGCGTGCGCCGGACGCCTTGAGCGCGGCGCTCCGTTTGAACGGGGTGTTCCACGACCCCGCGAGCGGCCGCGACATCGATTGGCGTGTGCATCGCACGCCGGCCGGCCTGGTGGCGTTCGCCGGCATCGGCGTGCTCGCGGGCCTGTTCGGGCTGGGCGCGGGCTGGGCGAACGTGCCGGTGCTGAACCTTCTCATGGGCGCGCCGCTCAAGCTTTCCGTGGGAACCTCCGGTTTTCTGCTGTCAGTCGTCGATACCACCGCGGCGTGGGTGTACATCAACCGCGGCGCGGTTCTGCCGGTCCTGGTCGCGCCCTCGATCGTCGGCGTGATGCTGGGAGCGAAAATCGGCGCCCGGCTGCTGCGCGTCGTGCACGCCTCGACGGTGCGCAGGGTCGTGATCGGGCTGCTGGCGCTCGCCGGCGCGCGCGCCCTTCTCAAGGGACTGGAGATATGGACGTAAGCAAGGAGCGCCGCGCGGCGCGCGACCACGCGGTGCCGGCCGAGCAGCTGGCGTATGCGCGGTGGCTCGACTGGGGCACCCGGATCGCGCTGGCCGCGCTGATCGTGACCTTCATCGTCTATGCGGCGGAGCTGGTCGGGCCGCATGTGCCGTTCGAGCGCCTGGCGCAGCTGTGGTCGCTCCCGGTCGACCAGTACCGCGCCGCCGCCGCGGCCCCGGCGGGCTGGGGATGGCTCGCCCTCGCCCGCCATGGCGACTACCTGAACTACGTCGGCATCGTTCTTCTGGGCCTGGTGACGATCGTGTGCTACGCGCGCGCGCTGCCCGCGTTTCTGCGCCGCGGCGAGCGCGCGCTTGCCCTTGTCGTTGCCGTGGAGATCCTGATTCTCGCGGCGGCGGCCACCGGGATCGTCGGCGCGCCCCACTGACGGCTGTGCTAGACTTTTTGATATCGATCAACGAATAACAGGGAGCGTTCCCATGGGCGCGATCTTCCAGTCCCTCGGCCGCACCGTCATCGCCGGGGTAGTTCTCCTCATCGTCATCATCCTGGTCGCCGGAGCCGGGACCGGGCAGATGATCAGCGTCGACATGAACTGGTCGCGGTTCTTCATGCGCTGGCTTCACGTGCTCTCGGGCGTGATGTGGATCGGGCTGCTGTGGTACTTCAACTTCGTCCAGATCCCGTCGATGCCCAAGATCCCCGACGAGCAGAAGCCGGCCATCGGCAAAGTCATCGCGCCGGAGGCGCTCTTCTGGTTCCGCTGGGCGGCGATGTCGACGATCGTGACGGGGCTCTTGCTCGCGTGGATGAACGGCTACATCGGCGCGGCGCTGTCGCTGCAGAAGCCCTTCCACGCCATCGGCGTCGGCATGTGGCTCGGGATCGTGATGTGGTTCAACGTCTGGTTCATCATCTGGCCGAACCAGAAGAAGGCGCTCGGGATCGTGCAGGTCGAGGCGGCGGAAAAAGCCGCGGCCGCGCGCCTGGCAATGCTGACCTCGCGCTTCAACACGATGTTCTCGATCCCCATGCTCTACTGCATGGTGGCGCAGCAGAACGCGGGTCTGTAGCGAAAACTAGGGCCGGGGAATCCCTTTGAGGCGGAACCCCGGCTTGATGCCGCGCGCGGCGAACCAGCCGCGGTTCATCTCGAGCGCATAGCGCACCGGACGGCTCGCGCAATGCGAGTCCTCGGTCTGCGGCGCCATGTCGGCGATGTCGACGATCGCGCCCGCGTCGTCGATGAACGCGACCGAGAGCGGAATGAGCGTGTTCTTCATCCACATGCACTGCACCTCCGCGCGCTCGAACACGAACAGCATCCCGGCGTTCTGCGCGAGGGCCGTGCGGTGCATCAGCCCCTGCATGCGCGCGCCGAAGGTGTCGGCGACCTCGGCCCGGATGAGGTGCATCCCTGCCGTGAGCTCCACGACGGGCAGGTCGGCACGCGCCGGCGCAGCGGCTACGACGATGGCAAGCGCAATGACGATTCTGGACATCATAAAAAAGAAAAGGCAGGGTAAACCTCCCCTGCCTTGCTTGCCCGGAAAAGCGGGCTATTTCTTCTCGGTCTTGGGTTCCTTGGTGCCGACGGTCTCGCCTGACCTGGTCTTCGGCGCCGTCTTCGGCAGCCTCTCGGCCTTCTTCGTCTCCTTCTTCTTCGGAGCGGCGGCCGGCGCGGCTTCGGCCTTCTTCTCCTTCATCTTCTTCGTCCCGACCGCCTCGCCTTTCTTGGTGGTGACTGTCTCGCCTTTCTTGGTCGTCACCGACTCCTTCTTTTCCTGGGCGATCGCGGGCGCGGCGAAGGCGAAAAGCGCCGCCACGGCTACGGACACGAGCTTCTTCATGACCCCTCCTTGATGGGCAAAGCGTGAAAGAAAGGCCGCCCGGAGGCGGCCTTCCCGTCTTTCACCGCGCCTACTTCTTCTCGTCCTTCTTCGCGTCCTTCTTCATTTCCTTCTTCGCCTCTTTCTTCTCGTCCTTCTTCGCTTGCGCGACGGCCTGGACGCTCACCGCGGCGAACATGGCGGCGAGGAGGATCGACAGCAGCTTTTTCATGATGCTCCCTTGAGTAGTTTGATTGATCAATCAACTCGAGCCGGCGTCGCCGCCGGCCCACCAGAAAAAGGGCCGCGCACGCGCGACCCCCTGCCGGTTCGTGGCTCCTTACTTCTTCTCTTCCTTCTTGGCGGCGGCCTTCTTCTTCGCCTTGTCCGCCTTCATCGTCTTCTTCTCTTCCTTCTTCTCCTGCGCGACGGCCTGGACGCTGGCCGCGGCGAACATCGCGGCGACGATCATGGTCAGCAGTTTGCTCATCGGTAGCTCCTCGTCTCTCTGATTGGACAGGTTCGGGGGCCGCGGCGAGCCGCCGCAGCACCGCTCGCTACTCAACGCGCGAGCCGTTCCGGCGTTGACAGGCCGCCCCCGACGGGACCTCTCCCCTGAAAAGTCATTGTAATGACAAGGGTTTTGACGCACAACCGGCCCCGCAACCCTGTTCCCGCAAGCCGTCGTATGATGCACTGGCGCATCCGGCGCGCCCCGGGCGCACCGACGGGGCGAGGCAAGTCTTATATAATATATCTTTTATCTGAAAGCCTCCGGCGGAGGACCCAGCCATGGCCTACCAGCACATCAAGGTTCCCTCGGGCGGCGAGCGAATCGCCGTCAACAAGGACTGCTCGCTCGCCGTGCCCGACCGGCCCGTCATCCCCTACATCGAAGGCGACGGTACCGGCGTCGACATCACCCCGGTGATGCTCAAGGTGGTCGACGCCGCGGTGAAGAAGGCCTACGGAGAGAAAAAGAAGATCGTGTGGATGGAAATGTACGCGGGCGAGAAATCCTGCAAGGTCTACGGCGAGAACGTTTGGCTCCCCGAAGAGACGCTCGCGGCGGCGAAGGAATACGTGGTCTCGATCAAGGGGCCGCTCACGACGCCGGTCGGCGGCGGCATCCGCTCGATCAACGTGGCGCTGCGCCAGGAGCTGGACCTCTACGTCTGCCTGCGGCCCGTGCGCTACTTCAAGGGCGTGCCAAGCCCGCTCAAGGAGCCCGAGAAGACCGACATGGTGATCTTCCGCGAGAACGCCGAGGACATCTACGCCGGCATCGAGTGGGCGGCGAAGACCCCCGAGGCGCAGAAGGTGATCAAGTTTCTGCGCGAGGAAATGAAGGTCAGGAAGATCCGCTTCCCCGAAAGCTCGGCGATCGGCATCAAGCCGGTCTCGATCGACGGCTCGGAGAGGCTGATCCGCAAGGCGCTGCAGTATGCGGTCGACAACGACCGCAAGTCGGTGACGCTCGTGCACAAGGGCAACATCCAGAAGTTCACCGAGGGCGGCTTCCGCGACTGGGGCTACCAGCTTGCGCAACGCGAATTCGGCGCGAAGCCGCTCGACGGCGGCCCCTGGTGCAGCTTCCGGAACCCGAGATCGGGCCGGGAGATCGTGGTCAAGGACGTGATCACCGACGCTTTCCTGCAGCAGATCCTGCTGCGGCCCGCGGAATACGACGTGATCGCGACCCTCAACCTGAACGGCGACTACATTTCGGATGCGCTCGCCGCCCAGGTCGGCGGCATCGGCATCGCGCCGGGCGCGAACCTCTCGGACTCGGTCGCCATGTTCGAGGCGACCCACGGCACCGCGCCCAAGTACGCCGGCAAGGACTACGTCAACCCGGGCTCGGAGATCCTGTCGGCCGAGATGATGCTGCGCCACATGGGCTGGGTCGAAGCCGCGGACGTGATCGTGCGCTCGATGGAGAAGGCGATATCCGACAGGGTCGTGACCTACGATTTCGCGCGCCTGATGCAGGGCGCGAAGCAGGTGTCCTGCTCCGGGTTCGGGCAGGCGATGATCGAACGGATGTAGAAAGCAGGAAAGCCGCCCGCAGGCGGCTTTCCGGTCGGTGAAGCGGTGTCTAGACCTTCTGGATGTTGGACGCCTGCTTGCCTTTCGGGCCCTGCACGACGTCGAAGCTCACCTTCTGGCCTTCCTTGAGGGTCTTGAAGCCCTGCATATTGATCGCGGAGAAGTGAGCGAACAGGTCTTCGCTGCCGTCGTCCGGCGTGATGAAGCCGTAGCCCTTCGCGTCGTTGAACCACTTCACGGTGCCTGTAGCCATCGCTGCTTCCTTCTGTTGGTTTGAACTTCCGGGCGGCTCGCCCGGGCCATGCTTGAAACTCACGACCCCGCCGCCCTTACCAATGGCGTTACAGGACAGCCTGAATCCAAACACAGGGCGGCTTTTACGCGCCTTCGGCGGACCCGTCAAGTGGCGCTCGGGCGCCCATCTCCGTGATAAGAGGCGCGTTTTGGCTCTTGCCGCGCGTTGCGCTGGAGGGCGGCATTGGCTAGGATTGACCGAAGACGGGCACTAATTCGTGCGCTTGGGTCACTAACACACTGCAGACGGAGCGCGGAATCCGGGAAACTTCGCCACATGTCCACGCAGCAAAGGGACGACGCGGTACTCGAGGCTCGCAAGGCGAAGCTCAAGCCCCCGCCGATGTTCAAGGTCATGCTGCTGAACGACGATTACACCCCGATGGAGTTCGTCGTCGTGGTGCTGCAGAAGTTCTTCGGCATGACGCGCGAGCGCGCCACCCAGGTCATGCTCAAGGTTCACCGCGAGGGCATCGGGGTCTGCGGGGTGTATCCCCGGGACGTCGCCTCTACGAAAGTCCAGCAGGTGGCCGCGTACTCGCGCAAGCACCAGCACCCGCTGCAGTGCGTGATGGAGGAAACCTAGCATGATCGCCCAGGAGCTCGAAGTCAGCCTGCACATGGCGTTCGTCGAGGCGCGCCAGAAGCGCCACGAGTTCATCACCGTCGAGCACCTGCTGCTCGCGCTGCTGGACAACCCGACCGCGGCCGAGGTGCTGCGCGCCTGCGGCGCCAACATGGACGAGCTTCGCAAGCAGCTCGCCCAGCACGTCGCCGAGCAGACCCCGCGCATCGCGCAGGACCGCGAAGTGGACACTCAGCCGACGCTCGGGTTCCAGCGCGTGATCCAGCGCGCGATCCTGCACGTGCAGTCGTCCGGCAAGAAGGAGGTCACGGGGGCGAACGTGCTGGTGGCGATGTTCGGCGAGAAGGATTCGCACGCGGTGTACTTCCTGCAGCAGCAGGGGATCACGCGCCTGGACGTCGTGAACTACATCTCGCACGGCATCACGAAGACGCCGCAGCCGCACCAGGGCAAGAGCGAGCAGGAGAACGAGCAGGAAAGCGAGAGCCAGACCGCCAACAGCCCGCTCGACAATTACACCCAGAACCTGAATGCGCTCGCGCTCGCCGGCAAGATCGATCCCCTGATCGGCCGCGAGAAGGAGCTCGAGCGGGTGGTGCAGACGCTGTGCCGGCGGCGCAAGAACAACCCGCTCCTGGTGGGCGAGGCGGGCGTCGGCAAGACTGCGATCGCCGAGGGGCTTGCGCGCCGCATCGTCGAGGGCAGCGTCCCCGACCTGCTCGCCAAGTGCACGGTTTACGCCCTTGACATGGGCGCGCTGCTCGCCGGCACCAAGTACCGCGGCGACTTCGAGCAGCGCCTCAAGGCGGTGCTCAAGCAGCTCGTGGACAACCCGAACGCGATCCTGTTCATCGACGAGATCCACACCGTGATCGGCGCGGGCGCGGCCTCGGGCGGCACGCTCGATGCCTCGAACCTTCTCAAGCCCGCGCTCTCGACGGGCAGCCTCAAGTGCATCGGCGCGACCACCTACAACGAGTACCGCGGCGTGTTCGAAAAGGACCACGCGCTCTCGCGCCGCTTCCAGAAGATCGACGTGGTCGAGCCTTCGGTCGAGGAAACGGTCGAGATCCTGAAAGGCCTGAAGACCCGGTTCGAGGCGCATCACAGCGTCAAGTACACGGCCAACGCGCTCGCGAGCGCGGCCGAGCTCTCGGCCAAATACATCAACGACCGGCACCTCCCCGACAAGGCGATCGACGTGATCGACGAGGCGGGCGCGGCACAGCGCATCGCCCCCAGGGCCAAGCAGAAAAAGGTCATCGGCAAGTCGGAGATCGAGGAGATCATCGCCAAGATCGCGCGCATCCCGCCCCGGAGCGTCAGCACCGACGACCGCAGCGCGCTCGCGAACCTCGACCGAGACCTGAAGGCGGTCGTGTTCGGCCAGGACAAGGCGATCGAGGCGCTCGCCGCGGCGATCAAGATGGCACGTTCGGGGCTCGGCAACCCGCAGAAGCCGATCGGGTCGTTCCTCTTCAGCGGGCCGACCGGCGTGGGCAAGACCGAGGTCGCGCGCCAGCTCGCATACTGCATGGGCATCGAGCTCATCCGCTTCGACATGTCGGAGTACATGGAACGGCACGCGGTGAGCCGCCTCATCGGCGCGCCGCCGGGGTACGTCGGCTTCGAGCAGGGCGGGCTGCTCACCGAGGCGATCACCAAGAAGCCGTACGCGGTGCTGCTGCTCGACGAGATCGAGAAGGCGCACCCCGACATCTTCAACGTGATGCTCCAGGTGATGGACCACGGCACGCTCACCGACAACAACGGGCGCAAGGCCGATTTCCGCAACGTGGTGATCATCATGACCACCAACGCGGGGGCGGAGTCGCTCGCGCGTCCGTCGATGGGCTTCACCGCCACCAGGCAGGCGGGCGACGAGATGGAAGCGATCAAGAAGATGTTCACGCCCGAGTTCAGGAACCGGCTGGACGCGATCATCTCGTTCCGCGCGCTCGACCACGAGATCATCCTGCGCGTCGTGGACAAGTTCCTGATGCAGCTCGAGGAGCAGCTCGCCGAGAAAAAGGTCGAGGCGCATTTCACCCAGGCGCTGAAGGAGCATCTCGCGAAGAAGGGCTTCGACCCCTTGATGGGAGCGCGGCCGATGGCGCGCCTGATCCAGGACACGGTGCGGCGCGCGCTCGCCGACGAGCTGCTCTTCGGCAAGCTCCAGCACGGCGGCCGGGTCACGATCGACGTCGAGGACGGCGAGAGGATCGCGCTGCGCTTCGAGGCGCCGGCCCCGGCGCGGCCGCCCGCGGCCGCCCAGCCGGTCGCCTGATCCGGGAGGGTCGCCCGCCGCGGCCCTTTTTATTTCCCCATTGCCGGATTGTTCTGGCGCGAACGCCGGGGCATTGCTAGATTGCGGCCGCCTCGATGAAACGCGCCGCCTTCAGCCTCGCATCCGCGCTCCTCGCGCTCCCCGCCTCGGGTCAGCCGGCTCCTGGCGCCGATCCGGCGAAGGGCGCCGAAATCGTCGCCCGGCTTTGCATTTCCTGCCACGGAGCGGACGGCAACAGCACGATCGCGCTGAACCCGAAGCTCGCCGGCCTGCACCCGCAGTACCTGCGCAAGCAGCTGCTCGACTACAAGGCGAAGCGCCGGCGCAGCGACATCATGGAGGCGATGGTCGAGGCCCTGTCCGACCCGGACATCGAGTCGCTCGCCGCGCACTACAGCGCGCAAAAGCCCGCGCCCGGCGAGGTCCGCCGGCCCGAGCTCCTCGAGCTCGGAAAAAAAATCTACACCGACGGCAACGAGCTGACCGGCGTTCCCTCGTGCTCCGGCTGCCACTACCCCGACGGCGCCGGCACGGCGCGCTTTCCGCGCGTCGCCGGTCAGCACGCCGAGTACACGTTGCGCCAGCTCAAGGATTTCAAGGACGGCAAGCGCGAGAATGACCGCGGCCTCGTCATGCAGTCGCTCGCCGTGCGCATGACCGAGAAGGAGATGGAGGCCGTTTCCGAATACATCGCGGGGATGAAATGAAGGCCGCCGCCCTGCTGCTGCTGATCGGCTGCGCGACGAGCGCCGCTGCGGGCGAGCTCGAGGAGGCGCTGAAGCTCAAGGCCGACCCTGCGCGCGGCCGCGTCGCCTACGAAGTCTGCCAGGGCTGCCACCGGCCGGACGGCGCAGGACGGCCGGACGGCGCCTATCCGCAGCTCGCGGGCCAGCACGTCGCGGTGCTCCTCAAGCAGATGGCCGACATCCGGGCCGGGCAACGCGACAACCCCAAGATGCACCCTTTCATCACCGCCCGCGTGGTGAACGTGCAGGAGATGGCGGACATCGCCGCCTATCTGCACGGCCTCAAGCCCCCGTCCGACAACGGCAAGGGCCCGGGGACGGACCTCGAGCGCGGGGCCCGGCTGTACGACCGGAACTGCCGGGATTGCCACGGGCGGCAGGGCGAAGGCGACGACGCGGAGACCTATCCGGCGCTCGCCGGCCAGCACTTCAACTATCTCGTGCGTCAGATCCGCGAGATCCGCGACGGCGTGCGGCGCAACGCCAACCGCACCATGCGCAAGGAAGTTCGGGACTACAGTGACGAGGACGTGGAAGCCGTCGCCGACTATCTGTCGCGCCTCGTGATAACGGTTATCAAATAGCCCTTCGCCAGGCAGGGAGGTTTTTGATCGCCCGAGAAAAAAAATCGGTCGCCCCCGCTTGAGCCCAACGGTGTCGGTTTGGGCTAGACTTTTCTGTCGTCTTTTTCGGGAGGAGAGAATGCAACGCACGCGGTGGGTCAGGAACGCCGTCTGGATGCCGCTCGCGCTCGGAGCGCTGGCGGGCTGGTCGGCAGGAAGCGAAGCGCAGGACTACAAGGCTCGGGCGTGGGCCGCGAGCTGCGCCGCCTGCCACGGAACCGACGGCCGAAGCGAGGCCGACGAGTTCCCGGCGCTCGCGGGCAAGCCCAAGGCCGATCTGCTCAAGTCGCTCAAGGAGTTCAAGACCGGCACGGGCACGAAGAAACCGACGGTGATGCATCAGCACGCGAAGGGCTACTCCGACGAGCAGCTCGAGCGCATCGCCGATTACTTTTCGCGCCAGAAGCGCTAGCCGCGGAGGAAAAATCCATGTCCAACATCAGCAGGCGCGACTTCCTCAAGGCAGCGGCGGCCACCGGCGCGGTGGCCGGCATCTCCTCGCTCACCGGCTGCGCGACGACCCCGGGCTCGGCGGGCCGCGTGGTCGTCATCGGCGGCGGCTTCGGTGGCGCGACCGCGGCGAAGTACATCCGCATGTGGGCGCCGAGCATCGACGTGACGCTCGTGGAGCGCAACGCCGAGTTCGTTTCGTGCCCGTTCTCCAACCGCGTGCTCGCCGGCACCATGAAGATCAACGAGCTCACGGTGGGCTATAACAGGCTCGGGCCGAACCACGGCGTCAAGGTGGTGCGCGGCGAGGCGACCGGCGTGGACACGGCGAAGAAGGTCGTGACGCTCGCCGGCGGCACGACGCTCCCGTATGACCGGCTGGTTCTCGCTCCGGGAATCGACTTCATGTACGAGACGATCCCCGGCCTGAACAACGCCGACGCCCAGCGCCACATCCTGCACGCCTGGAAGGCCGGTCCCCAGACCGTGGCATTGCGCGCGCAGCTCGAGGCGATGAAGGACGGCGGCGTGTACGCGCTGGTGATTCCGAAAGCGCCCTATCGCTGCCCGCCGGGGCCGTACGAGCGCGCCTGCCAGGTCGCGCTCTACTTCAAGACCCACAAGCCGAGGTCGAAGGTGATCATCCTCGACGGCAATCCGGACGTGACGTCGAAGAAGGGACTGTTCATGGCCGCCTGGAACGGGCAATACAAGGGCCTCATAGAGTACCGGCCCAACCATGAGCTGCAGGACGTGGACGTTAAGACCAACACCGCGATCTTCATCGGCGACAAGCAGCGTGCGGACGTCCTCAATGTGATTCCGCCGCAGCGCGCGGGCGACATCGCGCGCCGCGCCGGCGTGATGAACGTCAACAACCGCTGGTGCGGCGTGGACTGGCTGACGGCGGAATCGACCGCGGCCAAGAACGTGCACGTCATCGGCGATGCAACGCTGTCGGCGCCGCTGATGCCGAAATCCGGCCACATGGCGAACCAGCACGGCAAGATCGTGGCGGACGCGATCGTGGCGCTGATGACCGGGCGCGCGGTGAACGACGAGCCGATGATCGCGAACACGTGCTACAGCTGGATCAACGACCGGGAGGTCGTGCACGTCGCCTCGGTGCACGCCTACGACAAGGCGCAGAAGACGATGGTGACGGTGAAAGGCGCGGGCGGGCTGTCTCCGGCGCCGAGCGTCAAGGAAGGCGCCTATGCCCGCGCGTGGGCCGACGCCATCTGGTTCGACCTGCTGGGCTGATTCCGAAGCGCCCCGGAAAACCCGCCGCGAGGCGGGTTTTCTTTTTTCAGTGCTTGCCTGAGCTTCCGAAGCCGCTCGCGCCGCGGCTCGAGGCCTCGAATTCCTCCACGACCTCGAACGCGACCTGCCGCACCGGCACCACGACGAGCTGCGCGATGCGCTCCATCGGCTGGATGGTGTAGGGCGCGCCGCCCCGGTTCCAGACCGAGATGAGCACCTGTCCCTGGTAGTCGGAGTCGATCAGCCCTACCAGATTGCCGAGCACGATGCCGTACTTCGAGCCCAGGCCCGAGCGCGGCAGCACGAGCGCCGCGTACCCCGGATCGCCGAGGTGGATTGCGATTCCCGAGGGCACGAGGCGGCTCTCGCCCGGCGCGAGTGTGAGCGCCGAATCGAGGCAGGCGCGCAGGTCGAGCCCGGCGGCTCCGGGCGATCCATAGGCGGGGAGATTGTCCCGCATCCGGGGGTCGAGAACCTTGACCTGCAAGCGCTTCATCGGCCCCGCCTTCCGCCCGCGAGCATCGCCGCGATGTGCGCCACGAGCTTCCTCGCGAGCTCGATCTTCGGGCCGCGACCGAGCGGGTGCTCACCCGCGTCGTCGAACAGCGTGATCTCGTTTTCATCGGCGCCAAGCGCCTCGCGCGCGAGGTTCGCGGCGATGAGCGGTATGCCTTTCTTCGCGCGCTTCTCGACGGCGTGCGCCGCGAGGCGCTCGCTCTCGGCGGCGAAGCCGACGCAGAACGGCCGGTCCTTCCGCCGCGCGACCCACGCCAGGATGTCGGGGTTCTCGACGAGCTCGAGCGGCGCGGGCTTGCCGCCGGATTTCTTGATCTTCTGCGCCGATGGGCTCTTGACGCGGTAGTCGGCGACTGCGGCGACCGAGACGAACACGTCGCAGCCCTTGAGCGCGCCCTTCACCGCTTCGAGCATCTGTCCGGCCGTGCGCACGTCGGTCCGGACCACGCCCGCCGGCGTAGCGAGCGACACCGGCCCTGCGATCAGCGTCACCTCCGCGCCCGCCTCGCGCGCCGCGCGCGCGATCGCGAATCCCATCTTTCCCGAGCTCGCGTTGGTGATGACGCGCACCGGGTCGATCGGCTCCTCGGTCGGCCCGGCAGTGACGAGCACCCGCTTCCCTGCGAGCGATTTCGGCTGAAAGAACGCCTCGATCTCGGCCAGCAACTCGGCGGCCTCGAGCATCCGGCCCATGCCGGTTTCGCCGCAGGCCTGGTCTCCGGCCGCGGGGCCCGCGACCAGCACGCCGTCGTCGCGCAGCGCGCACACGTTTCTCCGGGTCGCCGGGTTTTCCCACATCCCGGCATTCATCGCGGGCGCCACGAGCAGCGGGCAGCGGCGCGCAAGCGCCACAGTCGAAAGCAGATCGTCGGCGAGCCCGTGCGCGAGCTTGGCGAGGAAATCGGCGCTCGCAGGTGCAACCACGATAAGGTCGCGATCGCGCGAGAGCTCGATGTGGCCCATGCTGTCCGGCACGCGCTCGTCCCAGAGGTCACTCCAGGCAGGTTGCCCGGTCAGCGCCTGCATCGTCGCCATCCCGACGAAGCGGGTCGCCGCCTCCGTGAGCACGGCCCGCACATCGCAGCCCGCCTTGACGAGCAGCCGCCCGAGTTCGGCCGCCTTGTAGGCGGCGACGCCGCCGGTCAGCCCGAGCAGGATCCGCTTGCCCTTCAGCGTCATCGCAATCGCGGCCAAGCCGTTAATGGGACAGCGGATTCTACGGGAAAGGGGAGGGCATGGCGATTTCCGACTGGCCGGCCGAGGAGCGTCCGCGCGAGCGGCTGCTCGCGCTCGGTGCCGCGGCCTTGAGCGATGCCGAGCTGCTCGCGGTGCTGTTGCGCACCGGCGTGCGCGGCAAGAGCGCGGTGGCGCTCGCGAGGGAGCTCCTCGCCGGAGCCGGGGGTCTGGGAGGGCTGCTGCGCTCCCGGGACTCGCGGGTCAAGGGGGTCGGCTCGGCCAAGCGCGCCCAGCTCGAGGCCGTGCTCGAGATCGCGCGGCGGTGCCTGGGCGAGGAGCTGCGCGCGGGAATCGCGCTCGCCTCGCCCGCTGCGGTCCGCGACTACCTGCGGCTCGCGATCGCGGCGAAGGAGCACGAGGTGTTCGTATGCCTGTGGCTGGATTCGCAGCACCGCGTGATCGCATGCGAGGAGATTTTCCGCGGGACGCTCGGCCATACCTCGGTCTACCCGCGCGAGATCGTCAAGGCGGCGCTCCGGGCGAACGCAGCGGCGGTGATCTTCGCGCACAACCACCCTTCCGGCGTGGCGCAGCCGAGCCGGGCCGACGAGCTCCTCACCCGAAGCCTCAAGGAAGCGCTCGCGCTGGTCGACGTGAAGGTGCTCGACCACTTCGTGGTCGCGGGCCACCAGTGCCTCTCGTTCGCCGAGCGGGGGTTGCTCTGAACATCCGGGCTCCGGACCGGTTTTTTCGCTATAATTCGCGCCTTTCGCGAAATTCCGGAGTCGCCATGTCCCGAGTCTGCCAGGTCACCGGCAAGAAGCCGATGAAGGGGAATCTCGTCTCGCACGCGAACAACAAGACCAGGCGCCTGTACCAGCCGAACCTGCATTACCGCCGCTTCTGGGTCGAGAGCCAGAACCGCTGGGTGCGGCTGCGCGTCTCGACCGCCGGTCTGCGAAAGATCGACAAGGTCGGCGTCGAGGCGGTGCTCGCCGAGATCGCCGCCCGCCGCAAGGCCGCCTGAGGAGCCCGCCATGAGAGAGAAGATCAAGCTGGAGTCGAGCGCCGGCACCGGCCATTTCTACACCACGACCAAGAACAGGCGCACCACGCCGGACAAGCTGGAAATCAGGAAATACGACCCGAAGGCACGCAAGCACGTGCTGTACAAGGAAACGAAGCTGAAGTAACCGTTCGGCCGCGGACAAAAAAGCCCGCTTTCGCGGGCTTTTTCTTTTTCGCCGGTACTTACTGTCTACGCATAGCAGCGCAGCCGCCGCGAGAACTCGGCGAGGTGCCCCACCCCGCTCGCCTCGGCCCGCTGGCACCAGTCCTGAAGCTGCTTCACGAGCTGCTCCTTGGTCGCGCTGGAGCGCTCCCAAAGCGCCGCCAGCTCGTCGTGCATGGCCGTCGCGACCGTCAGCGCGCGCGAGTTCTTCAGCGCCTCGGCGAGCCGCGCTCGCTCGGTCGCGGTCAGCTTCTGCAGACGCGCGAAATGGCCCTTCAGCGGACGGAGCGCCTCGGCCTCCTGCGGCGACCAGCGGCGGAGCCGTTCCAGCTCTTCCGCGTAGGTGCGCCTGAGCGATTTCGCGAAGCGCTGCAGCACGTCGTAGCGGTTCGCGATCACGGCTTGCAGCGTCTGCAGGTCGCACACCGGCTTCGGCGCGGAAAACTTCGGCGTCGGCGCGACTTTCTTCACCTTCGCGAGGCCGAGCGCCTCGAGGATCCGGATGTAGAGCCAGCCGATGTCGAATTCGTACCACTTCGACGAGAGCTTTGCCGAGGCCGGGAATGCGTGATGGTTGTTGTGCAGCTCCTCGCCCCCGATCAGCACGCCCCAGGGAACGATGTTGGTGCTCGCATCCGGCGCCGGCGTGTCCCAGTTGCGATAGCCGAACCAGTGGCCGACGCCGTTGATCACGCCGGCCGCCCAGAACGGGATCCACACTACCTGGACGGCGAAGATCGCGAGGCCCGGCAGGATGCCGAAGAGCATGATGTCGGCCGTGCCCATGAGCGTCAGGCCGAGGATCGCGAACTTCGAGTAGATGTTGCGCTCGATCCAGTCGTCCGGCGTGCCATGACCGTAGCGCTCGATCGTCTCGCGGTTGTACGCCTCCTTCACGTAGAGGAACACGCCCGTCCAGAGCACGCGGTTGATGCCGTAGACCTGCGGGCTGTGCGGATCCTCGGGCGTCTCGCACTTGGCGTGGTGCTTGCGGTGGATCGCCGCCCACTCGCGCGTCACCATGCCGGTGGTCAGCCAGAGCCAGAGCCGGAAGAAATGCGACACCGCGGGATGGAGCTCCAGGGCACGATGCGCCTGGCAGCGGTGCAGGAAGATGGTGACCGCGGCGATGGTGACGTGCGTGAGGCCGAGCGCGGCGAGCACCAGGCCCCACCAGGGGAGGTCCAGAAAACCGGAAAAAAGGATCAAGGGGATTTATCTCGTTGTGATGACAGCCGCGCGAATTCTACGTGAACCGCCCCGGGCCGCAAGCTGATTTGACGGCATGTCCCCCGCCTACTTCGGCGTTCCGCCCTGCAGCATCCTAACCTCGCGCTGCGGAAAGGGAATCTGGACTCCCCGCGAGCGGAATTCGCGAAGGATCCCGAGGCTCACGTCGGAGCGCAGGTTCTGCGTGCCGTTTTCCGGGTCCTCGATCCAGAACCCGACCTCGAACTCAAGGCCGCTGTCGGCAAAGCTCACGAGCTGCGCGGTCGGCTCAGGCTCTCGCAGGACCCGCGGCTGGCGCCGCGCGACCTCCAGCAGCAGCTGCTCGACCAGAGCGAGATCGCTGTCGTAGGCGACCTGCACTCTTACCGCGAGCCGGATCTTCCTGTCGCTGTATGAATGGTTCAGCACCGATGTCGTCACCAGCGTGTCGTTGGGAATGATCGCCTCGACACCGGTGAGCGCGCGCAGCACGACGTAGCGCGTCGTGATCCGCGTCACCACGCCGTGCTGGCCGTCGGCCGTGATCACGTCGCCGAGCCGGATCGATCGGTCGAGCAGGATGATGAAGCCCGACACGTAGTTCGACGCGATCTTCTGCAGGCCCAGCCCCAGTCCCACCCCGAGCGCGCCGCCGAACACCGACAGCACGGTGAGATCCACGCCGAGCAGCGGCAGCACCGTGACGACGGCGATCACCACCAGCGCCGCCTTGCCGAGCCGCGCGAACACGACGCGCAGGTTCGCGTGCAGCGCCTCGGCTCGCATCAGCCGCGCCTCGAGCGCGCTTCCCGCCCAGAGCGCGAGGAGCAGCGACACGGCGACCCAGAAGACGGCCGTCGCGAGCGCCCAGAGCGAGAGGCTTTCCTTGCCGAAGCTGATCGCGACGCCCTCGAGCCAGACGATGATCTCCGGTAGGAGCCCCGTGAGATGCAGCGCGAGCGCACCCCAGACTAGCGTTGCGATTGCGCGCTCGAAAGCGTCCAGCCACAGCGCGCGTGCGAACGCGATCCGCAGCAGGTACACCGAGAACCGGATCCCGGCGAGCGACGCGAAGATCGGGATCATCAGCGCGAGCAGGCTCGTGCCCTGCCACGGCGCGAGCGCCGCGCGCCCGGCGGCCAGCAGCGCGGAGGCCGTGAGCGGGAACACGACCCGGCGGAACGCAGCCGCGCCGCGCTTCAGCGCAAGCGGGCTCTCCTCGGGCGCACGCCATTGGAACAATCGGCCGAGCGTCCAGGCCCCGAGCACGCAGAGCGCGAGCACCGCGACCTGCCAGAGAACGCCCGGCTCCCCCAGGTCCTTCCAGACGTCGGCCAGCAGCACGCCGATCGCGTTGTTGTTCATGGTGGCGTGCTAGTTTACCGAACCGCCGCCTTCTGCCCCGATCGTCGCGAGGCCACAAATGATCGACCTGCTGACCGACCCCCAGGCCTGGATCGCGTTCGCCGCGCTAACCGCGCTCGAGCTGGTGCTCGGCATAGACAACGTGATCTTCATTTCCATCCTGGTCGACAAGCTTCCGGCCGCGCAGCGCGAACTCGCGCGCAGGCTCGGCCTTTTCATGGCCATGTTCATGCGCATCGCGCTGCTGGTCGCGCTCGCCTGGATCATCGGCGTCTCGGCGCCGCTGTTCACCGCGTTCGGCCGCGACGTCTCCGGGCGCGACCTCATCCTGGCCGGGGGGGGACTGTTCCTGCTGTGGAAGAGCGTCGGCGAGATCCACCAGCTGCTCGAGGGCGAGGAAGGCGGCGCTTCGGCGGCAGTGCGCGCCAGCTTCGCCGCGGTCGTCGCCCAGATCATGGTCATCGACCTCGTGTTCTCGCTGGATTCGATCATTACCGCGGTCGGAATGGTTCGGCAGATCGAGGTGATGATAGCCGCGGTAATCGCGTCGGTCGGTCTGATGGTCGCCTTCGCGGGCGCGATCGGCCGCTTCGTTTCGGCGCATCCGACGATCAAGATGCTCGCGCTCGCCTTCCTGGTGGTCGTGGGCGTGGTGCTCGTCGCGGCAGGGCTCGGTCACGAGGTGCCGAAGGGTTACGTCTATTTCGCCATGGCGTTCTCGGTGGCGGTCGAGCTGCTCAACATCCGCATGCGCAAGCGCGCCGCGGGGCCGGTACACCTGCGCGAGCCTTATACCCGGGAGGATGGCTCGCCCTAGGGGCGCGCGAATGCCGCAGCGAAGAAGCCGTCCGTGCCGTGCACGTGCGGCCACAGCCGCAAGTACTTGCCCTGCCGCAGCGGGATTCGCTGCTGCTCGAGGATCGTGCCGCAGGCGAGCGGCTCGAAGCCGGCGACTTCGCGCTCGAAACGTTCCGCGACCTCCTCGTTCTCTTCCCTCAGGACGCTGCACGTCGCGTACACCAGGCGCCCGCCCGGCTTCACGAGCCTCGCGGCAGCGCAAAGAATTCGGAACTGCTGCCCGGCGAGCGCCGCCACGCGCTCGGGCCCGTAGCGCCACTTGAGATCCGGGTTGCGGCGCAGCGTCCCGAACCCGCTGCACGGCGCATCGACCAGGACGCGATCGAGCTTGCCCGCGAGGCGCTTGGCGCGCGGGTCGTTTTCGGAGGAAAGCGCGATCGGATGCACGTTCGGCACGCCGGCGCGGCGCGCGCGCGGGGCGAGCTCCGCCAGGCGCCGCACCGACACGTCCATCGCATACACGCGCCCGGTACCGCGCATCAGCATCGCGAGCGCGAGCGTCTTGCCGCCCGCTCCGGCACAGAAGTCGGCCACCATCTCGCCGCGCCGCGGAGCGACCAGATAGGCAAGCAGTTGGCTCCCCTCGTCCTGGACCTCGATCGCGCCGCTCTTGAAAAGCGGATGCGCGTTGATCTGCGGCTTTCCGGCAAGCCGAATGCCGCAGGGGCTGTAGGGCGTGTTGCTCGCCTCGAGCTTCAGGGCCGAAAGCGCTTCGTCGCGCGAGATCCTCGCCAGATTCACCCTCAGGTCGAGCGGCGCGGGATTGAGCAGGCCGAGCGCGATCCGCGCGGTCTCGCCTTCGCCCTGCTCGAGCGCGAGCCGCTCCCAAAGCCAATCCGGCAAGTCCGCCCGCACCGCCGCAGGCAAGGAATCCGCGGAACTCGCCTTTACTCGAGCGACTGTCGATTCGTCGTCGTGAAGCGCGCGTCCCGAAAGCCCGAACACCTTCGCGAGCGCGGCTACGACGAGATCGCGCGGCGCGGCGCAGCCCGCTGCGGCCTCGAGGGAGCGCCGGCGACGCAGCACGGCGTAGGCGACCTCGGCGACGAAGGCGCGGTCGCGCTGCCCGAGGGTGCGATGCCGGCGGAAGTACGCCGAGAGCGCCTGGTCCGCCGGGCCCGAAAGGCGCAACAGCTCGCCGACGGCCGCCGCGGCGTGCGTCAGCAGCGCCGGCGACGCCCTCACGGCGCCGCGATGCGCACCGCGACCTGCTCGATGCGCGTGCCGTCCTTCTCGGTAACGACGATGCGCACCGGGACGTAGTGCCGGTCCGCCGCCAGCCAGACCTCGGTGCCGCGATCGTCGGCGCCGTCCTTCTGCTTCGCCAGCTTGAGAGCCTCGAACGCGCCCGCGGGAGTGCGGATGCGCTCGCGCCCCGCGCTCCGGTAGACGTACCGGGAGACGCCCTTGCCGTCGGCCACGCTGAGGATGACGGGCTGCCCGCGCGGCGGGTCGAACGCGAAACTCCACAGGAACGAGAGCCGGTCCTGCGCGCGAGGCGGAAGCGGCCGGGTCTCCGGTCCGTCCTTGTACTGCAGCGTCAGCGTCTTCGCCTCCCAGCCGAACAGCGCGCGCGCCGCCGGCCGGCCGGTGCGCCGGTCCTCGAACTCGTGAGGTCGCAGTTCCTTTCCGGCGATCGCGCCGCGGCTCGAGCGCTGCGCCTCGCCGCGCAGCGCGAAAACGCCCTTGCCCTTCCACGACTGCTCCAGCCGGTAGGCGCGGCCGTCGTGCTCGAGGCGATCGGTCACCTCGGCCACGGCGGTGCCGTTTCGCGCGACCTCGTAGGCGACCTCGAGGCGCGCCGGCGGCGCTGCGGCCGCTGCCAGCGGCAGGCTAATCGCGATCGGCAAGAACGAGCTGCGCATCGTTTCCTTCAACGCGCACGACGCCGTCCGCGATGACGAGCCTGCCCTCGAGGAACCAGCGAATCGCGCGCGGGTACACCCGATGCTCCTGCGCGAGCACCCTCGCCGCGAGCGTCTGCGCGGTGTCGCCGGGCAGGACCGGCACCGCTGCCTGGATCACGATCGGGCCGTGGTCGAGGTCGGCGGTGACGAAATGCACGGTGCAGCCGTGCAGCTTCACCCCCGCCGCGAGCGCGCGGCTGTGCGTATCCAGACCCGGGAACGCGGGCAGCAGGGACGGATGGATGTTCATCAGGCGCCCGGCGAAGCGCGAGACGAAAGCCGGCGTGAGCACGCGCATGAACCCCGCGAGCGCGACGAGCCGCGGCGAATACGAGTCGATTGCCTGCGCGAGGGCATCGTCAAAGGCCTCCCGGGAAGCGAAATCCTTGTGAGACAGGACTCCTGTCGCGACCCCGCGGCGCCGCGCGACCTCCAGGCCTTTCGCGGCCGCGACGTTGCTGATCACGGCCGAAACGGGCAACCCCGCGTCGAGGATCGCCTCCATGTTGCTGCCGCGGCCCGAGATGAGGACGACGATCGTCATTCCCACCCTCAGTACACCCGGCGCACGCGATAGCCCTGCGCTTCGATCAGCGCGAGCAGCCCGCCGTCGCCGTAGAGATGCGAGGCGCCGACCGCGACGAACACGCGCCCCGCGCGCAACGGGAGGAACAGGCGGTGCGCCATCACCACCGTGCGGTTGTCCACGAGGTGCCGGTCGAGCTGGCGGTAATGCCCCGCCATCGCGGGAAACCGCGCCGCGGCGTGAGCGTTCACCGCGCGGATGGCGGCGAGGTCGCGCTTCAGCCACGCCTGCAGCGTGGGCTCGATCCGGCTCGCGAGCCAGTCCCGGTTCTCGAGCGTATGCTTCAACATCGCGACCTGGGTCTCGAGCGGGATGGCCTCGAACACCGCGATGTGCTCCTCGGTCCCCTCGAGCGCTGCGATCCTGAGGCCGCGCGCCCGCGCCAACGCGAACAGCTTCTCATCGAGCGTCGCGCTCTCGTAATCTGCCGGATAGACGGCGATGTTGGCGAGCGCCGCCCAAGGCTTGATGCGCGCGATCACCTCGTCCGGGATCGCGCGGCTGCCGAGCGCCACGCGCACCTTGCGGAAGGTGTCGGCGCCGACCACGGCCTCGAGGCTGCGGCCGTCCTCGAACTGCGCCGCCTCGAAAAGGCGGCGGTCGTGCTCGCTCCAGTTCGGCACCTCCATCGCGTAGCTCCGGGACTGCTCCAGCGCGTGCAGCACGGGCGGCGGGATCTCGAGCGCGCGCGGGTCGGCGAGGTGGATCGTGCCGAAGACGTGGCTCGGCGGTGCCGTTCCGTTCGAGACGCGCCAGAGCAGCCCCCTCGCGAAGCGCTCGGCCGCCGCAGGCCCCGCCGCCAACGACAGCGCGAGCGCCGCGACCGCGAAAATCCGCGTCATCGCGCCGGTACGACCCACAGGTAGACCTGGTGCTGGAAATCCCCCACGCGCACCTGGGCGCTTGCGTCCGCCGGCCAGCCCGCGATGCCGAACTCGTGCGACACGACTCGTGCGCCCGGCCGCAGCTCGGCGAGGAGCTTCGGCCGCAGCTTCGCGTTCATTTCCGGAAACAGGTACAGCGTCACCACGGTCGCCTCGGAAAAATCGGTCGCGAAAAGATCCTGCACCGCGAAGCGTACCCTGTCGGCGACGCCGGCGCGGCGCGCTGCCGCGTTCGCCTCGTCGATGCGCCGCGGATCGATGTCGATCCCGACGCCGCGTGCCCCGCGGCGCTCGGCGGCGGCGATCACGATGCGGCCGTCGCCGCAGCCGAGGTCGTAGACGACGTCGCGGGAACCGACCCCGGCGAGGCGCAGCATCTCGTCGACCACCTCGTAGGGCGTCACCACGTAGGGGGCGTCGAGCTTCACGCCCGGGCTCGAGCAGGCGGCGCACGCCCCTGCAGCGAGCGCGGCAGCGAGGAGCTCCCTTCGCTTCACGATCCCGGTCCGGTCATCCTGTCTGGGCGAACCCAGTCGTCGAACTGCTCGGCACTCACGTAGCCGAGCGCGAGCGCCGCCTCGCGCAACGTCGTGCCTTCGCGGTGCGCCTTCTTTGCAATCTCGGCGGCCCGATCGTACCCGATCCGCGGCGAGAGCGCCGTGACCAGCATGAGCGAACGCTCGACGAAGCTGCGGATGCGCGCCTCGTTCGCGGCGATGCCGCGCGCGCAATGCTCCTCGAAGCTGCGCATGCCGTCGGCAAGCAGCCGCGCGCTCGACAGGAAATCGTGAATGATGAGCGGCTTGCAGACGTTGAGCTCGAGGGTGCCCGATGCGCCCCCGAGGTTGATCGCGACGTCGTTGCCGAGCACCTGCGCGCAGACCATGGCGAGCGCCTCGGCCTGCGTCGGGTTGACCTTGCCCGGCATGATCGAGCTTCCAGGCTCGTTCTCGGGGATCGCGAGCTCCCCGAGCCCCGAGCGCGGTCCCGAGGCAAGCAGCCGGATATCGTTCGCGATCTTCGAGAGCGCGGCGGCGAGCGTCTTGAGCGCCCCGTGCGCGAACACGAGCGCCTCGTGCCCCCCGAGCGCCGCGAACTTGTTTTGGGCCTGCGCAAAAGAACATCCCGTTTCCAGAGCGATGAAGGCACAAACCCTTTCCGGGAATTCCGGGTGCGTATTCAACCCGGTCCCGACCGCGGTGCCACCGATCGCAAGCTCGTGCAAGCCCGGCAGCACGGCCTCGAGAGCGCGGCGACCGAGCTCGAGCTGCGCCGCGTAGCCCGAGAACTCCTGCCCGAGCGTGAGCGGCGTCGCGTCCTGGAGATGCGTACGGCCGATCTTGACGATATGGGAGAAGGTTCTGCTCTTGGAGGCAAGCGTGGCCTTGAGGACCTCCAATGACGGCAACACCTCCTTCTGCAGAACCCTGACGGCCGCGATGTGCATCGCGGTGGGGAAGCAGTCGTTCGACGACTGCCCCATGTTGACGTCGTCGTTCGGATGCACGGGGCGCTTTTCGCCGCGCGCGCCGCCGAGGAGCTCGGAAGCGCGGTTCGCGAGCACCTCGTTCACGTTCATGTTCGTCTGCGTGCCCGACCCCGTCTGCCACACCGAGAGCGGGAACTCCTCGTCGTGCCGGCCCGCGAGAACTTCGTCCGCGGCCTGACGGATCGCGTCGGCTTTCCTGCGCTCGAGAAGCCCCAGGTCGGCGTTCGCGGCCGCCGCCGCCTTCTTTACGAGCGCGAGCGCCCGGACCACCGCGAGCGGCATGCGCTCGTCGCCGATGCGAAAGAACCGCCGGCTGCGCTCGGTCTGCGCGCCCCAGAGCCGCCCGGCGGGGACTTCGATCGGACCAAACGCGTCGCGCTCGGTGCGGGTGGCGCCCATGGCGGCGCCCAGTTTACTTCTTGAGCAGGCTCCGCAGCATCCACGCGTTCTTCTCGTGGATGTCCATGCGCCGGGTGAGGAGATCGAGCGTCGGCTGGTCGTTCGCGGCTTCCGCGACGGGCAATACCTCGCGCGCGGTGCGCACAACCGCTTCCTGCGCGTCGATCAGAAGCTGCACCATCTTCCCCGCCCTGGGCACGCCCTCGGTTTCCTTGATGCTGCCGAGCTTCAGGTACTCCCTGTAGGTGCCGGGCGCATAGTGGCCGAGCGCGCGGATGCGCTCCGCGATCGGGTCGATCGCGTTCCAGGCCTCGGTGTACTGCTGCATGAACATCGTGTGCAGCGTCTGGAACATCGGTCCCTCGACATTCCAGTGGAAGTTGTGGGTCTTGAGGTAAAGCAGGTACGTGTCCGCGAGCATGCGCGAAAGCCCCTGAGCGATCCGGGCGCGGTCCTTCGGGTTGATGCCGATCTGGACTGCCATGATATTCTCCTATCGATATCTTGATGTCGATGACAGGATTCTATTCAGACTCCGCCGCATTCGGCCAGTGAGTTGTTGTTATCGAAGCGATCGTCCGCGGCTATGTCTTCAGGGAAGGTCGAAAAGCAGGACTTCCGCGTCGTTGCCGCGTTCGAGCAGGAGCTTCGAGGCGTCGGTCTTCAGCGCGTCGCCCCCTCCCAGCAGGACGCCGTTGACGCTCACCACGCCGCGCGCGACGTGCAGATAGGCCCTGCGCCCCTCTTTCAGGACGAATTCGACGGACTCCTCCCCGTCGAGCAGCCCGGCGTAGACATGCGCGTCCTGGTGGATCGTCACTGAGCCCTCGGCGCCGTCGGGCGAGGCGATGAGGCGGAGCCGGCCGCGCTTCTCGGCCGCCGCGAAATGCTTCTGCTCGTACGAGGGCGGGATGCCGGAGGCTGCGGGCTCGATCCATATCTGGAGGAAGTGGGTCTCGCCGCTCGCCTCGCGGTTGAACTCGCTGTGCCGCACGCCGGTCCCGGCGCTCATGCGCTGCACGTCCCCGGGCACGATGGTCGAGCCGTTTCCCATCGAGTCCTGGTGCGCGAGCGCGCCCGCGAGCACGTAGCTCAGGATCTCCATGTCACGGTGCCCGTGCGTGCCGAAGCCGGTGCCGGGGGCGATCCGGTCCTCGTTGATGACGCGCAAGGGGCCGAAGCCCATGTGCGCGGGGTCGTAATAGTCCGCGAACGAAAAGCTGTGGAAGGACTTCAGCCAGCCGTGATCGGCATAACCGCGCTCGGCCGCGCGCCGCAGCTCGATCACGGGTTTGCCCGCTGCTCCGCGATTTCCTTGTGCACCTGCGCCATGTCGAGCGCCTTGGCCTGCGACAGCAGCTGCTCGAGCGCGGACGCGGGAAGCGCCCCCGCCTGCTGGAAGAGGATCACCTTCTCGCGGAACACCATGAGCGTAGGGATCGAGCGGATGCCGAAGCTGCCGGCGAGCTCCTGCTGCTCGTCCGTATTCACCTTGCCGAAGACGACGTCGGCGTGCGTCTCGGAGGCGCGCTCGAACACCGGCGCAAAGCCGCGGCACGGTCCGCACCACGGCGCCCAGAAATCCACCACCACCATCGTGTTCTCGGTGACGGTCTTCTCGAAATTGTCTTTGGTGAGCTCGATCGTGGCCATGCGAATTCCCGTGCAAAATCGCAGTTTACATGAGCTATACCGGCCGCTTCGCCCCTTCCCCCACGGGACCGATGCACTTCGGCTCGGCGGCGGCGGCGGTCGCGAGCTGGCTCGACGCCCGCGCAGCGGGTGGCCGCTGGCTCGTGCGCATCGAAGACCTCGACCGGCCGCGGGTGAAACATGGCGCCGCCGCGGCGATCCTGCGGCAGCTCGAAGCGTTCGGACTTGCCTGGGACGGCGAAGTGACGTATCAGAGCGCGCGCCCCGAGCGCTACCGCGAGGCGCTCGCTGCGCTCGAACGCGGCGGGCACCTGTACTCGTGCGGCTGCTCGCGCAAGGAGATCGCCGACTCCGCGCTCACGATCGAGGCGGCGCGCGTCTATCCCGGAACCTGCCGCGGGGGCCTCGCTCCGGGCAAGGCGGCGCGCGCCCTGCGCGTGCGAACGGATCCGCGGCCGATCGAGTTCGCGGATCGCGTGCAGGGTCCCGTCGCCCAGTCGGTGGAGCGCGAGGTGGGCGACTTCGTGCTCTATCGCGCCGACGGCATGGTCGCCTACCAGCTTGCGGTAGTGGTCGACGACGCCGACCAGGGCGTCACCGACGTCGTGCGCGGCGCCGACCTCATCGACTCGACGCCGCGCCAGATATGGCTGCAGCGCCTGCTCGGGCTGCCCGTACCGCGCTACCTGCACGTGCCGGTCGCGCTGAACGCGGCGGGCGAGAAGCTCTCCAAGCAGACCGGCGCGCGAGAAGCGGATCCGGCGGACCTCCCGGCAGTTCTCGCGTTCCTCGGCCAGGAGCCGGCCGCAGACCTGGAGACGGCCGTCGCGCGCTGGGATCCGGCGCGCATTCCGCGCGTGCGCGCGATCAAGGCGCCCGCCGCGGCGCGATGACCGTAGCGAGCGACCCGAGCACCAGGGCGAGCGCCCCGAACTCCGCGATCCCGGGCCGCTCACCCAGGAACGCGATTCCCGAAAACACGCCGACCACCGGGATCATGAGCATGCTGAGCGAGAACGTCGTCACCGAAACGGTCGTCGCGAGCTTGATCCAGGCCCAGTGCGCCCACGCGAATGCGAGCACCACGTTGTAGGCGACCGCCAGACCGGGCAGCAACTCGACGCGGGCGAGAGCTCCCAGATCGTCCAGCAGCAAGGCGCCGGCATAGATCGGAATCCCCCCTAGCAGCATGATCCAGGCGGTGTACGCCGCGACCGGCGCCCGCACCGGGTACTTCTTCTGCAGTACCGTGCCGATCGCCCAGGTGAGCGCTGCGCCGAGCACGAGCAGCGAGCCGAGCGGCGCGCGCCGCAGGCTCGCCAGCTCCTCCCAGAGGAGCAGGGCCATTCCCCCCATGCCGAGCGCGAGGCCCGCGATCTTTCGCCCGTTCATGCGCTCGCCGAGCAGCCACACCGAGAGCGGAATCGCCCATGCCGGCATGGTATAGGCGAGGATCGCGGCGCGGCCCGATGGAATCATCCGCACGCCGAACGCAACCAGCAGGTTCCAGCACGTGATGGTGAAGAAGGCGATCAGCGCCAGGCGCCGCCATTCGCTCCTCGGCACCGCGAGCGGCTGGCCGGACGCGCGCAGGAACGCGAACAGGAGCCCCGATCCGGCGGCAAGGCAGAGGGTGCGGAAGGTGAACGGCGCCACCTCCGAAAGCGCCACCTTCATCGCGGTCCAGTTGAAGCCCCACACCAGCGTCAGCCCGGCGAGGATCCAGCCGAGCCCCGGCGTAAGGCGCTCCTCGCGGCCCTCGCTCATCGCGCCGCAAGCTTCTCGCGCAGTGCCGCCGCATGCGCCTCCGGGCGCACCATGCCGAACTTCTCGCCGAGCAGGAGCTGCAGGTACGCGACGTCGGAATTGTGCAGATGCGGGTGAAGATAGAAGCGCGGCAGCAGCCGCGCCGTGAGCCAGTGCCGGCGCGCGCCGCCGCCCTCGGCCTCGGGAAGCAGCGTCAGGTTGAAGCTCCAGAGCCCGAGCGCGGCATAAGCGGCGGCCAGGCGTGCAAGCGTGCCGGCGAAAGCCTGGATCTCGCCGTCGCTCAGCTCGCCGAGCGTGCCGCGGCCGCGGAACACGGCCTGCGCGTCGCCGAGCATGCCCGAGGGGCAGTAGGGTACCCACCATGCTATCGGGCCCTCTTCGAGGAGGACCCGCTCGCCGCGGCGCTTCTCCGCGTCATAAAGGACCTCCGGATAAGGTACGCCATGGCGCTCGAGAAAGCGCGTCTCGGCCTCGAGCTCGCGGCGTAGCTGGTTGCCGGGCGTGTCGGTGACCACCACCTGCAGATGCGGGTGTACCTGCGAGGCGCCCGAAGGAGGCATGTAGTTCCAGGTGACGATCCCGAAGCACGCGCGCCCGGTCATCGTCTTCGACACGTCCCGGATGAAATCGCGCGCGAGCAGCAGCGAATCGGCAACCATCGAGGACGGCAGCGCGTGCATCGGCAGGAAATGCTCGCGCGACATCGCCACGATCGCGGAGACGTCGTCGTACGGAAAGAGATTGGGGAAGAGCGCAGCCTCGCCTCGCCGCAGGCGCCCGCCGGCGAGGAGATCCTCCGGGTAGCGCGGCGTGACGGCGTCGATTCGCTCCGGGCAGAATGGGCAGCTCGCTCGAGTTTTCTCGGCGAGCGGCGCGAGGTCGGGCACCTCGCGCGGCGGGAAAGCGAAATGGCAGATCCGTGACGTATCGCCGGTGAGCGGGTCGGTCCGGACTTCGCTCTCCACGTCGGTCAGCGCGAACCCGCGGCGTGGATCGTGAATTCGAGCGGTCTTCCGTCTGCCGAGATACTCGATCGCCGGGGCGCTCGCTGCGCGCCCCGCGGTTCCGCCATGGCGCTCGATCGCATCCGCGAGCGCCGCAACGCCCTCGCCCGTGGTCGCCACGGCGCGCAGGACGGGCGGGGACCACGCCGCGGCCGGCCGCAGCGCGAGCATGCCCTGGAGGTCGCGCTCGGTGCGCTCCGCCCCCGGGAGATCCGCCTTGCTCACCACGAGCACGTCGGCGATCTCGAGCACGCCCGCCTTGAGCGCCTGGATCTCGTCGCCGAGCCCGGGCGGACACACGAGCACGCGCGTGTGCGCGACCGTGGCGACCTCGACCTCCGACTGCCCGGTGCCCACCGTTTCGACGATCACGACATCGTAGCGCGCAGCGTCGAGCACCTCGATCACGGCGCGCGCGGTTCGCGAGAGCCCCCCGAGATGGCCGCGCGAGGCGAGCGAGCGGATGAACACGCGCTCGTCGGCCTGGTGCTCGGCCATGCGGATGCGGTCACCGAGCACCGCGCCGCCGGACACCGGGCTCGACGGATCGACCGCGACCACCGCGACGCGCCGGCCGCGCGAAAGATACTCGCGGATCAGCGCGTTGACGAGGGTCGATTTCCCGGCCCCGGGCGGACCGGTCACGCCCAGCACGCGCGCATGCCCGAGCCGCGGCGCGAGCGCCGCCCGGATCGCCGCCGCCTCCGGCGTCTCGTTCTCCACTGCCGAGATCGCGCGCGCGATCGCCCGGCGGTCGCCCGCAGCGATACCTTCGGCAAAGCCCCGCGGCGCGTTCATCAGGGAATCACGAGCGGCCGCCCGAAGCCGAGCTCGCGCCGAAGGCAGCCGCACACCTCGCCATGCGTCGCGCCCGCCTGCACCGCCTCGACCACGCCCGCGAAGACATCGCCGCCATCCTGCGCGGCGCGCGCGAGCTCGCCGAGCGCCTGCTCCACCGCACGCGCCGCCCGCCGCCGCTTGAACTCGGCGAGACGCGCGAGCTGAGCGTCGATGCGGCTGCGGGGAGGCGCCTCGAGCACGCGATACTCGCCCGGATCCTCCTCGACGCGGTAGGCGTTGACGCCGACCACGGTCTGCTCGCCGGACTCGACCTTCGCCTGAAAGGCGCGGGCCGATTCGCCGATCATGCGCTGCACGAGCCCGCTTTCGACCGCCGCGTACATGCCGCCCGCGGCATCGACCCGGGCCATGACCGATTCGATGCGGCGCTCCATCTCGTCGGTGAGCGCCTCCACGTACCAGGAGCCGCCGAGCGGATCGATCACGTCGGTGAGGTGCGCTTCCTCGCGCAGGATGTTCTGCGTCGCCACCGCGATGCGCGCAGCTTCCGCGGTCGGAGTCGAGAACGCCTCGTCGTAGCCGTCCGTGTGCAGCGATTGCAGCCCCCCGAAAATCCCTGCGATCGCCTGCGTCGTGACGCGCGCGATGTTGTTGAGCGGCTGCTGGCGCGTGAGATCCGCGCCCGAGGTCTGGGCGTGAAACTTGAAGCGCCAGGAACGCGGGTTCTTCGCGCCGAGCCGCTCGCGTGCGAGCCTCGCCCAAAGGCGCCTTCCGGCGCGGAACTTCGCGACCTCCTCGAAGAAGCTGATCGAAATGTCGAAGAAGAAGGTGAAGCGCGGCAGAAAGCCGTCCGGGTCCAGGCCGCGCGCGATGCAGTCCTGTGCGTACTGGACGGCGGAGGAAAGCGTGAACGCCATGGCCTCGGCCGGCGTGGCGCCCGCCTGCTGCATGTGCTGGCCGACCACCGAGAGCGGGTTCCAGCCCGGCACGCGCGCGTTGCAGAACGCGACGTGGTCGACGAGAAGCCGCCGTGCGCCGGAAAGCGCGAGGCGGAAGAACATGTGGTTGGCCACGTAGTGCGAAAGGCAGTCGCTCTGATTCGACGTTCCGCTGAGCGCGCGCCAGGGCACGCCGCGGCGCGTCGCCACCGCGAGCAGCATCGCGAGCAGCGTGAATGGCGAAGGGTCGTTCAGGGCGCACGAGATGCGCTCGAGCGGCACGCCCGCGAGCGCACGCTCCATGTCCTCCACCGTGTTCACCACGGTGCCGCAGGTCCCGAGAAGCTCCGCCGGGACCTCGTCGGCGTCGTAGCCGCGGAAAACCGAATTGCAGGGGATGAGCGAGATCGCGGTCGCGCCGTGGGCGAGTATCTCGCGTAGCCGTGCGTTGTAGTCCTCGGGAACGCCGAGGCCGATCAGCTGGCGCTGGCTCCAGGCGCGCCCGCGGTGCATCGAGGCGTAGATGCCGCGCGTGTAGGGATACTCGCCGGGAAAGCCGAGCGTTTCGAGGTAGCGCGCACCGGGCCAGTCCCGCGGCGTGTAAAGGGGCTTCACCTCGATGCCGGAGCGGTTGACGGCGTGCGAGGCGGGGCCCAAGGCCCCGCGCCAGCGCGCTTCGCCCTGCGCGATCTCGTCCACGGGGGGATGCACGGGTTGATTCATGGGATCGCCCTCTCCGCATCCGCGAGGCGGCGCACCTCGGCCGCGATTTCCTCCAGCGAGGCGCCCGGATGGAACACGCGCGCGACGCCCGCCTCGAGCAGCAGCTTTTCGTCGCGCGGCGGCACGATGCCGCCCACCACGACCTTGACATCCTCCGCTCCTGCCTCGCGCAACGCCTGCATCAGCCGCGGCACGAGAAGGTGATCGGTCGCAAGCGACGAGATCCCGATTACGTCGGCATCCTCCTCGATCGCGAGCTTGACCACCGCGCCGATGTCCTGCCAGGGGGGCGTGTACACCACCTCCATGCCCGCGTCGCGCAGGCAGGCCGCGACCACACGGCTGCCGCGGTCGTGCCCGTCCAATCCGATCTTGGTGACGATCACCTTCGGGGGCCTAGGACCCATGCTGCGCCTCCTTCAACAGTCTTACGAACTTGCGCCCGAGGCTCTTCGGCGTCTCGCGCCCGCCCTCGTCGAACCAGAAGCGCGCCCAGTTGAGCGCGCCGAGCAGCATCAGGCGCAGCACCTTGCGGTCGGTGTCCGGCGGCAGCGGGAGCGCGGCCACGAGCTCGCGGAAGCGCTGCTCATAGCCCGCTCTCAACCGGTTCAGGCGCGCCGCCGCCCCCGGCACGTCGGAGGGCAGGACCCGCACCAGCACCTGCGCGTAGTCGCTCGCGCGCAACACCGTCTCGAGGTGCGCGACGCACGCCGCTTCCAGGCGCGCCCAGGGATCCCGCTCGCGCTCGAGCGCCGCGCCCGCTGCCTCGAGCAGCTCGCGCACGCCCGCCTCGTAGACCGCGGCGAGCAGGTCCTCCTTGGCCTCGAAGTGGTAGTAGAGCGACCCCGGGAGCATCCCGCAGGCGTCCGCGATTTCGCGCATCGAAGTCGCGGCATAGCCGCGGCCCGCGAACAGCCGCGCCGCCGCGTCGAGCACGGCGGGAAGGCGATTGTCCGAGCGAACGGCCTTGAGCGATCTGGCGGGCACGCGAGCGGCGAAAAACAAACGACCGTTTGCTTTATACCATGGCGCGGGCCCGCGTGACCAGCCACACCCCGACCACGGCAAGGCCCATGCCGGCGGCCGAGAGCGTGGAGTGGCGCTCGCCGAACAGCGGCCAGGCGATGAGCGCGGTGCACGGCGGCACCAGGTACATGAGGCTTGCCACGCGCGTCGCGGCACCGTGCCGGATGAGGTAAAGGAGCAGGAACACCGCGCCGAGCGAGAGCACGAGCACGAGCCAGGCCATCGCGAGCGCGAGCTCGCCCGTCCAGCGCACTTCGCGCGACTCGAAAAGCCACGCGAAGGGGGCGAGCGCGGCGAGCGCGGCGCCGAACTGGACGGCGGCGCCCGTGCGCAGGTCGACGGCGCCGCAGAAGCGCTTCTGGTAAACGGTGCCGAGGGTGATGCTCGCCAGCGCCAGCACCGACAGCGCGACCGCGCCTGCGCCGACGCCCTCGAAGACGAACTTTTCGCGGACCACCAGGCCGACCCCGACCGCGCCGAGCGCGAGCCCGAGCCACTGGCGGCGGCTCGTGCGCTCCCCGAGCATGCGTGCGCTTAGCAGCGCGGTGAGGACCGGCTGTACGCCGGCGATCAGCGCCGAAACCGCGGCCGGCATTCCCTGATGGATCGAGGCGAATACGCCGCCCAGGTAACCCGCCTGGAGCATCACGCCCGCCGCCCCCAGGTGGAAAGCCTCGCGCGGCGTGCGCGGCCAGGGCACCCGCGCGACCCAGCACAGCGGCAACAGGATCGCGAGCACGATCGCGAACCGGATCACGAGGAAAGTGGCGGGCTCAGCGTAAGGAAGCCCTAACTTCGCCCCAATGAAGCCGGTGCTCCAGAGCAGCACAAAGAGTCCGGGAAATGCCCATTCGAGCCGTTGGACCGGGTCAGTGAAATTTCGAGGGCTCGGCATCGCAGGTCAGGGGCGTTTGAAACGGAAAAGGCCGCCGACCGGTACTCGACGCCCGGGATTTGTGCAATACGTCAAGAACTTATGGTGCATCGCAAAAACTCCTTGACATTCAATGGAGAGAGCCTAAAATTGAGATTGCTGCGGCGCACAAAACCGCTGGGCACCCCCGAACCGATCACGACTTAACCGAATACGACCAGGAGCACACCATGTACGTCACCCCTGAGCAGATCCAGGCCAGCAACAAGGCCAACGTCGAAGCGATTCTCTCGGTCGCCACGACGCAGTTCGCCACGCTCGAGAAGCTCGCCAACCTGAACGCGACGGCGATCAAGTCCGCGTTCGAGGACACCGTGTCCGGCGCCCGCGCGCTCGCCGCGGCGAAGGATGTCCAGGAGCTCATCAACCTGCAGAGCGCGCTCGCGCAACCCGCGATCGAGAAGGCCGTCGCCTACTCGAAGAGCGTCTACGAGCTCGCAACGCAGGCGAACGCCGAGCTCTCGAAACTCGCCGAGAAGCGCGTCGCCGAGTGGAACGAGGGCTTCGTGTCGCTGCTCGACAAGGCGGCCAAGAACGCGCCCGCCGGTTCGGACGTCGCCGTGACCGCGGTGAAGCAGATGATCGCCGCGGCCAACTCGGCGTACGACAACCTCGCCAAGGTCGCCAAGCAGGCCACCGAGATCGCGGAAGCCAACGTCACCGCCGCGACGGAAACCGCAAAAAACTTCGCCAAGGCCAAGAAAGTCGCGTAACGGCAAGCCGCCGCGCGGCATCCTCGCGCGGCGCGCCGAAGGAAACGATACTGCTTCGGCCGAAATCGAAGAACAAGCCCCGGAGGTAGACCGGAAGCCCCGCCCCTGCGGGGCTTTCTTTTTCATTCGCACGAGCCCCCGAGCTCCGAGACGCCGCGCCTGAGCACCTCGAGCGCCGGCGCTACCGCATCGGGGTCGCCGCGCACGCCGAGCTCGATGTGGCGGCGCGCGCCGCCTTCCCCCATGCTCGGCAGGCTGAACGCCTTGAGGCCCGGGTAGCGCGCGTTGACCTCTTCCATGAGCGGCGTAATCGCCGATTCGGGCAGGCCGCGCACGATAACCGAGGCCTCGGCCCAGCGGTCGCGGTCGAAGAAATGCCGGTACTTCGTGTCGAGCACCCACTCGAGCATCGGCCAGGCCATCTGCGGAAATCCGGGCACGAACCAGTGCTCGCGCACCGCGAAGCCCGGAATCCGGTTGAACGGATTGGGGATGATCTGCGCGCCCGCCGGGAATTCGCCCATCTTCAGGCGCTGGGGCGTCGTTTCGGCCCCGAAGCGCGCGCGGATCTCGCGCTCGGCCTCCGGGTGCAGGACGAGCGGCACGCCGAGCGCCGCCGCGGCGCACTGGCGCGTGTGATCATCAGGCGTCGCGCCGATGCCGCCGAAGCTGAATACGATATCCCGCCCGGCGAAGCTGCGTGCGAGAACGGCCGTGACGCGCACCGGATCGTCGCGCAGGTACTGGGCCCACGCGAGGCGCAGCCCGCGGCGCTTCAACGCCTCGATCAGGAACGCAAGGTGCCTGTCCTGGCGCTTGCCGACGAGGATTTCGTCTCCGATGACGAGCGCACCGAACGCCCTGGTCTCAGAAGACATCGCGCTTGCCGGCGGCTTCGATCGGCTTTTCCCTCAGACGCTTCAGCCGGGCGAGCAGGTAATGGATGAACGTCAGCCCCATCACCACCGGCGCGAAGAGCCCGATCACCGGAACATAGGCGACGAGCGCGAGAAGCGCCCCCAGCAGGTAGAGCGCGCCCTTCTGCTCGGAGAAGATCGCGCGCATCTCGGCGGCATCGGCGTGCTCCGCGAGCGCGTCGTAGCGCAGCACGCGCTGGTTGACCCAGCCGAGGATCGCCACGGGAATGAGCGGCCAGAGCGGCGGAAAGACCCAGAACGGGATGCTCGCCACCGCGAGCGCGAGCAAGCCCCCGAGCGCGGCGAGGCTGTTCCAGACGCCGCCCGCGAAGCTCCCGCCGCGGCGCCGCTCGAGCGCCGCGAAGCGCCGCGAAGCGACGTGGCTCACCATCTCGGGCATGCCGAAGATCCCGAGGATGAAGAGCGCGGTGAGCTGCACGAGCGGCACGAGCATCACGAGAACCAGCACCCTGGCTGCGAAACCTGCCGCGTCGCCCGCGTCCCAGGAAACGAAGAACGTCGCGGCCTCGATCCACTGCTTGAGAGCCGCCGCGAGGCGCATCACGAGCTGCGTCCAGAACACGATCGCGACCGTGCCCCAGACCAGTACCGCCACCAGCACGGGCCAGACCATCAGCCAGAGCATGCGTGGATGAACTAGATTGACGAGCGCGAACAGGAGCGCAGCGCCGATTCCGGTCATTTGCGGATAGCTTGCCACAGCTTGGCGAGGCGCTTCGCCGACACCGGCACCGGCGTCTTCAGCTCCTGCGCGAAGAGCGACACGCGCAGCTCCTCCAGGAGCCAGCCGAACTGCTCGAGATCCGGCGGAAGCGGTCCGTACCGCTCCCGAATGGCGGATTCTCTTCGGAAGGCCTGTTCGAGCGGCGCCAGCTCCGCCGCCCGGCTCGCGTCGCGCGCGGGATCGGAACGGAGCTTCTCGAGGCGCAGCGCCGCGGCCCTGAGATAGCGCGGCAGGTGCTGCAGCCGCTCCCAGGGCGTGCGCGCGAGCCAGCCCGGCGCGAGCAGCCGCGCGCATTGGTCGCGCACGTCGTCGACCGGCCCGGGAAACGCCTTCTGGAGCAACGCGATGCGCCTCCGGATCCGGGTGTGCTCGGCGAGGATTGCTCCGGCGAGCCGCTGCAGCTCCTGGGCGATGAGGTTGAACCGGTTGCGGCCCTCCTCGACGCGGCGCGCGAACTCGGCCCGGGTCGCGGGGACGGATTCGGAGAGAAAGGTTCGCTCGAGCGCTGCGCTCACGAGGTCCTCCTTGAGCGGCGCGAGCGCGATGTCTTTCGAGATCGATCTTTCCAGGTCGCGGATGCGCTCCCGATACGCGATCGCGAGGAGCCGCCGCACGCCCTTGCGATGCGTCTCGCGCGCCGTCTCCGGCGAATCGAACACCTGCAGCGTCACCGCATCGCCCGCGTCGACGAGAGCGGGATAGCCCACGAGCGTGCGCTCGCCACGCCGAATCTCCATCAGCTCCTCGAGATCGCCGAAGGTCCACCCGGTGTGGCGCTCGCCCTGCGCTTCAGGAAGGCTCTCCTGCAGGAGCGCCTTCGCCTCGCCGGAAAGTTCTTTTTTCAGCGCCATCAGGTCGCGGCCCATCGCCAGCTGCCGGCCGTGGTTGTCCACGACGCGAAAATTCATGTGCAGGTGCGGCGGCGCCGAGTCGGGGCGGAACGCATCCGCCGGCACTTCGAGGCCGAGCCTCGCCCGGATGTAGCGCGCGAGGACAGTCGCCAGGGGTTCGTCCGAGGGGGATACTTCCGTCGCAAACCCCTCGGCGAACTCATCGAGCGGCCCGAGCCTGTGGCGCAGCCGCTGCGGCATCGACCTGGCGAGCGCTTTCACCTTCTCGCGCAGGAGCCCCGGAACGAGCCACTCACAGCGCGCCGCGCCCACCTGATTGAGGAGCGCGAGCGGCACGCTCATCGTCACGCCGTCTTTCGGCGAGCGCGGCTCGAAGTGGTATTCGAGCGCGTAGCGGTTCGCTCCGAGCTGCAGCGCCGGCGGAAAGTTCCCGGTCGTGACGCCCGCGGCCTCGTGGCGCATCAGGTCCTCGCGCCGCAGGTAGAGCAGCTTCGGGGCGCCGCGCTCCGCTTCCTTGCGCCACTTCTCGAAATCGGCCCCGTTGTGTATGCCTTCGGGCACGCGCGCGTCGTAGAAGGCGAAAATCAGCCCGTCGTCGACCAGGATGTCCGGACGGCGCGACTTGTGCTCGAGGCGCTCGATGTCGGCGACCAGCCGCTGGTTGTGCGCGAAGAACGGCGCCCGCGTCTCGAAATCGCCCTCGACCAGCGCCGAGCGCAGAAAAATCTCGCGCGCGAGCTTCGGATCGAGCGGCCCGTAGTGCACGCGCCGGTCGCCGTAGACCGGGAGGCCGCAGAGCGTGCCGCGCTCGATCGCAACCACCCGGGCATGCGAGCGCTCCCAGTGCGGGCGCTCGCGGTGGCGCCTGAGGAGATGCGCGCCGACGCTTTCGATCCATTTCGGATCGATCGTCGCCACCGTGCGCGCGTACAGGCGCGTCGTCTCCACGAGCTCCGCCGCGACGATCCATTTCCCCGGTTTCCTGGTCCACGTTCCCGGGTGCACCCGGCATTTGATGCCGCGCGCGCCGGTATAGCTGCCTTCTGCCTCGTCCTTCATCGCGACATTGCCGAGGAGCCCGGCGAGCAGCGCGCGATGGATCGCCGCATAGCCTTCGGCCTTCTGCGGGTCGGCGCTCGAATCGCGCCATCCGAGCTCCGCCACCGTCCGGTGAAGCTGGGCATGCACGTCGCGCCATTCGCGCATGCGGGGATACGAAAGGAAATGTTCCCGGCAGATCCTTCGCAACCCTTCTTCATCGAAGAGCTTCCACAGCCTGAGCCAGGAAAGGAAATCCGATCTCTCATCGGCGAACTTCGCGTGACGTTCATCCGCGGCGGCGGCGCGCTCGAGCGGCCGCTCGCGCGGGTCCTGTACCGAGAGCGCCGCCGCGATGACGAGCATCTGCGCAGTACACCCCTCGTCGCGCGCGGCCACGAGCATGCGCGCGATGCGGGGATCGACCGGCAGGCGCGCGAGCTCGTGGCCGATCGGGGTGAGCTCGTTCCGGTCGTCGACTGCGCCGAGCTCGGCAAGCAGCGCGTAGCCGTCGGCGACCGCGCGCGGTGCGGGCGGATCGATGAACGGAAAGTCCTCGACCTTGCCAAGGCCGAGGCTCAGGGCCCTCAGGATCACGCCCGCGAGTGACGAGCGTAGCAGCTCCGGGTCGGCGAACGCCGGCCGCGCCGCGAAATCGTCCTCCGAATAAAGGCGGATGCAGACCCCGTCGGCAACCCGCCCGCAGCGCCCGGCGCGCTGCCTGGCCGCGGCCTGCGCGATGCGCTCCACGCGCAGCATCTCCACCTTGTTGCGGTACGAGTAGCGCTTCACGCGCGCGAGACCCGTATCGACCACGTAGCGGATGCGCGGCACGGTGAGCGAGGTCTCCGCCACGTTGGTCGCGAGCACGACGCGTCGTGCTGCGCCGGGCCGGAACACGCGGTCCTGCTCGTCGGCCGAAAGCCGCGCATAGAGCGGGAGCAGCTCGGCTTGCGGAAAGCGCCGGCGCAGGACGTCCGCCGCGTCGCGGATCTCGCGCTCGCCAGGCAGGAACACGAGCACGTCGCCCGGCCCTTCGCGCCAGAGCTCGGCCACCGCGTCGGCGAGCGCGTTTTCCTCCTCCTCGCGCGGGGTGTCCTCGGCGTCGCCGCCGACCGGGCGGTAGCGCACCTCGACCGGGTAGAGGCGGCCGGAGACCTCGATCACCGGAGCACCCCCGAAGTGGCGCCCGAACTTCTCCGCGTCGATCGTCGCCGAGGCGATGACCAGCCTCATATCCCTTCTTCTCGCCAACAGGCCCTTGAGAAAGCCAAGCAGGAAATCGATATTGAGGCTTCTCTCGTGCGCCTCGTCGATCACGATCGTGCCGTAGGCCGAGAGCTCCGGATCGGACCGGGTCTCTGCGAGCAGGATCCCGTCGGTCATGAGCTTCACCACGGTGCCGGCGCCGGTGCGGTCGTGGAACCGGACCTTGCAACCGACGAGCGACCCGGGCGCGACCTTCAGCTCCTCGGCGATTCTGGCCGCGACCGAGCGCGCAGCGACCCGCCGCGGTTGCGTGTGGCCGATGAGCCCCGCATTGCCCCGGCCCATCTCGAGCAGGATCTTCGGGATCTGGGTCGTCTTTCCCGACCCGGTCTCGCCGCACACGATCACCGCCGGATGCGCGGCGACCGCGCGCGCGATCTCCGCGCGCCGGGCGCAGATCGGCAGCGCGGGATCGAACGCGAGGACAGGACGGGTCGGAAAGGCGGCCAAGGGGTTCGGGAGCGGCATTTTGCCCTACCCGGGAAGTGGGATAGGCTGGCACTTTAATGTAATGGGAGAGGTGTTCGCAGCCGCCGCGCCACGCATGAGCCTCGCACCGCAGGAACGCGCCATCCTGTTTGCCGACGTTACCGGCAGCACTCGCATTTTCGAGCGGCTCGGCGACGCCTTGGCGGCGCAGGTGATCGACCGGTGCCTGGCGCTCCTGCGCGACTGCGTGGAGCGGCACGGCGGCCGCGTTGTCAAGACGATCGGCGATGAGGTGATGGCGGTGTTCGAGGCGGCCGAGGCGGCGCGAGAGGCGGCCTGCGAGATGCAGCAGCGGGTGCAGGCCGAGCCCCCGGCGGCGCACGGCACACGTCTCGCGATCCGCGTCGGGTTCCACTTCGGCCCGGTGCTCGAGGACAAGAACGATTTCTGGGGCGACGCCGTGAACACGGCGTCGCGCCTGACCGAGCTCGCCAAGACCGGTCAGGTGCTGACCAGCGGCCCCACGGTCCAGGCGCTGCCCCCGGAGCAGCGCGCCCAGGCGCGGGATCTTCAGGAGATGAGCGTCAAGGGCAAGATCGAGGCGGTGCGCGTGTTCGAGATCCCGTGGGAGGATGACGCAGACTCGACGCAGCTGGTCGGCGTAACCCTGAAGGCGGCGCCGGCGGCGCGCCTGCGGCTGGCGCTCGGCGCGCGCGGCTTCGACTTCCCGGCGGACAAGCACGAGCTGACGTTCGGCCGCGACCTCGGCTGCGACGTCGTTCTCCAGGAAAAGTCGGCCTCGCGCCGGCACGCACGGCTGGAGCGCCGCGGCGCGCAGTTCTATCTGATCGACGAATCCTCGAACGGCACCTTCGTGACGATCGAGGGCGACCGCGAGGTGCACCTCAGGCGCGACCAGATCATGCTGCTGCGGCGCGGCAGGGTCAGCTTCGGCGTGTCCGCCGCCCAGGCCGCCGAGACGCTCGCGTTCGAGTGCGACTAGAAACAGGACGCATGCGCTCCAGGTAGCGCGCCAGAAGGTCCGCCTCCAGGTTCACCCGCGCCCCTCGCGCGAGGCGCGCGAGCGTCGTCGCGGCCAGCGTGTGCGGGATGAGATTGATCTCGATCCGGCGGCCCGCGACGCGATTGATCGTCAGGCTCACCCCGTCCACGCAGATCGAGCCTTTCCTCGCGCAGTATCTGGCAAGGTCAGCGGGGACCTGGATTCGGAGCATCCTGGATTCGCCCCTCCTGTCCAGGGCCAGCACCTTCCCGACCCCGTCCACGTGCCCGGAAACCAGATGTCCGCCGAGCGCCTCGCCCAGCTTCAGCGCGCGCTCGAGGTTGACCTCGCCAGCGCGGTCGAGCCCCGTCGTGCAGGCGAGCGTCTCGCGCGACACGTCGAACTCGAGGATCCGGCCGCGCTTGCGCGTCACCGTCAGGCACGCACCCTGGACGCACACCGAGTCGCCAGCGCGCACGCCGCGGGTTCGCAGTTTTCCGCCATTTACGGCAAGGCGAACGCCGTCCGCGGCGCGCATCACGCGCTCGATACGGCCGATGGATTCAACGATTCCGGTAAACAACGGATTTGTTCTTGAGGAAGGATCCAAGGTTACGCCGCTGTGCTGCGCCTGAAAAGTCTTGGCGAACGACGCGCGCTGCGGACAATCCAATCTCCCAGGAGGGAGCGATGCCTCGCGCGATCGAGCTGATCGGGGTGGCGAGCGGCCTGGGCGGCGCTGACGCGGGCTGCGCGCAAGCGCCAGCGCACCTGCGCGCCGGTGGGCTGGGCGCGCGCCTTCGCCGCGCCGGAATCGATGCCTCGTGGGGCGCGACGCTCGCGGCGCGCCGCGGCGGCGGCATGCCGGCGGCGGTAGCAGGGCTTTGCGCGCGCCTTGCCGCGGAAGTCGCCGCGAGCGTGCGCGCCGGGCGCATGCCCTGCGTGATCGGGGGCGACCACTCGTGCGCCGCCGGGACGTGGTCGGGAGCTGCGCGCGCGCTCGATTCCCGCGGGCGCCTCGGGCTGGTGTGGATCGACGCGCACATGGACGCGCATACGCCGGGCACGAGCCCGAGCGGGCGGCTGCACGGCATGCCGCTCGCGGCGCTGCTCGGTCAATGCGACGATGCGCTCGTCGGGCTCGAGGGCGGTACGCTCGACCCGCGGCACGTATGCCTGGTAGGCGTTCGCAGCCACGAGCCCGAAGAGACCGCGCTCCTCGCGCGCCTGGGCGTTCGCGTGTTCGGAATGGGCGAAGTACTGAAGCGCGGCCTCGACCCGGTGATCGGGGAAGCGCTCGGGATCGCGCGGGACCGGACCGCAGGCTATGGAGTCACGATCGACCTGGACGCGATCGACCCGCGCGATGCGCCCGCAGTGGCCACGCCCGCGCCGGCCGGCATCCTCGGCGAGGAGCTCGTGCAGGCGGTGGCGCGCTTCGCCCGCGATCCGCTTCTGGCGGCCTTCGAGCTCGCCGAATACTGCCCGCGTCTCGACCGGGACGGACGCACCGAGGCGCTGATCCACCGGTTGGTCGCCGCCGCGCTAGGGGAAACGCAGCAGCAACCGGAGGTCGTCCCCGATGCGCTCAAGGCTGCGTAGCGCAAGCCGCGGCCGCGTATCGAGCGCATCGAAGGGCGGCAGGTCGAGCATGCCCTGCGCGCCATCCCCCAGGAAGCTCGGGTTCAGATAGACCAGGAACTCGTCCACGCAGCCCTCGCGCACGAGCGAGCCGTTCAGCCGGAACCCGGCCTCCACGTGCAGCTCGTTGATGCCACGCCTCGCGAGCTCTTCCAGAACCCGCGGAAGATCGACCTTGCCTCGAGGGTTCGGAAGACACAGGGTTTCCGCTCCCTGCGGCCCCACGCCTGCTCTTGCGCAGAAGATCAGAACGTTCCCCCCCTCCAGAACCCTGGCCTTCGGCGGTATCTCCAATCGGCTGTCGACCACGACGCGTAGCGGCTGGCGCGAGGTGTCCACCTCGCGCACGGTGAGCCTCGGGTCGTCGGCCTTGACGGTTCCGATGCCGGTCAGGATCGCGCAGGCGCGCGCGCGCCAGCGGTGCCCGTCCTTCCTCGCCTCGGGACCGGTGATCCACTGGCTTCGCCCGTCGGCGAGGGCGGTGCGCCCGTCGAGCGTCGCCGCGATCTTCACCCGCACCCACGGGCGGCCGCGCGTCACGCGCGAGAAGAACCCGATGTTCAGCTCGCTCGCCTCCTCTTCCATCAGCCCGTGCTCGAAGCGCACGCCCGCAGCAGCGAGCGTCTCGCCGCCATGACGCGCCTCGGGATTCGGATCGCGCACCGCGGCCACCACGCGCGCGACGCCCGCGCGCGCGAGCGCCTCGGCACACGGCGGCGTCCTGCCGTGATGGTTGCAAGGCTCGAGCGTGACGTACGCGGTCGCGCCCTTCGCCTCGGTGCCCGCCGCCTCCAGCGCGAGGCTCTCGGCGTGCGGCAGCCCCGCGCGCTCGTGCCAGCCTTCTGCGACGATGCGCCCGTCCCTGGCGATGACGCATCCGACCCGAGGGTTCGGCGTCGCGGTGAACAGGCCGCGCTCGGCGAGCTCGAGCGCCCGCCGCATCATCGATTGATCGAATGCGGAAAATGGAGTCAGAGTCGGATTTCTCTAACGCCGGCGCCTGCGCGACTTGATCTCCTGCAGCGCCTCGCGGAAGTCGTCGGGCGTCTCGAAGCTGCGGTAGACCGAAGCGAAGCGGATGTAGGCGATCTTGTCCAGGCGCGCCAGCTCGCGCATCACCATGTCGCCGACGCGCGAGGTCGGAACCTCGCGCTCGCCGAGCGACCGGAGCTTCTCCTCGATGCGGTCGACCGCGCCGTCCACCGCCTCGGTCGCGACCGGGCGCTTGCGCAGCGCGAGCCGCATGCTCGCGGTGAGCTTCTCGCGGTCGAAGTCGGTCCGGCTGCCGTCCTTCTTCACCAGCCGCGGCATCTTGAGGTCGACCTTCTCGTAGGTGGTGAAGCGCTTGTCGCACTTCCGGCACCGGCGCCTTCGACGGATCGTGTTCGCCTCGGGATTCGAGCGCGTGTCCACCACCTGGGTGTCGTCCGACTGGCAGAAAGGGCAGCGCATCAGGCGGCCTGGCGGTACACGGGGAAGCGCGCGCAGAGCGCCTTCACCTCGCCCGCGACGCGCGCGACGCACGCCTCGTCCGTGGGTTTCTCGAGCAGATCGGCGATCAACTCGGCAAGCCGCTCGACTTCGGCCTCGCCAAAGCCCCGCGTCGTGACCGCCGGCGAGCCGATGCGGATCCCCGAAGTCACCGCAGGCTTCTGCGGATCGTTGGGGATCGCGTTCTTGTTCACCGTGATGCGCGCGCGGCCGAGCGCCTCCTCGGCGTCCTTGCCCGTAATGCCCCGCGCGCGCAGATCGACGAGGAACATGTGGCACTCGGTCCGTCCCGAAACGATCCGCAGGCCGCGTCGCCTGAGCGTTTCGGCCATCGTCTGCGCGTTCTTCAGCACCCGAACCTGGTAGTCGCGGAATTCGGGTCTGAGCGCCTCGCCGAGTGCCACCGCCTTCGCGGCGATCACGTGCATCAGTGGCCCGCCCTGAAGGCCCGGGAAGATCGCCGAGTTGAGCGCTTTCTCGTGCTCGGCGCCGGCGAGAATCATTCCGCCGCGCGGGCCGCGCAGCGTCTTGTGCGTGGTCGTGGTGACGACGTCGGCGATCCCGACCGGGCTCGGATAGAGTCCCGCGGCGATCAGCCCCGCGTAGTGCGCGATGTCCGCGATCAGCACCGCGTCGACCTCGTCGGCGATCCGGCGCAGCCGCTCCCAGTCGATCCGCAGCGCGTACGCAGACGCTCCGGCCACGATCGCGCGCGGGTTGTGCTCGAGCGCGAGCTTCTCGGCTTCGGCGTAGTCGAGCACCTCGTCGCGGTCCAGCCCGTAGGAGATCGCGCGATACAGCTTGCCGCTCGCGTTCACTGCCGCGCCGTGCGTCAGGTGCCCGCCGTGCGCGAGCGACATGCCGAGGAGCGTGTCCCCGGGCTTGAGGAACGCCATGTAGGCGGCCTGGTTCGCCTGCGAGCCCGAGTGCGGCTGGACGTTCGCATACTCGGCGCCGAACAGCTTCTTCGCGCGCTCGATCGCCAGGTGTTCGGCGATGTCGACGAAGGCGCAGCCGCCGTAGTAGCGCCTCCCGGGATAACCCTCGGCGTACTTGTTGGTGAGCACCGAGCCCTGCGCCTCGAGCACAGCGGGGCTCGCGTAGTTCTCGGAGGCGATCAGCTCGATGTGCTCCTCCTGGCGCCGCGCCTCCAGGCGCAGCGCGTGGCAGATCTCGGGATCGGCGTCCTTGAGCGGCGTGGCGGCGAACATTTCGGGGAGGCAAGGGAGGAAAGCGCGATTTTACCAGCGCCCCTCCTGCGCCCGGGCTGCTCAGACCGCCAGCGAAGGCGCGAGGTCGGCGGGCCGGTCGATATCGCGGACGACGCCCGGGTCCCCTACGGGAACCTTGACGAGGTCGTTCTCGTGCCGCGCGAGCAGGTTTCGCGCCCCCTCGTCACCGCCCGACAGGATCAACTCGGAATAAAGAATCCCGGCAATCCCCACCGGGTGACCCCTTCGCGTACGGAAATACGGCGCGGCGAGCCTTGCGCCGGCGGCGAGCGCGTCGCGCACCGCCGCGATCGAGCTCGGGCGCACGAACGGCATGTCGGCGAGCGCGATCAGATACCCGTCCGCCCGGCCCGCCGCCCGCACTGCACACGCGAGGCTTGCACCCATGCCCTGATCGGCCTGCGCACAGACGTGGATCTCGCAGTCCTCGGATCGAAGAAGGACGGCCACCTCGCCGGAGCCGGGACGAACTACGGCGACGACCCTCGCAATCTCCTTTTTCAGGTGACGCGCGGCCTGCACGGCGATCGGCACGCCGTGCGGCAGCGGGTGCAGGAGCTTGTCGGAACCGAACCGCGTCGCCGACCCGGCGGCGAGGAGGATTCCTACGAAATTCAAGTCTTCGCTTCGCAGGCGGAAGGATCGAAGCGCGCCCTTTCCTTCGCCGCCCAGGAAGGCTCGGCGACGCCGTGGCGCACGGCGGTCATCTCGGCGAGGATCGCGACCGCAATTTCGGGCGGGGTTTTCGAGCCGATGTACAGGCCCACCGGCCCGCGCAGGCGCGCGATTTCGGCCTCCGAGAGGTCGAATTCCTTCAGGCGCTTGCGGCGCGCGTCGTTGTTTTTCTTCGAGCCGATCGCTCCCACGTAGAACGCGGCGGACTTGAGCGCTTCGAGCAGCGCCATGTCGTCGAGCTTCGGGTCGTGCGTGAGCGCCACCACCGCGCTGTGGCCGTCCAGGTTCATCTCGCGGATCACGTCGTCCGGCATTCCCCGGTCGAGCGCGATGCCCGCGACGTTCCACCCGCCCGCGTACTCTTCGCGCGGCTCGACCACGGTAACGTGGTAGTCGAGCATCTTCGCCATCTCGGCGAGGTAGTGCGTGAGCTGCCCGGCGCCGATCAGCACGAGCCTCCAGCGCGGGCCGTGCACGGTGACGAGAACCTTTCCGTCGAACTCGAGCACGTCGCTCCAGCGCCCTGGCTCCAGGCTCACTTTGCCCGTGTCCATTTCGAGCCGGCGCTTCACGAGCTGCTGCTTCGAGATGACCTCCAGCATCGCGCCGAGCCCGCTTTGTTCGCTCACCGGCTCGAGCACCACCTGGAGCGTCCCGCCGCACGGCAGTCCCCAGCGCGTGGCATCCTCGTTGGTCACGCCGTAGGTCATCAGTTGAGGCTTGTCCGCCGCAACCGCCCTGGCCCGGACCTTTTCGATCAGGTCGTCCTCGACGCAGCCGCCCGACACCGAGCCGATCACCTGGCCGTCGCCGCGGACCGCCACGAGCGCGCCCACGGGGCGCGGGGCCGATCCCCAGGTCTTCACGATGGTCCCGAGCGTGACGCGGTGCCCGGCCTTGCGCCAGCCTTCGGCGCTTCTGAGAACTTCGAGGTCTACGCTGTCCATAAGCTGATTTTACGCCCCGAAAATGCCGGATGTCAGGGTCCCGAAAGCCGCGAGCGCCTATAATTGCGCGCCTGATGGCCCGCGCCGCCCCGCTCGCTCGCCTCCTGCCTGCGCTCGCGGCGGGGGGCGCGTTCCTCGCGATCTCCACCCTCACCCGCATCGCCTTGGCGCTGCGGCCGGAAGGCGCCGGGCTCGGCGCGCTCGAGCTCGCGCGCTCGTTCGCGCTCGGGGCGATCTTCGATTTTGCGGCAGCCCTCTACGCGCTCACGCCTTTCGTGCTCTTCCTCGCCCTGGCGCCCGCGCCTCTCGCGCGCACGCGCCTGTACCGCGCCGCGGCCGCGGCAGGCGTCGCGGCGGCCTTGTTTGCGATGCTCGTTCTCGCCGCCGCCGAGTGGCTCTTCTGGGACGAGTTCGGCGCGCGCTTCAACTTCATCGCGGTCGACTATCTGCTCTACACGCACGAGGTGCTCGGCAACGTCTGGCAGTCCTACCCCGTGGGACGGGTCCTCGCCGCGCTCGCGCTCGCCGCCGCGGCCGCGACGGCCTGGTTGGCGAGGCGGCTGTGGCGCTGGAGCGCGGCGCCGCTCGGCTGGAAGCGCGGCCTCGCGGCCGCGATGCTCCAGCTCGCGGCGCTCGCCGGCCTCGTGCAGTTCCTCGACAGCGACCTGAAGAACCGCTCCGGCAACGACGCCGCCAACGAGCTCGCGGGGAACGGCCTGTACGAGTTCTTCGCCGCCAACCGCCGGAACGAGCTCAGCTTCGAGCGCTACTACGCAACGCTGCCGCTCACCGAGGCGCTCGCCGTCGTGCGCACGGCGCTCTCGCCCGCGCAATGGGTCGGACCGGAGGCGGAGAGCCTCGAGCGCTACGCGGCCGGGCGCGGCGCCGAGCGGCGGCTCAACGTCGTGCTCGTGAGCGTGGAGAGCCTCGGCGCGGAGTTCGTGGGCGCCTACGGCGACCGGCGGGGGCTCACGCCGAACCTCGACCGGCTCGCCCGCGAAAGCCTCTGGTTCTCGAATGTCTACGCGACCGGCAACCGCACCGTGCGCGGGCTGGAAGCGCTCACGCTCGCGCTGCCGCCCACGCCCGGGCAGTCGATCGTGCGCCGGCCGAGAAACGAGATGCTGTTTTCCCTGGGCAGCGTGTTCGAGGACAAGGGCTACGGGGTGCTCTTCGCCTACGGCGGCTACGGCTACTTCGACAACATGAACGCGTTCTTCGACGCGAACGATTACCGCACCATCGACCGCGGCAGCATCCCGGCGGACCGGATCGTGCACGAGAACGTGTGGGGCGTCGCCGACGAGCACCTCTTCGACCAGGTGATCGACGAGATCGACCGCGAGAAGTCCGCGCGGCCCGGCCGCCCGGTGTTCGTGCACGTGATGACGACGAGCAATCACCGCCCCTATACCTATCCTGCCGGACGGATCGACATTCCGTCCGGCAGCGGCCGCGAGGGCGCCGTGAAATACTCCGACTACGCGCTCGGGCGGTTTCTCGAGCGCGCGCGCACGCGGTCCTGGTTCGGCGACACCGTGTTCGTGATCACCGCCGATCACGGGGCGAACGCGCGCGGCACGGTGCGCATTCCGGTGGAGCAGTACCGTATTCCGCTGATCGTGTATTCGCCCGGGCACGTCGCGCCGGGACGGATCGACCGGCTGGCGTCGCAGATCGACATCGCGCCCACGCTCCTCGGGCTGCTCGATTTCGGCTACTACACGAAGTTCCTCGGCCGCGACCTGCTGCACTCGCCGCCCGCCACCGACCGCGCGTTCGTCGCCAACTACCAGACGCTCGCCTACCTGAAGGGCGACGCCATGGTGGTGCTGCAGCCGAAGAAGAGGATCGAGACGTTCCGCCGGGTCGGCGCGACCCTCGCGCCGGTGCGCGACCCCGACCCGGCGCTCGTGCGCGAGGGAATCGCCTTCTACCAGGTCGCCTCGCACGCCTTCCGCAACGGCCTCTACCTCGACGAGGAGCAGATCGCGCCTGCGGCGCGCACCGAGCCGGCGGCGGTGCGCCTCGCCCTGCGCTACGGCCATTGAATCGCGAACGGCTGCTGGAGCTCGCAGGTCTCGCGGCGGCGGGACTCCTGATCTGGCTGGTGTTCGAGCGTGCGGGCCTCGACGGCCGGCTTGCCGGGGCCTTCTTCGACCGCAGCCGCGGCGAGTTCCCCCTGCGGCACAACTGGTGGCTCGCGGTGCCCGGACACACCGGGCTCAAGTACGCGATGGTGCTCGCCTGGCTCGCGGTGGTCGCCGCAGCGCTCGCGCCGCTCGAGCGCCTGCGGCCGTGGCGCCGCGAGGCGCGGCAGGCCGCGCTCGGCATGGCGCTCGCCGCGGTCGCAGTGCTGCTCCTCCGGAACGCGAGCGCGCACTCCTGCCCCTGGGACCTGGCGGCGTATGGCGGGACGGCCGAGCACTTCGGGCTTTTCGCTCCCCTTCCCGAGCGTCCCGGGCCCGGCCGCTGCCTTCCGGCGGCGCACGCCTCGAGCGGTTTCGCGCTCTTCGGGCTCTACTTCGCCCTTCGCCGCTTTCGGGAGCGAGCGGCGTGGATCGCGTTCGGCGCCGCGTGGCTGATCGGCCTTGCCGCTGGCGCCGTACAGGTCGCGCGCGGCGCGCATTTCGCCTCGCACGTGCTGTGGACCGCGTGGCTCGCCTACGCGGTCAATTTCGCTCTCGACCGGGTCTTCGACAGAGCGTCGTCGGGCTGATTCCGAGCGCGCTCGCACGACCTCCGCTACCCGTTTCGGGTCCTTCGGTCCTTCTCGAAGGCTTCGGGCGCAGGATGTTGCGGCCCTCTTACGCGGGTCTTACGCCGCAGCAGGCCGACCCCGTTCAAAAGTGAAACACCGCCGGCCTTTGCGCGCCGCAGCATTGCGCCGCCCCGAAGCGCTGAGTAGGATGGTTTTCCATTCCACGGATTCTTCGTTTCGGCCATCCGGCGCGAAGCGTTGTTTGCCCAAGAAAAAGAGGAGGCGGCATGGCGATCAAGGTTTCCATGAAGGTCAACGGAAAGCCCGCATCCGCGGAGGTCGAGGAGCGCACGCTCCTCGTCACCTTCATCCGCGAGCACCTGCGGCTCACCGGCACGCACGTCGGTTGCGACACGGCGCAGTGCGGCGCGTGCACGGTGCACATGAACGGAAAGGCGGTGAAGTCCTGCTCGATGCTCGCGATGCAGGCCGAAGGCGCCGACATCCTCACGATCGAGGGCGTGGCGAAGGCCGACGGGACGCTGCACCCGATGCAGGCCGCGTTCAAGGAGCATCACGGGCTGCAGTGCGGCTTCTGCACGCCGGGCATGGTGATGAACGCGATCGACTTCGCGAAATCGAATCCCGATCCGACCGAGCAGCAGATCCGCGAAGCGCTCGACGGGAACCTGTGCCGCTGCACGGGCTACCACAACATCGTGAAGGCCATCGCTGCCGGCGCCAAAGCCATGGCGGCGGGCAAGTAAGGAGGCGACCATGGGTGCACCGCTGATCGGCGCTCGCATCGCGCGAAAAGAGGACTATCGCTTCCTCACCGGCTCGGGACAGTACACGGACGACGTGACGCTGCCCGGGCAGACGTATGCCGTGTTCGTGCGCTCGCCGCACGCGCACGCGAAGATCCGGAAAATCTCCACCGACAAGGCGAAAGGGTCGCCCGGCGTGATCGGCGTCTTCACCGGCGACGATCTCGCCGCGGCGAAGGTCGGGGGCCTGCCCTGCGGCTGGCTCATCACCGACGTGAACGGCCAGCCCATGAAGGAGCCGCCGCACCCGTGCCTCGCGCAGGGCAAGGTGCGCTACGTGGGCGATCACGTCGCGGTCGTCGTGGCCGAAACCTACCAGCAGGCGCGCGACGCCGCGGACCTGGTGGAGGTCGACTACGAGACGCTGCCCGCGGTGGTCGATCCGGCCAAGGCGCGCGCCAAGGGCGCCGCGGCGATCCACGACATCGCGCCGGACAACACCTGCTACGTCTGGGCGCTCGGGGACAAGGCCGCGGTCGACGCCGCGTTCGCCAGGGCGGCCCACGTCACCAGGCTCGACTTCGTCAACAACCGGCTCGTTCCGAACGCGATCGAGCCGCGCGCCGCGAACGGCATGTACAACCGCGCCGAGGACAGCTACACGCTCTACGTCGCGAACCAGAACCCGCACGTCGAGCGCCTCTTGATGACCGCGTTCGTGCTGGGGCTCCCCGAGCACAAGGTGCGCGTGGTGGCGGGCGACGTGGGCGGCGGTTTCGGCTCGAAGATCTATCTCTACGCCGAGGACGTGGTGGTCACCTGGGCCTCGAAGCAGCTCAACCGCCCGGTCAAGTGGACCGCCGAGCGGTCCGAATCGTACGTGTCGGACGCGCACGGGCGCGACCACGTCACCAGCGCGGAGCTCGCGCTCGACAAGGACGGCAAGTTCCTCGCGATGCGCGTGAAAACCACGGCGAACCTGGGCGCGTATCTGTCCACGTTCGCCTCGTGCATCCCGACGATCCTTTACGCGACGCTGCTCGCGGGCCAGTACAAGACGCCGCTCATTCACTGCGAGGTGACGGCGGTGTTCACCAACACCGCGCCGGTCGATGCGTACCGCGGCGCCGGCCGGCCCGAGGCGACCTACGTGGTGGAGCGCCTGGTCGAGACCGCGGCGCGCGAGATGAAGATCGACCCGGCCGAGATCCGGCGGCGCAATTTCATCACCGAGTTCCCGTACCAGACGCCGGTCGCGCTGATGTACGACACGGGAAATTACGCGGCAACGCTCGATGCCGCCATGAAGATGGCCGACGTGGCGGGTTTTGCTTCCCGCAGGAAGGCCTCTGAAGCGAAGGGCAGGCTGCGCGGCCTCGGCTACGCCGCGTACATCGAGGCCTGCGGCATCGCTCCGTCGGCGGTCGCCGGATCGCTCGGCGCGAGGGCCGGTCTGTTCGAAGCGGGCGAGATCCGGGTGCACCCGACCGGGAGCGTGACGGTCTTCACCGGATCGCATGCGCACGGCCAGGGCCACGAGACCACGTTCGCGCAGGTGGTGGCCGATCGGCTCGGCATCCCGATCGAGAACGTCGACGTCGTGCACGGCGACACCTCGAAGATCCTCTTCGGCATGGGCACCTACGGTTCGCGCTCGATCGCGGTCGGCGGGACGGCGATCATGAAGGCCCTGGACAAGATCATCGCCAAGGGCAGGAAGATCGCCGCGCACCTGATGGAAGCCGCCGAGACCGACGTCGAGTACGACCGCGGCGTGTACACGGTGAAGGGCACCGACAAGAAGAAGATGTTCGGCGAGGTGGCGTTCGCGGCCTACGTGCCGCACAACTACCCGCACGACAAGCTCGAGCCGGGCCTGAACGAGAACGCGTTCTACGACCCGTCGAACTTCACCTTCCCCGCAGGCACCTACGTCTGCGAAGTCGAAGTCGATCCCGAGACCGGCAAGGTGTCGATCGAGCGCTTCACCGCGGTGGACGACTTCGGCAAGATCATCAACCCGATGATCGTGGAAGGGCAGGTGCACGGCGGGCTCGTGCAGGGACTCGGGCAGGCGCTCACGGAAGGGTGCCGCTACGACCCGGACTCGGGCCAGCTCGTCACGGGCTCGTTCATGGACTACTGCATCCCGAGGGCGGACGACGTGCCCTCGTTCCAGGTCGACACGCGCGAGACGCCGTGCACGCACAACCCGCTCGGCGTCAAGGGCTGCGGCGAGGCGGGCGCGATCGGCTCGCCGGCGGCGCTGATGAACGCGATCACCGACGCGCTGGGCGTCAAGGACGTTCCGATGCCCGCGAGCCCGCAGACCGTGTGGCGCGTGCTGCAGCAGAAAAAAGCGGCGTAAGAAGACAGGAGAGACCCCACCATGCATGCGTTCAAATACCACCGTCCCTCGAGCCTCAACGACGCCGCGGCGCTCGCGGCGAAGGGCGAGGCGAAAATCCTCGCCGGCGGTCAGACGCTGGTGCAAACGATGAAGCTGCGCCTCGCCTCGCCGTCCGACGTGATCGATCTGTCGTCCCTGAGGGAGCTGGCCGGCATCAAGGTCTCGGGCAGCGCGGTAGAGATCGGCGCCATGACGCGCCATGCGGAGGTCGCGGACTCGGCGGAGGTGAAGCGAGCGATCCCCGCGCTCGCGGCGCTCGCCGGCCAGATCGGCGACCGCCAGGTGCGCGCCATGGGAACGCTCGGCGGTTCGATCGCCAACAGCGACCCGGCGGCCGACTACCCCGCCGCGGTCCTGGGCCTCGGGGCGACCATCGCCACCAACAAGCGCAAGATCGCCGCGGACGACTTCTTCAAGGGCCTCTACGAAACCGCGCTCCAGCCGGGCGAGATCATCACCTCAGTCAGCTTCCCGGTCGCGAAGCGCGCCGCGTACATGAAGTTCAAGAACCCCGCCTCGCGCTTCGCGATCGTCGGCGTGTTCGTGGCCGAAACCTCGGGCGGCGTGCGCGTTGCGGTCACCGGCGCCGGCCCCTGCGTCTTCCGCCAGAAGGACATGGAAAAGGCGCTCGGCGCGAAGTTCGATCCGTCCTCGGTCGCAGGCATCAGGCAGAAGGCCGACGGCCTCAACACCGACCTCCACGCGAGCGCCGACTATCGCGCGCACCTCGTGACCGTGATGGCCCGGCGAGCGGTGGAAGCGGCGATGAAGTAAACCTGGCCGCGCGAAGCATCGTCGTCCCCCGCGAAAGCGGGGCCCATGCTTCAAGGAAAAGGCCCGCGCCGCGGGCCTTTTTTGTCGCCTGGAGCGATCGTATCTATAACGATACAATAACTCTTATGAGAAACAGCCCGGTTCATCGCCAGTTGCGGCAGGCCCGTCGCGCGAGCGGCCTCAGCCAGGCGGCGCTTGCCGCCCGGAGTGGAGCCGGTCGTGTGACGATCGCGCGGCTCGAAGCGGGTGCCGACCAGGATTTCCGCGTTGGAACGCTATCGCGCCTCTGCGAGGCGCTCGGGCTCGAGCTTGCCGCCCTGCCGCGCGGCGGCCAGCCGGCGCAGGAAACCCTTCTTGCGCGCGAACGCGAGCGAGCTCGCAGGCTGGACCTGCGCCGCCGCCATGCCGCGCTCGCCGCCCAGCTCCTCGCCGCCCCGGGATCCGACGCCGCGGAGCTGATCCGCCGCGCCCGGGCCAACGTCGATCGCTGGCAACGCGAGGGCCTTTGCAGCGAGCACTACATCTCCCGCTGGCGCAGGCGGCTCTCGGGCCCGGTGCGCCGGGTCGCGCTCTCGCTGCTCGATTACGACGAGTGGACCGACGCGCTGCTGCAGAACTCGCCCTGGAACTTCGCGCTCGAGCCGCCCGCCCCGTGAAGCGAGACGACCTGAGAAGGCTATTTGCGCAGGCGCGCAAGCTATCGGGAGAGGGAGACTATGTCGTGCTCGGCAGCCTGGCCGCACTCGGGTACGCGGGCCAAGTTCCGCCGCGCATGGCTCTGTCGCTGGACGTGGACGCGTTCTGCAAGAGCGATCCGGCGCGGGTATTCGAGCTTGCGCGGGCTCTCGGCGAAGGCAGTCCCTTCCAGGCCGAGCACGGCTATTACCTCGATCCGATCTCGCCGCGCGTGGCGACGCTGCCCGCCGGCTGGGAAGCCCGCCTGGTGAGGATCGAGCTCGAGCCGGGGCTCGCGGTGTGGTTCCTGGAGCCGAACGACGCCGCAGTGTCGAAATACGCCCGGATGGAGCCGCGCGACCGCGAGTGGATTCGCGCCGGCCTCGCCGGCGGAATCCTTTCGCTCGCGATCACCGAGGCGCGATTCGGCGAGACCACGTTCCTCGACGCCACGGAATCCGGGCGCGCGCGCAAGGCGCTCGACGAGGACCGCGCCTGGCTAGGCGCGCGGCGGCGGCGCAAGCGCTGACCAGGGCATCTTGCCGAGAATCTCGCCGAACTCTTCGGCCGAGAACGCGGCCAGCGTTTCGGTCCTGATGTTGCCGAGCGGGGCGACGGCAAGGTTGAGCGAGGTCGCGGTCGCGGCGTCGGGCGCCTCTACGGTGACCACGAGGTCGTAGTGGCCGAGCGTCCCGTAGATGCTCTTGACGCTCGCGCCGGCCTTCGCGGCCATCGCCTTGAACGCGTCGGCGCGCAGCAGCACCCACCGCGGAATCGCGAGTCCCTGCAATCTGGCGGATCCGAGATTGACGACCAGCTCGAACGTCGCTGGCAGCTCGACGGGCAGGTCCGAAGGCTTCGCGCCGGCGAGGATCTTTCCCGCGATCGCGCCGAGCCGGCGGTTGAGCACCTGGTAATCGGGAGAACAGGAAAGAACCCCGCCCGCCTCCGCGTGACTCGCGAGGTTCGAGACCAGCGCCATGCGGTTCGCGCGTGCGAGCTCGTCGATCAACGTCCTCGCGCGCTACTACCTCCGAGAGGAAGACGCCTCGCGCGCCACGCAGGCGCAACAGGATGCGGCGCGCCGCATCCTCGAGGGCGGCGACGCGCTCTTCGTCGCGAAGACGGTGCTCGTCGAGCTGGAGTGGGTCCTGCGCGGCGTGTACGGAATCGGGCGCAAAGACATTGCGCGCAGCCTGAAGCACCTGCTCGCCCTTCCCAATGTGGAGATCGAGGATCGCGCGTCGGTGCAAAGCGCGCTCGCGAACCTCGAGGCGGGTTTCGATTTTGCCGACGCACTGCATCACGCCTCCAGCCGCGCCTGCTCCGTGCTCGTCACGTTCGACGCCCGGCGCTTCGCGAACAGGGCGCGCAGGAAGTCTCTCTCGCCACCGGTACGCGTGACGCGATGGGCGAGCATTGCTGGAAACCGAGAGGTTCATTCGATCACCCGGTCGGCGCGGACGGGCAGCGACTGCGGGATCGTGAGTCCGAGCGCCTTCGCGGTCTTCAGGTTGATCACGAGGAATTCTCCCGCGTCCTGACCCTGGTCCCATAGCACCGCAACGCGGGAGAGTCGCGGCACCGCTTCTTTGAGGAGATCGAACCGCTTGGGCATGACCTCCAGCCCCACGTCCCAGGTCACGCCCGTGACGTTTCCGCCCGGGCGCGCGAGGCTGGCGACGATGCCCTCCTCCACGACGCCGGTGCCGACGGCCATAACGATGGGGATCGTCCGCGTCGCCTGCCTTGCAGCGTGGGTTTGCGCGTTGAACGCCGTGACGATCACGTCAGGCTTGCTCGCGACCAGCTCGCGCGCCACTTCGGGCAGCCGCTCCGGCTTTCCGTCGGCGTGGCGCGCGTCGAACACGAGGTTGCGGCCCTCCCTGTAGTCCAGCTCACGCAGACCGCCCAGCAACGCCGAAATAAGGACTGAAGGTCTGCGGCGGATTCAGGCTGACAGCGGCGCGCCGGCACCGCACAGTCGGTCGTGGCGCGCATCGAGCGCGGCCAGACCGATCCCGGCGCAGCGACGCTCGTGCGGCTGCTCGCCGAGGCGGGGTTCGAGCTGCGCGTGGAGCTGCGCCCGCGCCGCGCGCCCCCGAGCCACATGCTCGCGGACGTGGCGCGCATCCTTCGTCTCACGCCCGAGGGGCGCCTGCGCGAAGTCGCGAACGCCGCGCGCTTCGTCGCGGCCGCGCGCCGTGCCTGATTCCGCGCCCGGCCCGGCACCCTTCGATCCAGAGCGGATCGTCACGGTTCTTGCGCGGCACGGGGTGCGCTACATACTGGTCGGCGCGCTCGCGGCGCGGCTGCAGGGTTTCCCGCGCCTCACCGCGGACGCGGACATCACGCCAGCGCGCGACGCCGCGAACCTCGAGCGCCTGGCGGCCGCGCTTCGCGAGCTCAAGGCGCGCGTCTGTACCGAAGGCTCGCCGCAGGGGCTCGCGTTCGACATCAGCGTGGCGGCGCTCGAGCGCGCCGCCATGTGGAATCTCGTCACCTCGGCCGGCCGGCTCGACATCGTGTTCAAGCCGGCGGGGACGAAAGGCTACGAGGATCTGAAAGGCAAGGCTCAGCGCTACGAAGTCTTCGGGGTCGAGTTGCAGGCCGCTTCCCTGCGCGACATCGTCCGCTCCAAGAAAGCCGCGGGCCGGCCGCAGGACCGCCAGGACGTCGCCGTGCCGCGCGCGATGCTGCGCATGCGCCCGAAACCGGGCAAAGGGCGGGCCTGATCAGTTTCGAGACAGCCGGCCGCGCGCCGGGCAAGGGTGGCCATGCGCGCCCAAATGCCGGAAAATGCGGGTTTACTGCACTGCGCCATCATGCCGATTCCCATCCCCAAGTCCATCGACGAGACGCAGACGCTGCTCGCCTCGGCCGATTACGTCGCCGATCGCAGCCTCGCCACCGCGCTCTACCTGTCCCTTGCGATGCAGCGGCCACTGTTCCTCGAAGGAGAGGCGGGCGTCGGCAAGACCGAGATCGCGAAGGTGGTCGCCTCCGCACTTGGGCGAGATCTGATCCGGCTTCAGTGCTACGAAGGGCTCGACATCGCGCAGGCCGCGTACGAATGGAACTACTCGCGCCAGATGATCGAGATCCGCCTCGCGGAAGCCGCGGGCGAGAAATCGAAGGAAAAGCTTTCGCACGACATCTTCTCGGAGCGATTCCTCGTCAAGCGCCCGCTCGCGCGCGCGCTCGAGGGAAACAAGGGCGCGGCGCCGGTGCTGCTGGTCGACGAGCTCGACCGGACGGACGAGCCGTTCGAGGCGTACCTGCTCGAGGTGCTCTCGGACTGGCAGATCTCGATCCCGGAGATCGGGACGCTGAAGGCGCTGGAACCGCCGATCGTGGTGATGACCTCGAACCGCACGCGCGAGATTCACGACGCGGTGAAGCGCCGCTGCTTCTACTACTGGGTCGACTACCCGGATGCGGCGCGCGAGCTCGAGATCCTGCGCCGCAAGGCGCCGAAGGCTGCGGCCGCGCTCTCGAAGGAGGTGGTGGCGTTCGTGCAGCGCCTTCGCACGGTGGACCTCTTCAAGCTGCCCGGGGTGGCCGAGACGATCGACTGGGCGAACTGCCTCGTGGCGCTCGATCGCATCGCGCTCGACCCGGAAACGGTCAACAACACGCTCGGGGTGCTGCTCAAGTACCAGGACGACATCGAGCGCATCTCGGGCGAGGAGGCCGAGCGCCTGGTGAGCGAGGCGAAAACGGCCGCGGCGGCGGCCTGAGCGGACGCGGGCGTGGGCGCGTCCTCGTTCCTGCGGCGCCTGTTTCGCGGTCCGCGCGAGGGCCTGGACCGGCGCGCGCACGACCTGGTCCTCCTGTGCGAGGCGCTCCTCGGCGAGCGCGGCGAGACCTCGGGCGCCGCGCTCGCGCGCGAGGCGCTGGCCGCCTGGCAGGCGCTCGATGAGCGCGGCCGAACCGGGTTCCTCGACGTGCTCGCGCGCGAGTATTCGCCTTCGCCCGAGGAGGTCGGCGCGGCGGCCGACCGCTACCGCTACGATCCCACGCCCGAGAACCTGCTGCGCCTTCAGAGCGCCGCGGAGCCCGCGCGCCAGGAGCTGTTCCGGCGCCTCAACATGGCGAGCGGCGGCACCGCCGCACTGGTAGAGATGCGCCGCGGGATCCTGAAGGGCCTGGCCGCGCATCCGCAATGGCGCGCGATCGACGCGGATCTCCTGCACCTGCTGCGCTCGTGGTTCAACCGCGGGTTCCTGCGCCTGGAGCGCATCGACTGGCGGACCTCGGCGATCGTGCTCGAGAAGCTGATCCAGTACGAGGCGGTGCACGCGATCCAGGGCTGGCGCGACCTGCGCCGGCGCCTGGAAGCCGACCGCCGCTGCTTCGCGTTCTTCCACCCGCAGCTCCCCGACGAGCCGCTCATCTTCATCGAGGTCGCGCTCACGCGCGGCATCTGCGGTCGGGTGCAGCCGCTGCTCGACACTGCGTCGCCGGTAGGTTCGCCCGGCGAAGCCGACTGCGCCACCTTCTACTCGATCACCAACTGCCAGGAAGGGCTGCGCGGCATCTCGTTCGGGAACCTCCTCATCAAGCAGGTGGTCGAGGAGCTGAAGCGCGAGCTCCCGCACCTCGAGACCTTCGCCACGCTCTCGCCGGTGCCCGGGTTCCGGAAGTGGCTCGACGGCACGCGGGTGCGGCTCGCCGCGGGCCCCGAGGGCGAGGCGCGCCTCGCCCTCCTCGGGATCCTGGACCGGCCGGACTGGCACGCAGGCGCGATCCCCGAGTCGCTCGAGCGGCTCCTGTCGCAGCTCTGCGCGTGGTACCTGCTGCACGCCAAGAAGGGCGAGGAGCCGCAGGATTCGGTCGCGCGCTTTCACCTCGGCAACGGCGCGTCGCTCGAGCAGCTCGACTGGCTCGGCGACGTTTCCGCCTCCGGCATGGCGCGCGCCGCGGGCCTCATGGTGAACTACGTGTACCGGCTGGGCGAGCTGGAACGCAACCACGAGCGCTATTTCCGCGAGCACCTCGTGGTCGCCTCGCGCGGCGTGCGCAAGCTCGCGCGCGAGTGCCCCTTGGGCGAGCCCGAAGTCCGGCGCGCCGAGGCCTGAGCCGTGTTCCCGCAGATCGACCCCTCGGGATCGAAGGAGCGCCTGGCCGAGAACGTGATGCACTTCGCGCGGCTGCTGCGCGCCGCGGGCTTGAGGATCGGCCCCGACCGCGTGCTCGACTGCGTGCGCGCGCTCGAGCTCGCCGGCTGCAACCGGCGCGAGGACTGGTACTGGACCATGTCCGCGGTGCTGCTCTCCAAGGAAGAGCAGCGTCCGGTCTTCGACCAGGCGTTCCGCATCTTCTGGCGCGATCCGAAGCTCACCGAGAAGATGATGCAGGCGCTGCTTCCCAAGACCTACGGGCGCGCGTCGAAGGACGAGGCGAGCAGCCAGCGCCTGTCGGACGCGCTCTTCGGCCAGAAGAAGCCCGAGGAAGCCCCGAAGGAGCAGAAGGTCGAGCTCGACGCGCGGCTCACGTTCTCCTCGCGCGAGGTGCTTCAGCGCATGGACTTCGACACCATGTCGGCGGCGGAGCTCGAGCAGGCGAAGAAAATGCTCCGCGAGCTGCGCCTGCCGCTGCCGCTGATCCGCACCCGGAGAAACAGGATTTCGGAGACCGGAACGCGGATCAATCTCCGCGCCACCCTGAGGGAATCGCTCAGGGAGGGCGGCGACGTGATTCCGCTGGTGCGCGCGGCGCCGATCGAGATCCACCCGCCGCTCGTCGTGCTGTGCGACATCTCCGGCTCGATGAATCCCTACGCGCGCATGTTTCTGCATTTCCTGCACGCGATCACCAACGACCGCGACCGCGTGAGCGTGTTCGTGTTCGGCACGCGGCTCACCAACATCACCCGGCAGCTGCGGCACCGGGACGTCGACGTGGCGATGGCGCGGGTGGCCGACGCGATCAAGGACTGGTCGGGCGGAACGCGGATCGGAACCTGCCTGCGCGAGTTCAACTGGCGCTGGGGCCGGCGCGTGCTGGGGCAGAACGCCTGCGTGCTGCTCGTCTCGGACGGCCTGGACCGCGAGGCGGGCGAGGGGCTCGGCGAAGAGATGCAGCGGCTGCACAAGTCCTGCCGGGAACTCGTGTGGCTGAATCCGCTCCTGCGCTACGACAAGTTCGAGGCACGGCCGGCGGGCGTGCGCGCGATGCTGCCGCACGTGGACCGGTTCCTTCCGGTGCACAACCTGAAGAGCCTGATCGATCTGGCGCACGCGATCTCGCAGCCGGCGCCGCGCTACCTGGAGAAACGCGCATGGAAATGAAGGGCGAGCAGCTGATCCCCGCCTCTCAGGAGGAGACCTGGAAGGCGCTGAACGATCCCGAGTTCCTCAAGGCCTGCGTGCCGGGGTGCGAGGCAATCGACCCCGCGGGAGAGAACGCCTACACGGTGCTGATGACCGCGCGCGTAGGCCCGGTGGCGGCGAAGTTCCGCGGCAAGCTCGCGCTCTCGGACATCGACGCGCCCAACGCGTATTCGCTCACGTTCGAGGGCCAGGGCGGCGTGGCCGGCTTCGCCAAGGGCTCGGCGAGCGTGCGCCTCGCGCCGCAGGGCACCGCGGAGACGCTCCTCACCTACCAGGCGAAGGCCAACGTGGGCGGCAAGCTCGCGCAGGTCGGCTCGCGCCTGGTGGACGCCGCGGCGCAGAAGGTGGCGAGCGACTTCTTCGCCGCATTCAACGGGCGCATGGCGATGCGCCACGGCGCGCCCGCGCTCGGCGCGCAGGAAAGCCCGTACCACGACCCCCACTTCCCCGAACCGGTGCCGCGCGACGCCGAGCTGCCGGACGTTTCCTACGGCACGCTGGCGTTCTTCGCCGCCGGCTCGATCGTCATCGTGGTGGTCGCGCTGCTCACGCTGTTCTGATCTCCGCCTTCCGTCGGCGACGGACGGCAAACCGGAACTAGTTCCTCCCTGACGTTTTCTGACACGCCCTACGCTCGTGAGGTCTCGTTACGCGGGAGGACGCGAATGGGTGCGATGGCGGCTCCGGTCCAGGCGGCGGCCGGCGTGAGGTCCGGCACGGAGCGCCGCGCGGCGGCAATCCTGGTGTGCCGGCTGCGCGGCTTCGCGGCAATGCAGGAGGCGCTCGAGCCGGCTACGGCGCTCCAGCTCGCCGGCCGGTTTTACGCGCTGGCCGCCGCGGCGGCGAAGAATGGCGGCGGCGAGGTGGTCTCGATCCGCAACGACAGCGTGCTCGCGGCGTTCCGCGCCGGCGAGCCCGCGCAGGTCGCGGCGCAGTCGGTGCGCGCCGCGCTGTCGCTGCAGCGGGAGACCGGGGCGGTGCTCGAGTCCTGGCGCCAGGCGCACGGCGTGCGCTGCGCCATGTCGCTTGCGCTGCATCTTGGCGAGACGCTGTTCGGCCGCGCCGGACCCGCGGGGCTGGAGCAACCCGTTGCGCTCGGAGACGCCGTCAGCGTCGCCGAGCGCCTGATCGAGCGCGCCCGGGCGGGCGAGATCGTGCTCAGCCACGAGTTGATCAAGGTGATTTCGCCCGAGAGCCTCGAGCTCGACGCAGAGCCGCTCCCGCCGCTGGAGCTGCCGAAGCGCGGCCCGATCCGGCTCTACGGGGTATTGCTGAGCGACCGCTTGGATTTCACCGCCTAGCGCGGCGCTTCACTTCTTCTTCGGGTCGGGGACGGTCCAGAAGTAGACCACGCGGCCGTTCGACTCGAGCTTTTTCTCCGGCCGCCAGTCTCCCATGTCGAACTGGTGCGACACGATGCGCGTGCCGGGCCTCAGCTCCGCGAGCAGCCGCGGCCGCAGCCTCACGTTGAGATCGGGCAGGAGGTACAGCGTCACCACGGTGGCCTCGCGGAAGTCGGCCTTGAAGATGTCGTCGAGGCGGAATTCCACCAGCTTCGTCACCCCGGCATTCTTCGCGTTCTCCACGGCCTCCCTGATGCGGTCCGGGTCGATGTCGATGCCCACGCCGCGCACGCCGTAGCGCCTGGCGGCCGTGATCGGGATGCGGCCGTCGCCGGAGCCCAGGTCGTAGAGCACGTCGCCTTTCTTCACGTCGGCGAGGCGCAGCATGTCGTCGACCACTTCCGGCGGCGTGGGAACGAAGATCACGTCGGGGGTGCGGTTCTGCGCCGCGACCGGGAGTGCGAACGCGAGCAGCGCCGCCGTGACGAGCCTCCGGATCATGCCGATCTCTCCTCTGTCAGTTTCCCGCGATCGTCATATTTTCGACCAGAACCGAGCCGCACGCGCGCGAACCGCGCACCACGACGTCGCTTCCGACGGACACCACGCCGCGGAACATGTCGCGGAGGTTCCCGGCGACCGTGATCTCCTCGACCGGGTGCGAGATCTCGCCGCCCTCGACCCAGTAGCCCGCCGCGCCGCGCGAGTAATCGCCCGTCACCAGGTTGATTCCGTGGCCAAGGAGCTCCGTTACGAGGAGCCCCCGGTGCATCTTCTTCAGCATCCCGCGCAGGTCCGGGCCGTCGGAGCGAAGCAGCAGGTTGTGGTTGCCGCCGGCGCTTCCGGTAGAGCGCAGGCCGAGCTTGCGCGCCGAGTAGCAGCCGAGGAAGTAGCCCTCGAGGACGCCACCGCGCACCACGGCGCGCTCGGCGGTGGCGACGCCCTCCTCGTCGTAGGGCGAGCTTGCGAGCCCCTGCGGCTCGCGCGGCCGCTCCTCGATCGTGACGCCGGGCGCGAACACCTGCCTGCCGAGCGCGTCCACGAGGAACGACGCCTTCCGGTAGAGCTTGGACCCGCTCGCCGCAGAAACGAACGTGCCGAGGAGCGCCGTGGCGACCGGCGCCTCGAACAGCACCGGCGCCTTGCAGGTCGCGATCTTGCGCGCGCCCAGGCGCGCGAGCGCGCGCTCTCCGGCGTAGCGCCCGAGCGCCTCCGGCGAGGCGAGCTTCGCGGGAAGGCGCGCCGCGCTGTACCAGTCGTCGCGCTGCATCCCGCCCGCGTCCTCCGCGATCACTGACGCCGAGATCGAGTGCCGCGACGTGGGAAAGCCGTGCAGGAACCCGAGGCTGTTGGCGAGCACGAACTGCGAGTGCTGCGCCGAGACCGTGGCACCCTCGGAGTTGCGGATCTTCGGCGAGAGCGCGAACGCGGCGCGCTCGGTGCGGCGCGCGATGCGGATCGCCTCCTCGGTGCCCAGGTGCCACGGGTGGAAGAGGTCGAGGTCGGGCGTGTCGCGCGCGAGCAGTTCCGGCTCCGGCGGCCCGGCGCAATCGTCGATCGCGGTTCGCTGCGCGATCGCGTAGGCGGCCTGTACCGTCTGCGCGATCGCCGCGCCCGAGAAATCCGAGGTGCTCGCGTGCCCGCGACGCGCGCGCGGCCGCTCGCCAACGTACAGTGTCACGCCGATTCCCTTGTCGCGGTTGTGCTCGATCGTCTCGACCGCGCCCTTGCGAACCGTGACCGAGAGCCCGTAGCCCTCCGAGATCTCGCACTCGCAGGCCGAGGCGCCGGTGCGCCGCGCCGCATCGAGGATCGTCTTCGCAAATTCGCGCAGTTCTCCGGGCGCGTAGGTGAAGCGGCTTTCCGCGGGCATGGCGCGCTATGATAGCAGCGCAATGCAGGAGCCCTCGCTCAGCAAGACCCGGCGCAAGGCCGGCATGCACGCGCTGCAGGCGCTCGGCGCGGCGCTCGTGGAGCTCGCGCCCGCGCAGCTCGAGGCTCTGGCGCTGCCCGAGACGCTGGCCGAAGCGGTGCGCGAAGCGAAGCGCATTTCGAGCCGCGAAGGCCGGCGCCGGCAGATCCAGTACATCGGCAGGCTCATGCGCGAGGTGGATTCCGAGCCGGTCCGCGCCGCGCTCGCGGAGATCGAGGGCAGCTCGGCGGCGGCGCGCGCGCGTCACAAGCGCCTGGAGCAGTGGCGCGAGCGCCTGCTCGCCGACGACGCCGCGCTCACCGAGTTCGCGCGCCAGCGCCCCGGCGCCGACCTCCAGGCGCTTCGCGCCCTCATCCGCAACGCGCGCAAGGAGATCGCCGAAGCGCGTCCGCCGCGCGCGCAGCGCGGGCTGTATCGCTTTCTGCGCGAGGTTTTCCCGTGATCCCGCTTGCGCCTCTCTGCCGCCTGACGATCGCACTCGAGCCGCCGCGCGAGCTCGGCCAGACGCCGCTCGGGCGCCGGCGAATCATCGGCATCGCGGGCGGAACATTCTCGGGGCCGCGGCTTTCCGGCCAGGTGCTCCCGGGCGGCGCCGACTGGCAGGTGATCCGCGCCGACGGTGTCGCGGACCTCGACGCGCGCTACACGCTCCGGACCGGCGACGGCGCGCTCATCTACGTGCGCAATCGCGGCTACCGGCACGGACCGGACGAGGTCATGCGCAGGCTCGCAGCGGGGGAAGATGTCGATCCGGCGCTCTACTACATGCGCACGACCCCCTGGTTCGAGACCGGCGACGCACGCTACACGTGGCTGAACCGCATCGTCTGCGTGGGCACCGGGGCGCGCCGTGCCGCCTCGGTCGAGCTGGAATTCTTCGAGGTCAAATGATGGAACTGGTGATCGGGCTCGTCTCGGCGAGCGACCGCGCCTCCGGGGGCGTGTACAAGGACGAGGGCATACCCGGACTGAGGGAATGGCTCGCGAGAGCGATCGTTTCGCCCGGCGTGCGCTACGTCGAACGGTTGATCCCCGACGAGAAAAGCGTCATCGAAAGAACCCTTCGAGAGCTCGTCGACGAAGAAGGCTGCCACCTCGTGCTCACGACCGGCGGCACCGGCCCCGCGCCGCGCGACGTGACGCCCGAGGCGACGGCTGCGGTCGCGGACAAGGTGATGCCCGGATTCGGCGAGCAGATGCGCGCGGTGAGCCTCAAGTACGTCCCCACCGCGATCCTGTCGCGCCAGGTCGCGGTGATCCGAGGCAAGGCGCTCATCGTCAACCTGCCCGGTCAGCCCAAGGCGATCAAGGAGACGCTCGACGGCATCTTCGCTGCGGTGCCGTACTGCATCGATCTCATCGGCGGGCCGTACATCGAGACCGACGAATCGGTGGTGAAGGCCTTCCGCCCGAAGTCGGCGATCCGGCCGAAGAATCCGTGAAGCTCATTACCTACCGGGCCGCGGGCAAGCGGCGCTTCGGCGCGCTGGTCGACGGCGGCGTGAGCGATCTTTCGGAGCGCTACGGTTCCCTGAAGAATCTTCTCTCCAACGAGAAGGCTCGCTCGCTCGAGCCTTCCAGGCCCGCCTTCCGGCTCGACGAAATCCGGTTCCTCCCGCCGGTACCGGATCCGGAGAAGATCATCTGCGTCGGCGTCAATTACGCGCATCGCGACGCCGAGTACGGCAGGGATTTCGAGGCGCCCAAGTACCCTAGCGTTTTCCCGCGCTTCCCGGGCTCGTTCGTGGGACACGGCGAGCGGCTCCTTCGGCCGCCCGAGTCGCAGCAGCTCGATTACGAGGGCGAGATCGCGATCGTGATCGGGAAGCCCGGCCGCCGCATCCCCGAGAAGGACGCCGAAAGCCATATCGCGGGGCTCACGTGCCTGAACGAAGGCACGATCCGCGACTGGGTGCGGCACGGCAAGTTCAACGTCACGCAGGGCAAGAACTGGGATGCGAGCGGTGCGATCGGGCCCTGGCTCGTCACCGCGGACGAATTCAAGGACGGCTACGCAGGCCTTCGCCTGATCACGCGCGTGAACGGCGAGGTGCGCCAGGACGACACCACCGCGCACCTCATGTTCCCGTTCGCCTTCCTGATCCACTACATCTCGACCTGGACGACGCTCAGGCCGGGCGACGTGATTGCCACCGGCACCCCTGCCGGCGCGGGCGCGCGCTTCGATCCGCCGCGCTATCTCGAGCCCGGCGACGTGGTGGAGGTCGAGGTGAGCGGCGTCGGCGTGCTCTCCAACGCTGTCGCCGACGAGGCCGCGAGCGGAGCAGCGTCCCCTAGGCCGGCCGCTTGACGCGGAACCACGCCGCGTAGAGCGCAGGGACGAAGAGAAGCGTCAGCACGGTGGCCACGATCAGCCCGCCCATGATGGCGTAGGCCATCGGGCCCCAGAGGACGCTCCTCGCGAGCGGGATCATCGCGAGCATCGCGGCGGCGGCGGTGAGCACGATCGGGCGGAAGCGCCGCACCGCGGCTTCGCGGATCGCGGTCCAGGTCGCCTCGCCCGCGGCGATGTCCTGCTCGATCTGATCGACGAGGATAACGGTGTTCCGCATGATCATGCCGCCCAGCGCGATGGTGCCGAGCATCGCCACGAAGCCGAAGGGCTTCGCGAACACGAGCAGCGCGAGCGCCACGCCCACGATGCCGAGCGGCCAGGTGAGCAGCACCATGAGCGTTCGCGAGAAGCTCTTGAGCTGCATCATGAGGAGCGCGAGGATCACGGCGAGCATCGTCGGCAGCCCCGCGGCGATCGAGGCCTGCGCCTTCACGTTCTCCTCCCACGCGCCCCCTGCCTCGATCCGGTAGCCGGGCGGGAGGTCCCTGCGAATGTCTTCCAGGGTCGGCGCGATCGCGGCGGTCACGTCCGGCGCCTGCACGCCGTCCACGATGTCGGCGCGCGCCCAGAGCGTCAGCTCGCGGCTCCGGCGCCACAGGATCGGCTCCTCGAGCGTCTCCTCGATCCGCGCGAGCTGCGCGAGCGGGACGCTCTTCCCGCTCGCGAGCGGCACCGGGAGCTCGGCGAGCGCCGCGAGCGCGGCGCGCTCGGATTCGGGCGCGCGCAGCACCACGTCGATGAGGCGATCGCCCTCGCGGTACTGCCCGATCGGGACTCCGCTCACCACCGCGGCGACCGAGCGCGCCACGCCCTGCGATGAGGCGCCGAGCGCCCGCGCCCGGTCCTGGTCGACCTCGACGCGCAGCGCGAGCACGCGATCGCCCCAGTTGAGGTTCACGTCCACCGTGTGCGGATTCGCGCGCATGCGCCCGGCGACGCGCTCGGCAATCGCCTTCAGCTTCGCCGGATCCTCGCCCGAGACGCGGAACTGCACCGGGTAGTTGACCGGCGGCCCGAGCGGCACGCGCGTCACGCGCCCGCGCACGCCCGGGAAATCGTCCGCGAGGACACGCCGCAGCCGCGCGATCACGCGCTCGCGAGCCTCCACGTCCTTCGTGAGCACGATCACCTGCGCGAAGTTGGCGCGGAAGAGCTGCTGGTCGAGCGAGAGGAAGAACCGCGGCGAGCCGTTGCCCACGTAGGTGACGTAGCTCGCGATGTCGCGGTCGCCTTCCAGGATGCGCTCGAGACGCGCCGCCTCGCGTCCGGTGGCGTGGATCGACGCGCCCTCGGGGAGCCACAGGTCCGCCATCAGCTCCACGCGGTTGGACGACGGGAAGAACTGCTTTTCGGTGAGCCCCATGCCGAGAATCCCCGCGACGAGCGTGCCCGCGGTGGCGGCGAGCACGGTCTTGCGGCGCACGATGCACCAGTCTATGACCACGCGCAGGCGCTGGTAGAAGGGCTTGTCGTAGACGTCGCGCGGCTCCTCGCCCGCGCCTACCGGGTGCTCCCTGAGGAGCAGGCTCCCGATGAACGGCGTCGCGATCACCGCCGCGAACCAGGAGATCACGAGCGCCATCGTGGTCACCGCGAAGATGCCGAAGGTGTACTCGCCGGTAGTCGATTTCGCGGTCGCGATCGGCAGGAACCCGGCGGCGGTGATGAGCGTACCCGAGAGCATCGGGAACGCCGTCGAAGAGTACGCGAAGGTCGCCGCGCGAAGCTTGTCGTAGCCCTCCTCGAGCTTTCGCGCCATCATCTCCACCGCGATCATCGCGTCGTCGACCAGGAGCCCGAGCGAGATGATGAGCGCCCCGGTCGAGATGCGGTGCAGATCGATGTCGAACCAGCGCATCGCGAGAAACGTGGCGGCGAGCACGAGCGGGATGGTGAGCGCCACGACGAGCCCCGTGCGAAGGCCGAGCGAAAGGAACGACACCACCAGCACGATCGCGACCGCCTCGAGAAGCG
>JBBINV010000004.1:0-13719 GCA_037443705.1 Betaproteobacteria bacterium | reverse complement strand
GCCAGCTTCACCACGCGCGGCTGGTCCGAGACCTGCTCGAACTCGATTCCGACGGGGAGCTCGGCCTTCAGCCGCGCCATGGTCGCGCGCAGGTCCTGGCCCAGCTTCAGCACGTCGCCGTTGCGCACCATCGAAACCGCGAGCCCGATCGCCTCGCGCCCGCGAAAGCGCATGTGCATGACGGGAGGATCGGCGTAGCCGCGCCTGACGGTCGCGATGTCGCCCAGGCGGAACGTCTGCCCGTTCGCCCGCAGCAGCAGGTCCGAGAGCGCGCGCACCGAGTCGAGTTGGCCGCTGACGCGGAGCGCCACGGATGCTTCGCGCGTTTCCACGCTCCCCGGACTCTGAATGGCGTTCTGCGCCGCGAGCGCCTGCCCGATCGCCTGCGGGTCGACGCCGAGCGCAGCAAGGCGCTTGGTCGCGAGCTCTACGTAGATGCGGTCCTCCTGCACGCCCACGAGCTCCGCCTTGGCGACGTTCGGCAGCCGCAGCACCTCCTGGCGCACCCGCTCGACGTAGTCGCGCAGCTCCGAGAGCGTGAAGCCGTCCGCGGTGAAGGCGTAAATCGAGCCGAACACGTCGCCGAACTCGTCGTTGAAGAACGGCCCCGCCGCCTCGGGCGGCAGCGTGTGCCGGATGTCGCCGAGCTTCTTTCGCACCTGGTACCAGATCGCGGGCACTTCCTTCGGCGGCGCGGTGTCGAGAAGCTCGAGCACGATCAGCGACTCGCCGGGCTTGGAGTGGCTCTGGGTCCACTTGTAGTACGGCGTCTCCTGGAGCTTCTTCTCGATCCGGTCGGTGACCTGGCGGTCGACCTGCTCGGCCGTCGCCCCCGGCCAGAGCGTGCGGATCACCATCGCGCGGAAAGTGAAGTCCGGGTCCTCGCGCTGCCCGAGCTGGAAGTACGCGGCGATGCCGCCGGCCGCGATGACGAGCAGGAAGAAGAGCGTCAGCTCGCGGTACCGGAGCGACGCGGCCGAGAGGTTGAACCGGCCCTCGGACATGCGCGCCGCCCGCTAGCGGCCCTCGAGCACGCGCACGCGCTGCCCGGGGCGAAGGAGCTGCGCGCCCGCGGCGACCACGACGTCGCCGGGCTTGAGCCCCGAGGCGATCACGACGCGCTCGCCCGCGAGGCCCGCCGTGGTGACGGCCTGCGCGCGCACGGTGCCGCCGTTCTCCACCAGGAACACCTGCGGCTTGTCGTCCCGCGAGTGAAGCGCCGCAACCGGAACCTCGATGCGCGCGGGCCCTCCGTTCACCGCCGCGGCGACGCGCGCGCTCATCCCGAGCTCCACGTCGTCGCCCGCCTCGAGAAGGGAAGCGCGCGCGGCGAAGGTGCGGCTGGCGGGATCCGCGGCGGGCGAGAGCTCGCGCAGGCGCGCGCGCCAGCTCCGTCCGGGGCGCGCGTTGAGCGTCACCGAAAGACCCGTGGCGCGCTCGAGCAGCTCGCGCTGCGACTCGGGCACCGCGAAGGCGATTTCCCTTTCGCCGGTGCGCGCGAGCCGCGCCACGGTCTGCCCCGCGGCGACCACCTGCCCGGCCTCGGCCTCGATCGCGGTCACGACGCCGTCCGCGTCGGCGGCGAGCGTCGCATACGCGGCCTGGTTGGCGCTCTGGCGGTGCTGCGCCCGCGCCGCCTCGAGGCGCGCCTCGGCGGTGGCGAAAGCGCTGGCGCGGCGATCGAACTCGGCCTGGCTGATGTAGTTCTTCTCGCGCAGCCCGCGGTAGCGCGCGAGCTCTGCGGCCGCAAGGTCGCGCTCGGCCTGGAGGCTCGCGACCTGGGCGCGCGCCGCGGCCTCCGCGGCGGCGAGATCGGCGGGGTCGAGCCGCGCGAGCGGCTGCCCCGCCTTGACTGCCGATCCCGTCTCGACGAGGCGCGCGGCGATCTTTCCTCCTACGCGGAACGCGAGCCGCGCCTCGTGGCGCGCGCGCACCTCGCCCGCGAACTCGAAGCTCTGCGTGCCCGGTGCCTCGCCGATCCGGATCACGCGCACCGGGCGGATCTCCTCGGGCTTCTCGTCGGGCTGCCTCGCGCAGGCGGCGAGCAGCGCGGAAGCGAGAAAAAGAAGAAGCCTCATTTCGTTCTCTCCAGGCCGCGGCGCGCCGCCGCGTCCCACTGGTCGAGCAGCGCCTGTGCGAGCTGGCGCTCGAAATCGATCCGGAAGATCGCCATCTCCGGCCGCTGCATCGCCTTGCGCAGGCAAAGCGGCGGGTCGGCGAGCTGCCAGAGGCCCACCATCAGGGCGTAGCTGTTCATGAGGAGCGCCGCGCCCTCGCCCGGCGCTAGCCCGGGGAAGAGCGCCTCGATGCGCGCGCCCAGCGGTCCGAGGCGCGCGCCGATCCCGGCCTTGAAGCCAAGAGCCGCCGCGGCGCCGATGTTCGAGTCGAGCATCCCGCGGCAATTGCCCGCAAGCGGCCAGAACTCCGGGTGCTCGCGCAGGTACCGCAGGCCCTCGGCGACCACGCGGCGCGCATCCGCGCCCGGCGCGGCGAGGGCGCGCTCGATCACGTCGAAAAGCTCGTGCGACTGCTTCTCGTGCACCGCGAGCAGCACCTCCTCGCGCGTGCCGAAGTAGAGGTAGACGGTGCCCTTGGCGAGCCCGGCGCGCCGCGCCACCTCCTCTACGGAGAAGGTGCCCGCGGCGTTCCGCCGCACGAGCGCTTCGGCCGCGGCGACGATCGCCGCGCGCCGCTGCGACTTGTCCTCGGGCGCGATCGCGCGCCTCTTCCGTAATTGACTGCGGGTCATTTATGTGCGAAGTTAACTGACCACCGGTCATTAGTCAACCGGGCGCCCGCGGTTACGGTCGCGGCATGGCGCAACCGCCTGAAACGACCGACATTGAGACCGGCCCCCGATCCCGGCGCCGCGGTGATCCGGCTCCGCGGGCGGGTGGCCGACGGCCGCGACTTCGAGCCGGCCGTGCCGGAGCTCCGGCTCCCTCGGTATCGCGGAAACCTCCCGCCGGCTGCCCGAAAAGCCCGGCTTCACCGTCGCATGGCGCGACTGGGCGATGCCGCACGCGGTGTGCGCCGAGGCGATCGGCCACATCGCGGACTGGCTCGTCAGGACTCTCTGATCATCTCGCGGTAGCGCGCGATCTCGTAGTCCTCGCCGCGCTCCGCCACGCCCTGCGGCATGTAGATATGGCGCCGTCCCGCGTGGTCGGCCTCGAGGTTCTGCACCGGCGCGTAGACGCCCGGCCGCATCACGATCCGCGTCTCGCCCGGCGCTGCGGCGTCGCGCAGCAGCACTCCCTGCTCGCTCGCCGCGCCCGCGCCGCTCACCGAGAACTGCGCGAGCAGCGGCGCCTTCGAGAGCGACTGGATCCCGACCTGCGCTTCGCGCGCACTCGTCTTGTGCACGCGCCGCACCAGCCCCACCACCCAGTTGCTTCCGCCTTCGGGCTGGAGCGCGAGCAGCACGCCCACGCGCAGCCAGTCGCCCTTCAGTTGCGGCACGACCGCACCGAAGCCGCCCGCGCTCACGTTCTCCACGATCCAGCTCTCGCCGCCGCTGCCGCCGAAGTCGAGGGTCCCTCCTGCTCCGAGCGCACCGATCAGCCCGTCGTAGCCGTGCACCACCGAGATCCGCGACTTGACCGCGTGGCGCTTGGCCTTGCGCTCCGGCGGCTGAGACGACCAGCAGGTGCCGAGGTGAGCGATCGCCTGAAGGACCGTTTCGGCGCTCTCGTTTCCCGTCATCCCGAGGCTCGCGGGAACCTGCCCGGTGCCGCGAATCCGGTCGGCAAGCGCCTCGAGTTCGCCGAGCGTGGCGCCGGGCCCGAGAAAGCGCAAGCCCGGACCGGGTGCGGGCGCGGTCTGAACGCGCTGTGGAGCCATCGGACGCGCGAGATCGACCCAGTAGGGGAGGCCGGGCGCGGCCGCGCGCTCGAGCGCGAGGCGCGGCGCAAGCTCTCCGATCAGGCGCTCGACGACCTCGGCTTCCGCCGGCAGCAGGCCGTCGGGCGAGGCGGCGCTGAACATCGCCGCCTTCAGGAACTCGAGCCGCGGGCTGCTCTGGCCCGCGGCCCCCGGATAGATCGCCGCGGGCGCCTGCGCGAGCTGCCGCGCCTCGGCGAAACCGTACACGCCGTTCAGCGTCCCCCAGGCCGCGGGATCGATCGGGCCGTAGCGCAGGTGCATCCACTTGATCAGTTGTGCGAGATTGCGCACCGCGCGCACGAGCAGCACAGGCAGCATCGCCCTGGCGGCGTCCGTGCCCCTGGCGCCCTGCGCGAAAAGGTCCACCGCGCGCGCGAGCCCCCACCCCGCCTGGCGGTGATACTCGTGGATCGCGCTCCAGAGACGGTTTTCCATGTACCGCGACGGCCTCGTCGCCGCGAGGTAGTCGCGTGCCAGCCGCCGGACGCGCGGCTGCGCCGCCTCGTCCACCAGGAGCAGCCTCTGGACGCGCTCGAGCGGCCGAAAGCCCTCGGCCGCCGCAACCGATTCCATCCAGTGCGACAGTTCCTCGAGCGCCTTGAACGGATCCCGCGCCGGCAGCGCCTCCAGGATGCGGCGCGCCTCTGCGGGATCGGCCATCGGATGGTCGGGCTTGGCGCCGCCGAACAGGCCAATCATGCGAAAATCGTATCACGCTGTCACATGCGATTCCTGATCGTAGACGACTCAGTCGAGTTCCGCGGCGCGCTCGCCCGGATGCTGCGCGCGCGCTGGCCGGCTGCGGAGACCGAGGAGTGGGATCCGCGCGCGCGCGGCAATCCCTCCCGCGCGGTTGCGTCGGGCCGCTACAGCGCGGTGCTGCTCGATTCCGAGCCCGCCGGCGCCGACGGCATGGGCTGGGTCGCGGACATTCGCCGCGAGCCCGAAGCGCCACCGGTGGTGCTGCTCACCGACAGCGGCGGCGAGAACGAGGCCGTCAAGGCGATGCGCTCGGGCGCCTCCGATTTCCTGCGCAAGAGCGGTTTGACGCCCGAGCGCCTGGCGCGCTCGGTGGAAGAGGCACTGCGCGAGCACGACGCGCGCCGCGCCGCGGAGCGTCCCGGCGCGGAGCCTTCCTGGCAGAGCACGGTGAAGCTGGACGCGCGCTCGATCGGCACGCCGGTGCGCGCGGGAACGCCCGCCGTTCCGGGCTACCGGATCCTGCGCCTGATCGGCCAGGGCGGGCAGGCGCAGGTTTATCTGGCGGAGCGCAGCCGCGACGGCCTTCAGCTCGTGCTCAAGGTGCTCGATGCGAGCTTCAAGCAGGACGAGACGTTCCTCCGGCGCTTCGTGCGCGAGTACCGGCTGATCGCGAGCATCCGCAACGAGCACGTTGCGCAGGTGTTCGATCAGGGATTCAGCGGCGAACATCCCTACATCGCGATGGAGTACCTGCCCGGCGGCACGCTCGCGGCGCGGATCCACGAAGGGATCACGTCGCTCTCGGCGCTGCGCATCGCCTCGCAGATCGCGAAGGCGCTCGACGCGATCCACGCCCAGGGCGTGGTGCACCGCGACCTGAAGCCGCAGAACATCATGTTCCGCGCCAACGGCCGCATCGCGATCGTCGACTTCGGTCTCGCGCGAGATCTCACCTCCAACTCCAATATCACGCGAGTGGGCGAGATGCTCGCGACCCCGCGCTACATGAGCCCCGAACAGTGCCTCGGCCGTACGGCGGACGCACGCTCGGACCTGTATAGTCTCGGCGTGATCTTCTACGAGATGCTCATGGGAACGAAACTCTTCGAGGCCGACAATCCGGCGGGACTGGTGTACCGGCACATCCACACTGCGCCGCCGCCGCTGCCACCCCGGCTCGCGGGCTACCAGCCGATCCTCGACCGGCTGCTCGCGAAGGACCCGGCGGTGCGCTACCAGAGTGCGCGCGAACTCTTCGCCGTGATCGCGATATGAGCGGCGACTCCGGGGAGCGTCAGTACCTCGACCTCCTGCGGGAGGTGCTCGCCGCCGGCACGCCCAAGTCCGATCGCACCGGCACCGGCACGCGCTCCGTGTTCGGCCGCCAGATGCGCTTCGCGCTCGGCGCGAGCTTCCCGCTACTCACCACGAAGAAGCTGCACCTCAAATCGATCATCTACGAGCTCCTCTGGTTCCTGCGCGGCGACACCAACGTGAAGTGGCTGCAGGAGCGCGGCGTCACGATCTGGGACGAGTGGGCCGCGCCGGACGGGGAGCTCGGGCCGGTGTACGGCTACCAGTGGCGTCACTGGCGCACCCCGGAAGGCGGCGAGATCGACCAGATAGCGGAGGTCCTGCGGTCGATACGGTCGAACCCGGACTCGCGGCGCCACCTCGTGAGCGCGTGGAATCCGGCCGACATCGGCCGCATGGCGCTGCCGCCGTGCCACGCGCTCTTTCAGTTCTACGTCGCCGGCGGCGCGCTCTCGTGTCAGCTCTACCAGCGGAGCGCGGACCTGTTCCTCGGAGTTCCGTTCAACATCGCGTCCTACTCGCTCCTCACGCTGATGGTCGCCCAGGTGACGGACCTGCGGCCGGGCGAGTTCATCCTGACGCTCGGCGACGCGCACCTGTACCTCAACCATCTGGAGCAGGCCCGCGAGCAGATCGCGCGCGCGCCCCGGCCTTTTCCGCGGATGAAATTGAATCCGGAGATACGGGACCTCTTCGAATTCAAGTTCGAGGATTTCACTCTGGAAGGCTACGACCCGCACCCCGCCATCAAGGCGCCGATCGCGGTGTGAGCCCGGAAAAAAAGAAGGCCCGCCTGCAGGGGAAAGGACGGACCCTGGGGAAAGCCGGGGCAGTCCAGCTCTGTCGTTCCGGGAGGAGCTGATCGCCCGAATTCGGGCTGGCGCAGGCGCTCGACCGAGCCGATACGGTTCACGAGCGAGCGGCAGCGCGACCAGGAGAAACCCGGTGACGGGCAGCCCGAGGAACGATCGTGGATAGCCGGGGGGCGGGAGTCCGAATCCATGCAACCTATAATCCTCGTCAGAAGTCGTAGGGACGAGGGCCAATGTCACACCCCGCCGATCACAACTCGCCGGCCGAGGGCATTGCCCCCGCGCGCACGGACGATAACCGGCCGCGCGTCGTTCTGGTTGCGGCGGTGGCATCGAACGCGGTGATCGGCGCGCACGGCGGCATGCCGTGGCACCTGCCGGAGGATCTGAAGCGGTTCAAGCAGCTCACGCTCGGTCATCCGGTGATCATGGGGCGCAAGACCTGGGAGTCGATCGGCCGCGCGCTTCCCGGCCGCCGCAACATCGTAGTGACGCGTCGGACTGCCTTCGAGGCGCCGGGTGCGGAAGTCGTCGAATCGCTACGCGCGGCGCTTGCGCTGTGCGCGCACGAGAGGATGGTCTTCGTGATCGGCGGCGGCGAGCTTTACCGCGCGGCGCTTCCTTTCGCCGCCGAGCTTGCGCTCACCGAAATCCACCGCGACTACGCCGGCGACGTGCGCTTTCCCGACTTCGATCGGGAGGCGTGGAAGGAAACCCGGCGCGAGCCGCGCTTCGCCGCCGACGGCACCCGGTTCGACTTCGTCGTCTACGAGCGCGCGAGGAAGGGATGACGGGGGGGGGAACCCGTTTCCCCTGTTCCTAGCGCTTCGACTCGAATACCCGCACCTCGGGAAGCGGAAAGCCGTTGAACTCGCTCGCGTAGGCCGTGGTGTAGGCGCCGGCGTTCCGGATGTAGATGAAGTCGCCTTCCTGGAGGTCCGAGGGCAGCGGCTCGTCGCGCAGCACGATGTCCACGGAGTCGCAGGTCGGGCCCGCGACGTGCCAGGGCGTGTCGGGTCCCGACCGGTCGGTGCGGATTCTGTACTTCAGCCCTTCGGTGGTCTCGATGACGCCGCCGAACAGGCCCGCATCCCAGTGCATCCAGCGCTTGCCCGCGCGCGTGGTCACGCCGAGCACGCGGCACACGAAGTACCCGGCGTCGGAGACGAGATAGCGGCCCGGCTCCGCGATCACCCGCACGTCCTCCGGGAACGCCTTGAGCGCCTCGTTCACCACCTCGCCGATTACCTCGATCGACGGGATGGGCTTGACGTGGCGCACGGGGAAGCCGCCGCCGATGTCGAGCAGCCTCGGCTTCAGTCCCGCCTTGGACATCGCGTCGAACACCGTCCGGGCCTTCTCGATGCCCACGCGCCAGTTCTCCGGGTTGCGGCATTGCGAGCCGACGTGAAACGTGACGCCTGCGAGGTCGGCGCCGAGCTTTGCCGCGGTGGCAACGATCTCGCGCGTCTCGCCCGCTCCGGCGCCGAACTTGCCCGACAGCGGCCAGTCGCTGCCGATGTTCGGCGTGGCGATGCGCACGTAGATCCGGGCGTCGCCGCGGGTCTCGTGGATGCGGCGAAGCTCGTCCACGCTGTCCACCACGAACCACTCGACGCCCCTGGAGGCGGCGTAGGCGATCGACTGGCGCGACTTCATCGGGTTGGAATAGAAGACTTCGGAGGGCTGCGCGCCGAGCGCGAGCAGCGTGTCGAGCTCGGCCGTCGAGGCAATCTCGAAGCCGGCGCCCTCCAGCGCGAGCGCCTTCACCACGCGCCGGTCGGGATTCGCCTTGACCGCGTAATGCGGCCGCACGCGCGGCATCGCGGCGCGGAAGCGGCGGAGCTTCTCGCGCACGATGGCGGTGTCGAGGATCAGGAACGGCCGCGCGTATTTCTGGCGGGCGGCCTGGCGCACGAGCTCGAAGTCGAGGCTGACTTCGGGGTGCGTGTCGAAAAGCTGTTCTTGCGGTAGCGAGATCTGTCTGGTGCGAGCGATGCTGCCCGGGCGTACGCCCATCTACGTTTCCTCCATCATCACTAGGTCTCGGGAAGGTCAAGGACGCAAACGTCGAACCCGCCGCAGCAGTTCCTTTTGCCTGTCATGATGACCTCCTTCCCCTCGCGCGTGATAACGGAAAAAGCCGACGCCGATTATAGGTGGAACGTCCGCGCCGTCAAGGGCTTAGCGTGCCTCCGGGCCGGCACTCCCCGGAGCGCGTTGTTCAGAAACCACTAGAGGTAGTGGCGCCAAGCGCTTGGGCCACTAGATACGGGGCAACGTGACGCCTCGCTGCCCCTGGTACTTGCCGCCCCGGTCCTTGTACGAGGTCTGGCACACCTCGTCCGACTCGATGAAGATCACCTGCGCGACGCCCTCGTTGGCATAGACGCGCGCCGGCAGCGGCGTGGTGTTCGAGAACTCGAGCGTCACGTGTCCCTCCCACTCGGGCTCGAGCGGCGTGACGTTCACGATGATGCCGCAGCGCGCGTAGGTGCTCTTCCCGAGGCAGATGGTGAGGACGTTGCGAGGGATGCGGAAGTACTCGACCGTGCGCGCGAGCGCAAACGAATTGGGCGGGATGATGCACACCGGCCCCCGGAACTCGACGAAGTTCTTCTCGTCGAACGCCTTCGGGTCGACGATCGTCGAGTTGATGTTGGTGAAGATCCGGAATTCGTCCGAGCAGCGGATGTCGTAGCCGTAGCTCGAGGTGCCGTAGGAGACGAGCTTGCGCCCGCCCGATTCCTTGACCTGCTCCGGCTCGAACGGCTCGATCATCCGGTGCTCCGTCGCCATGCGGCGGATCCACCGGTCAGACTTGATGGTCATAGCTCGGAACAGGGGAACCCGGGTTCCCCCGTTACCCTCTCCTACGTGTTTTGCACCACGATGCTCGGGAACTTCGAGCTCATGTCCTTCTGCGACTCGGCGATCTTGACTGCGCAGCGGCGGGCGATGCGCCGGTAGATTTCGGCCACGCGCCCGTCCGGGTCGGACACGACCGTGGGCTTGCCCGAGTCGGCCTGCTCGCGGATCGCGGCATCCAGCGGCAGCGCTCCGAGGAGCTCCGTGCCGTAGTCCTTGCACATGCGCTCGGCCCCGCCCGCGCCGAAGATGTGGCTCTCGTGGCCGCACTTCGGGCAGACGTGCGTGGACATGTTCTCGACCACGCCCAGGATCGGAATGCCGACCTTCTCAAACATCTTGAGACCCTTGCGCGCGTCGATCAGGGCGATGTCCTGGGGCGTGGTGACGATCACCGCGCCGGTCACGGGCACCTTCTGCGCGAGCGTGAGCTGAATGTCGCCGGTGCCGGGCGGAAGATCGACCACCAGGTAGTCGAGGTCGCGCCAGTGCGTCTCCTTCAGCAACTGCTCGAGCGCCTGCGTGACCATGGGGCCGCGCCACACCATCGGCGTGTCCGCATCGATCAGGAAGCCGATCGAGATCGCCTGCAGGCCGTGCCCCTCCATCGGCTCGAGGCTCTTGCCGTCCTTCGATTCCGGGCGCCCGGAGATGCCGAGCATCATCGGCTGGGAGGGCCCGTAGATGTCGGCATCCAGAATTCCCACCGCCGCCCCTTCGGCGGCGAGCGCGAGGGCGAGATTCACGGCGGTGGTCGACTTGCCGACGCCGCCTTTTCCCGAGGCGACCGCGATGATGTTCTTGATCCCCGGCACGAGCTTGACCCCGCGCTGCACCGCGTGAGCCACGACCTTCGAGCGCACCGTGACCGCCGCCGATGCGGCGCCCGCGGTCTTGAGCGCATCGATCACCTGGCGCCGGATCGGCTCGAACTGGCTCTTGCCCGGGTAGCCGAGCTCGATCTCGAGCGAGACCGAATCGTTCTCGATCCTCACGTTCTTCACCGAGCGCGTGGCGACGAAGTCCTTGCCCGTGTTCGGGTCGACCAGGCGGGCGAGCGCCGCCTGCACTTCCGCTTCCTTGAGTGCCATGCCGAAAGTGTAAGCTAAAATCGGTCTTTCACCGAATAGAAAATGCGCCGCCGCAGGCTCTTCGTCACCACGGCCCTGCCGTACGCCAACGGCTCGTTCCACATCGGCCACATCATGGAGTACATCCAGGCTGACATCTGGGTGCGCTTCCAGCGCATGCAGGGCCACGAGGTGCATTTCGTGGGCGCCGACGACGCGCACGGCGCCCCGATCATGCTCAAGGCCGAGGCCGAAGGGGTGCCGCCCGAGCAGCTGGTTTCCCGGATCGGCGCCGAGCGCCGGCGCTACCTCGAGGGCTTCCACATCGCCTTCGACAACTGGCACACGACGCACTCGCCCGAGAACACCGCACTCTCGCAGGACATCTACCGCCGGCTCGCGCGCGCGGAGCTCGTCTACCGCAAACCCGTGGAGCAGTTCTTCGACCCGGCGAAGGGCATGTTCCTCGCCGATCGCTACATCAAGGGCGAATGCCCGAAGTGCGGCGCCCCGGACCAGTACGGCGACGCCTGCGAGAACTGCAGCTCGGTTTATTCGCCGACCGAGCTGAAGAACCCGTATTCGACCCTCTCGGGCGCGAAACCGGAACTGCGGTCCTCCGAGCACTATTTCTTCCGGCTCTCGGACCCGAAGTGCAAGGCGTTCCTCAAGGACTGGCTCGAGACGCCCGGGCGGCTGCAGCCCCAGGTCGTCAACAAGGCGCGCGAATGGCTCGAGGGCGAAGGCGAGCGCGCGCTCGGGGACTGGGACATCTCGCGCGACCCGCCCTATTTCGGGATCCGCATTCCCGACATCGCCGAGGAAAAGTACCTCTACGTCTGGCTGGACGCGCCGATCGGCTACCTCGCGAGCCTGAAGCAGTATTTCGAATCCGGAAAGGCGAGGTCCAACGGCGAACCGAGGACGTTCGAGGAGTTCCTCGGCTCCCCCGACACCGAGCAGATCCATTTCATCGGCAAGGACATCATCTACTTCCATACGCTGTTCTGGCCGGCGATGCTGCGGTTCGCGGGCGCGCCCTATCGCGTGCCCGACCACGTGTACGTGCACGGCTTCATCGGCGTCTCGGGGGAGAAGATGTCGAAGTCGCGCGGCACCGGGATCGATCCGCTGCGCTACCTCGAGCTCGGCATGAACCCGGAGTGGCTGCGCTATTACATCGCCGCGAAGCTGAACGCCAACGTCGAGGACGTCGATTTCAACCCCGAGGACTTCGTCGCGCGCGTCAACAGCGACCTGGTCGGCAAGTTCATCAACATCGCGAGCCGCACCGCCGCGTTCCTCGCGCGGCGCTTCGACTCGCGGATCCACCTGCCGCCGAGCGTCTATCCGCTCGGGGCGACGAAGTTCGGGTCGGATCCGGACACGCTGCTGGCGGGCTTCCAGGCCCGGGCCGGGCTGATTGCCGACTACTACGAAGGGCGCGAGTTCGGGAAGGCGCTGCGCGAAGTGATGGCGCTCGCGGACCAGGCGAACCAGTACATCGACGAGATGAAGCCCTGGGAGCTCGCCAAGGACCCGGCAGGGAGCCAGGCGCTGCACGTGGTCTGCGGCACCGGGATCAATCTCTTCCGGATCCTGACGATCTTTCTCAAGCCGGTGCTCCCGCAGCTCGCCGCGGCGGTGGAAGCGTTCCTCCGGATCCCGCCGCTCCGGTGGTCCGACGCTTCGAGCCTGCTCACCGACCACCGAATCGGGCGCTATTCGCATCTCATGACGCGCGTCGAGCCGAGGCAGCTCGACGCCCTGCTCGGGCCGCCGGAGCACGAGCACGCGCCGGCGACGCGCTCGCCGCAGACCCATGCCGAGCATCAGCAGCACGAGACGAAGGAGCGCGTGGTGAGCGAAACGATCGGGATCGATGAATTCGGCAGGCTCGACCTGCGCGTGGCGCGGATCGCGCGCGCCGAGCACGTCGAGGGCGCGGACAAGCTCCTCAAGCTCACTCTCGACCTCGGCGGCATGACCCGCACGGTGTTCGCGGGAATCAAGACGGCCTACGATCCCACGAAGCTCGAAGGCCGGCTCACGGTGGTGGTCGCGAATCTCGCGCCGCGCAAGATGAAGTTCGGCGTCTCCGAAGGCATGATCCTCGCCGCCTCGGGCGAAGGTCCGGGAATATTTCTGGTCGCGCCGGACGCCGGGGCGCAGCCCGGCATGCGCGTGAAGTGACGCGGATCCGTGGACGCCCGGACTTTCGGCCGCTACGAGGTGCTTGCCGAGATCGGACGCGGCGCCATGGGCGTGGTCTACAAGGCGCGCGACCCGGAGCTCGACCGCATCGTCGCCGTGAAGGCGGTCGACATGGCGCTCGAGGGCGAAGGCAGTGCGCACTACGAAAAGCGCTTCTACCAGGAGGCGCGCACCGCGGCGGCGCTCAACCATCCCAACGTCGTCACCATCTACGACATCGGCCGCAGCGGCGGGATCCTCTACCTGGCGATGGAGTACATCGAAGGCGTCGAGCTGCGCGAGCTGCTCGCGAGCGGCCATCCGCCCGGCCTGGCGCGCGCGCTTTCCTACGGCGAGCAGATCGCCGACGGGCTTGCCTACGCGCACGGCCGCGGGGTCGTGCACCGCGACATCAAGCCGGCGAACCTGATGGTGGTGCGCGAGGGAACCCTCAAGATCACCGATTTCGGCGTCGCCCGCATGCGCGCCGCCGACGTGCAGGCGCAGTCGGGCCAGATGCCCGGGTCGCCGCAATACATGGCGCCCGAGCAGGCGCTCGGCCAGCGCGCCGATTTCCGCTCCGACCAGTTCTCGCTCGGCGGGGTGCTCTACGAGCTGCTCACCGGCCGGCCGCCGTTCGCCGGCGAGAACCTGACCACGCTCGTGTTCCAGATCGTCAACTACGCACCGCCGCCGCCCAGCGCGGCCAATCCCGCCGTGCCGGATGACGTCGAGGCGATCGTGAAGCGGCTGCTCGCCAAGAAGCCCGAGGAGCGCTACGGCAATACCGCCGATGCCGCCCGCGCGCTGCGCGCCGCGCGCCGGCGCGTCACCGGACAGCCCGCGGCGCCGGACGGGCCCGCACCGACGCCGGG
>JBBINV010000003.1:0-106997 GCA_037443705.1 Betaproteobacteria bacterium | reverse complement strand
CCGCCGCGGCGCGCATCGCGATGCTCTACCTGCAGGCGTTCGACTCGCGCGCCGGCAATCGTGTCCCCTACCGGAGCCTCGACTATGCGCGCGTGCGCGCCTGGCTCGGCACCGTCCTCGAGACCGATCCGAGGAGCGGCTACCCGCTGTTTTCGGCCGCGAGGGTTTACGCCGAGAACCCCGATCCGGCGAAGAGCCGTGCGATGCTCGATTTCGTATTTCGCGCCTTCTTCGCCGACCCGAACCGGCGCTGGCCGTGGCTCGCGCACGCCGCGCTGCTCGCCAAGCACCGCCTGAACGACCTGCCGCTCGCGCTCCAATACGCGCGCGCGGTCGATCGCTACACGACCGACCCCTCGGTGCCGCTATGGGCGAAGCAGATGGAGATCTTCATCCTCGAGGACATGAACGAGCTCGAGGCCGCCCGGATCATGCTGGGGGGATTGATCGCGAGCGGCAAGGTCACGGATCCCGGCGAGTTGCGCTTCCTGCAGGGGCGGCTCGCCGAGCTCGAGCAGCGTATGCGGGCGGCTCCACGGCGTTGAAATCTCGCCGCCTCTGTCCGGAATTCGTCGGTTTCTTGACAGTTTTTGAAACGCACCGCCCGGCAAAAGCGCGTTTTTGCGGCGGCACGGAACTTGCAGTAAAGTTATCAACTCGTCCGTATAGCCGGGGGGAACGCAATGAAAATCAGGCAAAAGGGCTTTACTCTGGTGGAGATCGCGATCGTGCTCGTGATCATCGGGCTGCTGCTCGGCGGCATCCTGAAAGGTCAGGAAATGATCACCCAGGCGAAGATCAAGAACGCGATCGCCGATTTCTCGGGAATTTCGGCCGCCTACCACGGCTACTACGATCGCTACCGGAAGCTCCCCGGCGACGACAATCAGGCCGCGACGCGCTGGACCGATCTCACCGCGGCAAACGATAACGGCGATGGCGACGGCGTCGTGGAAGGCGCCTACAACGGCACCGGCAACATCGAGTCGCGCAACTTCTGGCTGCACCTGCGCAAGTCGGGATTCGTCGCCGGCAACGGCAAGGACCAGCCGTTCAATGCCGTCACCGGCATGCTCGGCGTGCAGACCGGCGACGCCGCCTCCCCGGTCGGGCCGGCGCTCCAGGACGCAAGCGGCAACGGCTTCGTCGGGCTCATGATGTGCTCGGCGAACCTGCCGGACAAGATCGCGATCGCAGTCGACACGCAGATGGACGACGGCGTCGCGAACACCGGAACCGTGCGGGGACAGTCGCAGACGGCGCCCAACCCGAGCGTCGCCGCCACCGCGACCGCCGCCTATGCGGAAACCGGCACCAACATCTACACCATCTGCCGCGCTCTGTAAGCAGGCTGCAAGGGGGATCAGGAAGGCCGGCGCGAGCCGGCCTTTTCTTTTCTAGCCCTGCAGCAGCCGCATCTCGGCGGCGGCGAGCGACTCGGGCGCGCCGAGCAGCACCACCACGTCGCCCGGCTCCAGCCGCCCGGCTTCCGGCGGCGCAAGGCGCCGGGTGGCGCCGGGGCGGCGCACCGCCTTCACCGCAACACCGAGATCTTCCAGTTGCAACTCTGCGAGCGGCTTGCCGAGCGCGTGCGCGCCGGCGGCGAGCGTGACCGAGTGCAGCCGCGGCTCCGCGGCCTCCGCCGGCTCGGACTCGTCGCTCGCGCCGTGGAACAGCCCTTTCAGAAGGCTGTACTGCTCGTCGCGCACCGCGCGCATGCGGCGCACCACGCGCGAGAGCGGCACCCCCACCCACACGAGCGTGTGCGAGGCGAGCATCAGCCCCGACTCGAGCGCCTCGGGGACGACTTCGGAGGCTCCCGCCGCCGCGAGCCTCTGCGCATCGGCTTGCGTGTGGGCGCGTGCGATCACCGGCACCGAGGGGTTGAGCGCGTGCACGTGCGCGAGCACGCGCACCGCGACCGCCGCTTCCGCAAAGGTGATCGCGACGGCGGCCGCGCGCGAGAGGCCCGCCGCGATCAGCGACTCCCGCCGCGAGCAGTCGGCGAACACGACGGTGTCGCCGGCGGCCGCGGCCTCGCGTACGCGCTCGGGATCGAGATCGAGCGCGACATAACGCAGGCCTTCGGCGTCGAGCAGGCGCGCGAGATGCTGGCCGTTGCGGCCGTAGCCGAGGATGATCACGTGGCGCTCGGTCTCGAGCGACCGCACCGCCACCCGGTGCAGCTCGAGCGACCGGAGCATCCATTCCGAGCGCGCGAACCGCAGCACGATCCGGTCGCTCGCGCCGATCACGAAGGGCGTGGCGAGCATCGACAGCACCATCGCCGCGAGCAGCGGCTGCGTGAGCGCCGCGGGCGCGGCGCCGTGCTCCGCGGCGAGCGTGAGCAGCACGAACCCGAACTCGCCCCCTTGCGCGAGCGCGAGCGCGGTGCGAAGCGCGGTGCCGGGCGCGGCGCCGAAGGCGCGCGCGAGCACCCCGATCATGGCGAGCTTGCCGCCGACCAGCAGCGCGAGCAGCCCGAGGACGAGCGCGCCGTGGCGCAGCACGAGGGCCGGATCGAGCAGCATCCCCACCGTGACGAAGAACAGGCCCAGCAGCACGTCGCGGAACGGCTTGATGTCGGCCTCGACCTGGTGGCGGTACTCGGTCTCGGCGATCAGCATGCCGGCGAGAAACGCGCCGAGCGCGTACGAAAGGCCGGCAACCCCCGTGAGGTACGCAAGCCCCAGCGTGATGAAGAGCACGTTCAGGACGAAAAGCTCGGTGGATCGGCCGCGCGCCACCACCGCGAACCACGATCGCATCAGGCGCGGGCCCGCGAGGATCACCACCCCGAGCACCGCCGCGGCCTTGGCAAGCGCCAGGGCGACCGCCGCGCCGATCGCGTCGGCCTCGCCGCCGAGCGCGGGCACCAGGATCAGCAGCGGCACGACGGCGAGGTCCTGCGCAAGCAGCACGCCGACGATGTCGCGCCCGTGCGGGCTGTCGAGCTCGAGGCGCTCGGCGAGCAGCCGCGAAACCACCGCGGTAGAGGACATCGCCACGGCGCCGCCCAGCGCGAGCCCGGCGCGCCAGCCCGCTCCCGCCGCTGCCGCGGCGCCCACCGCGACCGCGATCGTCGCCGTGACCTGCGCGAGCCCCAGCCCGAACACGGCCCGGCGCATCGTCACGAGCTTGGGCAGGCTGAACTCCAGGCCGACCGAAAACATCAGGAAAACCACGCCGAACTCGGCGAGATGGCGCGTGGTCTCGGTGGCGGGAACCGCGCCGAGCGCGTGCGGCCCGAGCGCGAGCCCCGTGGCCACGTAGCCGATCATCGCCGGCAGGCGCGCGCGGCGGCACGCGATCACGGTCAGCACCGCGGCAGCGAGCAGCGCGAGGATCGGCAGCAGCGCGACGCCGGAGGCATCCATCGGGAAGCGGCGAACCCCTGGGCTATACTTTGCCTCCATGATAAGCGCTGCCCGCCGCGCCGGCGAATGAACGCGCCGCAAGTCTCGCGCAATGCGCTCGAGCTCGCACGCAGCGTCCTCGAGATCGAGTCGGAGGCGGTGCGCGCGCTCGCGGCGCGCCTCGACGAGCGCTTCCTCGCCGCGGTGGAGCTGATCCGGAGCTGCGTGCACGAGGGCCATGGCCGCGTCATCGTGAGCGGCATCGGAAAGTCGGGCCACGTCGCGCGCAAGATCGCCTCGACCCTGGCGAGCACCGGCACGCCCGCGTACTTCGTGCACCCGGCCGAGGCGAGCCATGGCGACCTCGGCATGGTCCGCAAGAGCGACGTCTTCATCGGCATCTCGAACTCCGGCGAGAGCGAGGAGCTGATGCACATCGTGCCGATCGTCAAGCGCGAGGGCGCGAAGCTCGTCGCGATCACCGGAAGCGCGGATTCGTCGCTCGCGCGCGAGGCCGACGTGACGCTGGACGCCGGCGTCGAGAAGGAGGCATGCCCGCTCAACCTCGCCCCGACCGCGAGCACCACGGCGGCGCTCGCGCTCGGGGATGCGCTCGCGGTGGCGCTGCTCGATGCGCGCGGCTTCACCAAGGCCGATTTCGCGCGCTCCCATCCGCGCGGGTCGCTCTACCGCGAGGCGCTCAAGCACGTGTCGGACGTGATGCGCCGCGGCGCCGCGGTGCCCGTGGTGCGCGAGGGCGCGACGCTCAAGCGCGCGATCGAGGAGATGACGCGGGGCGGCATGGGCATGACCGCGGTGGTCGACGGCCGGCGCCGCGTCAAGGGGATTTTCACCGACGGCGACCTTCGCCGCTCGATCGCGCGCCTCGCGCGCCGCGGCAGGCTGCGGATCGACCGCTTGATGACGCGCGAGCCCCGAACCATCCGGCCGGGGGCGCTTGCCGCCGAGGCGGTCGAGCTGATGGAGCGCCACAAGATCAGTCAGCTGCTGGTGGTGGAGGCCGGCGGCGCGCTGGTCGGCGCGCTCAACATGCACGACCTTTTCCGCGCCCGGGTCATCTAGGAAGAATTTCCATGGAACGGGCTTCGGCCGACGCTTTCGAGCGCGCGAAGCGCGTGCGCCTGATGGCGTTCGATGTCGACGGCGTGCTCACCGACGGGCGCCTGTGGTACGGCCCGCAGGGCGAGGCGCTCAAGGTGTTCTCGGCGCACGACGGCCACGGCCTGAAAATGCTCGCCGCCTCCGGCGTCGCGATCGCGCTCGTTTCGGGCCGTGAATCTCCGGCGGTCGGGCGGCGCGCCGAGGAGCTCGGAATCGCGCACGTGCTGCAGGGAATCGACGACAAGCGTGCCGCCTTCGAGGCGCTTCTCGCGGGACTTGGCCTCTCGACCGACCGCGCCGGCTACATGGGCGACGAGCTGGTCGACCTGCCCGTGCTGGCGCGCTGCGCGCTCGCCTGCGCGCCTTCCGAGGCGCCCGAGGCGGTGCGCCGCAGCGTGCACTACATCGCCGCCGCGCCGGCCGGCCGCGGCGCAGCGCGCGAGGTTTGCGAGCTCGTGATGCGCGCGCAGGGTACGCTCGAGGCGGCGCTCGCCGCCTGGCTGAAGTGAGAATCCCGCCGGCGCGGCTGTTTCCGCTCCTGCTGATGCTCGCTCTCGCGCTGCTCACCTTCTGGCTGGAGCGCGCAGTGCAGGAGGAAGTGGTGCATCCGTCGCTGCGGCGGCACGACCCCGACTACATCGTGGAGAACTTCGAGCTGCACCGGTTCAACGCGCAAGGCACGCGCGAAGCTACGCTGTCGGCGGCGAAAATGGTACATTATCCGGACGACGACTCGACCGAGCTGGTCGCGCCGCGCATGGTGCAATCCAGGCCCGACGAGCCGCGGTTCACGGTGACGGCCGGGCGCGGCACGCTCTCCGGAAGCGGAGACGAGGTCTTTCTCTACGACGACGTGCTGATGGTGCGCGAAGCCGGCGCCGCCCGGCCCGAGACCCGCGTTCGCACGACGTTCCTGCACGTGATCGGCGCGCAATCCCTGGTGCGCACCGATCGCGAGGTCACCGTGACGGGGCAGGAGCGCACGATTTCGGGACGCGGCATGGAATATCACAACGACACGGGGCAGCTCTTCCTGCGCGAGCGGGTCCGGGGCCGCTTCGAGCCGAGAAAGGAAGAGCCGCGCCAACAGTGAAGACCGTGATACGGATGGCGGCCGCGGCCGCAATCGCGGCAGCCGGGCCCTCGGCCGCCGAGAAGGCGGACAAGGACAAGCCGACGCAGCTCGAAGCGGCCCGGATGAGCTCGGACGACGCGCGCCGCATGAGCATTTTCGAGGGCAACGTCGTGCTCACCAAGGGAACGATCACGGTGCGTGCCGAGCGCGTCGTCGTGCGCCAGGACGCCGACGGCTTCCAGCACTCCACCGCCACGGGCAACCCGGTGCGGTTCCGCCAGAAGGGCGATCCCCAGGGCGAATGCGAGGGGCTGTGGCTCGACGGCGAGGCGCTTCGCGTCGAGATCGACGATCGGAACGAAAAAGTCGAGCTCTTCGATTCCGCGCGCGTCAGACGCGGCGAGGACGAGGTGCGCGGCGCCTACATTTTCGTCGATCAGCGCTCGAGCTTCTTCTCGGCGAGCGCCGCCAAGGGCGCGCTTGCCCACGGCCGCGTGCGCGCCGTGATCCAGCCCAAGCCCCAGCCCGAGCCGGGCAAGCCCGCCTGCCGACCGTCCAAGCCTCCCCTGTGAGTTCCTTGCGCGCGGAGCATCTTCGCAAGCGCTACAAGTCGCGCGCGGTCGTCGACGGCGTGTCGCTGGAAGTCTCGAGCGGCGAGGTCGTGGGCCTGCTCGGGCCGAACGGCGCGGGCAAGACGACCTGCTTCTACATGATCGTGGGCCTGGTCACGGCCGATGACGGGCGAATTCATCTGGACGGACGCGAGCTCACGCACCTGCCGATCCACCGCCGCGCCCGCCTCGGCATTTCGTACCTCCCCCAGGAGAACTCGGTGTTCCGCAAGCTCACGGTGGAGGAGAACGTCCAGGCGGTGCTCGAGCTCCAGGGGCTCGCGCCCTCCGAGATCGAGCCGCGCATGGTCGAGCTCCTCTCGGAGCTCGGCATCGCGCATTTGCGCCGGCACGCGGCGCTCGCGCTTTCCGGCGGCGAGCGGCGGCGCCTGGAGATCGCACGGGCGCTCGGCACGCGCCCGGCCTTCATCCTGCTCGACGAGCCGTTCGCGGGGGTCGACCCGATCGCCGTCCTCGACATCCAGCGGATCATCCGGTTCCTGAAGGAGCGCGGGATCGGCGTGCTCATCACCGACCACAACGTCCGTGAGACCCTCGGCATCTGCGACCGCGCCTACATCATCAACGAGGGCGCGGTGCTCGCCTCGGGGCGCCCGGACGAAATCGTCTATAATGAAAACGTGCGCCGGGTTTACCTCGGCGAGCATTTCCGCATGTAGCGTTCCCGGCGCATCCCGCGCGCCAGCGACCGATGAAACCCACATTGCAGTTCCGGCTGTCGCAGCACCTCACGCTGACGCCGCAGCTGCAGCAATCGATCCGGCTACTGCAGCTCTCGACCGTCGAGCTGAACCAGGAGATCGAGCGCATGCTCGCCGAGAATCCGATCCTCGAGCGCGAGGAGGGCGAATCCGAGCCGCCTAAGGGCGCCCCGCGCGCTCCCGGCGAGGCGCCGCCGCGCGCCGAGGAGCTGCCGCCGGATTACGCCACGCCGTGGCGGGGCGCGGAGGACGACGGCGACGACGGCGACCGGACCTTCAGCGCGCCCGACACGCCGACGCTGCGCGACCACCTGAACGCGCAGATCGGCATGACGAACCTGAGCGGCCGCGACCGCGCGCTGGTCGCGCTGCTCGTCGATGCGCTCGATGACGACGGCTACCTCACGCAGCCGCTGGAGGAGATCGCGGCGCTGCTGCCGCCCGAGGCCGAGGCGGGCCCGGAGGAGCTCGCGATCGCGCTGCGGCATCTGCAGAACTTCGAGCCCGCCGGCGTCGGTGCGCGATCGCCGGGGGAATGTCTTTGCCTTCAGCTGAAAACGCTGCCCGGGGATGCCGTGCGCGACCTCGCGATCGCGATCGCCGGGCAGCACCTTGCGCTGCTCGCGGCGCGCGATTACGGAAGGCTGCGCACCCTCACCGGAGCGAGCGACGAACAGCTTCGCGCCGCGCAGCATCTGATCCAGGGACTCAATCCCCGTCCCGGCGCCGCCTACGCCAGGGTGGAGGCGCGCTACGTCGTGCCGGACGTGATCGTGCGAAAGACGAAGGGCGTCTGGCGCGCGAGCCTCAATCCCGAGGCGATGCCGCGCCTTCGCATCAACCGCCTGTACGCCGAGCTCGCCGCGGGCCGCGGCAGCGGTGGCAACGCGCTCGCCTCGCAGCTGCAGGAGGCGAGGTGGTTGATCAAGAACGTGCAGCAGCGCTTCGATACGATCCTGCGCGTGTCGCAGGCGATCGTGGACCGGCAGCGCCACTTCCTCGAGCACGGCGAGGTTGCGATGCGGCCGATGGTGCTGCGCGAGATCGCCGAGGTGCTGGGGCTTCACGAGAGCACGATCTCGCGCGTCACGACGCAGAAGTACATGGCGACGCCCCGCGGCACCTTCGAGCTCAAGTATTTCTTCGGCAGCCGCGTGGCCACCGAGGCCGGCGGCGCGGCCTCCGCGACCGCAATCCGGGCGCTCATCAAGCAGCTGGTCGCCGCGGAGGATGCCCGCGCGCCGCTATCGGATGCGCGCATCTCGCAAATCCTGGGGCAGCAGGGTATCGTGGTGGCGCGGCGTACGATCGCAAAATACCGGGAATCGCTCCAGATCCCGCCGGTCAACCAGCGAAAGAGCCTCTAGAGGAAAGGAGTCGAGCCGATGAACCTGAGCGTCAGCGGGCACCACGTCGCCGTCACTCCCGCGATCCGGGACTACGTAAGCGCCAAGCTCGAGCGCGTGACGCGGCACTTCGACCATGTGATCGACGCGCACGTGATCCTTTCGGTCGTAAAGCTCCGGCAGAAGGCCGAGGTGACGCTGCACGTGCGCGGCAAGGACATCCACTGCGAGTGCGAGGACGGCGACCTTTACGCCGCGATCGACCTGCTCGCCGACAAGCTCGACCGCCAGGTGCTCAAGTACAAGGGCAAGCGCTACGACAAGCCGCACGACGCGCTGAAAAAGCTATAATCCGCGCCCACCGAGCCCCCGCCCGTCCCGGCGAATGAATCTGGTCGCGAAGCTGCTCCCCCCCGCCAACGTCGTCCTGGACCTCTCCGTTTCCAGCAAGAAACGCCTGTTCGAGCAGGTGGGGCTGTTGTTCGAGAATCACCACGGCATCGCGCGCAACCTCGTGTTCGAGAGCCTGTTCGACCGCGAGCGGCTGGGGTCCACGGGCCTGGGGCGGGGCGTCGCGATCCCGCACGGCCGAATCAAGGGGCTGAAGGACGCGCTCGGCGCGTTCGTGCGGCTTGCGCAGCCCGTGCCGTTCGACGCGCCCGACGGCGAGCCGGTCGGCCTCGTGTTCGCGCTGCTCGTGCCCGAGCAGGCGACCGAAAAGCACCTGCAGATCCTCTCGGAGCTCGCGCAGATGTTCAGCGACCGCAGCCTGCGCGAGGCGATGGCCGCCGCGCCCGACGCCGCGGCGCTCCACCGCCTCATCTCCGCCTGGCAGCCGGATGCTGCAAGTCGACGTCAAGCGGCTGCATGAGGACAACCGCGAGGCGCTCGCCCTGCAGTGGGTTGCCGGGCGCGACTCGGACCGGGCGGTGCGCAGCGACGCCGCCGCGTCCGCGGCGCTGATCGGGCACCTCAACCTCACCCACCCCAACTCGATCCAGGTCGTCGGCGCCTACGAGGCAAAGCTCGCCGAGCGCTACGACGCCGCGCGCCGCGCAGAACTCGCCGAGCGCCTGATTGCGGCCGGCCCCTCGCTCGTGGTGTTCGCGGACGCAGTTCCGCCGTTCCCGGAGCTCGTGCAGGCGGCCGAGCGCGCGGAAACTCCCGTTCTCGCCAGCCCCCTGCCGGCGGCGCGCGTGATCGAGAAGCTCTCGCGCTACCTCGCCAAGGTCCTCGCCGAGACCGCCGAGCGCCACGGCGTTTTCATGGACGTGCTGGGACTGGGCGTGCTGATCACCGGCGAGTCGGGCGTCGGAAAGAGCGAGCTCGGCCTGGAGCTGATCAGCCGGGGGCACGGCCTGGTCGCCGACGACGTGGTCGAGATTTCGCGCATCGCCGCGAACACGCTCGAGGGAAGATGCCCCGCGCTGCTGCGCGACTTCATCGAGGTCAGGGGCCTGGGGCTGTTGAACGTGCGCACCATCTTCGGCCAGACTGCGGTCCGGCCGAAGATGAAATTGAAACTCATCGCGCACCTCGAGAGGCCCGCGCCCGGCGGCGCGCGCCACGCCGCCGAGCGCCTGCCTCTGGCCGAGCTCTCGGAGGATATCCTCGGCGTCACGGTGCGAAAGGTCGTGATTCCGGTGGCCGCCGGACGCAACCTTGCGGTGCTGGTGGAAGCCGCGGTGCGCAACTACATTCTGCAGTTGCGCGGCATCGATTCGATGGCCGAGTTCATGGCGCGGCACAAGCGGGAGATGGAAGCCGGCGCGCCGCCCGATGACGACGACGACAGCGCCGGAAAGTGACGCCGCGCGCGTGCAGCTCGTGCTGGTGAGCGGGCTGTCGGGATCGGGCAAGAGCATCGCGCTCGAGGTGCTCGAGGACGCGGGCTTCTACTGCGTGGACAACCTGCCGGCGACCCTGCTCGACGACGCGTTCGCGTTCCTTTCCGGCGCGGGCCACGATCGGATCGCGGTGAGCGTGGACGCGAGGAGCGCGGCGCTGTCCTCGCTTCCCGAGCGGCTCGAGGCCCTGCGGCGCCGCGGCGTTGCGGCGCGGCTCCTGTTTCTCGAAGCATTGACCCCGGTGCTGCTGCGGCGCTACTCGGAGACGCGGCGCCGGCACCCGCTCGCGGGCGCGGGGCTCACTCTCGGCGAGGCGATCGAGCAGGAGCGCGCGCTGCTCGCGCGCGTCTCGGACCTCGGGCATCGCATCGATACGAGCGAGCTTCAGCCCAAGGTGCTGCGCAACTGGATCCGCGAGCTGCTCCGCCTCGGCAGCGGCGGGCTCACCCTCGCGTTCGAGTCCTTCGCCTACCGTGACGGCATCCCGCTCGACGCCGACTGGGTGATCGACGCGCGCATGCTCCCCAACCCGCATTACCAGCCGGAGCTGCGTCCACTCACCGGGCGCGACCCGGCGGTGGCCGCGTTCCTCGAGCGCGAGCCCGCGGTCGCGCGGCTGCTCGAGGACGTGCGCTCGCTCATCGAGCGCTGGCTCCCGGAGGTCGAGCGCGACAACCGCAGCACCCTCACCGTCGCGATCGGCTGCACCGGAGGGCGCCACCGCTCCGTGTACCTCGCCGAGCGCCTGGCGCGCGCGTTCGCGGCACGGCAGCGCGTGCTCGTGCGCCATCGCAGCCTCGAGCGGGAGTCCTGCGCCTGATCCCGCTCTTTCCGCTCAACACGGTGCTCTTCCCGGGCGGGCTGCTGCCGCTCAGGATCTTCGAGCAGCGCTACATGGACATGGCGAAGGCGTGCCTGAAGGAGGATGCGCCCTTCGGCGTGTGCCTCATTCGCCGCGGCGCCGAGGTCGGCGAGCCCGCCGAGCCCGAGGCGATCGGGTGCCTCGCGCGCATCGTCAGCTGGGACATGCCGCAGCTCGGGATGCTCCACGTCGGCGCGCGCGGCGAGCGGCGCTTCCGGATCCTGGAGCGGCGCGTGCAAAAGGACGGGCTGGCCCTCGCCGCCATCGAGACCCTCGCGGAAGAAACCGACTGCCCGATTCCCGACAACTGCCGGACCTGCGCACGGCTGCTCGAGCGCCTGATCGAGCGCCAGCCCGGAATCTTCGAATCGCCGCCGCGCCTCGATTCGAGCGCCTGGGTGAGCGCGCGCCTCGCCGAGACCCTTCCCCTGCCGCTGCCCGAAAAGCAGAAGCTGCTCGAGCTCGACGACGGCCTGCGGCGCCTCGGGATCCTGAACGATCTGCTGAAGAGCGAGGGATTGGCGCCCTCTCGCTAGAACGATCGAACACTTCGCCGGTGAGGACGTGCTGGATGAGCATCTCGCGCACGTCGGCGTCGGTGAGGCTCGGGTTGACCGCTTCCTGCACGTGCTCGAGGAACTCGTGCGCGGCCTTGCGGAAGGCCTCGATCTCGGGCCGCTCGTAGGAGAAGAAGAGCTTGAGCAGCTTCTCCAGCCCGGCCACGTCGTCCACGAAGCAACGGATCACTTCCTGCCCGTGCTGGATGAGGATCGCCTGGCGCGAGTTCTCGAAGATGATGTTGGTCTTGGGGTAGCCCGCGCGGAATTTCTTCTCGATCGCTTCGTCGAGGCCGTCCCCGGTGTCCTTCGCCTCCCAATAGCCGAAAGGCACGCGCAGGGTGTGCATGAGCGCGCCGTCGACGTAGCGCCGCTCTTTCGTGGGCGCCGTCACCTCGTGCTCGGGAACGAAGGTGAGGTCGTGCGAGCGCGCCCAACCCTTCAGCAGGTCCTTGAACGCCTCGCGCACCACGCTCTCGCGAGTCGTCCCGGAGACCTTCTTCAGGGTCTCGAGCTGATTGAGGTACTGCTGGATGAGGAGCTGGCTCACCGCGCAGCCCCGGCCTTGCGCATTCCGCTGCCCTCCCCTTGTGCGCCGCAGATTGCCGTCAAACGAGATGGAAGGCAACCCGACGCGGGAAGGATCGAAGCCGTCGGCCCACGAGTTGGCCGCTGCGACCGGTCGCGGGATCGATCGGGGGCCCGTCCCCTCTCCCGCACCTGCCTGAGGATTTCATTCCATGCGGCTGTGCAGCGGCCCGCCAGCTGCCGCTTTCGCACGATTTTCTTCACAAGCGCTTCAGATGCGCGATCGCGTCCTTGGCGGTCTTGAAGCGGCGGGCCTCTCCTTGTCGCTCCTCGCGCCGCGACTGTTCAAGCGCCCGGCGCGCGGCGGGGCCTCCCGCGCGCCGGCCGGTCGCAGCCTTGGCGCGCTCGGCGTCAGCGGCGGGCATCGACGGAGAGCACTCCTTTCGGGCCGTGCAGGCGCAGGACGAGACGATTGATCAAGCTGCGCCCGACGATGCTCTCGCGGCCGAAGCCGACGACTTCCGTCAGAAAGCTTCTCCCGGCCAACTCGACCGACGCAGCGAGAACTTCGACGCTCTCGGCGGCGCCGAGAATCCCCTCGATGCGCACTCGCGAAACAACGGGCAAGTCGAGCGTGCGTGCGAGATTCTCCGGGATCAGGGTGAGGTCGGCTCCGGTATCCACCAGCGCGACTACCGCTATGCCGGCGCCGCCTTGCGGCGCCGCCAACCGCAGCGGCAACACCGGACAAGGCGGTTGATGCTCCGCCGAATATCGGAACTTCGCCGTCACGCGACCCGGCGCGGAGACCGGACCCGCACTTCGCTTCTGCCTACGCGCGGCATGCAGATCGAGCGAGTGCCAAACCGCGCGAATATCCGCCGCGCGAGCGCTTCAAAGTCGGCGTCGTGGTCCACCACCGCGCGGCGCACGATCGCCACGTATTCGCCCGTGTACCGCCTTTCGAGGCCGGCCTTGTTCGCCTCGTACCAGGCGAGATCCTCGCGCACGGACTCCGCGGCGCCGCTCGGTGCGCCTGCGGCACCGGTGGCAAGCGCAAGCCGCTCCGAAACCCAGCTCCCCAGCGTCCGCCCCTCGCGCGCGGCCGCCGCTTTCGCCTCGCGCACGACACGCCGGGAAACGCCGCGCACGTACAAGGTCGTCGTTTCGGATCCCGCCATGCCGCTATGCTAACAAACGCAAGCAAGGCGTTCAATCACACCCTGCACGCGCACTCTCCAGTCCGGTCAGAAGGGCTCGGACCGGCGCCGGCACCGCGGCGCGCGGCGCATCCGCGAGATCGATCCAGAGCCTTCCTGATTCCTCCGCCCGCGGCGTGACGCGGCGCGCGCGCACGAGATACGGCTGTGCCCGCAGCCGGAAGTGGCTGAAGCCGTGCTCGAGCGGCGCGAGCTTCGTCGCCTTCGCGATCGTGCAATCCAGCGCGCGCACCCGGGCCCGAACCCCGCCGCTGCCGAATTCCGGAAAAGACCAAAGCCCGCCCCAGATGCCGCCCGGCGCGCGCCGCTCGAGGAGCACGCGCCCGTCGTGCACCAGGACGAGCCAGTTCGTCGTTCGAAGCGGAGGCTTCTTCGACGCCTTGCGCGACGGCAATTCGGCGATGCGATCCTCGCGCTTCGCCACGCAGCGCTTCGCGACCGGGCAGCGATCGCAGACGGGATTGGCACGGGTGCAGACGGTCGCGCCGAGGTCCATCAGCGCCTGGGTGTAGGCCTCGATGCCCCGTGCAGGCAGCAGCGTCTCCGCGAGCTTCCACTGCCGCGCCGCGCCTTCCACGCCGAAGCAGCGCGCGAGCACACGTCGCACGTTGCCGTCCAGGATCGGCGCGCGCGCGCCGAAGGCGAACGCCACGATCGCGCCCGCGGTCGAGCGCCCGATGCCCGGCAATCGGGAGAGGGTCTCGACGGTGCGGGGAAATCTCCCCTTGAATTCGGAAACCACCTGCCTCGCGGCTCGATGGAGGTTCCTCGCGCGGGCGTAATAGCCGAGCCCGCTCCACAGTCGCAGGATTTCGTCTTGGGAAGCGCAAGCCAGGGAAAACACGTCAGGAAAACGCCCCAGAAACCGCTCGTAATACGGCCGCACGGTCTCGACCTGGGTCTGCTGCAGCATCACCTCGGCGAGCCAGACGCGGTAGGGGTCGCGCGTGCCCTGCCAGGGAAGGCCATGGCGCCCGTGCCGGGCCTGCCAGCGGATGAGGGCGCGCGCAAAACCGTCGTCCATCGGCCGGATTCTAGCGGTCGGTTTGGTGCAGAATAACCGGCCATGCTCGCGTTCGTCGTGCGCCGGATCGCCCAGGCCGTCCTCGTCATGCTCGCGGTCGGGTTCATCGCGTTCGCGCTGTTCCGCTTCGTGGGCGACCCGGTGCTGTTCATGCTCGGGCAGGACGCGACCCCGGAGGACCGCGAGCGCATCACGCGGCTGCTCGGTCTCGACCAGCCGTTTTACGTCCAGTACGGACGGTTTCTCGCGCGCGCGGCGCAGGGCGAGTTCGGGTTGTCGCTTCGCCAGGTGCGCCCGGTGTCGGCGCTCATCCTCGAGCGGCTGCCGGCGACTCTCGAGCTCGCCGGCGTTGCGGCGCTGTTCGCGCTCGTCGCGGGCATCGCGATGGGCGTGTACACGGCGCTGCGGCGGAACTCGTGGCTTTCGCAGCTCCTGCTTGCGCTTTCGCTCGTAGGCGTGTCACTGCCCACGTTCCTGATCGGAATCCTGCTGATTCTCGTCTTCGCGGTGCTGCTCGGGTGGCTGCCTTCGTTCGGGCGCGGCGACACGGTCGCGCTCGGCTGGTGGTCGACGGGCTTTCTCACCGGCTCGGGGATCCGGTCGCTGATCCTGCCCGCGATCACCCTGGGGCTCTTCCAGATGACGCTGATCCAGCGCCTGGTGCGCTCCGAGATGCTGGAGGTGCTGCGCACCGACTACATCAAGTTCGCGCGCGCGCGCGGCCTCACCGACCATGCGGTTCACTTCCGGCATGCGCTCCGCAACACGCTCGTCCCGGTGATCACGATCACGGGGCTGCAGCTCGGCGCGATCATCGCGTTCGCGATCATCACCGAGACCGTGTTCCAGTGGCCGGGCATGGGGCTGCTGTTCATCCAGGCGGTCGGCTTCGCCGACGTGCCGGTGATGGCGGCGTACCTGTGCCTGATCGCGCTGTTTTTCGTCGTCATCAACCTCGCGGTCGACCTGCTCTATTACGCGGTCGATCCGCGGCTGCGCGCCGACCGCGCGCTCGCCACGTACTGAAAAAAGGACGCCATGGACAGACTCCAGATGAGCAACCCCGTCGAGCACATCCGCGCCTGGCACGAGGAGCTGAAGGCGATCCGGCACGACCTCCACGCGCATCCCGAGCTCGCGTTCACCGAGGAGCGCACCGCGGCGCTCGTCGCCGGGAAGCTCGCCGGCTGGGGCGTGGAGGTGCACCGGGGCCTCGCGAAGACCGGCGTGGTCGGAATCGTGCGCGGCCGGAGCACCGCGAGCGGCCGCGCCGTGGGCCTGCGTGCCGACATGGATTGCCTGCCGATGCACGAGACCGGAACGGTCCCCTACCGCTCGAAGCACGAAGGCCGCATGCACGCCTGCGGGCACGACGGCCACACCACGATGCTCCTCGCCGCGGCGCGTTATCTGGCAGAAACGCGCAATTTCGACGGCACCGCGGTGCTCATCTTCCAGCCGGCCGAGGAAGGCGGCGGTGGCGGGCGCGTCATGGTGGAACAGGGCCTGTTCGAGAAATTCCCGGTGAACGAGGTCTACGCGCTGCACAACTGGCCGCTGCTGCCGCCGGGGCAAATCGCGGTGCGCGCGGGCGCGATGATGGCGGCGACCGACGAGATCCAGCTGACGCTGCGCGGCAAGGGCGGGCACGGCGCGATGCCGCACCTCGCGGCCGACCCGGTGGTCGCCGCGGCGCACGTGATCACGGCGCTGCAGACGATCGCGAGCCGCAACGTCAGCCCGCTCGACTCCGTGGTGGTGAGCGTATGCTCGATGCAGACGAGCCAGCTCGGGGCATTCAACGTGATCCCGGATTTCGTCAAGCTCGTCGGCACGGTGCGAACCTTCCGGCCGCAGACGCGCGACCTCGCGGAAGCGCGCATCAGGGAGATCGCGGTCTCGGTCGCGCAGGCGCTCGGTGCGAGCGCCGAGCTGCAGTACATCCGCGGCTACCCGGCCACGATCAACACCGAGCGCGAGTCGGAGTTCGCCGCGCGCGTAGGCGAGCGCATCTTCGGCGCGCACAACGTGGTGCGCGACGCCGAGCCCACCATGGGCGGCGAGGACTTCTCGTACATGCTGGAGGCGCGCCCCGGAGCCTACGTCTGGCTCGGTCAGGGCGGCGGCCCGACCGGCTGCTTCCTGCATAATCCCGGCTACGATTTCAACGACGAGGTGATTCCCCTGGGCGCCGGCTACCTCGCCGCGCTCGCGGAGGAATCGCTGCCACTGAAGTGAAACGGAGGAGACACCCGTGAAAAAGAAACTGCTGCTCATCGCCGCGCTTCTCGCGCTTTCAGTCCCCGCGCACGCCGTGACCCTGCGCTGGGCGGCGCAAAACGACATCCTGACGCTCGATCCCCACTCTCAGAATCACGCCACCACCCATTCCATCCTTCAGCACGTCTACGAGGGGCTCACGCGCTACAACAAGGAGATGCAGCCGGAGCCGTGCCTTGCGACGAGCTGGCAGTTCGTCTCGCCCACGCAGGTGCGCTTCAACCTCCGCAAGGGAGTCAGGTTCCACGACGGCACGCCCTTCACCGCCGACGACGTCGTGTTCTCCTACGGCCGCATCATCCAGCCGAAGGGCACGAACCAGATCTACGTCTCCGGCGTGAAGGAGGTGAAGAAAATCGACGACCATACGGTGGACCTGATCCTGAGTGGCCCCAATCCGGTGCTGCTGCGGCTGCTGGTCGATTTCCGCATCATGAGCAAGGCCTGGGCCGCGAAGCACAAGTCCGAGAACGTGCAGGACTACGTCGCCAAGGAGGAATCGTTCGCCTCGCGCAACACCAATGGCACCGGGCCCTACATGGTCAAGCTCTGGGAGCCCGACAAACGGCTCGTCTTCGCGGTGAACAAGGGCTGGTGGGACAGGATCGAGGGCAACGTGACCGACGTGATCTACACCCCGATCAAGGCGGACGCGACGCGCGTCTCGGCGCTGCTCGCGGGCGACGTCGACATGGTGACGGATCTTCCCACCCAGGACGTTGAGCGCCTGCGCAAGAACCCGAATCTCAAGGTGCTCGACGGCCACGAGGTGCGCACCATCTTCATCGGCATGGACCAGTTCAGCGACGAACTGAAGTACTCGAACGTCAAGGGCAAGAACCCGTTCAAGGACATCCGCGTGCGCAAGGCGCTCAACCTCGCGGTCGACCGCGAGGCGATCAAGCGCGTCACCATGCGCGGCCTGTCCATCCCGGCGGCGATCATGGTCGCGCCGGGCGTGCACGGGAACACGCCCGATCTCGACAGAGCCGAGAAGCTCGACCTCGAAGGTGCGAAGAAGCTGCTCGCCGAAGCCGGCTACCCGAACGGCTTCGAGTTCGGCCTCGACTGCCCGAACAACCGCTACGTCAACGACGAGGAGATCTGCCAGGCGCTCGTGGGGATGTGGGCGCGCGCGGGCCTGAAGGTGAAGTTGAACGCCCAGCCGATGGCAACCTTCATCCAGAAGATACAGAAGTTCGACCATGCCGCGTACATGCTCGGCTGGGGCGTGGCGACGCTCGACGGCCTGTACACGCTTCAGTCGCTCGTGCGCACCAAGACCACCGGCGCCGACGGCAGCTTCAACCTGGGGCGGATCAGCGATCCGAAAATCGACCAGCTCGTCGACGGCATGAAGACCGAGATGGACGTAAGGAAGCGCGACGCGATGCTGCGCGAAGCGCTCACGATCACGCGCGACCAGTACTATTACGTGCCCCTGCACCACCAGCTGCGGCCCTGGGCGATGAAGAAGAACGTCACGACCGTGTACAAGGTCGATGACCGGCCCGAGTCGCGCTACGCGCGCGTCGATTGAGCGCCTGGCTCAGGCGCGCCTGGGATAGCGATCTCGCCCACAGCTTCAGGCGCTCGCCGGTCACCGTCGCGGCCGCGCTTCTGACGCTCCTGTGCGTCGGGAGCGCGGTGCTCGCGCCCGTGCTCGCGCCGCAGAACCCCTTCGACTCGGCGACGCTCAACCTCTCGGACGGCTTCACGCCGCCGGCCTGGACCGGGAACGGAAAGGCGGCCTATTTTCTCGGAACGGACGACCAGGGGCGCGACGTACTCTCCACGATCATGTACGGTTCGCGCATTTCGCTCGGAGTGGGGCTCGCGTCGGTGGCACTCGCGGCGACGCTCGGCGTGTCGCTCGGGCTGGTTGCGGGCTACGCCGGCGGGCGGCTCGACGCCTTCATCATGCGCGTGGCCGACATCCAGCTCTCGTTTCCGGCGATCCTGATCGCGCTGCTGATCGACGGCGTGGCGCGCGTCGCGATGCCCACGGAGCTGCACGACCGCATTGCGATCCCGGTGCTGATCCTCGCCATCGGCTTTGCGGGCTGGGTGCAGTACGCGCGCACGGTGCGCGGTTCCACGCTCGTCGAGCGCGGCAAGGAATACGTCCAGGCCGCGCGCGTGATCGGGCGCCACCCGCTCGCGATCATGCTGCGCCACGTGCTGCCCAACGTCATGGGGCCGGTGCTCGTGATCGCGACCATTCACGTCGCGACCGCGATCATCACCGAGGCGACGCTCTCGTTCCTCGGCGTGGGCGTGCCGCCCACCCAGCCGTCCCTCGGAACGCTCATCCGTGTCGGCAACGACTTCCTCAACTCGGGCGAGTGGTGGATCACCGTGTTCCCGGGCGCGGCGCTGATCGTCCTGGTGCTCTCGGTGAACCTGCTGGGCGACTGGCTGCGCGACGCGCTCAATCCCAAGCTCCGTTGACCCTCGAGCTCGAAAGCCTGCGCATCGAGTTCCCGACCCGGCGGGGGACGCTCGTGGCGGTCGACGGGGTGTCGCTCTCGATCGCGCCCGGCGAAGTCCTCGGCGTGGTCGGCGAATCGGGCGCGGGCAAATCGATCACCGGGATGGCGGTGATCGGTCTGCTCGAGCCGCCGGGCCGCATCGCCGCGGGCCGGGTGCTGCTCGAAGGCGAGCGCATCGACAACCTCCCCCACGAAAGAATGCGCCGCATCCGCGGCCGGCGGATCGGCGCGATCTTCCAGGACCCGCTCACCTCGCTGAACCCCCTTTTCACCGTGGGCGACCAGCTCGTGGAAACGATCCTCACGCACCTGGAGCTGACGCCGGCCGAAGCGCGCACGCGCGCGCTCGCGCTTCTGAAGGAGGTGGGCATCCCGGCCCCGGAGTCCCGGATCGATCACTATCCGCACCAGTTCTCGGGCGGCATGCGCCAGCGCGTGGTGATCGCGCTCGCGCTTGCGGCCGAGCCGCGCCTGGTGATCGCCGACGAGCCGACCACCGCGCTCGACGTCTCGATCCAGGCGCAGATCATCGCGCTGCTCAAGCGCCTGGCGCGCGAGCACGGCACCGCGGTGATGCTCATCACGCACGACATGGGCGTGATCGCCGAAACTGCCGACCGCGTGGCGGTGATGTACGCCGGCCGCATCGCCGAGATCGGCCCGGTGCGCGAGGTGCTGCGCGCGCCGCGCCATCCTTATACGGTGGGCTTGATGGGCTCGATCCCCAAGGTCGGCGCGGGCGCGGGCAAGCGCCACGCGCGGCTCGCGCAGATCGAAGGTGCGATGCCGCGGCTCACCGCGATTCCGCCCGGCTGCGCGTTCAACCCGCGCTGCCCGAAGCGTTTCGAGCGCTGCCTTGCCGAGCGGCCCGAGCTCGTCCGCTCGGGCGCGAACGAAGTGGCCTGCTGGCTCTATGAACGCGACGCTGCTCAGCCTCGATAACGTAGGCCGGGACTTTGACGTCTCGCGGCCGTGGCTCAACCGCGTGCTCGAAGGCGCGCCGCGGCAGCTGCTGCGCGCGGTGGACGGCGTGAGCTTCGAGGTGCGCCGCGGCGAGACGCTCGCGCTCGTAGGCGAGTCCGGCTGCGGGAAGTCGACCGTAGCGCGCCTGATCGTCGGCCTGTACGCCCCCTCGCGCGGGCGCGTGGAGTTCGACGGCGTCGATACCGCCTCGCCCGAGGCGGCTCGGCTCAGGGGACGCATGCAGATGATCTTTCAGGATCCCTACGCGAGCCTGAATCCCCGCTGGCGCGTGCGCGACATCGTAGCCGAGCCGATCCGGGTTCTGGGTCTTCTGAACAGAAAGGACGAAATCGACCGACGCGTCGCCGAGCTCCTGCGACAGGTCGGGCTGACAGCGGAGGACGGCGAAAAGTACCCGCACGAATTCTCCGGCGGCCAGCGCCAGCGGATCTCGATTGCGCGAGCGCTTTCGGGCAACCCCGAGTTCCTCGTGTGTGACGAGCCGACCTCGGCCCTCGACGTCTCGGTGCAGGCGCAGATTCTGAACCTGATGACCGATCTGCAGGAGCGGCTCGGGCTCACGTACCTGTTCATCTCGCACAACCTCGCGGTCGTCTCCCACATCGCCGACCGTGTCGGCGTCATGTACCTGGGGCGTCTCGTGGAGCTCGCGCGCGCCGAAGCGATCTTCGCGCGTCCCCTGCACCCGTACACGCGAATGCTGCTCGACGCGATCCCCGATCTCGAAATGAGCGGCAAGCCCCGGACGCCCGTCGCGGGCGAGGTGCCCAATCCGCTCGATCCTCCGAGCGGCTGCGCCTTCCACCCGCGCTGCCCGCACGCCAACGACCGCTGCCGCACCGAGCGGCCGAAGCCCATCCGGCGCGCGCAGTCAGTGGTGGAATGTCACGCGGTGGAGGAACAAAGGATTTGAGCGAAAAGGGGTCAGGACCCTTTTCGTCCGATTCCTATCGGCCGAACAGGCCCCTGATCTTGTCGCCTACGCTGCCTGCGGCGCGCCCGGTCGCCGAGCCCGCCGAGCCGAGCGCGCGGCCGATGCTGCCGCCCGACTTGGCGATCACGTCGCCGAAATCGATCGCGACGTCGGGCTTCTCGAGCGCGCCGGTGAGCCTGACCGGTATGGTAACGCCCACGAGCTGCGAGAGGTCGCGCCCGCCCTGGCCCTTGGAGGTCGCCACGAGCGACACGCGCGCGGTGTAGTCGACGCGCGAACCGCCGATGTCGATGTCGCCCGCGCCACCGAGGCGCAGGAGCGGCGCCTTGCCCTGGAGATCTTCGTTGTGGGCGATCCCGTTCTTGATCTTGAACGACCCGGTGATCTCGGAAAAATCGGTGCGCTTGCCAGGGTCGTTCGCCTTCGCCGACCTCGACCCCAGCACCGAGCGCACGTCCTGGATCGCTTCCGCGAAGTTGACGCCCTTCACCGCGCCATCGCGAAGCTCCACGCGCGCGCTTCCGCCCATCGACTTCCTGAGCGCGGGTACCGTCGCCCCGGCCATCGCGACGTCCAGGCTCACGTTGCCCCGGCCCTCGAGCCGGTCCTGCTGCGCGGTGTCGCGCAGCAGCGGTCCCACCTGCACGCCCTTGACCTCTTCCTTGAGCGAGATCCTGTTGCCGCTCGAATCGACACTCAGGCTTCCGGACAGCGTGCCGCCGTAGAGCGCGGCCGAGTGCGGTGCGACCTCCAGCCGCCCGTTGTTCAGCTTCACCTCCGCCTTCACGTTCTGGAGCTTCACGCGCCGCGCGGCGAGCGCCCCGATCGCCGCCATTCCGGTGACGGTCGGCCCTTTCAGCGCCGCGAGATCGATGCGCGCGTTCGGGTCGGCGGGCTCCTTCTTCGGCGGAAAGTAGCGGTCGAGGTCGATCCGGTCGACCGCCAGGTCGAAATTCGCCGCGAGCGGCGCGAACTTCGCAAGCCCGAGCTTCGCCTTGATCGTGGACTCGTCCACCTTTGCCGAGAGGTCGGCATCGAGCGTTTCTTTCACCAGATCGGCCTTGAGCGTCCCATCGGCCTTTGCGGCCAGCGGGATTCCTCCTGCAACGCCATTGGCTTCCAGCGCAAGCTTCGGTATCGAGAGCGCGCGCGCCGAACCCTCCACTGCCGCGATGCGGAGCTTCGCCTCGAGCTTGCGCTGCGGGCCCGCGAGCTTCATCGACCCGGTGATGTCCGCCCCTGCCGCGCGCGCCGGCGTGATCTCGAGCCTGGGCGCCGCAAGCTCGGCGGCGAGCGTGTCGCGATCGATGCGGCCGGAAGCCTGCGCCTTGAATCCGTCGAGGACGATCTCCGGTCTGGCGAGATCGAGCCTCAGCGCGCCCGCGGCTCCCGCCTTCACGTCGATCGCAGGCTCGCGCCCGCGCACGCGAAGCGAAAGCTCGACCGGCGCGGGCGCTGCGCCTTCCAGGCGCCCGGTCCTGAAGTTGAGGTCGCTCACCGAGACCTCGCGCCCGCTCGCCTCGTCGCGAAACGAGATCTCGGCCCGCTCGATGCTCGCCTCGCCGAGCCGCACGCGCGGCGGCGGACCGGCGCGCTCCTCGCGTTTTTCGCCCGCAAGGTCGTCGAAATTCATGCGCCCGTCCCTGGCGCGCACGAGGCTCACCTTGAGCCCCGCGAGCTTCAGCGTCTCGACCGCCACCTCGCCCGACAGCAGCGGCATCACACGCACGGCGACCTCCATCGATTCGAGCGCCACGAAGCGCTTGTCGCTGCCCGCCTCGGAAAGCGTCGTCTTGCCGAGCGCGATGCCCGCCACCGGAAAGAGCTTCACCGCCGGCACGCCTTCGATCGCGAGCGCGCGGTTCTTCTCCTTCATCGCGCGCTCGAGCCGCGCTTTTACGAATGCGCCATCGACGACGACCGCCGCGGCGCCGACGGCGAGAGCCGCCAGAGCCACGATGGCGGCGATTCCATAGACGGCAAGCTTCAAGATCTTCATGGACGCCTCGCGTTTGCCACGCCGAACGGCACGTGGCCAGTGGCGACATGCTGCTGAGCCGATTCCACATGCCCGCGCTGGTCGTCGAAGTAGAAATCCGGCTCGAACGCCCTGAGGAACGCGCCCTTGTCCAGGCCCCCCAGAAACAGCGCCTCGTCCACCGTGATGTTCCAGTCCATGAGCGTACGCACCGCGCGCTCGTGCGCCGGGGCGCTGCGCGCCGTGACGAGTGCGGTGCGGATGCGCATGGCAGGGATTTTCTCGCTTTGGAGCCGGTGAAGCGCCTCGAGCAACGGCTTGAACGGGCCCGGCGGCAGCGGCCTGAGCGCGTGCACCGTCTCGTGGCGCGTGAAGGCATCCAGCCCCTCTTTCTGGTAGACGCGTTCGGCCTCATCCGAGAACAGGACCGCGTCGCCGTCGAACGCGATCCGGACCTCGTCGGCGTGGCGGCCCGCGGCCTGCGCCGATTCGGGCACCACGCGCGCCGCCGGGAAGCGCGCGTCGAGCGCCCCCATCACGTCCTGCTCGTTCGCCGAGAGGAACAGGTTCGCCTTGAGCGCGTCGAGATACCGATAGGGACTTCGGCCACGCGTGAACACCCCGCGCTCGAGTTTCAGCCCCGCGCGTTCCGCGGAACGGAACACGCGCAGCCCCGACACCGGGTCGTTCTTCGACAGGATCACCACCTCCACGCGCTGGGTCCCGCCCGCGTTGAACGCGAGCAGCTTCTTCACCAGCGGAAACGCGACGCCTTCCTTGGCCGGCACCTCCAGGCGCGCGAGCTGAAGGGCGATGTAGTCGGCCTCGCCCGCGGCCTCGAAGACCCGGTTCTCGTCCTCGAAGTCGAACAGGGCCCGCGAGGAAATCGCAACGACGAGCTTGCCCTCGACCGAGTAGGACATGGCAGGAGAATACTACGGCGGCCCGGAAATCAAATGCCCCGGGATCCGTCCAACGACCGATGGCCAGGCCCGCAAGGACCGGGGAGGGCCGTCGCCTGGACGTCGAACGGCGCGCGCGCTACGCGGTGCGCAAGGCGAACGACCCGCTGATTCCTGATCCCCCCGCAGCCCCGAGACCGGCAGGCGCCGTACGCCGAGACCGCCCCTCGCCCGCAGGCCCTGGCCGCTCAGGTGTGGCCTGGAGCGGGTGATGGGAATCGAACCCACGTATTCAGCTTGGGAAGCTGATGTTCTGCCATTGAACTACACCCGCGGTGCAAAAAATTCTAGCACGCGGGTCGCGCCAAGGTAGCGCGTTCATCTGGCGGAGGCGATCCGCCATTATGCGCATCACCTGGATCGCGAAGTGCGGCGTCTCCTGGACGAGCAAGGCAAAGCGGCGCCGGTCGATCGGGATCAGCCGGCAGGCGGTCCTGGCGGTCGAGGGTCATTCTAGCCCCTCCGGCCGAGGCAGCGCCGCGGTAAAATCTCACGCGTGATCGAAGTCACCGTGAACGGCGCAGCGCAGCGTTTCGAGCATCCGCTTGCGCTCGCCGAACTCCTCGAGCGCATGGCGCTCGCCGGCCGCCGGATCGCGGTCGAGAAGAACGGCGAGATCGTGCCGAAGAGCGCGCACGGCTCGACGCTCGTGCGGGACGGCGACCGGCTGGAGATCGTGGCCGCCGTGGGCGGGGGCTGAACTTGAAGGAAGACAGACTCGTTGTCGCGGGCAAGGCGTACGGCTCGCGGCTCCTCATCGGCACCGGCAAGTACAGGGACTTCGCTCAAACCCGAGCCGCGATCGACGCCTCGGGCGCGGAAATCGTGACCGTGGCGATCCGCCGCACCAACATCGGCCAGAACCCGGGGGAGCCGAGCCTGCTCGAGCACGTGCCGCCCTCCAGGTTCACGCTGCTGCCCAACACGGCTGGCTGCTACAGTGCCGAGGACGCGCTGCGCACGCTGCGCCTCGCGCGCGAGCTGCTCGACGGCCACGATTTGGTGAAGCTGGAGGTGCTGGGAGACGCGCAATCGCTCTACCCCAACATGCCCGAGACGCTCGCCGCGGCGCGCCAGCTCGTGAAAGAAGGCTTCAAGGTGATGGTGTACTGCTCCGACGACCCGATCCAGGCGAAGATGCTGGAGGACGCGGGCTGCGTAGCGATCATGCCGCTCGCCTCGCTGATCGGCTCGGGCATGGGCATCCTCAACCCCTGGAACCTGCAGCTCGTGATCGAGCGCGTGAGCGTGCCCGTGCTGGTCGATGCCGGCGTAGGCACGGCCTCCGACGCGGCGATCGCGATGGAGCTCGGCTGCGACGGCGTGCTCATGAACACCGCGATCGCCGCGGCCCAGGACCCGGTGCGCATGGCGCGCGCGATGAAGCTCGCGGTGCAGGCCGGTCGCGAAGCCTTCCTCGCGGGCCGCATGCCGAAGAAGCTCTACGGCGCGATGCCTTCCTCGCCCACCGAAGGCACGATCGCGCCCTCGAAGTCCAGGGCTGCTTGAACCGTCCCATCAGGAGTTACGTGCTCCGGCAGGGGCGCGTGACGCCTGCGCAGGCGAAGGCCCTGGAGACGTTGTTTCCGAAGTACGGGGTTCCGTTCACCTCCGCGCTTCTCGACCCTGAATCGCTCTTCGGCCGCAAGGCGCCCCTGGTCCTCGAAATCGGGTCCGGCATGGGCGAAACCACCGCGGCGATTGCCGCTGCGTCGCCGCAGACCGATTTTCTTGCCGTTGAAGTCCATTCTCCCGGTGTAGGGAGCCTTCTTCGCCTGATCGAAAAGCTCGGCCTGCGGAATCTGCGCGTGATCCGCCACGACGCCGTGGAAGTCCTCGAGCACATGATCGCCGACGGCTCGCTCGCGGCGATCCACCTCTTCTTCCCGGACCCCTGGCCCAAGAAGCGTCATCACAAGCGGCGCCTGGTGCAGCCGGGGTTCGCGAGGCTGGCCGCGCGCAAGCTCGCGCCCGGCGGGATCCTGCACGCCGCCACCGACTGGGCCGACTACGCGGCGCAGATCGAAGCGGTACTTTCCGGGAATCCGGATCTCGAAAAATTTTCCGCCCCCGCCGCATCCCGCCCCGTCACCAAGTTCGAGCGCCGCGGCGCAGGGCCCGGCCACGAGGTGCGCGACCTGCTGTTCCGAAGGAAATGACTTAACCCGTCTCGGGCGCAGGTCCGTTCAAGCACTCCATGGGCGCGCCGCCGGGCGCGCGAAACCGGAGACAACCTCATGATCGGAAGAAGAAACCGGCGGACCGCGCTCGCGGCGGTCCTCGCCCTCGCGATCTCCTTTGCGGCTCCTGCCGCCGATACCGCCCCGAAGCGAACCCTCAAGGCATTCGCGAGCGAAGCGGAGCTCGCGGCGCTGTTCAAGGGCTGGCAGGAGCAATACCGGCGCCGGCAGGCAGAGGCTCGCGCGCGGCCAGACGCGCCGGTCCTGGGGGCGGCATCGAAGGCGACTCCGCTCGCCGCGGCACCGGCGGCCGAAGAATCGGTCACCAACGTGCAGCACGCGGGCGTGGACGAAGGCGGGATCGTCAAGCTGCACGGCGATCACCTCGTAATCCTGCGGCGCGGAAGGCTCTTCACGGTGCGCGTGGGCGATCGCGGCCTCGCACCCGTCTCGGTGGCGGATGCCTTCGGCGACGGGATCGATCCGCGCGGCGCCTGGTACGACGAGATGCTGCTCTGGAAAGACACCATTGCGGTCATCGGCTACAGCTACGCGCGCGGCGGCACCGAGATCGGTCTGTTCCGGATTTCGCCCGAAGGAATCCTGACCCATCGATCGACGTGGCACCTTCGATCGAACGATTACTACTCCTCGCGCAACTACGCGAGCCGGCTGATCGGCTCGAAGCTCGTGTTCTACGCCCCGCTTCACCTCAACCCCTGGGCGGGCGACCCCTACGCGTCGTTTCCGGCCGTGCGGCGCTGGCGCCACGGCGCTGCGAGCTCGGAATTCAGGCGCATCGCGCCCGCCACGCGCATCTATCGAACCGACGAGCCGCTCGACCCCTGGCAGGGCGTGGCGCTGCACAGCGTCACCACGTGCGACCTCGCTGCGCCCGAGCTCGATTGCGCGAGCACCGCAGTGCTCGCGCTGCCCGGGCGCGTGTTCTACGTCTCGCCCGAGTCGGTGTACGTATGGACCACGGCGTGGCGCCGCCTTGGCGCGCGCACCAGCCCGGTGTCGTCGGTATTCCGCATCCCGCTCGAGGGCTCGGCGCCGAGCGCGCTGAAGACCGCCGGCAGCCCGATCGATCAGTTCTCGTTCCTCGAAGGCGCGGACGGGTTCCTTAACGTGCTCGTGCGCGCCGAGGGCAGCGGCGAGGGCATGTGGGCGGCCGAATCGCGCGCCGGCGATCTCGCGCTCCTGCGCGTGCCGCTCGCGCGATTTTCGTACGGCACCGAAAGCGCGCGGCCCGAGGCCTACCGCCCGCTCCCGCGGCCTGCCGGGAGCTACGCGCTCCATAACCGTTTTGTCGGGGATTATCTCCTTTATGGCTCTGGCGCCGGCTGGCGTCGGCCGGCGCAGGTCAATGAATCGAAGGCGTATGCCGTGCGCTACGCCGGGGAGGGAAACGCGCATGATATCCCCCTCGTCCACGGCGTCGACCGGATCGAGGCGCTCGGAGCGCACGCGCTCGTGATCGGAAGCGACGGCAGGGACCTCCACTTCACGAGCGTGCGTCTGGGGAGCGTGCCCGTTGCGGTCGAGCGCTACACGCGCGCGAACGCCGCGCAGGGCGAGACGCGCAGCCACGGGTTCTCCTACCGGCCGCAAGATCCGTACGAGGGGCTCATCGGGCTGCCGAACGTGGGCGGCGGCGAGGCGGCCTCGCGGCAGCTTCGGCGCGAGTCAGCCTCGGTCCTTTACCTTCGCAATCGCGCATTGACGCTCACCGAACTCGGCACGCTCGACTCGCGGTCCGCCTCCGGCGGCGATGGCTGCCGCGCCTCCTGCGTCGACTGGTACGGCAACTCGCGGCCGCTCTTCGTGCGCGACCGCGTCTTCGCCCTGATGGGCTACGAGATCGTGGAAGGGCGCCTCCGCGGCGAGCGCATCGAGGAAGCCGCGCGCGTCAGCTTCGCGCCAGGAACAGCGCCAACAAGTCGTTGAGGAAGTTGCGTCCCCGCTCGCTCGGCCGGATGCGCTCGAGATCGCGTTCGAGAAGGCCGCGGCTTTCGGCGAGCGATAGCTTCGATTCAATGGCGGCGAGCGCCAGTCCCGTACGCGCCTGAAACAGCTCCGCGGGAAAACCCTCGACCAGGCGCAGCGCGTTCAGCATGAATTCGAACGGAAGTTCGCGCGAAGGGACATCGCGATGTTCCGCGAGCGAACCCGATTTCAGGTATTCCTTCGGCTGCCTGGGACGTTCGTGCCGGGTGACGCGGTCCGGAAAGCTCACCTTGCCGTGCGCGCCGGCGCCGAGGCCCAGGTAGTCGCCGAACTCCCAGTAGTTGAGGTTGTGCCGGCAGCGCCGGCCGGGTCTTGCGAACGCCGACGTTTCGTAATGTTCGAAACCGGCCGCCGCGAGCAGGTCCTCCGCCGAGCGCTGCATGTCGGCGCACTCGTCGTGCGGCGGAAGCGGCGGTGGATGGCGATGGAAGATCGAGTTCGGCTCGAGCGTGAGCTGGTAGACCGACAGATGAGAGGTTCCGAATCCAATCGCCTCTTCCACGTCCGAGCGGGCGGCGCCGGGCGTCTGTCCCGGCAGCCCGTACATCAGGTCGAGGTTCACGTTCTCGAAACTCCCGAGCGCGATCTCGATCGCGCGCCGCGCCTCCTCCGCCGAGTGGATGCGCCCGAGCGCCGCGAGCATCTCGTCGCTGAAGCTCTGCACGCCGAGCGACAGCCGGTTCACGCCCGCTTCGCGGTAGCCGCGGAAACGCCCCGCCTCCACCGTCCCGGGATTTGCCTCCAGTGTGACTTCGGCGTCGGGCTCTACGATCAGCCTGGCCCTGATCGCTGACAAAAGTGAATCGATCGATTCGGGCGAAAACAGGCTCGGCGTACCCCCGCCGAGGAAGACGCTCACGATGCGCCGTCCCCAGACCTTCGGAAGCATTTCTTCCAGGTCGCGCACCAGAGCCGCCACGTACTCGCGCTCGGGCAGCGCCTCGCCGCGCTCGTGCGAGTTGAAGTCGCAATAGGGGCACTTGCGCACGCACCACGGCAGGTGCGCGTACAGTGCGAGCGGCGGCAGCGCGACGAGCCGCACTGTTTCCGGCAGGCCGGCGCGGCCGACATCGGGAGATCTACGGCGCATCCCGCGGGATCGTTCCGCCTCCCGACCCGAGCGCCTCGAGCAGCCGCGCGAGCGCCAGCGCGCGGTGGCTGACGCGATTCTTCTCTTGCGCCGAGAGCTCGGCGGCGGTGCGGCCCGTGCCCGGGACGAGGAAGAACGGATCGTAGCCGAAGCCACCCGCGCCGCGCGGCGCTCGCGCGATCTCGCCGCGCCATTTCCCCTCCGCGACGATCGGCTCGGGATCATTCCAGCGCCTTACCAACACCATGACGCAGGTGTAGTGACCCGAACGATTCGCAACGTCCTTCATTTGAAACAGCAGTTTCTCGTTGTTGCGCGCGTCGCGCTCGTGGCGTTCCCCTTCCCGGCCCGCGAAATATGCCGAATGAACCCCCGGCTCGCCGCCGAGCGCGTCGACGCACAGACCCGAGTCGTCGGCGAGCGCGGGAAGCCCGGCGGCGCGGCTCGCGTGGCGCGCCTTCGCGAGCGCGTTTTCCAGAAACGTGTCGTGCGGCTCGTCGGCTTCCGCGATGTTCAGCTTTGCCTGCGGGATGACCTCCACGGCGAGCGGCGCCAGCAGGGCCTGGATCTCCTTCAGCTTGCCCGGATTGTTGGAAGCGAGGACGAGCCGCTTCACGCCGCGAGCGCCTCACGCTGCCGGCGGACAAGCTCCCGGATGCCCCGTTCGGCGAGCCCGAGCATCGCGTCCATCTGCTCGCGCGCGAAGGGCTCGCCTTCCGCGGTCCCCTGCACTTCCACGAAGCGGCCTGCGCCCGTCATAACCACGTTCATGTCGGTGTCGCAGGCCGAGTCTTCGGCGTAATCGAGGTCGAGCACCGGCACGCCCGCGACCACGCCGACCGACACCGCGGCCACGAAATCGCGCACCGGCAGCGCCGCGATCATGCCCTTTTCGCGCATCCAGCCGAGCGCGTCGTGCACCGCCACGAACGCGCCGGTGATCGCGGCGGTGCGCGTGCCGCCATCGGCCTGCAGCACGTCGCAGTCGACCTGGAGGGTGCGCTCGCCGAGCGCCGAAAGATCGACCACCGCGCGCAGCGCCCGGCCGATCAGCCGCTGGATCTCCTGCGTGCGTCCCGACTGGCGGCCGCGCGCCGCCTCGCGCTCGGTGCGCGTGTTCGTCGAGCGCGGCAGCATCCCGTACTCCGCCGTGAGCCAGCCCACGCCCTTGTCTTTGAGGAAAGGCGGCACGCGCGCCTCCACGCTCGCGGTGCAGAGCACTTTGGTCTCGCCGAACTCGATCAGCACCGAGCCTTCGGCATGGCGCGTGTAGCGGCGCGCAATGCGCACCGGGCGAAGCTCCGCGGCCCCGCGCCCGCCCGCTCGCGCCGCGGCATTGTTGGCTTGGACCGTCATCTCCCCTATGATACGCGCTCGATTCCGCAATTCCGGTGCGCACGGGCGCACTTCCACGACATGATTGCGAGCATGACCGGCTATGGCGCCGCCGCGGCCGACGTTTCCGGGCGCGCCGTGACGGCGGAGCTCCGCTCGGTCAATTCCCGTTATCTCGACATCCAGTTCCGGATCGCGGACGAGCTGCGCGCGGCGGAGCCGGTGCTTCGCGAGGCGATCGCGGCACGGATCGCGCGCGGCAAGGTCGAGTGCCGGGTCTCGTTCGGCCCGGCCACGGGCGCGGCGCCACAGCGCCTGAACACGGATGCGATCGCGCAGCTGCGGCGTCTTGCAGGCGAAGCGCAGAAGGCGTACCCGGAAGCGGCGCCGCTTCGGCTCGCCGACGTGCTGCGCTGGCCGGGCGTGATCGCGGAAGACCCGGTGAGCGAGGAGCAGACGCGCGCCGCGGCGCTCGAGGCCTGCGGCCGGGCGCTCGAGGAATTGTGCGCGGCGCGCCGGCGCGAGGGAGTGAAGCTCGCGGCGGCCGTTCTCGAGCGCGTTGGCGAGATGCGCCGCAGGATCGCCGAAGTCGGGCCGCTCGTCCCCGAGGCGGTCGCGGCGTATCGTGCGAAGCTCGCCGAGCGGCTGCGCGAGGCGCTCGGCGCCGCGGACGACGAGCGGGTGCGCGCCGAGATCGCGGTGTTCGGGATGAAGAGCGACGTCGACGAGGAGCTCACGCGCCTCAGGGCGCACCTGGACGAGGTCGAGCGGACGCTGCGTGCCGAGGGAGCGGTGGGGAAACGCCTGGACTTCCTCGCCCAGGAGCTCAACCGCGAGGCCAATACGCTCGCGTCCAAGGCCGCGGGTGCGAAGATCGGCGAATGCGCGCTGGAATTGAAGCTCCTCGTGGAGCAGATGCGCGAGCAGGTGCAGAACATCGAATGAGAGGCCTTCTTTTCGTGATCACGGCGCCTTCGGGCGCGGGCAAGAGCTCGCTGATCGAGGCGCTGCTGAAGGAAGACCCGACCCTGAAGCTCTCGATCTCCTATACGACACGCGCGCCGCGCCCCGGGGAGAAGAACGGGCGCGAATACCATTTCATCGACGATCCGGCTTTCCGCGCGATGCTCGAGCGCGGCGAGTTCCTGGAGAGCGCCGAGGTACACGGCAACCGCTACGGCACGTCCCAGGCGGTGGTCGCCGGCGCGCTCGCGCAAGGCAACGACCTCGTGCTCGAGATCGACTGGCAGGGCGCGCAACAGGTGCGGCGCCTCGTCCCGGGCTGCATCGGGATCTTCATCCTGCCGCCCTCGATAGAGGAGCTCGAACGCCGGATGCGTACGCGTGGCCAGGACTCGGACGCGGTCATCCGCACGCGCCTCGCGAACGCCGCCGAAGAGCTCTCGCACGCCGCGGAGTTCGAATACGCTATAATGAACAAGGACTTCCGGACGGCCCTGGAGGATCTCAAGGCGATCATCCGCGTAGAGCGTCTTCGAAGCCGCCGCACCCAATCACCCGAGTAGAGACCTCATGGCCCGCATCACCGTAGACGACTGCCTGAAGAGAATCCCCAATCGCTTCCAGCTCACGCTGGCGGCGACTTACCGCGCGCGCCAGCTCGGCGCCGGCGCCTCGCCCCTGGTCGAGCCGAACAAGGACAAGCACACCGTGATCGCGCTGCGCGAGATCGCGGGCGGCAAGGTCGGCACCGAAGTACTGCGCAAGAACCCCACCCCGCCAACGCCGACCCCTTGAGAATCGGGGTCAGACTCGACTTCCCGAAAAAAAGGGGGGCAGGAAAGTCGAGTCTGACCCCGATCGACCGGGGAAACCTGGGGTGAAACCCCGTTTTGGCGTTAATCTCCCCGCATGGCGGTCGTACAGGCCCTCGATGAGTCGCGCTTCGGCTACCTGAAGCCGGCGGACGTCGCGCGCCTTTCCGAAGCCTACCGGTTCTCGGAGGCCGCCCACGCCGGGCAGACGCGCCAGTCCGGCGAACCCTACATCTCGCACCCGCTCGCGGTGGCCGAGATCCTCGCGGGCTGGCGGCTGGACGGCCAGGCGCTCATGGCGGCGCTGCTGCACGACGTGATGGAGGACACCTCGGTCACCAAGGCCGAGATCGTGGAAACCTTCGGCAGGCCCGTGGCCGAGCTCGTGGACGGAGTCTCCAAGCTCGACCGCATCGAGTTCCAGTCGGCCGAGGACGCGCAGGCCGAGAACTTCCGCAAGATGCTGCTCGCGATGGCGCGCGACGTGCGCGTCATCCTGATCAAGCTCGCCGACCGCCTGCACAACATGCGCACGCTGGGCGCGGTGGCGCCCGCCAAGCGCCGGCGCGTCGCGCGCGAGACGATGGAGATCTACGCGCCGATCGCGAATCGCCTGGGCCTGAACGCGATCTACCACGAGCTGCAGGAGCTCGCGTTCGCGCACCTTTACCCGCTTCGCCATCGCGTGCTCTCCAAGGCGACGCGCGCGGCGCGCGGCAACCGGCGCGAGGTGGTCGGAAAGGCGCTGGAAGCGATCCGCGCCCGGCTGGCGGAAGCCGGGATCGACGCGGCGGTGAGCGGCCGCGAGAAGCACCTGTATTCCACCTACCGCAAGATGATCGAGAAGCACCTGTCGTTCTCGGAGGTGCATGACATCTACGGCTTTCGCGTGGTGGTGAAGGACACGCCGTCGTGCTATCTCGCGCTCGGGGCGCTGCACGGGCTGTACAAGCCCATCCCCGGAAAGTTCAAGGACTACATCGCGATCCCGAAGGCGAACGGCTACCAGTCGCTGCACACGGCGCTGATCGGCCCCTTCGGCCTGCCGGTCGAGATCCAGATCCGCACCGAGCACATGCACCGCATCGCCGATGCCGGGGTCGCCTCGCACTGGATGTACAAGGAAGAATCGGTGTCGCTCTCGGACCTGCAGAAGCAGACCCACCAGTGGCTGCAGTCGCTGCTCGAGATCCAGAGCCAGGCGGGCGACTCGCAGGAGTTCCTCGAGCACGTGAAGGTCGACCTCTTCCCCGATGAGGTATACGTCTTCACGCCCAAGGGCCGCATCATGTCGCTGCCTCGCGGCGCCACTGCGGTCGATTTCGCCTACGCCGTGCACACCGACATCGGCAACCGCTGCGTCGCGGCCAAGGTGAACGGCGAGCTCGTCCCGCTTCGCTCGGAGCTCAGGAACGGCGACCGCATCGAAATCATCACCGCGAGCCACGCCAAGCCCAACCCCGCCTGGATCCAGTACGTGCGCACCGGGAAGGCGCGGTCCAACATCCGCCATTTCCTGAAGACCATGCAGTACGAGGAGTCGGCCGCGCTCGGCGAGCGGCTGCTCGAGCACGCACTGCGCGCGGCGGGTTCCTCGCCCGTGGCGATCGACGACGCGAGCTGGGAGCGCGTGGTGCGCGACACCGGCGCGCGCTCGCGCCAGGAAGTGCTCGCCGACATCGGCCTCGGCAAGCGCCTGCCCGCAGTGGTCGCGCGGCGGCTCTTGCGCCACGCCGAGCGGGACGAGGTGCGGGCCGCGCCGCGGCCGGCAGCGGCGAGCGTCGTGATCCGCGGCACCGAAGGCATGGCAGTGCAGCTTGCCACCTGCTGCCGCCCGATCCCGGGGGACCAGATCGTGGGCTCGATCAAGAAGGGCCAGGGGCTCGTGGTGCACGCGATCGAGTGCCGCGCCGCCGAGCGCTCGCGCCGGATCGAGCCCGAGCAGTGGATCGACGTGGAGTGGGACCGCACGACCACGCGGCTCTTCCAGGCGGCCGTGCGCGTGACGGTGGCGAACCAGCGCGGCGTGCTCGCGCGCGTCGCCTCCGAGATTGCGGAAGCCGGCTCCAACATCGACTCGATCAGCATGGAGGAGGACCGGGCGGTCTTCACCACCATGCATTTCGTGCTCGAAGTCGCCAACCGCCGGCACCTCGCGCGCGTCATGCGCGCGCTGCGGCGCCTGCCCGACGTGCAGAAGCTCGCGCGCGAGCGCGAGTAGCTACTTCACCGGGATCGTCAGCAGGAAGTCCCCGCGCACGACGTTGAGCGAGGCGCGCCTGGTGCCCGCCAGCGCCTTTCCCAGCTCGGCGACCGTTCCCACGCGCCGCCGGTTGACGCCGATCACGAGATCGCCCGGCCTGAGGCCCGCCTCGAACGCGGGCGAGCCGGGCTCGATCGCGGTCACTACGACGACCTTTTCCCTGCCCCGCGCGCCGCTGCGCTCGCCGTCGGCGAACGCGGCGCCCGGAAGTTCGCCGATCGCCTTCCCGCCCGCGGACTTGCCGGGCTCGACCTCGCCGATCCGCGCGCGCACCGTGCGCGTCTCGCCCGAGCGCACGAGCCGGATTTCCACCGTCTCGCCCGCGGGGATCACGCCGAGCTGCGCGCGAAGCTCGGCCGCCGCGCGCACCGGCCGCCCGTTCAGCGCCGTGACGATGTCGCCCGCCCTGAGGCCCGCGCGCTCGGCAGGCGAGCCCGGCGCGACTTCGGCCACCTGTGCGCCGTCTCTTCCCGGGATGTCCTGCATGACGATCCCCAGACGCCCGCGCCGCACCTCGCCGAATCGCGCGAGCTGCTGCATCACCGCGTGCGCCATGTTCGAGGGTACGGCGAAACCGATGCCGACGTTACCTCCCGCCGGGCCGATGATCGCGGAGTTGATCCCGACGAGTTCTCCCTTCAGGTTGACGAGCGCGCCGCCCGAGTTGCCGGGATTGATCGGCGCATCGGTCTGGATGAAATCTTCGTAGCCTTCGGGCGAGAGGCCCGAGCGGCCGAGCGCCGAGACGATCCCCGAAGTCACGGTCTGGCCGATGCCGAAGGGATTGCCGATCGCGACCACGAAGTCGCCCACCGCAAGCGCGTCCGAATTCCCGAACTTCAACTCCGTGAGGTTCTGCGCCTCGATTTTGAGCAGCGCGATATCGGTGCCCGCGTCCGAGCCCACCAGCTTCGCCGGAAAGCGGCGATTATCCTTCAGCGCGACCGCAATCTCGCGCGCATCCTTCACGACGTGGTGGTTGGTGATCACGTAGCCGTTCTTCGCGTCCACGATCACGCCCGAGCCCGCCGACACCTGGCCCTGCGGCCGGTCGGGCAGGCCGAAGAAACGGCGGAAGAACGGATCGCGCAGCAGGGGGTTCTGCTCCTCGGGGCTTCGCTGGAGCACAGCGATGTTCACCACCGCGGGCGCTACGCGCTCGATGACCGGCGCGAGCGTGGGCACGCCGTCGCGCGTGGCGATCGCCGGCAGCTGCGCCGCCGCGGGCAGTCCGATCAAAAGCCATCCGAGCAGCAGCGCGCGAGCCGTCACGGCAGGAAAGTGTAGCCGAACGCTGCGGCGGCGCGACTAGAGGCGCCCGAGGTCCTCGATCGCATCGACCACCATGCCGGTGCCGATCGCGGTCATGAGGATGTCGGAGGCGACGCGCACGAACCTGTATCCCGGCGGCGGCGCGCCGATTTTCGCCACGAGCGCGGGCTCGAGCTCGTACATCACGGCGTCGCGCGGCAGCCGCTGCCCCATGCGCCACTTCTTCGCCTGCCCGGGGGGCATGCAGCCGTTGCGCTTCTTCGCCAGGCCCGGCGGGCAGAAGCCCGAGCGATGCTCCTGCACGTAGAACTCGCGCACGTAGGTGCGGTGGCTGTCGGCAAAATATCTCTCCACGCGCGCGCCGCGGACGGGGCCGGGCTCTTCCTTCGCCGCGTGGCCCTTGCCCTTGCCTTTGCCGCCGCCGGCCCACTCGGGCTTCTCGGCGAACGCCGGCGCCGCCGCGGCCAGCGTGAAAGCGACGACCGCACTCAGAAATCCCGGGTTCATGGCTCGCCTCCTGTGCGCTCGAAATATTAGACCCTGGCGCGCGGTTTCATAGTACAAATCGCACGATTTTTCCCGGTCCCGGACAGCGAGCGAAACCATGCCCGAAACCTCTGTGAACGCCGCGCGAATCGAGCTTGCTCCGGCGGGCACGCTGCGCGCCGGCCTGAACCGCGCCAATTTCCTTCTGGTCAACAAGGCTTCTGCGCTAAACGATCCAAGCGGCGTCGCGGTTGACATGGCGCGCGAGCTCGCGCGGCGCCTCGGCGCGAAGGTCGAGTTCGTGACCTACGAATCTCCCCCGCAGCTTGCCGATGCCGCACCGAGCGGCGCCTGGGACGTCGGATTTCTCGGCGCCGAGCCCGCGCGCGCGGGGACCATCGACTTCACGCCCGCATACGTGGAGATCGAATGCACGTACCTCGTGCCCGCCGGCTCCCCGATTCAGAGCATCGCGGACGTGGATCGCAAGGGCGTGCGCATTTCGGTGTCGGCGAGAAGTGCGTACGACCTGTACCTCAGTCGCACGCTCGCGAACGCCACGCTCGTGCGCGCCGAAGGCCTCGATGCCTCCTACGAGCGCTTCGTAGCCGACAAGCTCGACGCCCTTGCCGGCCTGCGCCCGCGCCTGGAGACCGACGTCAGCAAGCTCCCCGGCGCGCGCGTGCTCCCGGGGCGCTTCACCGCCGTCCAGCAGGCGATCGGCACGCCGAAAGGCCGCCCCGCCGGCGCCGCCTACTTGCGCGAATTCGTCGAGGACGTGAAGCGCTCGGGCTTCGTAGCGCAGGCGATCGAGCGCCACGGCGCGCATGGACTCACCGTCGCGCCGAAGGTGGGAGATTCCTGAAATCAAGGTGCGCGGATTCGTGCGCGGGTACGCCGCAAAGAAAGACCTCGAAAGCCTCAGCTTCTGACGAACCTGCGCCACTTCCCGAGGCGTGATGTCCGGCGCCCGCCTGTACACCACTGTGTGCGTGCGCCGCGGGAAATTGACCATCCGGCCCGCCCTCACCCGCCGACGCCCGGCAAGAGGCGCCGAAGCCCTGCGTTTTCCCTGCGCAGAGGCCTGCCTGCATGCATCAGTTGAGGCGCCACAGCGCGAAGTTGAGCAGGCAGGCGAACGCGACCCACGCCGCGTAGGGCGCGAGGAGCCACCCGGCCACCCGGTCGATGCGCCAAAAGAGCAGCGCATTCGTCACGATCGCGGCGAGCAGCGCGACGATTTCCGCCATCGCCGCGCCAATCATGCGCCCGCCAAAGAACAGCCATGACCATGCGAGATTGAGCGCGAGCTGCGCCGCGTAGACGGCCATCGCCACGCGCGCGCCTGCAAGGCCCCGAGCCCGCCAGACGCGCCAGCCGGCAACGGCGATCAGCACATAGAGTGTTGTCCAGACCGGCGCGAACACCCAGTCGGGCGGATTGAACGGCGGCTTGGCGAGCCCCTGGTACCACGTGCCGACGCTTTGCGCGGTGGCGAAGCCCCCCAGCGCGCCGACGCCCAGGCAGAGCGCAAGAAATGCCCCCAGTCCCGCCGCATCGCGCCTCACACCACCCTCACCGCGCGATAGCGTTCGAGGGTGCGCCGGCGCGCCTCCTCATGGCGCACCACCGGGTGCGGGTAGTCACGGCCAATGATGCATCCGGCGGCCTGTTGCTCGAGCGGCGCCATCGCCCAGGGCGCGTGCACGCGCGCCTCGGGCACGCGCGCAAGCTCCGGCACCCAGCGCCGGATGTAGGCGCCCTGCGGATCGAAGCGCTCGGATTGCGACACGGGGTTGAAGATGCGAAACCAGGGCTGCGCGTCGCAGCCGGTCGAGGCGCACCACTGCCAGCCGCCGTTGTTCGCCGCGAGGTCGTAGTCGAGCAGCCGCTCGGCGAAGTAGCGCTCGCCGCGGCGCCAGTCGATGCCGAGATCCTTGACGAGGAAGGAGGCCGTGACCATGCGCAGCCGATTGTGCATCGCGCCGGTGGCATTGAGCTCGCGCATGGCGGCGTCGACGAGCGGGTAGCCCGTGCGCCCCTCGCACCAGGCGCGCCAGAGGCGCTCGTCGTCGTCCCAGCGCAGCCGGTCGAGCCCCCGCCGGAAGGCATGCCTGACCACATCGGGCCGCGCGGCGAGGACCGCGAAATAGAACTCGCGCCAGATGAGCTCCGCGAGCCAGGCCGCGGCGCCTGCGCTGCGGCTCGAGCGCGCGTAGCGCACGAGCTCGCGGATCGACACCGTGCCGAAGCGAAGGTGCACCGAGAGCCGCGAGGTGCCTTCGAGCGCCGGGAAGTCGCGCGTCGTGCCGTACTGCGCCAGGCGCGCGCGGAACTTCTTCCACAGGCGCGCCCCGCCTGACATTCCTGCCGGCAGGCCGGGCTCCGCGCGCCGGAAGCCGATCGCCTCGAGCGAGGGCATCGGCTGCGGCTGGACCGGCGCGAGCCGGCCTTGCCCCCGACCGGGCTCGCACGCCGCGAGGTCGCGGGGCTCGAGCTTCGCAAGCCAGGCCCGCTTGTAGGGGGTGAACACCGAGAACGGCCCGCCCGAGCGCGTGCGCACCTCGTCGAGCTCGAAGATGACCTGGTCCTTGCGGGTGCGAAAGCCGATGCCGGCTTCGCGCAGCCGCTCCGCGACCTCCGCGTCGCGCGCGATCGCCTGCGGCTCGTAGTCGCGGTTCGCGTACACCGCGGCCACGCCGAGCCGCGCCGCGAGCTTTGGAATCTCCTCGCGCGCCCGGCCGTGAAGGACGTGCAGCCCCCCGCCCGCAGCCTCGAGCGCGGCCTTCAGTTCCCGCACGCTCTCCCAGATGAAGGTGACGCGCCGGTCGGCGCGCGCGGCGAACGCTTCGAGGATTTCGGTATCGAACACGAACGCGCAATGCGCGGTCGCATGCGCCCCGCGCGCGGCGGCGAGCGCCGCGTGGTCGAAGTCGCGCAGGTCGCGCCGGAACCAGACCAGGGCTTCGCCGGCCGGCACTGATGTATAAGTCACGTAGGGCTCGTCTAACGCTGATCCCGGTATTGTCCGCTTCTCGGTGGCTACTCGGCCGAAGGAATTTATTATCCGTACTCTGATTCGTGAAAACGCTCATCATCGGCTGCGGATACCTCGGACTGCGAGTCGCCAGGCGCTGGCGCGAGGACGGGCACGCCGTCGCCGCGCTGACCCGCTCGGAGCGTCGCGCCGCGGAGCTCGACGCGCTCGGGCTCAACGCGATCGTGGGAGACGTGACCGACCGCGAGTCGCTGCGGCGACTGCCCGAGGCCGACGTCGTGCTGCACGCGGTCGGATTCGACCCGTCCGGACAGCCGAGCAAACGCGTAGTCTATGTCGACGGGCTGCGCAACGTCCTCGAGGCGCTCGCGAATCGTTGCGGCCGCTTCCTGCATGTGTCGAGCACCAGCGTCTACGCGCAGCAGGCCGAAGAATGGGTTGACGAGGACTCGCCGCGCGAACCGGCGGACGAGTCCGGCCGCATCTGCCTCGATGCCGAGCGGTTGATCGAACAGGCGACCGCGACGCGCTCGCGGACTGCGTTCAACATCCTGCGCCTGTCCGGCATCTACGGGCCGCAACGCCTGCTCGCGCGCGCCGATGCAATCCGAAGGGGAGCGAGCCTGCCGGGACTGCGCGACGCATGGCTGAACCTGATCCATGTCGAAGACGCGGCCCGCGCGGTGCTCGCGTGCGCCGGGCGCGGTGCGCCCGGGCGGACCTATCTCGTGAGCGACGACCGCCCGGTTCGACGGCATGAATACTATGAGCACCTCGCGCGCCTGCTGAACGCCCCTGCGCCGGCTTTCGACGACACGGCGATCGCGCGCCGTGCGAAAGGCCTCGGCAAGCGCTGCAGCAACCGGCGGCTCCGCGACGAACTCGAAGTCGAGCTGCAGTATTCGACGATCGAGACCGGGCTGCGGCAGGCGGTGCAATCGGCGTGACCGGGGATGCGCGTGTCGCCGCTCTGGCAACCGTTCGCCGGGGCGACAGCCCGCATGCAATTAAAGAGGTTGGCAGGTCGTGGCGGATTCCAACCGCCTGCCAACGGATTAAAAGTGGAACTCTACGCTGAATGTTGTTGACGCAACGGCCCGCCCTCACCCGCCATCGCCCGCAAACGACGGCCCCAACCCTGCGTCGTTCCTGCGGCTTACTTCGGGTGCTCGTCGCCGCGCACCGGCGTGGCTTTTGGGGCCTTGCGAAGGTAGCGCAGGAGGTCCGTGCGTTTCGCACGGCCGGCACGTTCCGCGAGGAAGATATCCGCGCTCTTCAAGCTGCCGACTTTTTCCGCGACCGCTGATGCGATGAACTGATTGAGCGAGACGCCGTCGGCCTTGGCAAGTTGCGCGGCCGCTTCCTTCACGGACCGAGGCAATTTCAGCGGATAAGTGCTCTTGCTCATGATTTCAACTCCTTCAGCAGATCGCCGGGGGCAATAACCCGCAATCCGAACCGCCGTCCGGCCTCGGCATAATCCGAAACATTGTGCGTAACAAGCGCATCGGCGCGGCCGTTAACGGCAGCCTCCAATACCATCTCGTCGGCCGGGTCGCCAAGCTGCGGGCGCCACTGGAAATGCACGTCCACACCCTCGGACGCGCTCGCGAGCGCGGCGAGAAATCCGGCTACGTCCGCTTCGCTCATTGCCGTGGCCAGCCGGTGCTCTGCCCTGAGAAGCACTTCCTCGTATTCCAGAAACAGGGCCGTAGTCACCAGCGGCAGGATCTCTCCGTCCGCTACCCGCGCCAGCAGCTCGTTGCTCGCGCCCAGGCGGCTGCGCAGTCCCGCCACCAGCACCGAGGTGTCCAGCACGACTCGAAGCACGAAGAAAGCATATCACATCCTATAGGATGTCATTGCAGGACCGGGGGTGCAGGATTGCAGCGCGTAGGCAGCTCGGGGACTGATTCGGGGACTTATCCGACAGGCCGCCGGGGAGTCAACGCGTAAGCCGTTGAAAGGTTGGTAGGTCGTGGCGGATTCGAACCGCCGACCAACGGATTTGCACCACGCATTCGGCGGGTAATTACCTGCCCTTGTGCTGACGTTTCCGCGACCCGTTCGTCAACGTTCGAACCACATGCTCCATGACGGGCGGACACACCGCGTTGCCCAACAACTTGATCCGATCGCGCCGACTCCCGCCATTTAGCCGATAGCGCGCACTGAAGCCCATTGCGCGCTTCAGTTCGGGCACCTGCAGCATCCGCATTTTCGGATTACCTCGGTTCGGCGTAATGAGCGCGAATCTGTCCACCGTTGTGACCCTCCTCAACGGTCGATCCAGGCGCTGCCAGCCGCCTCTACTTCTAACCTGTCTACTTGACGGGGGAGCTTACGGACCCGCCGTCCCCTCGCGCACTCCTGGGCAAGCTCTTACGACTTCGAGAGTTTCGGGTGCTGCTTCTTCAACCACGCGAGAACGCCCTCGCGCAGTTCTGTCGCCAGCTCGTGCATTTCGCGCGCCTCGCGCTCGGACACCACCCCGGCGAACTCGTAGCCGATGACGTTCCGCTTCTTGCGGAAACGGTCGAACCGATCCACCTTTGCCGCCGGCCAGCTGATCGTGAGCGCGAGGCTTTGAATGGTCCGGTAATGATGCTGCTCCCTTGCCGCTCGAAACCCCGCCGCGGCGAGCGCGGCAGTCGCGGTCTGGAGCGCGCGTTATAGGCGATATTGAACTTCCAGTCGTCAGCGAGCCCGGCGACTTTCGCGTTCGCGAGGTCCCGTTCGACGATCGCGAGCAGCGCCGCGATCTCCTCTGCGCTCGTGTTGTGCGCGGTGAGACACTTATTTCTTTGCCAGCCGGCCAAGCTCATGCCCGTCCCCGATCAGGAAGATCTTCTCGCCCTTCAGCACCGCGCGCAGGAAATGCTGCTTCGCCGCGAGCTTGGCCCGGAAATCGGCGGGCGCATACACGGAGGGATTCACCTCGCGCCCGATCGCCTTCTGCGCCTTCCCGAGCGCGTCGGAGACCTCGGCGAACGAGGCGTCGCCGATCACCATCACGTCCACGTCGCTCGCGCGCCCCTCGGTTCCCTCGGCGACCGAGCCGTAGACGAACGCCACCCGGATTCTGTCTGCCAGGGGAGCCAGCGCCGCGCGCAGCGCATCGGCCACCCCTGCGGTCTTGACGACCAGGCCGCGCAACTCCGCGTAGATCGGCGAGTCCCGATTCGCCTGGAAGTACACTTGCCGGCCACGCACCGTGCGGCGCACGACGCCCGCGCGCGCGAGGAACTCGAGCTCACGCTGCACCGCGCCGCGGCCGAGGCCAGCGAGCTGGATCAGGCTCTCCTGGAGCTGCTCTTCGTCGGCGCGCGAATAGAGCAGCGCGAGCAAGGTCTGCCGCGTCTTGCCGAAGAGCGACGGGGCTTCGCTGGTGACGACCGCCCTACTACCCATGGTGGGTAGGAGAATACCCACCGTGGGTAGGACGGTCAAATGCGGGAATTGGTAGGTCGTGGCGGATTCGAACCGCCGACCAACGGATTAAAAGTCCGCTGCTCTACCAGCTGAGCTAACGACCCGGAAGGGCGCGAATTTTATCAGCCCTCGCGGGTCATTCGCCAGTATTGCCACTTCATCGTCACCGCGGCACCGGCGATGATGGCGAAGAACGTGACGATCGAGCCGAGCGCGAGGGTCGAGAAACCGGTGATGCCCTGGCCGACGGTGCAGCCGAGCGCGGTGATGCCGCCGAAACCCATGAGGATGCCGCCCAGGATGTGCATGGCGGTGTCCTCGGCGCTCACGAAGCCTTCCCAGCGGAAGGATTTCGTCGCGAGCGCCCAGGCGGCCGAGCCGGCGATCACGCCCGCGGCAGAGGCGACGCCATAGGTGACGATCTTCGACTTGTCGGTCCACAGCATCAGGTATTCCAGCGAGTAGGCCAGGGGCGAGACGAAGGAAAACGATTCCATCCGCCCGGTGTTGGTGGCGACGAAGGCTTCCTGAAGCGTCTGCGGGTCCTCGGCAAGGTAGCCGAGCTTGCCGCTCACGATCCACCCCCCCACCACGACGAGGCCGGTCACCAGTCCGCCGAGGGTGAAGTCGAAGCTGGAGCGGAAGTCCTTCGACCAGTAGACGAAGACGAGCAAACCCCCGCCCAGCACGAGCGCCCAGGCCGCGAGCCACATCTTCCTGTCGCCGCCGTGCACACGCGCCGCGATCGACGGCAGATCCTGCCCGCCCGCGAGCGTCACCGAAGCCTGCTCGAGCACCCCGACGCGGAAGGCGCCGAAAAGGCCGCGCAGGGTCATGTAGGCGGCGATGCCGAGAAAGACGAACACCACGACGGACTTCAGGTTCCCGCCGCCGATGCGCACGAGCGTCCTGGAGCCGCAGCCCGAGCCGAGCGTCATGCCGACGCCGAAGAGGAATCCCCCTACGAGATACGAGAGCCAGGTGAAGTTCGGCCCATGATAGATGGACTTGGAGAGATCCACGATGCCCATGAAATGGAGCGCGCTCGAGCCGAGGATCGCCACCGCGATCGCGAGCAGCCACATGCGCATGCGGTTGGTGTCGCCCATGTTGACCCAGTCGGAGACCGCGCCCATGGTGCAGAAATTGGTCTTGTTCGCGACCGCGCCGAACACGAACGCGAGCGCGAACGCGCCCCAGGTCACGTAGGGAACGAGCTGCGCGGGGGTGACTTCGTTCATGGGCCGAAGATGCTAGCGCAAGCTCCCGGGGGCCGTGTTTGACCTCGCGTATTGCGGGATCAACGGGCCTGATAGCGCGTAGGGTCGGGGATGCCCGCCGCCCTGAAGCCGTCGCGCCGGATCCGGCAGGCGTCGCAGCGCCCGCAGGCGCGCCCCTCGGCGTCGGGCTGGTAGCAGGTGACCGTGGCGGCCATGTCCACGCCGAGCTCGGCCGCGAGCCGCACGATTGCCGCCTTCGGGAGGTCGATAAGCGGGGCGCGGATCTCGATGCGCGCGCCCTCCACGGCCGCCTTGGTCGCGAGGTTCGCCATCGCCTCGAACGCGCGCAGGTATTCGGGGCGGCAATCCGGGTAACCCGAGTAGTCGATCGCGTTCGCGCCGATGAAGATGTGGCGCGCGCCGAGCACTTCCGCCCAGCCGAGCGCGAGCGAGAGAAGGATCGTGTTTCGCGCCGGGACGTAGGTAACCGGGATGCCGGTGCCCACGCCGCCGGTCGGCACGTCGATCGAGCGATCGGTGAGCGCCGAGCCGCCGATGCCGCCCAGATCGAGCTTGAGGACCCGGTGTCGCGCCGCGCCTAGCGCGGCAGCAATCTTCCCCGCAGAAACCAGTTCGACGGCATGCCGCTGACCGTAGTCGATGGAGAGGCAATGGCACTCGAAGCCCTCGCGCCGCGCCCAGGCGAGCGTCGCCGCGGAATCGAGCCCGCCGGAGAGGAGGACGACCGCTTTCCCGCTCAGCGCTTGAGTCTCTGCTTGGCGCTCGCCGCGGCCTGGCTGGCGGGATAGCGCGCGACCAGCCCCGCGAGCGTTTTCTGCGCACCGCGCCGGTCCCCGAGCGCCTCCTGCGACGAGGCGATGTTCAGCATCGCATCCGGCGCCTTGCCGTCGTCGGGCCAGGCCGAGAGCACCTTCTGCTGCGCGGCGATCGCCTGCTTGTAGTCACGCTGCGCGAAGTGCGCGTTCCCGATCCAGTACTGGGCGGAGGGCGCGAGCTTCGAGTCCGGGTAGGTGACGAGGAACCCCTGGAACGCCGAGATCGCGAGCGCGTAGTTGCCGAGCTTGAATTGATTGAGCGCCGCCTCGTACGCCCTGGTCTCGGGGGCGCTCACCCTGCCCGCGTCCGCGGCCGGGGGCTTGTCCGTCCCCGCCTGCTCTTTCGCCTGCTCGAGCTTCCGGAGCCGCGTGTCGATGTCCACGTAGAGGTCTTTTTGCCGCTTGTCCGCGGTCTCGGCCCGGTTCGCGAGCACCTCGATCTGGCCGCGCAGGCGCGCGAGTTCCTCGCGCAGCGCCTCGATCTGCGAGGCGAGGTCGACGAGCCCGCGCCGGTCCTCCAGCCGCGCGAGGCGCTCGTCGAGCGCGCGGCTCGTCTGCTCGACCTGCTTGCGCAGGTCCTCCACCCGGCGGCGCGCCTCGTCGTCCTCGAAGAGCGCGGCAGCGCCCTGGCAGAACCCCAGCGCCAGAACCGCCACAGCCAGCGCGGCCGCTCTTCGCATCAAAATTCGCCGGAATGCAGGATGTCGCTGCGCCGGTTCTGCGACCAGGCGGCCTCGTCGTGACCTTCGGCCTTGGGCTTTTCTTCGCCCAGGCTCACCGACTCGACCTGGTCCTCGCGCACGCCGAGCAGCAGCATCATCTTCTTGACCCCGTCGGAGCGCTTCTGCCCCAGACTCAGGTTGTACTCGCGACTGCCGCGCTCGTCGGCATTGCCCTGCACGAGAATCTTCGCCTTGGGGTTGTCGCGCAGATACCGGGCGTGCGCCTCCACCAGCGGCCGGTACTCTTCCTTGACGTCGAACTTGTCGAAGTCGTAGTAGATCGAGCGCTTGGAGAGGATCGAGTTCGGATCGGTGAGCATCGAGGCTGCCGACTTCCTGCCTGCGGTGAGGTCGACCGAGGCGACCGGCGGCCGGTCCACGCCTTTCGACTGCGCACCGGGCGCGCCGGGCTTGCGATCCTCGACGCCCGCGGGCGCCTGCTCCTCCTCGGGCGTGGTCGAGCACGCGGCAAGGATTGCGGTCATCAACACGATCCCAATCGAACGCATAGGTTCTCTCCTCGTCATTTCGTGAATGGACCCCAGGAGGGCTCGCGCACGTCCCCCGCTGTCGTGCTGAGCCGCTGCTTCACCCGCCCGTCGGAGGACACCGCCGCGAGCACCCCGCGCCCGCCGTTCACCGTGGCGAGCAGGATCATGCGGCCGTTCGGCGCGAAGCTCGGCGATTCGTCGCGGTCGCTGTCGCTCAGCACCTGGACCTGCCGCGTCTCGAGGTCGAGCAGCGCCGCCTGGAACCGTCCGCCGTTGCGCGTGACGAACGCGAGGCGCTTGCCGTCGGGGCTCACGCGCGGCGACACGTTGTAGCTCCCTTCGAAGGTGATGCGCTGCGCGTCGCCGCCGCCCGCGGGCATCCGGTAGATCTGCGGGCTCCCGCCCCGGTCGGATGTGAAATATATGTATTGACCGTCCGGGGAATACACCGGTTCCGTGTCGATCGCCGAGGAGCTCGCCAGGCGCCGCAGGCCGCTGCCGTCGGGGTTCACCTGGAACACCTGCGAGCCGCCCTCGCGCGAGAGCACCACCGCGAGCTTCGAGCCGTCGGGCGACCAGGCGGGCGCCGAGTTCGAACCCTTGAAGTTCGCCGCGACATGGCGCCTGCCGTCGGCGAGCGAGTGCACGTACACCACCGGCTTCTTGTTCTCGAACGACACGTAGGCGAGGCGCCGGCCGTCGGGCGACCAGGCGGGCGAGATGATCGGCTCGAACGAGGCGAGCGCGGTCTCGGCGCCGGCTCCGTCGGCGTCCGCGATCTGGAGCTCATAGCGGTTGCCGCGCTTCACCACGTAGGCAATGCGCGTCGAGAACACCCCCTTCTCGCCGGTGAGCTTCTCGTAGACGTAGTCGGAGATCCGGTGCGCGGTCGCGCGCGCCTGATCGCGCGCCATCGTGTAGGCGACCCCCCCGAGCGGCGCCTGCTTCGCCACGTCGAAGAGCCGGAAGCGCACCTCGAACCGGCCGTCGGGGCGCGCGGCCACCGAGCCGAGCACGAGCGCGTCCGCGAGCCGCGAGCGCCATTCGGCGTAGCTGACCTCCGAAGCTTCGGTAGGTTGGGGATTGAGCGCCGGGATCTCGAGCGGGCGGAACAGGCCGCTGCGCTCGAGGTCCGCGCGAACGATCGTGGAGATTGCCGCCGGGAGCGCCGCCTCGCCCGCGAACGGCAAGATCGCGATCGGCATGCGCTGCGCGCCGGCGCCGGTGATTTCGATCGAGAGTTGGGCGAAGGCCTGGCAGGCGGAAACGGCGAGCGCGAGCGCGAAAACGACCCTTCGCATGAATCAATTATACGGGGTCAAGCGGTCTGAATTTGAGCTCGAGCGCGCGCTGGAAGAGCTCCGGCCGGTCGGGCTTGGGCAACGGCGAGGATTTCCAGATCGCGCGCTCCACCGCCTCGTCGTAGGCCTTGTGCCCGCTCGACTTGCGCAGCCTCGCCGACAGAACCTCGCCCGTAGGGAGCTGCACCACGTCGAAGATCGCCTCGGGATTCCCCCTGATATCCGGCGGCAGGACGATGTTCGCCTTGATCTTGGATTTGATCTTGCCGGCGTAGGCGTCGAAACTGCGCGCCCGGTCAACCGCCATTTCCCTCTTCAATTGATTCTGAAGCGCCTCCCGTTCCCGCGCGAGCGCGAGCTGCTGCTGCTCGCGCGCGAGCTCCTCGCGCAGGCGCTTCTGCGCCTCGGTGTCGCGCGGCGCCGCGGGCCTGGGTCTCGGCTCGGGCTTCGGGACGGGCCTGGGCTCGGTTTTCGGCTTTGCCATTACCGGCTCCTTTTGCGCGATGTCGGGCTTCTCGATCCGTGGCTCGGCCTTGGGCGGAGGCGGCGGCTCGGCCTTGGGGACCGGCCTGGGCGGCTCCGGAGGCTCCTCCACCTTCGGCGGCGGGGGGGACGGCGCCTGCCACAGCTCCACCGTCACCGCCTGCGGCGGCCGATTCTGCCAGCGAACCCCGACGAGGAGGATCACCACGAGAATCAGATGAACGAGTGCCGCGAGCGCGATCGACGATGCAAAGCCCGGATCGTAGCGCCGCTCCAGGCTCCAGGCGCTCATGACGCGGGCTTGACGAGCAGCCCCACGCGCTCGACGCCCTTCTGGCGCAGCTCGTCCATCGTCTGCAGCACCGCCTCGTAGCGCACGTTCCTGTCGCCCGCCACGAGCACGGGCTTCCTGGGATCCCTGATGTAGCTCGCGAGCTCGCCCTTCGCCACGGTGCGCTCGCTCACGACGCGGCCGGCGGCGTCGCGCTCGCGCACCACGAGCGTCCGATCCTCGCGGATCATGATCTCGAGCGGCGCCGCCGGCGCCACCGGCGCCTTCGACACCGAGGGAAGATCGACGATGCCCGGCGTGACGAGCGGCGCGGTCACCATGAAGATCACCAGAAGAACCAGCATCACGTCGACGTAGGGCACGACGTTGATCTCGTGCATCGGCCCGCGCTTGGAATGCAGGCGCGCCATCGCGCTATCTCACCGTCTGGCGCTGCAGGATGTTCGAGAACTCCTCCATGAAGCTCTCGAAGCGGATCGCGAGGCGGTCGATGTCGTGGGAATAGCGGTTGTAGGCCACGACCGCGGGAATCGCGGCGAAAAGGCCGATCGCGGTGGCGATCAGCGCCTCCGCGATCCCCGGTGCGACCTGCGCGAGCGTCGCCTGCTGCACGTTCGCCAGGCCCCGGAAGGCGTGCATGATGCCCCACACCGTGCCGAACAGGCCCACGTACGGCGACACCGAGCCGGTGGAAGCGAGGAACGCGAGATGGCGCTCGAGGTAATCCATCTCGCGCTGGTAGGTGGCGCGCATCGCGCGGCGCGCCCCGTCGACCATGACGGAGGGGTCGGCGCCGCGCTGGCCGCGCAGCTTGGTGAACTCGCGGTAACCGGCCTCGAAGATGCGCTCGAGCGACCCGATGGTGTGGCGGTTCGTCACCGCGCCCTGGTAGAGCGCGGCGAGGTCGTTCCCGCTCCAGAACTCGCGCTCGAACTGCTCGGTCTGCACCCCCGCGCGCCGGATCGTGAACCACTTGCGGAAGATGAACATCCAGGACATGAACGAGACCGCGACAAGCAGCGCCATCACCGCCTTCACCACGAAGGAAGCGTTCAGGACGAGCGTCCAGAGTTCGAGGTCCTGCGTCAGCGTCATCCGGGTATCCTCGCGGCGAGGGGCTCGGGCAGCGGCTGCGGGCGCGCATCGCGAAGCCGCACGCACGCCGCCTGGATGCGCGCGGCCGCGCACACCGCGCCATCCTCGCGCCGCGCTTCCTGCTCGAGCCAGAGATAGGTTTTCTTCTTTTCGATCATCTTCACCGTGACGCCGAGCAGATCGTCCAGCCGGGCGCCTGCCCGGAAGTCGATCTCGGCGCGCGCCACCACGAAGCCGATCCCTTGGGCCTCCGCCAGCCGCTCCTGGTTCACCCCGAGGCTTCGCAGCCACTCGGTCCGCGCGCGCTCGAAGAAGCGCAGGTAGTTCGCGTAGTACACCACGCCGCCGCGGTCGGTGTCCTCATAATACACGCGCACCTGGAACGTAAACGGTGTCAAGCGCGATTCGGGTCGGGCGAAAGCAGGTCCTGCGTGCCCGAGGGCGCGACCAGGCCGAAATGCCGGTAGGTGGCGAGCGTCGCCATGCGGCCGCGCGGCGTTCTCTGGAGGTACCCCTGCTGGATGAGATAGGGCTCGAGCACGTCCTCGATGGTGTCCGCCTCCTCGCCGATCGCGTGCGCGAGATTGTCGAGCCCGACCGGGCCACCGCCGAACTTCTCGATCACCGCCAGGAGGAGCTTGCGATCCATCACGTCGAGCCCGAGCGCATCCACGTCGAGCATCCTGAGCGCCGCGTCCGCCACGGGCCGGGTCACCGTGCCGTCGGCGCGGACTTGCGCGTAGTCGCGCACGCGCCGCAACAGACGATTGGCGATCCGCGGCGTGCCGCGCGAGCGCCGCGCGATCTCGGCTGCGCCGTCCTGGTCGAGCGATACGTCGAGGAGCCCCGCGGAGCGGCGCACGATCTTCGCGAGATCGTCCTGGTCGTAGAACTCGAGCCGCGCCACGATGCCGAAGCGGTCGCGAAGCGGATTGGTGAGCATGCCGGCGCGCGTGGTCGCGCCCACGAGCGTGAAGGGCGGAAGATCGAGCTTGATCGAGCGCGCCGCCGGCCCCTCGCCGATCATGATGTCGATCTGGTAGTCCTCGAGCGCCGGGTAGAGGATCTCCTCGACCACGGGCGAGAGCCGGTGGATCTCGTCGATGAACAGAACGTCCCTCGGTTCGAGGTTGGTGAGGATCGCGGCGAGATCGCCCGGGCGCTCGAGCACCGGGCCCGAGCTCTGGCGCAGCCCCACGCCAAGCTCGCGGGCGACGATGTGGGCAAGTGTCGTCTTCCCGAGCCCCGGCGGCCCGAAAAGGAGCACGTGATCGAGCGCCTCGCCGCGCTCGCGCGCGGCCTGGATGAAGATCTCGAACTGCCCCTTCACTTTTGCCTGCCCCACGTAGTCGGCGAGGAGCGCGGGCCGGAGCGAGCGCTCGATCCGCTCCTCCTCGCCCGGGGCGGGCTTCGCGGAGATGAGGCGGTCGGTTTCTACGGCCATGGGCGTATCTTACCGGTGCCGCGGCTGACGTTATCTTGCCCACGCTCGGCGAACCTAAAAGCCGTCCGACGGTTGATTTAGGTTGATGAATTAACCTAAAATAACGCCGGTTCTTAATTTAGGTTGCCCGAGCCGCCATGCACCGCCCCGCGCCCGGCCGCTACGTCAAGATGACGACGGCGAGCGAACCCTTCCAGGCGTTCGTGCCCGCGCCGCTGCCGCCGGAACCGGCGGTGGTGTGGTCGGCTGGGCTTCGGCGGCGCTTCGACGCCGCGTTGGTGGCGCTCGGGCGGCTCGATGCGGTCACCAGCCTGCTGCCGAACGCCGCGCTGGTGCTCTACAGCTTCGTGCGCAAGGAAGCGGTGCTGTCGTCGCAGATCGAGGGCACGCAGTCCTCGATCGCCGACCTGCTCCTGTACGAAATCGACGAGGAACCCGGCGTGCCGGTGGAGGACGCGCGGGAGGTGAGCCGCTGCGTGGCGGCTCTGGAAACCGGCCTGAAGAAGCTGCGCGGCGGCCTGCCACTGTGCGCGCGGCTCCTGTGCGATATGCACAAGGTGCTGCTCAATCATCCTCGCGGCCGCGGCAAGACCCCGGGAGAGGTCCGCCGCTCGCAGGTCTGGATCGGGGGCACGCGGCCCGGCAACGCGGTCTTCGTCCCGCCGCCCGCGGATGCCGTGCCCGAATGCATCAGGCACCTGGAGCGCTTCCTCAATGACGAGCCGGAGGCCACGCCCCCGCTCGTCAAGGCGGCGCTCGCGCACGTGCAGTTCGAGACGATCCATCCCTTCCTCGACGGCAACGGCCGCATCGGACGGCTGCTCATCGTGCTGCAACTGGTGGCCGACGGCGTGCTGCGCCAGCCGATGCTGTATCCGAGCCTCTATTTCAAGACGCACCGTGCGCTCTACTACGAGCTGCTCAACGAGGTGCGCCTGCGTGGGGACTGGGAGCGCTGGCTCGACTACTTCGCCGAGGGCATCGAGGTCAGCGCGACGCAGGCCGTGACGACGGCAAATGCCCTGCTCGCGCTCGTGAACAGGGACCGCGATCGCATCGCCGGCCTGGGGCGCGCGGCGACCTCGGCGCTCGCGGTCCACCAGGCGCTGCAGCGCCAGCCTCTCGCAACCTCGGCCGCCCTGGTCAAGGCGACGAAGCTTACGCCGGCCACGGTCAACAAATCGCTGGCGCATCTCGAACGCGTCGGCATCGTCGGCGAGCTGACGAACCGCCAGCGGGGCCGCGTCTTCAGCTACCGGCGCTACGTCGAGTATCTGGCCGCGGAACTGGAGCCGACCATAAAGGACGGCCGCTCATCCATTAAGAAGAACCTACCCCTTCGCCAGTGACTTGAGCGCCTGCCGGATGCCCTCGGCGACCGCGACGCCCGGCGCCAGGCCCTTGATCGCGGCGAGCGCCTCTTTCTCGCTGTAGCCCAGGCCCACGAGGGCGTTCAGGATGTCGGCGGCGTTCGCGGCCGCGGGCTGCTTGGCCGCGGCTTCCGCAAGCTTGCCCTTCAGCTCGAGCAGCAGCCGCTCGGCGGTTTTCTTCCCGATGCCGGGGATCTTGGTGAGGCGTCCCGCTTCCTGGAGCGCCACCGCCTGCGCGAGGTCGGCGACCGAGAGTCCCGAGAGCACCGCGAGCGCGGTGCGCGCGCCGATGCCGGAGATGCGGATCAGCTGCCGGAACGCCGCGCGCTCCTCGAGCGTCGCGAAGCCGTAGAGCACGTGCGCGTCCTCGCGCACGACGAGGTGCGTATGCAGCGTCACTTCCTCGCCCGTAGCCGGCAGGTTGTAGAAAGTGCTCATGGGAACGTCGATCTCGTAGGCGACGCCGCCAACGTCGAGCAGCACCTGCGGCGGGTGCTTCGCGGCGAGCCTGCCGGTGAGGCGGCCGATCAGACCAGCCTCCCGTTCCTCAGGCGAAGATTTCGGGTGGAAAGACTACCCAGTTTGCCCCCATGCGCGTGGCAGATCGCGCAGGCAAGCGCGTCCGCCGCGTCGGGGCTCGGATCGCCCGGGAGCGCGAGCAGCCGCCGCACCATGTGCTGAACCTGGCCCTTCGCCGCGTGGCCCTTGCCGACCACCGATTGCTTGACCTGCAGCGCGGTGTACTCCGCCACCGGCAGCCCGGCGAGCACCGCGGCGCAGATCGCGGTGCCGCGCGCCTGCCCGAGCAGCAGCGTCGACTGGGGATTGACGTTGACGAAAACCTTCTCGATCGCGACTTCGCGCGGGCGGTTCGCGGCGATCACCTCGGCGAGCCCCTCCAGCAGCACTTTCAGGCGCTCGGCGAGCGGACCCTCGCCCGAGCGCACGCAGCCGCTCGCCAGGTATCGAAGCTCGTTGCCCCTGGATTCGATCACCCCGAATCCGGTCACGCGCAGGCCCGGATCGATGCCGAGGATCCTCACGCTTCCTCGAGGGCGGCAGTGGTGTACACCTCCTGCACGTCGTCGAGCGCCTCGAGCGCTTCGATCAGCCGCCGCATCTTCGCGGCGTCCTCGCCCGCGAGCACGCTTTCGCCCACCGGCCGCATCGTGACCGCGGCGGCTTCGGGCTTGAGGCCCGCGCGCTCGAGCGCGGACTTCACCGCCTCGAAATCGGCGGGCGCGCACACCACCTCGATCGAGCCGTCCTCGTTCGCGATCACGTCCTCGGCGCCGGCCTCGAGCGCCGCTTCCATCACCTTCTCCTCGCTCGCCCCGGGCGCGAACAGGAACTGTCCGCGGTGCTGGAAAAGGAACGCAACCGAGCCGTCCGAGCCGAGGTTGCCGCCGTTCTTGGTGAAGGCGTGACGCACCTCGGCCACCGTGCGCGTGCGGTTGTCGGTCAGGCAATCGACCATCACTGCGGCGCCGCCCACCCCGTAGCCCTCGTAGCGCACCTCCTCGTAGGTGACGCCTTCCAGCTCACCGGTGCCGCGCTGGATCGCGCGCGTGACAGAATCCTTCGTCATATTCGCTTCGCGCGCCTTGTCGAGCGCAAGGCGCAGGCGCGGGTTGGACCCCGGATCGCCCCCTCCGAGCTTCGCCGCGACCGTGATCTCCTTGATCAGGCGCGTGAACACCTTGCCCTTCTTCGCATCCGCGGCAGCCTTGCGGTGCTTGATGTTCGCCCATTTGCTGTGACCCGCCATGTCATAATTTTAACCGCCATGGCCTCGCCGCTCCTCATTGCGAAGAACGACAAGGCCGAGCTTCACCTCCTTCCCGCGCTCGCCAACCGCCACGGCCTGATCGCCGGCGCCACCGGCACCGGCAAGACCGTGACCCTGCAGGCGCTGGCGCACGCGCTCTCGGCGATCGGGGTGCCGGTCTTCATGGCCGATGTGAAGGGCGACCTGACCGGGCTGGCGAAGCCTGCCGGGGAAAACGCGAAAGTCCTCGAAAGGCTCAAGGCGCTGAAGATTCCCTTCCGACCCGAAGCCTGCCCGGTGGCGCTCTGGGATGTGTTCGGCAAGCAAGGACACCCGGTGCGCGCCACCGTCTCCGACATGGGGCCGCTGCTCCTTTCGCGGATGCTCGGCCTGAACGACACCCAGGAGGGCGTGCTCAACGTCGTCTTCAGGATCGCGGACGACGCGGGGCTGCTGCTGCTCGACGCAAAGGACCTGCGCGCGATGCTCGCGTACGTCGGCGAGAACGCGGCGCGGTTCACCACCGAGTACGGCAATGTGTCCGCGGCCTCGATCGGCGCCATTCAGCGCGGGCTGCTCGCGCTCGAGGCGCAGGGCGCCGGCCAGTTCCTCGGCGAGCCGATGCTCGACATCGACGACCTGATGCAGGTGCGCGGCGGCAGGGGCGTGGTGAACATCCTCGCCGCGGACAAGCTGCTGGAGTCGCCGAAGCTGTATTCGGCGTTCCTCCTTTGGCTCCTCGCCGAGCTCTTCGAGCGCCTGCCGGAGGCGGGCGATCCCGAAAAGCCCGGGCTCGTGTTCTTCTTCGACGAGGCGCATCTGCTGTTCGACGAGGCGCCGAAGGCGCTCCTCGACAAGGTCGAACAGGTGGTGCGGCTGATCCGCTCCAAGGGCGTGGGCGTGTTCTTCGTGACCCAGAACCCGCTCGACATCCCCGAAACCGTGCTCGGGCAGCTCGGAAACCGCGTCCAGCACGCACTGCGCGCCTTCACGCCCAGGGACCAGAAGGCGGTGAAGGCCGCCGCCGAGACGCTGCGGCCGAACCCGAAGCTGAAGGCGGATCGCGCGATCACCGAGCTCGAGGTGGGCGAGGCGCTCGTTTCGTTCCTGGACGAGAAAGGCCGGCCGTGCGTGGTCGAACGCGCCTTCGTGGTGCCGCCCGGCTCGCGCATCGGGCCGGTCGCGGAAGAGGAAAGGAGAAGCCTCGTCCAGGGATCGAGCCTCCAAGACAAGTACGAGAAAACCGTCGACAGAGAGTCGGCGTACGAAAAGCTGAAGGCGCGCACCGTGGCGCACGGCGAGGCGCCGAAAGCGCCCGCCCCCAATCCCGTCTCCGACATCCTGTTCGGAAAGACCGGGCCGCGCGGCGGAAAGCAGTCGCAGGGCATCGTGGAGGCGATGGCGAAGAGCGCCGCGCGCGCGATAGGCTCCGAGCTCGGCCGGCAGGTGCTCCGGGGCGTGCTCGGCTCGATCCTTGGCAAGCGCCGTTGAACGCGCACGAGCGGCTCTGGGGCTTAGGCTTCGCCCTCGCCGGAACGATCGCGTTCGCGTTCCGGCCGGTTCTCATCAAGCTGGGCTACGCGGCGGCGCCCGTTTCGGCGACGACGCTGCTTTTCCTTCGCATGACGCTCGCGCTGCCGTTCTTCCTCGCGATGGCGTGGTGGATGCGCGGCGCGGCGCCGATCGGGCGGCGCGACTGGCTCGGGATCGCGGGCCTGGGGTTCCTCGGCTACTACGCGGCGAGCCTGCTCGATTTCCTGGGGCTGCAGTACGTTTCGGCGGGCGTGGGGCGCCTGATCATGTTCCTTTATCCCACCCTTGTCGTGCTGCTTTCGTTCCTGTTTCTCGGCAAGAGACCGTCCCGCAGGGAGATCTCGGCGCTCGGTCTCTGCTATGCCGGTATCGCGCTCGTGCTTTCCCATCAACTTGGAGAAAGCAGGGAGGGAAGGCTCTTTCTGCTGGGCGCGATGCTCGTGTTCGGCTCGGCGACCTGCTACGCGATATATCTGGTGGCCGGCAGCCAGCTCGTGAAGCGCGTGGGCTCGGTGCGGTTCACCGCCTACACCATGATCGTCTCCACCGCGCCGGCAGCGGTCCAATTCGCACTGCTCGAGAGTCCCGCCGCCCTCGCGCTCCCCGAGGTGGTATGGATCTACGCGGCGCTGCTCGCCACCGTGTGCACGGTGCTCCCGGTGCTGCTCGTGGCGGAGGCCCTCAAGCGCATCGGCGCGAACCACTTCGCGCTGATCGGCGCGCTCGGGCCGGTCACGACGGTGATCGCCGATTTCGCGCTGCTCGAAGGTACGCTGACCGTTTTGCAGCTCGCGGGCGGCGTGCTCGTAATATGCGGGGTGTTGCTGGTTTCGCTGAAAGGGAGCTAGAGCCATGGATTTCGGGATTCGCGGCCGCACCGCGCTCGTGTGCGCGGCGTCCAAAGGCCTCGGCAAGGGCTGCGCGGTGTCGCTCGCGCGCGAGGGAGTGAACCTGGTCATCACGGCGCGCGGGGCGCAGGCCCTGGCGGCGACCGCCGAGGAGATCCGCAAGAGTACGGGGGTCAAGGTGACGGCGGTGACGGGCGATATCGCCACGCCCGAGGGGCGCGCGGCGGCCCTCTCGGCCTGCCCCGCGCCCGACATCCTGGTGAACAACGCGGGCGGCCCGCCGCCAGGGGATTTCCGCAACTGGTCGCGCGAGGACTGGCTGCGCGCGATCGACGCCAACATGCTCGCGCCGATCGAGCTCACCAGGGCGGTGATTGACGGCATGATCGAGCGCAAATTCGGGCGCATCGTCAACATCACCTCGAGCGCGGTGAAGGCGCCGATCGCCGAGCTCGGGCTCTCGAACGGCGCGCGCTCCGGGCTCACCGGGTTCGTCGCGGGCCTCGCGCGCAGGACCGTCGCGCACAACGTCACGATCAACAACCTCCTCCCCGGGCGCTTCTGGACCGACCGCCTGCGCGCGAACACCGAGTTCAACGCGAAGCAGCAGGGAAAACCGGTCGAGGAAGTGAAGGCGGCGCTCGAGAAAAGCATTCCCGCGGGCCGCTTCGGCACGCCCGGCGAGTTCGGCGACCTGTGCGCGTACCTGTGCAGCGCGCAGGCTGCGTACATCACCGGGCAGAACCTGCTGATCGACGGCGGCGCCTACCCCGGCACCTTCTGATCCGCGGCGAGCAGCCGCGCCGCGGGGAAGCGCGCGCGGAAGGTGCTGCCCTTGCCCGGCGCGCTCTCGATCTCGAGCATCGCCTGGTGGCGCGTGAGCGCGTGCTTCACGATCGCGAGCCCGAGGCCCGTGCCGCCCGTCTCGCGCGAGCGTCCGCGGTCTACGCGGTAGAAGCGCTCGGTGAGCCGCGCGATGTGCCCGGGCTCGATGCCGATGCCGGTGTCCTGAACGGAGTATGCCGCGCCCGCGCCGTCGGTGCGCCAGCCGATCCGGATCGTGCCACCGGCGGGCGTGTAGCGCACCGCGTTGGTCACGAGGTTGAGGAATGCGCTCGTCAGCTCGCCCTCGGAGCCGAGCAGGTCCCGCGCGCACCCGATCTCGAGCAGCACCCGGTGCCTGCCGCCCGAGAGCTGCTCGGCTTCCGCCCGGATGCGCTCGAGGAGCGGCCGCACCGCGACCCTCTCCTCGGGCGGCGGCGGCGCGTGCTCGAGCGCGGAGAGCGTGAGCAGGTCCTCGATGATCCGGCGCATGCGCTCGGCCTGCGGCGCCATGAGACCCACGTAGTCGCGCACGCGCTGCGGCTCGAGCTTCAGGTCCTTGATCGTCTCGAGGAATCCCGTCAGCACGGTGAGCGGCGTCCTCAGCTCGTGCGAGACGTTCGCCACGAAATCGCGCCGCATCGCGTCGAGCCGCGCCTCGCCCGTGACGTCGCGCGACAGCAGCAGCCAGTCGTGCTCGTCGACCTCCACGACCCGCAGCGACAGCGTCCGGCCCTGCGAGACACCGAGCCGCAGCGGCTGGCCGAAATCGCGCTCCTCCAGATACTTCACGAACTCGGGCTGGCGCATGAAGTTGACGATCGGCTCGCCCCGGTCGCGCTCGGGGTCGATGCCGAGGTGCACGCGCGCCGCCGCGTTGCACCAGTCGATGCGCATGTCCGCATCCAATGCCGCCACGCCGTAGGGCAGCGCCTGCGCCGCGCGGCGCGAGCGCACGATCAGGCGCGCGAGCTCGCGCCGGCGCCCGAGGTTCGCGCGCCGGTGCCGGTGCAACAGGTTGAACACCTCGCCCCAGACGCCGGTCGACTCGGGCGGGTCCGGCAGACGGGACTGCGAGGCCCAGCGCCTCAGCTTCGCGAGCTCCCGCAGGTGCCACGCGAGCGCCGCGCCCAGCCCTGCGGCGAGCAGGGCGAGGAGCGCTGCGAGAAGGCTCACGGCCGCGCCGCCCCTCGCAGCAGGTAGCCGCTGCCGCGCACGGTCTCGATCAGCGCGTCGTGCCCGCTCGGCTCGAGCGCCTTGCGAAGCCTGCGGATGTGCACGTCCACCGTGCGCTCCTCCACGACCGCGCCGTCGCCCCAGACCGCGTCGAGGAGCTTCGAGCGCGAGTAGACGCGGTTGGGATGCGTCATCAGGAACCTGAGCAGGCGGAACTCGGTGGGGCTGAGCTCCAGCGCCGCGCCGTTTCCGCTCACGCTCTGCGAGGCGGGCTCGAGGCGCAGCCCCCCGACCTCGACCGGGGCCTCCCCGAGCTCGGGCGCGCGCCGGCGAAGCACCGCGCGGATCCTCGCCACGAGCTCGCGCGGCGAAAAGGGCTTGGTGAGGTAATCGTCGGCTCCGGCTTCCAGCGCCGCGACCTTGTCCTGCTCCTGCGCGCGCGCGGTGAGGAACAGGATCGGGACCTCGCGCGTGCGCGCGTCGGCGCGAAGCCTCCTCGCGAGCGCGAGGCCCGACTGCCCGGGCAGCATCCAGTCGACGAGCACCACGTCGGGCAGCATCTCGCGCAGGATCTGGCCGGCGGCCTCGGCGCTCCCGGCGCGCAGCGGCGCGTAGCCGGCATGCTCCAGGTTCACCGCGATCAGCTCCAGGATCGCGGGCTCGTCCTCCACCACCAGGACCGAGATCGGAACCGGCAACGCTAGGCCTTTCCGAGCTCGCGCTCCACGTCGGCGAAGGAGGCGTGGCGCACGTCGGTGCCCTTGACGATGTAGATCACCTGCTCGGCCACGTTCTTGGCGTGGTCGCCGATGCGCTCGACCGCCTTCGCCACCCAGATGAGGTCGAGCGCCGGCGTGATCGTGCGCGGATCCTCCATCATGTAGGTGATGAGCTGCCGGAGCACCGAGCGGAATTCGGCGTCGATCTCCTTGTCTTCCTTCAGCACGCCCGCTGCGCTTGCGGCATCCAGCCGCGCGAACGCGTCCAGCGCCTCGCGCAGCATCTTGACGCCGGTCTGCGCGGCGTGCCGGATCGCGGGAAAGTGCTGCACGTGCTGCGGGCCGTGCTCGTGCAGGCGCTTGGCCATGCGCGCGATCTTCTTCGCCTCGTCGCCGATGCGCTCGATGTCGGTCACGATCTTGCTGATCGCCATGATCAGCCGCAGGTCGCTCGCCGCGGGCTGGCGCTTGACCACGATGTGGTTGCAGGCGCTGTCGATCGCGACCTCGTAGCCGTTTACGCGCGCATCGTTGTCGATCACCTGCCCGGCGAGCCTGCTGTCGCCGCAGACGAACGCGTCGATCGCCGACAGGATCTGCGCCTCGACCAGGCCGCCCATCTGCAGCACGCGCGTGCGCGTGGTGTCGAGATCGGCCTCGAACTGCTTGGAGATGTGCTCGGTCGCGCCCATGGGACCTCCTAGCCGAACCTGCCGGTGATGTAGTCCTCGGTCTGCTTGTTCCTCGGCCTGATGAAAAGCTCGTCGGTGCGGCCGAACTCGATCAGCTCGCCGAGGTACATGTACGCAGTGTAGTCCGAGACGCGCGCCGCCTGCTGCATGTTGTGGGTGACGATGAGGATCGTGACCTTCTTCTTCAGCTCCGCGATCAGCTCCTCGATGCTGGCGGTGGCGATCGGGTCGAGCGCCGAGGTCGGCTCGTCGAACAGCAGGATCTCGGGGTCGGTCGCCAGCGCGCGCGCGATGCACAGGCGCTGCTGCTGTCCCCCCGAGAGGTTGAATGCGAGGTCGTTCAGCCGGTTCTTCACCTCGTCCCAGAGCGCCGCTCCGCGCAGCGCCGCCTCGACCTTGTCCTCGAGCGCGCGGCGCGAGCGCTCGCCCCGCACCCGAAGACCGTAGGCGACGTTCTCGAAGATCGACTTCGGGAAGGGGTTGGGTTTCTGGAACACCATCGACAGGCGCATGCGCACCTCGATCGGGTCCACCCCCGGCGCAAGAAGGTTGGTGTCGTCCGGGTAGAGCCGGATCTCCCCCTCGTAGCGGTTGCCCGGATAGAGGTCGTGCATGCGGTTGAAGCAGCGAAGGAACGTCGATTTCCCGCAGCCCGAAGGGCCGATCAGGGCGGTCACGCAGTTCTCGTGCACGACGAGATCGAGATCCTTCAGCGCCCGGAATTCGCCATAGTAGAAGCTGAGCCTGCGCGCAGCCGCCTTCGGCGCGCCGTTCTGCGCCGGCACCGGACGCTCCTCAATCGCGGGGGCGAGCTGGATCGAGGCCATGGATCACCACTTGATGTTCCTGCGAAGCCGGTAGCGAAGCCAGATCGCCAGGCCGTTCATCGCGAGCGTCATGAGAACGAGGACAAAGCCGGCAGCCGCCGCATTCTGAAGGAACGCCGCCTCCGGGCGCGAGGTCCAGTTGAACATCTGGATCGGTATGACCGTGAACCCGGAAAACACCCACTCGAAGCTGACGTACGGCGGCTCGGCCTTGAACGGCGCGGGCGGCAGGAACGCGATGAAGGTGAGCGCCCCGATCGTGATGACCGGCGCGGTCTCGCCGATCGCGCGCGCCATCCCGATGATGACGCCCGTGAGCACGCCGGGCATCGAGTACGGGATGATGTGGTCCTTGCAGACCTGCCATTGCGTTCCGCCGAGCGCGTAGGCTCCCTCGCGGATGCCCTGCGGGATCGATCGGATTGACTCGCGCGTTGCCACGATCACGACGGGTAGGATGAGGAGCGCGAGCGTGAGCCCGGCCGCGAGGATCGAGTGCCCGAGCCCGAACTGGTACACGAAAAGGCCGAGCGCGAGCAGCCCGTAGACGATCGAGGGCACGCCGGCGAGGTTGGTGATGTTGATCTCGATCACGTCGGTGACCCAGTTCTTCGGCGCGTACTCCTCGAGGTAAACGCCGGCTGCGACGCCGAGCGGCACCGCGAAGAACGCCGTCACCAGCATCACGAGCACGGTGCCGACCCACGCCGAGAGGATCCCCGCCTGCGCCGCCTTGCGCGACGGATAGCTCGTGAGGAAGTCCCCGTTGAGCCGCGGAATCCCGTTCACCGCCATGTCGACGAAAAGTGCCGCGAACGTGAGCACGCCGATCATCAGCGCGAGCAGGCCGAGAAACGCGAACGCCCGGTCCCAGCGCTTGTGGCGCGCGATCAGAACGCGAATGCCGGAGACGTTCTTCAATAGCTTTCCCTGAACGACCTGCGCAGCGCGTGGCCGGCGATGTTGCACGCGAGCGTGAACAGCATCAGCGTGAGGCCCGCGGCGAAGATCGTCTGGTAGCCGATCGAGCCGTGCGGCAGGTCGCCGAGCGCGACCTGGACGATGAAGGCGGTGATGGTCGCGGCGGGCTCGAGCGGATTGAACGTGAGGTTGGGCTGCATGCCGGCTGCGACCGCGAGGATCATGGTCTCGCCCACCGCGCGCGAGATGCCGAGAATGTAGGCCGAGGCGATTCCCGAGAACGCCGCCGGCACCACCACCTTCACCGCGGTCTGGAAGCGCGTCGCGCCCATCGCGTACGAGCCCTCGCGCAGGTTCATCGGCACCGAGCGCATCGCATCCTCGCTGATCGAGGCGACGTACGGGATGATCATGATGCCCATCACGATCCCGGCCGACAGCAGGTTGAAGCCCGGGAGATCCGGGTAGAGGCGCTGCAGCAGCGGCGTCACGAACAGCAGCGCGAAATACCCGTAGACGATCGTCGGCACGCCGCCGAGGAGCTCGAGAAAGGGCTTGGCGATCTCGCGGATCGAGAACGGCGCGAACTCCGAGAGGTAAATCGCGATCACGGTGCCGAGCGGGATCGAGATCGCGAGCGCGACCGCCGAGCTCGTGAGCGTCCCGGAGAGCAGCACCATGATGCCGAAGTGCGCGTCGTCGAAGAGCGGTGTCCACTGGGTGTCGGTGAGGAAATCCCACAGCCGGACCTCCTGGAAGAAGATCACCGATTCCTTGATCAGGATGTAGACGATGCCGACCGTGGTCAGGACCGAGATCAGCGCCGCGAGCAACAGCAGCAGCTCGATCGCCTTCTCGCGCACGATCCGCGAGCGGCGGTTGGCGAGGCGCGCGCTCAGGGTGGCGGGTGGCAGCACCGAATCGAGCTCTGCGGGGGCGGACGCCATTACAGGCAGAAGGTGGAATTATGGACGAAAACCGCCCGCGGCGGCCGCCGCGGGCGCTTGCGGCCTTCGCGTCAAAGCTTGCCTTCGCGCGCGAGCAGGTCGTCGAGCTTGACCCCGACCTCGGCCCTGCCGCCGAAGCCGGTGCCGAGCTTCTTCGCCCTGAAATTCCTGAGCGCCAGGTCGTAGTGCTGCTTGCCGAGCGGCACGTAGCCCACCTCCCTGGACAGCTTCGCGCCGTTCGCGAGGTAGTACTCCACGAACTCCTTTACCTCGGGACGCGCCATCGCCTTCTCGCTCACGTAGATGAAGATCGGGCGCGCGAGCGGCTGGTAGGTCCCGTCCATCACGGTGTCGATTCCGGGAGCGACCGCCCTGGTCGAGCCCTTGTTGACGATCGGCACGGCTTTCAGCTTGTCCCTGTTTTCCACGTAGTAGGCCAGGCCGAAATAGCCGATCGCGTTCACGTCGCGCGACACGCCCTGTACCAGCACGTTGTCGTCCTCCGACGCCGTGTAGTCGCCGCGGCTCGCCTTCTCCTTGCCGTTGATCGCGTCGGTGAAGTAGTCGAACGTGCCGGAATCCGAGCCCGCGCCGAAGAGCTTGAGCGGCGCGTCGGGCCACGCCGGATTGACATGGTTCCACCGGGTGATCTTGCCCTGGGCGGCCGGCTCCCACATCTTCTTCAGCTCCTCGACCCTGAATTCCCTGATCCAGGTGTTCTTCGGATTGATCACCACGGTGAGCGCGTCGTAGGCGACGGGAAGCTCCACGTACCTGATGCCGGCCTTGGCGCAGGCCTTCATCTCTTTTTCGAGGATCGGGCGCGAAGCGTCCGAGATGTCGGTCTCGCCGCGGCAGAACTTCTTGAAGCCGCCGCCGGTGCCCGAGATCCCGACCGTGACCTTGATCGCGCCCTTCTTCGCCTTCTGGAACTCTTCTGCAACGGCTTCCGAGATCGGATACACCGTGCTCGAGCCGTCGATCTTGACGATCTGCGCGTGCGCGCCCTGCGCTCCCACGGCGAGCGCGAACGCCGAGGCCAGATGTTTCAGTCGCATGTCTTGCCTTCCTCTGTTGGGGACGGAAGGCAGTCTATGGCGGGTACGTTACCGCATCATGACAGCCGCATTCCTCAGAAAGGATACGGCGTCGCGCGGTCCTGGATCGTCACCCACTGCCACTGGGTGAACTCCTCCCAGTTCGCCGCGCCGCCGTGCCGGCCGCCGTTGCCCGAGGCGCCGCGGCCGCCGAACGGCACCCAGGGCTCATCGGCCACGGTCTGGTCGTTGATATGGATGATCCCGGTCTTGAGCTTGGCGGCGAAGTGCATCGCGCGCTCCACCGACTGGGTGATCACGCCGGTGGAAAGCCCGTACTCGGAGGCGTTGGCGAGCGCGATCGCCTCCTCGTCGGTATCGAACGTGACGACCGAGAGCACCGGACCGAACACTTCCTCCGTGTACACGCGCATGTCGGGCCTCACGTTCTCGAGCACGGTCGGGCTGTAGAAGAGCTTCTCGTGAGTGCCGCCCGCGCGCAGAACCGCGCCCTTCGCCACGGCGTCCTTCACGATGCCGTCGATGCGCTCGACCTGGCGGCCATTGATGATCGGCCCGAGCGCACATTGCCCGGCGCTCGGATCGCCCACCGGCAGGTTCTTCGCCTTCGCGACCAGGCGTTCGGTGAGATCGCGCGCGATCGTGCGCTGCGCGAGCACCGTGCCGGTGGCCATGCAGATCTGGCCCTGGTGCAGGTACGCGCCCCAGGCGGCGCTGGAAGCCGCGACCTCGAGGTCGGCGTCGTCGAGCACGATGGTCGAGTTCTTGCCGCCGAGCTCGAGCGTCACGCGCTTGAGGCTCCGGCTCGCGAGCTCGCCGACGCGCTTTCCCGCGGCAGTCGAGCCGGTAAACGAGATCATCGCGACGTCGGGATCGGCGATCAGCGCCTCGCCCACCGCGGCGTCGCCCGGCAGCACGTGCAGCAGACCCGCCGGAAGCCCCGCGGCCTCGAACAGGCGCGCGAGGATGAAGCCGCCCGTGACCGGCGTGCTCGGATCGGGCTTGAGCACCACGGCGTTGCCGAGCGCGAGCGCCGGCGCGACCGCGCGCGCGGACAGGATCAGCGGGGCGTTGAACGGCGAGATCACGCCCACGACGCCGTGCGGCACGCGCCGCGCGAAGCTCATGCGCCTGGGGCCGGAGGGCAGCATCGTGCCCGGCGGCTGCGTCGCGATCGCGGCGGCTTCCAGCAGGATCCCGATGACCATGTGCAGCTCGAAATCCGCCTTGGGCGGAATCGAACCCGTCTCGCGCACGATCCAGGGGCGCAGCGTCTCGGTGTGCGCCTCGAGCAACTGCGCCGCGCGCCGCAGCACCGCCGCGCGCTGGTCGGCGGGCGCCACCGCCCATTCGGGCTGCGCCGCCTTTGCGGCGGCGGCCGCCTCGCGCACGTCCTCGGCGCCGGCGAAGCCGACTTCCGTCAGCACCTTGCCGGTGGCGGGCTCGATCACTTCGCGCGTTCCGCCCTTTGCCATCTGCCATCGCCCGGTGAAGACCTTGCCTTTCCACGCGTTCTCCGCCGCGATCGTGACCGCGGTCGTCTGCTGGGTTGCCATGAACAGCCCTCCTTTCCATTGCAGCGCGCCGGGCTTCGCCTCGGCGCCCAGATAAGCCGCGCGCAGGCGCTCCGAGCGAAGGAGCTTGCCCGCCGGCCCCTTCATCACCACCGCGCCGCGCTCGATCACGTACGCCCCCTCGGCGATCGCGAGCGCCTTGGCCACGTTCTGCTCCACGAGCAGGATCGTGACGCCGTCATCCCGAATTCGGCGCACGATCGCAAGCAGCTCGTCCACCATCTTCGGCGCGAGCCCGAGCGACGGCTCGTCGAGCATCAGAAGCTTCGGGCGTCCCATCAGCGCGCGGCCCACGGCGAGCATCTGCTGCTCGCCGCCCGACATCGTGCCCGCGAGCTGGCCGCGGCGCTCGGCAAGCCGCGGGAAGAACGCGAACACGCGCTCCAGGCGCGCCGCGCGCTCGCCCTTCGGAAGAAGATACCCGCCGAGCTCGAGGTTCTCGCGCACCGTCATCTGGGGAAAGAGCTGGCGCCCCTCGGGCACCTGCGCGAGGCCCCTCGAGACGATCGCCGCCGGCGCCTCGGGGAGCGCCGCGCCGTCGAACAGCACCTCGCCCGCGCGCGGAATGAGGCCCGAAAGCGCGCGAAGCAGCGTCGTCTTGCCCGCGCCGTTGGGACCCACCACGACCGTCAGCTCGCCCTTGGGCGCCTCGAGATCGACGCCCTCGAGCACGCGGATGCCGCCGTAGCCGGCGCAGAGGCCCTTGACGAGAAGCCCCGCGCTCAAGCCGCGATCTCCTCGCCCAGATACGCCTCCACGACGGCTGGCTCCTTCGCCACCGCGCGCGGGTCGCCGTCGGCGATCTTGCGCCCGCGGTCGAGCACCGCCACGCGCTCCACGCAGTCCATGAGCACGCGCACCGCGTGCTCGATCCAGATCACGGCAAGCCCCAGCTCGTCGCGCACGCGCCGGATGAGCCGCGCGGTGGCGTCGAGCTCCGCGTGCGTGAGGCCGGCGGCGACTTCGTCGAGCAGCAGCACGCGCGGCCGCGCGCCGAGCGCCATGCCGATTTCGAGGAGCCGCTGCCTCGCGGGCGTGAGCCCGCCTGCGGGGAGATCCGAATATCGGTCCAGGTCGAGGAAACCGAGGATGGAGCTTACGTCGTCGAACGCGTCGTGGGCGTGCCTGCGGCTGCGGCCCGCGAACTCCAGGCCGAAACGCACGTTCTCCGCGGCGCTCATGTCGCGGAACACGCGCGGCGTCTGGAAGGTGCGCGCCACGCCGTGCATCGCGAAGACGTGCGGCGGCGCCCCGGTCAGGTCGTCGCCCCCGACCACGAGCCGCCCGGCGTCCGGCGCGAGCACGCCGGAGAGCGTGTGGAAGAACGTGGTCTTGCCCGCGCCGTTCGGGCCGATCACGCCCACCAGCTCGCCCGCGTGCACGTCGAGGTCCACGCCATCGACCGCGACGAGGCCACCGAAGCGCACCGTCACGCCGCGCGCCGAAAGGAGCGCCTCACGCACCGGCTCGCCTCCAGCGAACGAAGGCGGAGGCGATGCCGCCCGGCAGATAGAGCACGAGCAGGATCAGCAGCAGCCCGAGCACCACGAGATAGGCGTAGGGGAAATGAAGCCGCAGGAGCTCGGTGAGCAGGCTGAACACGACCGCGGAAGCCATCGGGCCGGCGAGCGTCTGGGCACCGCCGATCATGGCGATCAGCACGGTCTGGAAGCCGATGAACGGATTGAACACCGACGCCGGCTCGATGTAGGTCCAGCGCACCGCGACCGCGGCGCCCAGGGCGCCCGCGAAAAACGCGGCGAGCGCGAAGCCCGTGATCTTGGCGAGGCGCGTGTTGACGCCGAGCGTCTGCGCGCGCTCCTCGTCCGAGCCGATGCCGGCGAGCGCGAGACCGAAGCGGCTCGCGCGCACCGCGGCGCACGCGGCTACCGCCGCTGCCGCGATTGCGAGCACCGTGAGATACACCGTCAAGGAATCGGGCGCATCCGCGATCACGCGGCCAACCGTCTTCGCGTAGGTCTTCTCGGAATAGGTGATCGCGTGGCGCACGAGCTCTCCCAGGCCGAAGGTGAGCACCGCGAAATACGCTCCGCGCAGGTGAAGCACCGCCGCGCCGACGAGCGCGGCGAACGCCGCCGCCACGAGCCCGCCGAGCGGCACCACGAGCGCGTACGGCAGAGCTTCCAGCCCCCATGCCGTGACATAGGCGCCGATGCCGAAGAACGCCGAGGTCGCGAGCGACAGATAGCTGGTCGCGCCCGAGAACATCGCCCAGCTCACCGCAAGCCCCACGTACATGAGGCACGTGAGCGCGAGGGATACGACGAAGTCGGACGCAAGCCAGGGCAGCGCGGCAAGCGCGAGGCACGGAACGGAGAAATAGAGGAATCCCCGCTTCATCGCGAAAACAGCCCTTTGGGCCTGGCCAGCAGGACTCCGATGAAGACCGCGTACGAAAGAAGCATCTTGAGCGACGGGCTGGTGAAGTGCATGCCGAAGGCTTCGACGAGGCCCAGGAGCAGCCCGCCGGCGAGACACCCGCCGGCGCTGCCAAGCCCGCCGAGCGTGATGACGATCAGTGCGGTGACCGTATAGGGCTCGCCCATCGACGGCGTGATCTCGTAGACCATCGAAAGGAGGGAGCCCGCGACCCCCGCGAGCGCGAGGCCTGCGCCGAACACCGCCGGGTGCAGCACCGCGGTGTCGATCCCCACGAGCTGCGCGCCCGCGGGCGACTGCATCATGGCGCGCACCGCCTTTCCGATGAGCGTGAAGCGCAGCAGCGCGAGCAGCGCGAGGCTTGCGCCGACCGCGAAACCGAAGGCGACCAGGCGGTTCGCCGCGAAGCGCGCGCCCGCGATCTCCACCGGGTCGGCAAGAAACGAATAGCCGCGCAGGTCGGCGCCCCAGGCGAGGTACGCCGCGTTTTGCACGAGGTACATCAGGCCGAACCCGACCAGCAGGCTGCGCGCCTCGATCACCTCGACAGCAGGCGAGGTGCGCGCGATGCGCCGGAAGCAGAGCGCATACACCGCGAGGCCCGCCAGGAACATCGCCACCGCCACCACCGGCATGAACGCGACCGGGTCGATCCCGAAGGCGGTGTGCGCGAGCCAGGTGAGGTAGGCGCCGACCATCAGGAACTCGCCGTGCGAGATGTTCATGATGCGCATCAGGCCGTACTGCAGGTTCAGCCCCATCGCGACGAGCGCGTAGATGCCCCCGCTGATCAGCCCCGAGGCGGCCAGTTCGATCCAGAAGCCCATGAGAAGAAAAAGCCCCGCGCCGCCGCGCGGGGCTTCGACTTACGCTCCGATCACTTCCAGCCGGGCTTCGGGAAGAGCGCCGGCGCGGTGGCGAGCTGAGGCGGCCAGACGACCTCGAACTCCCTGCCTTGCCACTGGCTGACGACGCCCGGCGTGGAGATGTTCTCGCCGTTCCGGAACCGGATCTTGCCGATCACGGTGTCGAACTCGCCGTTCGCGATCGCCTCGCGCAGCGCCTTGCGATCGAGCCCCGCCTTGGCCACGGCCTGTTCCATCACCTGCAGCGCCGCCCAGGCGTGCGCGCTCGCCCAGCGGTCGGGCTCCTTCTTGTGCCGGGCGACGTGAGAGTCGAAGTAGGCCTTGGCCGCGGCGCTGGTCTTCGGGTTCCAGGTCCCGAGGCCCATCACGCCCTCGATCGCCGGCCCCATCTTGTCGCGATAGATCGGGAACGCGGTGCCGACCGAGGCATAGAAGGCCTTCGGGTTGAACGCGATCTCGCGGGCCTGCGCGGTGACGAGGAAGGTGTCCGGCGGGTACGAAAGCGCCACGAACGCATCGGGGTTCTTTGCCTTGATGTCGTTCAGTACGGGCTTGAGGTCCTTGACGCCGAGGGGGTAGCTCTTCTTCTCGACGATCCGGATGCCTTTTTCCTTGAACGCGGCCTCGAGCGCGCCCGCCTGCTCCAGCCCGAAGAGCTCGTCGACGTGGATCACGGCGGCGGTCTGGATGTTTCGCGCCTTCAGGAACTCGGCGAGCGCGATCATCATGCGATCGGGCTGCTGCAGGATGGCGAAGAAGTACGGGTTCTTCATGCCCAGGAGCTTGCGGCCGGTCGCGGTGGGCGCCACCATCGGATAGCCGAACTTCTGGATCAGCGGCATCACCGCGAAATTCGCGCCCGTACCCCAGGGCGGCAGGATGAGGTCGACCTTGTCGGTGCCCATCAGCTTCTCGTAGGTGCGCACCATGGTTTCGGCCTCGCTCCGGTCGTCGTAGCCGACCAGCTCGACCCTGCGCTTCTTGCCCTTGACGTTGAGGCCCCCGGCCGCGTTCACCTGGTCGGCCCAGAGCACGTAGTTCGGCTCCTGGGTGACCTGCGCACCGGCCGCCCACGGCCCGGTGCGCGCGATCGCGTAGCCGATTCTCACCGGCGCCTCCTGCGCCGAGGCCGGCAGGCACGCCGTGCATGCGGCCGCGATGGCGGCCAGGACCTGCAAGGATTTCTTGAGCGTCATCGTCCCCTCCTCCTGTCAGTGCCGCAATTGTGGTCGTCGTTACAGCAACTTACGGATGTTCTTCGATCCGTGTCAAGCGAGTATCATGCGCAAACCCGCATCGCCTGTCTTGACCGAGCGCGCACGCGTGACGCAGTTCATCCGCCTATCCACCGACGAGGCGCCCGCGCGAGAGCGCGTCGCCTACTGGAGCGATCTCGTGTGGCGCTCGTTCGGGCGGCTGCGCTCGGACACCTACGGCGACGAGGACTTCGGCGGCGCGATCTCCGCGCTCGACCTCGGCGAGGTGCGCGTGTGCCACCTGCAGGCCGCGCGCCATCGCGTCGTGCGCACCGCAGGATGCCGCGGTCTGAGCGATCCCGGCTTCCTGAAGATGGTGGTGCAGCGCAGTGGCAAGAGCCTTTTCGAGCAGGACGGCCGGACGGCATGGCTCAGACCGGGCGACTGGAGCCTCTACGATACGACGCGCTCGTACATCGTTTCCGCGCCAGGCCCGGTCGACCTGCACATCCTGCTGCTTCCGCGAGAAGGGATTCTCCGCGGGCGTGCCGATCTCGCCCAGTTGCTCGTGCGGCGCTTGCGCGCCGCCTCCGGCCTGGCGCGTGTCGCGTGCGACGCGATCGAACGCACGCTCGAGGCCGCGATCGCGGACCGGCCGCTCGCGGCGGACACGGGCGAGCGGATCGTCGAGCTGCTGCACCTTGCGCTGCTGGAGCAGGCGGGCGGGCGCCTCGACGGCCAGCGCGGCTCCGTGCTGCGCGAGAGAATCAAGCGTCACATCGACCAGAACCTGCACGACCCGGATCTTTGCGTCGCCTCGGTCGCGCGGGCCCTCAACTGCTCCAAGCGCGCGCTTCACAAGGCGTTCGAAGCCGAGGATTGCACGCTGCGCGGCTACATCTGGGAGCGCCGCCTGGAGGCGGCGCGCCGGAAGCTGGAGAGCCGCGGCGAGCAGCTTCGCTCGATTACGAGCGTCGCTTTTGCGAGCGGTTTCAACAGCCCGGCGCACTTCAGCCGCGCGTTCCGCGCCCGCTACGGCGCGAGCCCGCGCGATTGGGCGCACCGGCCACCGAAGGAGACTGCCGCATGAATGCCCCTACCCCGCCTGGCCTGCCGGCCCTTTCGCTCAAGGATCCGGAACTCTTCCGGGAGCAGTCCTACGTCGACGGAAGCTGGGTCTCGGGAGCGAAGACCTATCCGGTCGCGAACCCGGCCACCGGCGTCACGCTCGCCAATGTCGCCGACCTTGGCGGGAACGACGCCAAGCGCGCGATCGAGGCGGCGCACGCCGCCTGGGGCGGCTGGCGCGCGAAGACCGCCAAGGAGCGCGCCGCGATCCTGCGCAAATGGTTCGATGCCGTGATGGCGAGCCAGGAGGACCTGGCGAAGATCCTCACCGCCGAGCAGGGCAAGCCCTTGACGGAGGCGCGCGGCGAGATCGCCTACGGCGCCGCGTTCATCGAGTGGTACGCCGAGGAAGGCAAGCGCGTGTACGGCGACATCATTCCGCAGCATCAGGCCGACAAGCGGCTGCTGGTGCTCAAACAGCCGGTCGGAGTGACCGCGGCGATCACGCCCTGGAACTTCCCCAACGCGATGATCACGCGCAAGGTCGCGCCCGCGCTCGCGGCCGGTTGCACCGTGGTGCTGAAACCCGCCGAGCAGACGCCGCTCTCGGCGCTCGCGCTGGCCGTGCTCGCGGAGCGGGCGGGGATGCCGAAGGGCGTGCTCAACATCCTCACCTCGAACGATCCGCCCGCGATCGGCTCGGAGTTCACGCGCAATCCGCTGGTGCGCAAGATCACCTTCACCGGCTCGACCGAAGTCGGCCGGATCCTGATGCGCCAGTCGGCGGACCAGGTGAAGAAGATCTCGTTCGAGCTCGGGGGGAACGCGCCGCTGATCGTGTTCGACGACGCCGATCTGGATGCGGCGGTCGAGGGCGCGATCGCCTCCAAGTACCGCAACGCCGGCCAGACCTGCGTGTGCGCGAACCGCATCTTCGTGCAGGACGGGATCTACGACGCGTTCGCGAAGCGTTTCGCCGAGAAGGTGCGCGCCTTCAAGGTCGGCCCCGGCACCGAGCCTGGCGTGGTGATCGGGCCGCTGATCGACGCGCAGGGCCTCGCCAAGGTCGAGGCGCACGTGTCGGATGCGCTCGCCAAGGGCGCTACTGCGCTCACGGGCGGAAAAAAATTGCAGGGCCTGTTCTTCGAGCCGACGGTGCTCACGGACGCGAACGACCGCATGCAGCTCTTCCGCGAGGAAACGTTCGGGCCGGTAGCGCCGCTGTTCCGCTTCAAGACCGAGGACGAAGTGATCCGGATGGCGAACGCGACCGAGTTCGGGCTCGCCGCCTACTTCTTCGCGCGCGACATCGGGCGCGTATTCCGGGTCGCGGAGGCGCTCGAGGCCGGGATCATCTCGGTGAACACGGGTATCTTCTCGCAGGAAGTGGCGCCCTTCGGAGGCGTGAAGCAGTCGGGCATCGGCCGCGAGGGCTCGAAGTACGGCATCGAGCCCTTCCTCGAGATCAAGTTCGTCTGTCTCGGGGGGATTTGAGCTCCGGCGCGGAAATCGCCTGGACGCCCGATGCCGGCACGGTCGCGCGAGCGAACCTGACGGGGTTCCTGCGCGCGCAGGGGCTCCCGAGCTACGAGGCGCTGCTCGCGCGCGCCGATGCCGAGCCCGAGTGGTTCTATGACGCGCTGCTGAAGCACCTCGACTGGCGGTTCTACCGCCCGTACGAGCGGGTGCTCGACGATTCGCGCGGCGCGCCCTGGACGCGCTGGTGCGTGGGCGGCACCACCAACGTGGTGCTGAACGCGCTCGACCGCTGGCGCGGCACGCCGACTTGGGGCAAGCCCGCGCTCGTCTGGGAGGGCGAGGACGGTGCGCGCGCACGCTTCACCTACGGCGAGCTCGATCGCGAGGTGTGCCGTGCCGCCGGGATGCTGAGGGCGCTCGGGCTCGGGCGCGGCGACGTGGTGGCGATCTACATGCCGAACGTCCCCGAAGCGATGATCGCGATGCTCGCGGTGGCGAAGATCGGCGCGATCGTGATGCCGCTTTTTTCCGGTTTCGGGGCCGACGCAATGCTCGCGCGCCTGGAGCTCGGGCGCGCCCGCGCGCTCGTCACCGTGGACGGAACCTCGCGCCGCGGAAAGCCGGTCGACGCGAAGGCGATCGTGGACGATGCGGCGGCCGGCGCGCCGTGGCTCGAGCACGTGATCGTGCTGCGCCGCGCGGGCAACGCCATCGTCTGGCGCGAGGGGCGCGATCACTGGTGGCACGAGCTCGTCGCGCGCCAGCCCGACACCGCGCCGACCGAGGAGATGGGCGCCGATGACCCCTACCTCCTCGTCTTCACCTCCGGCACGACCGGGAAACCCAAGGGCGTGGTGCACGCGCACGCCGGATTCCCCGCCAAGATCGTGATGGACCTCGGCCTGTGCATGGACTTCAAGGCCGAGGACCGGCTGCTCTGGATGTCGGACATGGGCTGGGTGGTGGGCCCGCTGATCGTCTATGCAACGCCGATCATGGGCGGCACGCTCGTGCTCGCGGAAGGCGCGCCGAATTTTCCCGACCCCGACCGCATGTGGCGGCTTGCCGCCGAGCACGCGGTGACCTACCTCGGCGTTGCGCCTACAACCATCCGCACGTTCCTCGCACAGGGGAGCGAGCCGTGGAAAAAGTTCGATCTCTCGGCCCTTCGCATCATGGTCTCGAGCGGCGAGCCCTGGACGCCGGAAGCCTGGTGGTGGCTCTTCGACCGGGTGGGCGGCCGGCGCGTGCCGCTGCTCAACTTTTCGGGCGGCACCGAGATGATGGGGATCCTCGCCTGCTGCGTGCTGCGGCCGCTCAAGCCCTGCGCATTCAACACCCAGGTGCCGGGCACCGGCGCCGACGTCGTCGACGAATCGGGACGCCCGGTGCCGGCCGGAACCGTGGGCGAGCTCGTGATGCGAAAGCCGGTGATCGGCCTCACGCGAAGCCTCTGGAAGGACGACGAGCGCTATCTCGCGAATTACTGGAGCACCTGGCCGGACGTATGGCACCACGGCGATTTCGCGAGCCGCGACGCGGACGGCCACTGGTACATCTGGGGACGCTCGGACGACACGCTCAAGATCGCGGGCAAGCGCACCGGGCCCGCCGAGATCGAGGCGCTCGTCATGGCGACCGGAAAACTCGGCGAGGCCGCCGCGATCGGCGTGCCCGACCCGATCAAGGGGTCTGCGATCGTGCTGGTTTGTGCGCCAAGAACCGGAATTTCCGACAACCTGGAACATCTTCGAGAAGAACTTTCCCAGGCCGTCACGCACGGCCTCGGCACCCCGTTCAAGCCGAAAGCCGTCGTGTTCGTGTCCGATCTTCCGAAGACCCGCAACCTCAAGATCATGCGCCGCGTGATCCGCGCGGCGTACCTGGACGAAAATCCGGGCGATCTCTCCTCGCTCGTCAATCCGGAGACGGTCGAGGAGATCCGCAAACAGAGGAATCCAGGTTCCTCCGTTACCCCTTCCTAGCGCGAGAGCATGCCGCCGAAGAGCGCCTCGCCGTTCTTCCACGCGATGCGCTCGGCCACCTCGGACGGCAGCTCGGCGAGCCAGCGGCGCGACCAGCCCGCGTGCTCGACGACGTAGGGCCAGCGCTCCGGCGTATAGGTGTCGGTGCCGACCAGGAAGCGGTCGGGAAACTCGAGGAAAGCCGCGCGCCACTCCGGATGAACTCTTCCATCCGCGCCGTGGTCGCTGCGAAACGCGAGATCGCACCAAAGGTTGCGGTGCTTGCGCAGCATCTCGCGCACGCGCGCCGGGCTCTCGAACCCCGAGTGTGCCCAGAGCACGCGCGCTCCCGGATCCTGCACGAAGATGCGCTCCACGGCATCGACGTCGGAATGCGCGTGAAGGAAGAGCTTGTGTGCGCGCGCGAGCTGCACCATCCGCCTCGGCACCGGAAGATCCGCGTCCGCGCCGTCGAGGTGAAACTCGCCGATCGCGACATAGCGGTGCTTCTTCAGCCGTTCTTCGAGATAGGAAATCACGGACGCGTCGCGCACCCAGGTCCCGATCTCGCCGCGCTTGCGGTAGGGTCGCAGTGACGGCAGGATCAGATCGGGCGCCTCCGCGTAGAGCCGCTGCTGCCCCTCGTCGCCCGAGCTCGAGACGAGCGCGCGCTTCAGACCCGCCTTGCGCAGCAGCGCCACCGCTTCCTTCGGCGGGAGCACGTCCCACGCATCGTGCGAGTAGTGCACGTGCGCGTCGAAGATCGGAAGCTCGGCCGCGGCGCCGAGCCCGCAACCGGCGACGGCGACGAGCGCGGCGGCGAGCCGCTTCACCGCTGCGCGCCCTTCGCCTGCAGCAGGCTCGCCACCGCGGCGTGGCGACCATCGCGCGCGCGCGAGAGCGCCGTGGTCCCGTCCGGCGCCACCGCGTTCGGGTCCGCGCCCTTGGCGAGCAGCAGCTGCGCCATCTCGAGATCGCCGAGCGTGGCCGCGACCATGAGCGCGGTCTGGCCGTCGCTCTGGCGCACGTTCGGGCTCTTGCCGTCGTCGATCAGCTCGGCCGCCGCCGCGCGATCCTTCATCACGACCGCGGTGATGAGATCGTTGTAGCGCGAGTAAAGCGGCCTCACTTCCGGCTTGGCCGTCGTGGCGGTGACGGGGCGGGGCGCTCGCGTCCCGGCTCGCCGCTTGGCCGGAGCCGCCTTCGGCTCTTGCGCGGGTTTCGCCTCGGGCAGCGGCTTTGGCGCCTCCGCAACCGGCCCTGGCCTGGGCGCCTCGGCGGCAGGCTTGGGCGCCTCGGCAGCGGGCGTCGGTGTCTCGGGGGCAGGTTTCGGTGCTTCGGCCACGGGCTTCGGGGCCTCGGGGGCCTTCGCGGCGGGCTTCGCGGCGGGCTTCGCCGGCGCCTTGGCGACGGGCTTGGGCGGCGGCGCCTCCTCGCTGAAAAGGAAGAACCAGGCGCCGGCGCCCGCGAGCGCGAGCACCGCCACGCCGCCCATGATCTTGGTCCGATTGGTGATCTCGATCGCCATCGCCGCTCTCCCCGCGTCGTGCGCTGCCGTGAATTCTATCCTGCGCCGCCGCGCCGCGGTTGGGCTAGAGTTCGGCCATGGACCCGTCGCTCGTCGCCTCGCTCAGGCAGGCCGCCATCTGCGGATCGCTCGCGGACGCCGAGCTCGAGGCGATCGCGACGATCGCAGAGCGCGTCACGTACGTGGCGGGAGAAGAATTGTTCCGCGAAGGCGACGCGGGCGACGGGCTGTACCTGGTGCTCTCCGGCGAGATCGACGTGGTCAAGCGCGCCGCGGGCGGCGAACGCTCGCTCGCGCGGCTCGGCGCCGGCGGCGTGCTCGGCGAGATGTCGCTGCTCACGGACGACGTGCGCTCGGCGACCGGCCGCGCGCTCGTCGACTCCACGGTGCTGCGGCTGCCGGCGATCCCGTTCCGCGCGCTGCTCGCCGGGGGCGCGCCCGCGGCGCTCAAGCTCGTGGCCGGAATCGCCGAAGTGCTCGCGCGCCGCGTCGCGACCATGAACGCGACCGTGATCGAGCTCGCGGCAAGGGCCGAGCAGGGACGCGACGAGACGGAGAAAGCGCGCGCCGAGAAGCTCGTGGAGCTGCATCGCACGCTGCAGGTCTGGTCCTACTGATTTCGTTCTTTGGTCATCCCAGGGTGCTTCTATCGGGAATCCGGGTCTGGTCTTGCCACCAGCTCCAATTGGCCTGGTGCCGCTGGCGCACCTGCTGCCCATTGTGACCTGCGCATCCGTGACCTGCGCATCCGCGTGAAATCGCGCGATCGCACGCCGGCCTTCTACGCAGCCAAACGGAACCTTATGTCCAACCCTGCCTTCGCGCAAAGCCCCGCGAGGTAATCGAGCGACATCAGCTCCACCTTTCCGCGCACGATTTCCGACATGCGGGGCTGCGCGATGCCCACGCGCTTTGCCGCCTTCACCTGCGTTATGTTCTCGCGTTCCATCCATGTGCGCAGCGCCTCGGCAAGCTGTGCTCGAAGCCGCATCACGGAGGTCTCGTGCGGCGGAAACCCGAGATCGAGAAAGATATTCCCGCTGGACCTGGTATAGCGCTTGGTCATCGATTCAATTCCCGCTCCATATCCCGTGCGTCGCGATAGCGATCCCGGGCGAGCCGCATGTCGAGCAGCGATGTCTTCTGTGTTTTCTTCTGAAAAGCGTGCAAGACGTAAATCGCTCGCTCGAACCTGGCCACATGGATCACCCGGAATTTCCCCTCCGCCACTCGTACCCGTATTACCGCCGCGCCCGGGTTGACCTACCTCCCCCCCGAGGATCGTAAAGTCCCGACGCGCCATCAAGTCGCGACGCCGCGAGCGTCCTTGGTCTTCGACTCGATCGTGCGCAGGTCGCGAACAGCGTGGTCCTTAGAAAACCGATCCTCGACTTACGTTTCAACAGTCAAGGATTTCACTCGCTTGCGTTTCGCGGATCGGTGCTGCATCAGAATCAACCGGCCTCCGGCGAACCGTCATCTGAAGTCAGCTGGTGATTGATTGGTGGAATCGCTGCCGGTGTCGCGATCGTGATCAAGGCCGAAAACAAGACTCAACCAACCGTGGTTGGGGGCGGGAGTCGTTAGACGTTGAATCGGAAGTAAATTACGTCCCCGTCCCGTACAACATAATCTTTCCCTTCCAACCGCATCTTTCCCTTGTCCTTCGCTCCCTGCTCGCCGCCGCAGGCGATGTAGTCGTCGCAGGAGATCACCTCGGCGCGGATGAAGCCCCGCTGGAAGTCGGTGTGGATCGCGCCCGCGGCCTCGGGCGCGGTCTGGCCGATGTGCAGCTGCCAGGCGCGCACTTCCTTCGGGCCCGCGGTGAAGAAGGTTTCGAGGCCGAGGAGCGCGTAGGCGGCGCGGATGAAGCGGTTCAAGCCCGGCTCGGCCATCCCCATGTCGTCGAGAAACAGCTTCTTGTCCGCATCGCTCATGTCGGCGATCTGCGCCTCGATGGCGCAACTGATCGCGACCACGCCGGCACCCTCTGAAGCGGCGAGCCCCTCGACTGCAGCGAGCTGCGGGTTGTCCTTGAAACCGTGCTCGGCCACGTTGGCGACGTAGAGCGTCGGCTTCATGGTGAGAAGAAAAAGCGGATCGAGCACCGCGCGCTCTTCCTTCGACCACTCCACGGTGCGCGCGGGCTTGCCGGCATCGAGCGCCGCGCGCGCCTTCTCCAGCACCGCGCAGAGGCGCTGCGCGTCCTTGTCGCCCGCGACCTTCGCGACCTTCTCGACCTTCGAGATCTGCCTTTCCACCGACTGCAGGGCGGCGAGCGCGAGCTCGGTGTGGATGGTCTCGATATCGGATGCCGGGTCGACCTTGCCCGCGACATGCACGACGTTGGGATCTTCGAAGACGCGCACCACGTGCGCGATCGCGTCCACCTCGCGGATGTGGGAGAGGAACTTGTTGCCCAGGCCCTCGCCCTTCGATGCGCCCGCCACCAGCCCCGCGATGTCGACGAACTCCACCGTGGCGGGCACCACGCGCTCCGGCTTCGCAATCGCGGCGATCGCCTCGAGCCGGGGGTCAGGCACCTGTACCATGCCGACGTTCGGCTCGATGGTGCAAAAGGGATAGTTTTCGGCCGCGATCGCGGCACGGGTCAGCGCGTTGAAGAGCGTCGACTTGCCGACGTTCGGCAGGCCGACAATGCCGCACCTGAGGCTCATTTCCTGCTGCCGGTCAGGCCCTTCAGCAGCCCCTTGATGCCGGTGGCGGATTTTTCCTCTTCTTTCGCTTCCTTGTGTGGCTCCGGTTTCTTTTCTTCCGTGTGGAGCTTCTGCATCATTGCCTGCAGATCGCCCTCGAGCGCGAGCGGCAGCACTTCGAGCGCTCGGGCGATCGCGGCATCGATCTCGCCGCGGTCCTCGGGCGAAGGCTTCTGGAGCACGTAATCGTGCACCAGGTTCTTGTCCCCTGGATGGCCGATGCCGATCCTCAGGCGCCAGTAGTCGTGCGAGGCAAGGCGCTGCGAGATGTCGCGCAGGCCGTTGTGCCCGGCGATGCCCCCGCCCTGCTTGAGGCGCGCGACGCCCGGCGCGAAGTCGAGCTCGTCGTGCGCCACCAGGATCTCGGCGGGCGCGATCCTGAAGAAGCCGGCGAGCATCTGCACCGCGCGGCCGCTCGCGTTCATGTAGGTCTGCGGCAGCAGCAGCCACGCCCCGCCCGCGAGCCGCCCGACGAGCGCCTGGTAGTGGTTGTCCTTCTTGAGCGCGGCACCGGCGGAGGCCGCAAAGCGCTCGACGAGCCAGAACCCGGCGTTGTGCCGGGTGCGCTCGTGCTCCCGGCCCGGATTGCCCAGGCCGACGATGAGGCGGATCTTGGACAGGGCCTACTTCTTCTCTTTTTTGTCGGATTTCTCGCCGCCCTTGGCGCCGCCCTTCTCGGCCGCCGCACCCTCCTCGGCCTTCTCGGCCGGGGCCGCCTGCTCGGTGGTCGGGACCTCGGAGGCCGGCACCGCCTCGGCAGCCGCCGCCGCGGCCTCTTCCTCTTCGGTGATGAGCGCCGGCACGATCACTGTCGCCACCACCGGATTCTCGCCCCGGTGCAGCACAGGCTCCACGCCCTTCGGGAAGCGAAGGTCTTTCGCATGGATCGAGTCCCCGACCTTGAGGCTGCCCATGTCCACCTCGATGTACTCGGGCAGGTCGTCGGGCAGGCAGGAGATGTCGATCTCGTTCATGACGTGGTTCGCGACGCCGCCCTGCTCCTTCACGCCGGGCGATTTTTCGGCGTTCACGAAATGCAGCGGCACCTTCATGTGGATCTTCTTGTCCTTCGAGACCCGCTGGAAGTCGACGTGCTGCACCTGCGGCCGGAACGGGTGCATGTTGAAAGCGCGCAGCAGAACCTGCTCGGTCCCTCCCTCGAGCTTGAGCGTGAGGATCGACGCGTGGAACGCCTCGTTGCGCAGGTTCCGGTGGAGCTCCTTGTGGTCTAGCTCGATCGTGACCGGCGGCTTGTCGCCGCCGTAGACCACGCCGGGCACGCGGCCCTTGCCGCGCAGGCGCCGGCTCGCGCCGGTTCCCTGCATATCGCGCTTCTGCGCGCTGATTTCGATCTTCATTTCGTCACTCCAAGAAGACTCATTCCATGAAAAGCGAGCTCACCGAATCCTCGGTGAAGATCCGCAGCACCGTTTCCGCGATCAGGCCGGCCACCGAGAGCTGCCGGATCCGGCCGCAGGCGCGCGCCTGCTCGCTCAAGGGGATCGTGTCCGTCACCACCAGCTCGTCGAGATCAGAGGCGGCGATGCGCTCGACCGCGCCGCCGGAGAGCACCGGATGCGTGCAGTACGCAACCACCTTGACCGCGCCCTCCTCCTTCAGCACCTGGGCCGCCTTGCAGAGCGTCCCGGCGGTGTCGACCATATCGTCCATGATCACGCAGGTCCGGCCCTTCACCTCGCCGATCACGTTCATCACCTCGGCGACGTTCGCCTTGGGGCGCCGCTTGTCGATGATCGCGAGGTCGGACTCCAGGCGCTTGGCGAGCGCGCGCGCGCGCACCACGCCGCCGACGTCGGGCGAGACCACGATCAGATTGTCGTAGCGCTGTTTCCAGACGTCGCCGAGCAGCACCGGCGCGGCATAGATGTTGTCCACCGGGACGTCGAAGAAGCCCTGGATCTGGTCGGCGTGCAGGTCCATCGTCAGCACGCGCGCCACGCCCACCGACGCGAGCATGTTGGCGACCACCTTGGCGCTGATGCCCACGCGCGCCGACCGAGGCCGGCGGTCCTGGCGCGCGTAGCCGAAATAGGGGATGGCGGCGGTGACGCGCGCGGCCGACGAACGCTTCAGCGCGTCGATCATCACCATCAGCTCCATCAGGTTGTCGTTCGTCGGCATGCAGGTGGACTGCAGCACGAACACGTCCTTGCCGCGCACGTTTTCCAGGATCTCCACCATGACCTCGCCGTCGGAGAACTTGCCGACGATCGCGCGCCCGAGCGAGATGTTGAGGTGCTTGACAACGTCCTGCGCGAGGCGCGGGTTGGCGTTGCCGGTGAACACCATCAGGCGCTCGAGCGGCATCGGGGTCACGTGGGTCTGGTTCACGTTCGCGTCTGTCGGATGGCTGGGGAGCTAGGATTCGAACCTAGGAATGCCGGAATCAAAATCCGGTGCCTTAGACCAGCTTGGCGACTCCCCACCCTTAAGTTGTTCAATCTGCCCAATCGCGCAGCGGATGGCACTCGAGCCCGCGCGCTACGAACCCGCGCATCGTCCCGGGCAGCTCCGCGGCCAGCGCGCGCGCCTCGCCTTCCTGCTCGAATTCGGCGAATACGCACGCTCCGGACCCCGTCATCCGCGCCCCGCGCCGGCGCGCCCGAAGCCATTCGAGGTGCAACCCGATCTCCGGGTGCCGGCGGACCGCTACCGCCTCGAGATCGTTGCCCCCGAGGCCGGAGAAAAAGGGCGGTATTGTGAGTCGTTTCGCATTACGTGTCAATGCGTTATCCGAGAACACGTCGCGTGTCGCCACCACCACCGGCGGCTCGAGCACGAGGTACCAGGCAGGGGGCAGCGCAAGTGCGCTCAGGCGCTCACCGACCCCTTCGCCGAGCGCGTTGTCGCCGAACACGAAGAACGGCACGTCTGCGCCGAGCCCTGCCCCAATCCCCATCAGAGCGCGCCGGTCAAGGCCGAGCTTCCAGAGCCGATTGAGGGCGAGGAGCACAGTCGCCGCGTCCGAGGATCCGCCGCCCAGGCCGCCGCCCACCGGCAAGACCTTCTCCAGGACGATCTCGCATCCCAACGGGGTCCTGCTTTCGGCCTTCAGCGCCTCGGCCGCCTTCACGCAGAGATTCTGCCCGCCGAAGACGCCGGCGAACCGGATCGCTCCGTCACGGCGCACCGAAACCCCCACCCGGTCCGAGCGGTCGATCAGCCGGAACACGGTCTGCAGCTCGTGCATCCCGTCGTCGCGCCGCCCGAGCACGTGCAGGAAGAGATTGAGCTTCCCCGGCGCCGGGAACCATTCCATCATTTCCACTCCGCGATCGCCAGGCGCAGCTCGATTCCGGGATAGAGCAGTCTCATGCGGTACGGGCGCTCGCCCCGGTACTCCAGGTACTCGATGCGCCAGCCGGACTGGGAAAGCTCCGTCAGGCGCGATGCCCCGTCGAGGCGCGACTCGGAAGGGCCGGGCGCGGCGCGCGCGCGCACCCAGTCGGCGAGCCCCCCGAGCGGGATGCGGAACCCGAGCACCTGCTCGGTGAGGGTCTCGGCGTCCGCGGCACGGTATTCGCGCGCCTCGGCATCGGTGAGCGTGACCGCATCTCCTTCGCGCACGATCCGCGCGACCGTCTGCCCAAGCGGCGTCGTGATCCACATCTCGTCGCCGCTCAGGCCGTGGCGCCAGGCGATATTGCCCGACGACGCCTCATCCCGGTAGCGCAGCGCGATCCGCCCCGAGAGCTCGAATTCAACCTCCGAGGCGGGCAGCACGAACGGAAGCTCGGCGCAGCCCGCAAGGCCCAGGATCGCCGCCAAGCGCAGTACGCGGCGCAAGTGCACGCTACTTCTTCAGGCGCTGGAGGGTCTTTTGCAGCGTTTCGTTCTCCGGGCTCGTCTTGAGCGCCTCGCCCCAGACGCGCTCGGCCTCGTCGCGCCGGCCCATCACCCAGAGCACCTCGCCGAGGTGAGCCCCGATCTCGCCGTCAGGCCGGCCGTTCCAGGCGCGTCGCAGCTGCTCGAGCGCTCCCTGAAGGTCTCCCATGCGGTACAGCACCCAGCCCATCGAATCGATGATGTAATTGTCCTCGGGCGCAAGCTCGAGCGCGCGCTCGACGAGCTTGCGCGCCTCGGGCAGGCGCTCGTTGCGATCGGCGAGCGAGTAGCCGAGCGCGTTGTAGGCGTGCGCGTGGTCGGGCTTCACCGCGATCACCCTGCGCAGGTTCGATTCCAGCACGTCCAGACGGTCGACCTTCTCCGCGGTGAGCGCGTGGTCGTAGAGCAGGTCGGGCTGATCCGGGTTCCTGGCGAGCGCCTCGCCGAGCAGATCGAACGCCTCGCGATGGCGATTGGCCTCGCGCAGCAGCTGCGCTTCCGCAATCAGGAGCTGCACGCGCTGCGCGTCGCTCGCGTTGACCGCCCGCAGGTACGCCCTCGCCTCCTCGAGCTTGCCCTGCCTGGCGAGCACGTTCGCGGTGCGCATGCGCGCGGGCAACGCGTGCTCGCCGTGCTGGATCGTCACGTACCACTCGATCGCGCGCGGCCAGTCCTTCTGCTCCTCGGCGACCTGGCCGAGCGTAAATCGCACCCCGTCCGGGTCGCGGTAGCCGAGGCCGAGGAGCCTCTTCAGGCTCGCCTCCGCCAGCGCGTAGTCCTTCGCCTGGATAGCGAGCAGCCCCACGCCATAGATCGCCTCCGTGTCGTCCTTGCGGATCTCGAGAATCCTCTCGAATTGCGCCTTCGCGTCGCCGTAACGCCTCTCGCCGACGAGCATGCGCGCGAGCTGCAGGCGCACCTCGCGCGATTGCGGATACTTTTCGAGGAAGGCGTTCAGCCGCGCCGCAGCTTCGCCGAATGAACGGCGCCGCAGCAGCTGCGACTCGAACACCGCCGCGGCTTCCCAGCCGGGCCGGAGCTCGGCTGCGCCCCGCAGCTCCTTCAGGGCGAGCGCCTCGTCGTTCGCCGCGGCCGCCGCCTGCGCAGTCGCGAAGCGCGCCTCCGGCAGCTCCGGGTAGCGCGCGGCGAGCCGCTGCACCACCGCGAGGTTTGCCTTGCGGTCCGGGTTCTGCGCGAACAGCTGTGCGAGCTGCAGAAACCCGCCGGGCGCGGCGCCGGGGCCGGCGAGGAGCTTCGCGATGTGGGGCTCGGCCTCGGCGAGGCGGCGCGCGTTCACCAGGAGCGCGATCAGCGCGCGCAGCGCCGGCGTCGAATCCGGGTCGGTTTCGTGCCAGAGCCGCGCGGCCTCGAGCGCGAGCTCGGGCGAACGCGCGAAATTGGCGATCTCGACCGCGCGGCGCGCGATGCGCGGGTCGCGCGATCGCCTGGCGAGGTCGATGTAGGTCTGCGCCGCGAGGCCCGGGCTGCCGCGCTGCGCCGCAATCTCGCCGAGCAGGAACTCGTAGAGCATCGGCTCGGTGAGCTCGAGCGGCGGCAGCTTCGCCGCGGGCGCCGGAAGGACCACCGCGGCCGGTGCCTCGGCTTCGTCGTCCTTTTCGGGATCGAAAACCTGCCCCTGAACCCGCGCCGCGAGAGCAAAGCACGCCGCGGCGAGCCCGATCGGCAGGCGCATCGAGAAACGCATGGGCCGTCCAGTGTAGGTATATTTGGCACCCCGCACAAGGCTAGAAGTTCACGCACGCATCGCATGCCCGAGCTTCCCGAAGTCGAGGTCACCCTCAAGGGGCTTGCGCCTCACGTGGTGGGAAAGACGATCGCGACGGTCGCGGTGCGCGAGCCACGGCTGCGCTGGCCGGTGCCGCAGGCGGTGCGCATGCTCGCCGGGCGCACGGTGCGCTCGATCCGGCGCCGCGGAAAGTATCTCCTGATCGACTGCGGCGCCGGCCACCTGATCGTGCATCTCGGCATGTCCGGGAGTCTGCGCCTGGTCGCGCCGCGCTCGCCCGCCGGCAAGCACGACCACGTGGATTTTTCGGTCGGCGGGCGGTGGCTTCGACTTCGCGACCCGCGCCGCTTCGGCGCGGTGCTCTGGACGCAGGCACCGCCCGAATCGCACCCCCTTCTGCGGGGTCTCGGCATAGAGCCGCTGTCGAGCGCGCTGGATGCACGGCGGCTGCACGCGCTCACGCGCGCTCACCGGACCTCGATCAAGCAGTTCCTGCTCGACGGCCGGCGCGTCGTCGGGATCGGCAACATCTACGCCTGCGAGAGCCTCCATGCCGCGGGCATCCGTCCGCAGACCAGCGCGCGGCGGCTCTCGCTCGTGCGCTGCGCGCGGCTCGCGGCGGCGATCAAGAAGACGCTGCGCGCCGCGATCCGCGCCGGCGGCGCGAGCCTGCGCGATTACGTCGGCGGCGACGGCGCGCCCGGAGAATTCCTGCTTCGCGCCCGCGTGTACGGCCGCGCGGGAGAGCGCTGCCGGCGCTGCGGCGCGCGCATCCGGCGCATCATGCAGGGTCAGCGCGCGAGCTTCTACTGCCCGGGCTGCCAAAAATAGCGCGCTAGCCGCCGAGAGATTTCACCTTCTGCGCAAGGCGCGCGCCGACGGCAGGGTGTACGAACTTGGAGACGTCACCCCCGAGCATCGCGATCTCGCGCACCAGGGTCGCCGAGATGAACATGTGCTGCTCGCCGGGGGTGAGGAACACCGTCTCCATCTCGGGATAGAGGTCGCGGTTCATCCCGGCGAGCTGGAACTCGTACTCGAAGTCCGAGACCGCGCGCAGCCCCCGCAACACCACGCGCGCCTTCTGCTCGCGCACGAAGTCGATCAGCAGCCCCGCAAATCCGACCACCTGGACGTTGTTCACCTCCGCGAGCGCTTCGCGCGCCATCTCGAGGCGTTCGTGCAGCGCGAAGAACGGGCGCTTGGCGCGGCTGTCGGCGATGCCGAGGATCACGGCGTCGAACAGCCGCGCGGCACGCCGCACGAGATCCTCGTGCCCGCGGGTCAGCGGATCAAACGTTCCCGGGTAGACCGCTCGGATCATGGCCGCTCCATTGCAGTAGTTGGTAGCTCACCCGCCCCGCCGTGCGGCGCTTCTGCTCCAGCCAGGCGCAGTCCGCATCGACCGGGCGTGGGGACTCGACGTACACGCGCGCGTGCGGTTTCAGGGCCGAAGGGAGCATTTTCAGGACCGCCGGCAGGGCATTCTGCCCGAACGGCGGATCGAGGAAAACCACGTCGAAGCGCTCCGGCGCGCGCGCGAGGTAAGCGAGCGCGTCCGCGGCCACGATCTCCACGGCGCGTGCGCCGAGCGCCGCGCGGTTGCGCTCGAGCGCCGCGAGCGCCTTCCGGTCGCGCTCGACCATCACTACGCGCGAGGCGCCGCGCGAGGTCGCCTCGAAGCCGAGCGCGCCGCTGCCCGCGAAGAGGTCCAGGCACGCGAGGCCCTCGAGCCGCTGGCCGAGCCAGTTGAACAGCGTCTCGCGCACGCGATCGGGCGTGGGCCGCAGCCCGGGGCGCGACGCGACCTCGAGCAGGCGGCTGCGGTATTCCCCTGCGATGATGCGGATGCGCCCTTTGCTAGAATGCATCGATCCATGTTAGCAGCGACTTCGTGGGCGGCGCGGCTGAAGGCCGGCCTCGCGCGCACGCGGCAGGCGCTCGGCGGCGGGCTGGGGACGCTCATCGGGCGGCGCCGGCTCGACGAGGCGCTCTACGAGGAGCTCGAGACCGCGCTGATCCAGGCCGACTGCGGGATCGCGGCGACACAGGCGATCCTCGGATCGCTTCGGCGGCAGGGGCTCCTGGACGGTGAAGCCCTGCGGCAGGCACTGAAGGAGGAGCTGGTACGGCTCCTGCATCCGCTCGAGCGCGGGCTCGACGTGTCCGGGGCGAAACCCTTCGTCATCATGGTCGCGGGCGTGAACGGCTCGGGAAAGACCACCACCATCGGCAAGCTCGCGAAGCGCCTCCAGGGCGAGGGCCGCAGCGTCCTGCTCGCCGCGGGGGACACCTTCCGCGCGGCGGCGCGCGAGCAGCTCCTCGCATGGGGCGAGCGCAACGGCGTGCCTGTTCTCGGGCAGGCCGGCGGCGACCCGGGCGCGGTGGTGTTCGACGCGATCGGCGCGGCCATCGCGCGCAGCGCCGACGTCGTCATCGCGGACACGGCAGGGCGCCTGCCGACGCAACTGCACCTGATGGAAGAAGTGAAGAAGGTGAAGCGGGTCGCCGCGCGGGCGCTCGCCGGCGCGCCGCACGAGGTGCTGCTGGTGCTCGATGCCAACACCGGGCAGAACGCGCTCGCGCAGGCGCGCGCGTTCGACGACGCGCTCGGACTCACCGGGCTGATCCTGACGAAGCTCGACGGCACCGCGAAGGGTGGTGTCGTCTGCGCAATCGCGCACGCCCGCTCGGCGCAGGCCGGCGGCCGCGCTCTGCCGCTGCTCTTTCTCGGAGTCGGCGAGGAAATCGACGACCTGCGGCCGTTCGCCGCGCGCGAGTTCGCCGAGGCGCTGCTTGATTAGCTTCCTGGGCGTCTCGAAGCGCTTTCCCGGAGGCAAGGAGGCGCTCGCCGACGTCACGTTCTCGGTCGGGCCGGGCGAGTTTGCCGTCGTCACCGGGCATTCCGGCGCCGGAAAATCGACCCTGCTCAGGCTCGTGCCGGGCATCGAGCGCCCGACCTCCGGCACGGTCCTCGTCAACGGGCAGAACGTCGGTGCGCTCGGGCGCGCGGCGATGCCTTACCTGCGCCGCAATCTCGGCCTCGTATTCCAGGACCAGAAGCTGCTCTACGACCGCAGCGTCTACGACAACGTGATGCTGCCGCTCGCTTTCGGCGACCATCCGCCGCGCGAGGCGGCGCGTCGCGTGCGCGCCGCGCTCGACAAGGTGGGGCTGGCGGGCCGCAGCCGCGCCAACCCGATCCAGCTCTCCGGCGGCGAGCAGCAGCGCCTGGCGATCGCGCGCGCGGTCGTGAACCGGCCCCGGATCCTCGTCGCCGACGAGCCGAGCGCGAACCTGGACGCCGAGTCGGCAGCCGCGATCCTGGACATCTTCGCAGCGTTCCACCAGGTCGGTGTGACGGTGCTCATCGCCACGCACGACGAATCCTTGCTCGCCCCGCGGGCGAACCGGCTCCTGCGGCTCGCCGCCGGGCGGGCGGTCCCGGCATGAGGGCGTGGCTTCGCCAGCACGCGGGCGCGGCGGCGCTCGCACTCCGAAAGCTCGCCGGGCAGATATCGACCTCCGCGCTCAATGCGCTCGTCATCGGAATCGCGCTCTCGCTGCCTGCGGGCGGCTACGCGCTGCTGGCGAGCCTGCGGGCTCCCGAGCGACCCCTCGTGCCAGGGCCGCAGCTCTCGGTGTTCCTGCGGACCGACGCCCTGCGCGCCGACGCCGAGGCCCTCGGCGCGCGCCTGCGCTCGGACCCGCGCGTTCGCGAGGCGCGGCTGGTAACGCGCGAGCAGGCGATCGAGGAGCTGCGCGCGACCGAGGGGCTCGCCGAGGTGGTCGCGGCGCTCGGCCAGAACCCCCTTCCCGATGCGCTCGTCATTCGCCCGAAAGACGCGGCGAGCGATGCGCTCGACTCGCTCGCGCGCGAGCTGCGTTCGGATCCCGCGGTGGCGCAGGTACGCTCCGATCCGGCCTGGGCCCGGCGCCTAGCCGCGCTCGCCGCGACCGCGCGCCTCGCGACCGCGCTGCTCGGGGCTGTTCTCGCTGCGGGCCTGGTGGCAGTGACCTACAATACGATCCGGCTTCAGATCCTCACCCAGCGCGCCGAAATCGAAGTCTCACGGCTGATCGGCGCGACCGACGCCTTCATCCGGCGCCCCTTCTACTATCTTGGGCTGGCTCAGGGCCTGGCCGGTGGGGCGATCGCGCTTGCGATCGTCGCGGCGGGGCTGGCCGCGCTCAACGTCGGCGTGGCCGAGCTGGCGCGGTCCTACGGCACCGGCTTTCGGCTCGAGTTCCTCGGGTTCGGCGATGCCTTGGCGGTCTGGGCGTTCGCGGGGCTGCTTGGCTGGCTGGGCGCCCATTTATCAGTGAGCATATACTTACGTGAAATAGACTGATTTTAGGCTATTTTCACTGCTTCCGTGGCAACGCAGCGGAACTCCGAAACGAATTAGCACTCAAATGCCAGGAGTGCTAATATCGCGCCAAGGGAGATATCCGATGCAAGCAACGATCAGCCTGCCGATGACGCTTCCGGCCCCGATGGCCGCCGGGAGCCTCGAGGCGTACATCCAGACCGTCAACCGCTTCCCCGTGCTGGAGGCCGCGGAGGAGCGCGCGCTCGCGGAGCGCTACCGCAAGCACGACGATCTAGAGGCGGCGCGCCAACTGGTGCTATCGCACCTGCGCCTGGTGGTTGCAGTGGCGCGCGGCTACCTCGGCTACGGTCTGCCGCACGCGGATCTGATTCAGGAAGGCAACGTGGGTCTCATGAAGGCGGTCAAACGCTTCGACCCGGCGCGCGGCGTGCGCCTGGTTTCGTTCGCGATTCACTGGATCAAGGCCGAGATCCACGAGTACATCCTGCGCAACTGGCGCCTGGTCAAGGTCGCCACGACGAAGGCGCAGCGCAAGCTCTTCTTCAACCTGCGCTCGATGAAGAAGGGGCTCGCGCCCTTGTCGGGCGAGGACATCGGGCGCGTCGCGGCCGAACTCCGGGTCAAGCCCGAGGAGGTCGCGGAGATGGAGACCCGGCTCGCGGGCCGCGACGTCGCGTTCGAGGCCGACGACTCCGACGAGGAATCCTATGCCCCGGTGCACTATCTCGCCGCGGAACCCGAGTCCGAGCCCTCGCGCGTGCTCGAGGCGAAGGAGTCCGAGCGCGCTGGCGCCGAGGGCCTGAAAGCCGCGCTCGCCGCGCTCGACCCGCGCAGCCGCCGCATCGTGGAGGCGCGCTGGCTGAAGGAAAAGGATGCGGCGACGCTGCACGAGCTCGCGCGCGAGTTCAAGGTCTCGGCCGAGCGCATCCGCCAGATCGAGGCCAGGGCTTTCGAGCGCATGCGCAAGCTCATCGCCGCCCAGGGCGCGCCGCGCCGCGCGCTGCCCGCGCCCGCTGCCTGAGCGGACTTCAGCCCTTCTCCCGCAGCAGCGCGCGCAGGTCGTCGGCCAGGTCCTGGGCGATCCGGTCGTGCCTGACGAAGAGCCGCAGCCGGCCTTCGGCGTCGATCACGTAGCTCTGCGTGCTGTGATTGACCGTGTACGTCGCACCGGCCGGCTGCTTCTCGTAGAAGATCTTGAATTCCTTCGCGGTGCGCGCGGTCGACTCCGCGTCCCCATAGAGGCCGATGAAGCCCGGATCGAACGCGGGCACGTAGCTTGAAAGCACCGCTGGCGTGTCGCGCTCGGGGTCCACGGTGACGAAGAGCACCTGCACACGCCCGGCCTCGGGCCCGAGCTGCCTGATTACGCCGGCGAGCGAGGCGAGCGTCGTGGGGCAGACGTCGGGGCAGTGCGTAAAACCGAACGAGAGCACCACCACCTTGCCACGGAAGTCGGCGAGTGTCCTCGGCCGGCCGTCGTGCCCGGTGAGCGCGAGCGCGCGGCCGTACTCGACGCCCGTGATGTCGGTGCTCTTGAACCCGGGCCCCGCGGGCCGGCATGCGGCGAGCGCCAATGCCAGGGCGAGGACGAGCCGCCTAGACCAGGTAGTGATCAACCAGCAGCGCCGCGAAAAGCAGCGCGAGGTAGACGATCGAGTAGCGGAAGGCGCGCCGCGCGAGCGCATCGCTGTAATGGACGAGCACGCGCACCGCATACGCGAGGAAGATCGCGCCGAGCGCGACCGCGGCGGCGAGGTAGAGCCACCCGCTCATGCGCACCGCATACGGCAGCAGCGACACCGCGAACAGGATGAGCGTATACAGCAGGACCTGCACCTGCGTGTAGCGCTTGCCGTGGGTCACCGGCAGCATCGGCAGCCCCGCCTTCGCGTAGTCCTCGGTGCGGTAGAGCGCGAGCGTCCAGAAGTGGGGCGGGGTCCACGCGAAGATGATGAGAAAAAGCAGCATCGCCTCGGTGCTCACCTCGCCCGTCACCGCCGCCCAGCCGAGCACCGGCGGCATCGCACCCGAAGCTCCGCCGATCACGATGTTCTGCGGCGTCGCGGGCTTCAGGATCACGGTGTACACAACCGCGTAGCCGACGAAGGTGGCGAGCGTCAGCCACATGGTGAGCGCGTTCACCCACTGCAGCAGGATCCACAACCCCGCGCCGCCGACGAGCCCCGCGAACACGAGCGTCTGCAGCGCCGAGAGCTCGCCGCGCGGCAGCGGCCGCCCGCGCGTGCGCTGCATCAGGGCATCGATCCTCTGTTCGACCAGGCAGTTGACAGCCGCCGCCGCGCCCGCCACCAGCGCGATGCCCGCGGTCGCCGCGACGAGCAGCGGCATCGGCACCATGCCGGGAATCGAGAGGAACATCCCGATCACCGCCGTGAACACGATGAGCGAGACGACGCGCGGCTTGGTGAGCGCGACGAAGGCCCGCGCGCTGCGCGCGGATCCGGAGAGTAGGGTATGGGTGGTCACGGCCGCGAAACGAGCGCCGAATTCTATCCGAAACCCGAATATTTCAGGAGCCGCTCCAGGTCCTTGACCATCCGTCCCGGGTCCGGATCGCGCGGAAACCGCATCATCAGGTTGCCCATCGGATCGACGAGGTAGATATGGTCGGCCGGGTCGCGCTCGGCAGCAAATCCCGCCGCGGCGCCAGGTCCGGCGCGCACGACCCGCGTGCCTTCGATCGCGGCGAGCAGTTCCGCGCGCAGCGCGGCACCGTCGGTGACGAGCCAGAGCCGTTCCACCCGGCCCATGCTTTTGCCCTGCGCGCGCCGGACCTGCCGCATTACGTAGAGCTTCCTCTCGCAATGCGCGTCGCACGCGCCGCGGTCGAGCTGCACCAGGACCCACTTGCCGCGAAGCTCCGCAATGGCGGCGTCGGGGGACGGCCGCGGCGCGAGCAGCGTTCCGTAATTGGAGGTCGTCCCAGGCACCCAGCCCGTGAGGTACGCGATCCATCCGGCGACCACCGGGAGCGAGAAAAGCGCTCCGAGAAGAACGAGTTTCCTTCTCCCCGATCCGACTCTATTGCCCGGTTCCGTCACGTCGAATGCTCAGTACGATGAAAAGAGCTACGGCGAGCGCGGCGAGCGAATACCACTGCAGCGCGTACATCTCGTTCTTGCGGTATCCGGCCTCCGGACGCTCCCAGTCTCGTTCCAGGCCGTCGGGGGCGCCGCCCGACTGCTCGAGGATGTAGGCCTCGAGCGCGAGCCCCGACCACGCCGCGAAGCGCTCCACGCTCAGATTCAGCCACACGCACGGCGCCGCCCCCGGCCGGCAGGCCTCGATCGAACCGGGCGGCTCGAGGAACTGCGGCAGATGATCGAGCGCCACCCCTTCGATTCGCTGCTCGCCCGCCGGCGTGCGGATCGCCGGGAGGTCCTCGCGCCGCGCGCCCGCCGCGGTCCACCCGCGCAGCACGATGGCGTGCCGGCCGCTCCCGGCGAGGCGCATCGCCTGCGCCACGTAGTACCCGGGCCTGCCGCGATGCACGCGAAATTCCAGAAGCACGGTGAAGTCCCGAAGGAACTCGCCGCGAAGCTGCACTCGCGCGCGCTCGAGCGAGGCAAGCGCCGCGCGCCGCTCCTCCGCGCGGCCCCACTGCCAGTTGCCGAGCAGGACGCCGGCGGCGCAGCCCGCGGCCGCGAGGAGCGCGCCCCACCAGCGCGGACGGAACGCGAGCCCCGCGAATCTCATCGAGGCGCGCTACACTCGGCGCGATGCGCTACGTCGTCATCGCCGCGCTGGTGCTGATCGTCGCGAGCCTCGCCTCGGCGCTCGTGTTCGTGATGCGCGACCGAAGCGGCTCCATGCGCGCCGTGAAGGCGCTCGCGCTGCGCGTGGGCCTTTCGCTCGCCCTGTTCCTCTTCCTGATGGCGAGCTACTACTTCGGCTGGATCCAGGACCGGCTCTAGAGCCAGTACACGAAGATGAAAAGGCCGAGCCAGACGACGTCCACGAAGTGCCAGTACCAGGCGACCGCCTCGAACGCGAAGTGATGGTCGGGCTTGAAGTGGCCCGACAGGCACCGCGCCAGGATCACCGTGAGCATGATCGCGCCCACCGTGACGTGGAAGCCGTGGAACCCGGTCAGCATGAAAAAGGTGGACCCGTACACCCCGGTGGTGAGCTTGAGGTTCAGCTCGGCGTAGGCGTGGCCGTACTCGTAGACCTGGAACGCGAGAAACAGCGTGCCCAGCGCGATCGTGAGGAACAGGAACAGGTTCAGCATCCCCCGGTTGTTCTCCTTCAGCGCGTAGTGCGCGATCGTCACCGTGACGCCGGAGGAAAGCAGCAGCAGCGTGTTCACCGCGGGAATGCCCCAGGCCGCCATCGGGCTGAACTTCTCCGCGAAGCTCGGGCCGGCCGAGGGCCAGTGGCTCGTGAAGCCCGGCCAGAGCAGCGCGTTGTGCTCGAGGCTCGAGAGGTCGGGCACCGACATCACCCGCACCCAGAACAGCGCCCCGAAGAACGCGGCGAAGAACATCACCTCGGAGAAGATGAACCAGCTCATCCCCCAGCGGAAGGAAACGTCCTCCCAGCCGCCGTACTTGCCGCCCTCGGACTCGCGGATCACGTCGCCGAACCAGCGGAACATCATGAAGAGCAGGATCACGAAGCCGCCGATGATTCCCATCCAGCCGGCGGCGGCGCCGTTGAACAGGAACACGGCGCCGAGCGCCATGCAAAAGAGCGCGGTGGAGCCGAGGATCGGCCACGGCATCGGCTGCGGCACGAAGTAGTGCTGCCGCGTCTGGGTCGAATGGGCTTCCGACATCTTCTTCTCCCTGTAGGCTCAGGCCGTCACGATCCGCACGATCGTGATCAGCGTGAATATGAAAAGCAGCACGAAAACCACCGCCGCGACGATGACGTGCACCGGGTTGAGCGGCGCGCGCTCGGCTTCGGACTTGCGGCGGATGCCAACCGCGCCCGCGAGCACGGTCTTCACGACCTCGAGAAACGACGCGCGCCTCATCGCCGCCTCCATCAGCTCCGTCCCCCGGCGCCCGCGACCTCGAAGAAGGTGTAGGACAGCGTCACCGTGTTCACCTCGCGCGGCAGCGCCGGGTCGATCACGAAGGTCACCGGCAGGGTGCGCGTCTCGCCCGCGCCAAGCGTCTGCTGACCGAAGCAGAAGCACTCGAGCTTGCGCACGAACTGCCCGGCGAGCGCCGGCCCGTAGCTCACCACCGCCTGGCCCGTGACCGCGGCGTCGCGCACGTTCGCGACCTCGTACTCCACGTGCACGAACTCGCCCGGGTGCACCGCGACATGACGCTGCAGCGGCCGGAAGCGCCACGGAAGCCCGCGCGTGTTTGCGTCGAGCTCGATCGTTACCCGTCGGGACGTGTCCACCTGCGTGTTCTCCGGCGCGCCGCGCTCGACCAGCGAATTCACCCCGAGCGCGAGACAGATCCGCTCATAGAACGGCACCAGCGCGAAGCCGAAGCCGAACATCGCCACCGCGACGATCGACAGCTTCGTGAGAAGCCGGCGGTTCTCGAGCCTGCGCGCGTCGCTCATCCGTTCAGGATCCAGTACTTGGCGATGATCCCGAGGAACGTGGTGAGCGCGATCGAGGCGAGCACCAGCGCGGTCCTGGCGTTGCGGCTCATGCCGTTATTTCAGCACCGGCGGCGTCTCCCAGGTGTGGTGCGGCACCGGCGTCGGCAGGTGCGTCCACTCCAGGGAATCGGCGCCCTCCCAGGGCTTCTCCGGCGCCTTCGCGCCGCTTCTCAGCGCCTTCAGCAGGATGTAGAGGAAGAATACCTGCGACAGGCCGAAACCCCAGGCGCCGATCGAGCTGATCTTGTTCCAGGTCTCGAACAAGAGCGGATAGTCCGGGATGCGCCGCGGCATCCCCGCGAGCCCCGAGAAGTGCTGCACGAAGAATGTCACGTTGACGAAAATCACGGACAGCCAGAAATGCCATTTGCCGAGAGTCTCGTCGTACATCCGGCCGGTCCATTTCGGGAACCAGAAGTACACGCCCGCGAATCCGGCGAACACCGCTCCGATCGCCATCACATAGTGGAAGTGCGCGACCACGTAGTAGGTGTCGTGCAGCTGGATGTCCACCGCGGCAAGCGACAGCACCAGCCCGGTGAAGCCGCCCAGCGTAAAGAGAAAGAGGAACCCGATCGCGAAGAGCATCGGCGTCTCGAAGGTGAGCGAGCCTTTCCACATCGTCGCCACCCAGTTGAACACCTTGACCCCGGTGGGCACTGCGATCAGCGTCGTCGCGTACATGAAGAAGAGCTGCCCCGCGACGGGCATCCCGACCGTGTACATGTGGTGCGCCCAGACGATGAACGACAGGATCGCGATCGCGGAGGTCGCGTACACCATCGAGGCGTAGCCGAAGAGGGGCTTTCTCGAGAACGCCGGGATCACCTGCGAGATCACGCCGAAGGCCGGCAGCGCGATGATGTAGACCTCCGGGTGGCCGAAGAACCAGAAGATGTGCTGGTAGAGCACCGGGTCGCCGCCGCCCGCGGCGTTGAAGAACGTGGTGCCGAAGTGCCGGTCGGTGAGGGTCATGGTGACCGCGCCCGCGAGCACCGGCATGGCCGCGACCAGGAGGTACGCGGTGATGAGCCACGTCCAGCAGAACAGCGGCATCCTCATCAGCGTCATCCCCGGCGCGCGCATGTTGAGGATCGTGGTGATGATGTTGATCGAGCCCATGATCGAGCTCATGCCCAGGAGGTGCACCGCGAAGATCGTGAGATCCATGCCCATGCCCATCTGCACCGTGAGCGGGGCGTAGAGCGTCCAGCCCACGCCCGGCGCGCCGCCGGGCACGAAGAACGAGATCACGAGCAGGCTCGCGGCGAAGGGCAGGATCCAGAACGACCAGTTGTTCATGCGCGCGAACGCCATGTCGGGGGCGCCGATCTGCATCGGAATCAGCCAGTTCGCGAATCCCACGAACGCCGGCATGATCGCCCCGAACACCATGATCAGCCCGTGCATGGTAGTCATCTGGTTGAAGAAGTCCGGGTCGACCCACTGCAGGCCCGGCGAGAAAAGCTCGGTGCGGATCACGAGCGCCATCACGCCGCCGACCAAGAACATGATGAAGCTGAACCAGAGGTACAGCGTCCCGATGTCCTTGTGGTTGGTGGTCGTGATCCAGCGCATGACGCCGCCCGGGTGATACCCGTGCTCGCCTGCATGCCCGTGGCCGTGGGTGTCGATGACTGCGCTCATGGGGAAAGGTCTCCTGGATTCCGTTTACTTGCGAAGCGCCTTGATCTCGGAGGGCTGGACCGCTTCGCCGGTCTTGTTGCTCCACGAATTGCGCGTGAACGTGATCACCGCGGCGAGCTCGACGTCGTTCAACTGCTTGCCGAACGCGGCCATCGCGGTGTTCGGCTTGCCGTTCATCACGAGCGCCACCTGCGCGTCCTTGGGGCCGTTGACCACCTTCGACCCGTCGAGCGGCGGGAACGCGGGCGGCGTGCCCTTGCCGCTCGCCTGGTGGCAGGCGACGCAGTTGGCGGCGTAGACCTTTTCGCCGCGCGCCTTCAGCTCATCCAGCGTCCATTGCTTCGCCGGGTCGTCGGCCGCCGCGGCCATCGCCTTCCTGTGATCGCCGACCCACTTCGAGTATTCCTCCTGCGGCACGACCTTCACCACGATCGGCATGAAGCCGTGCTCCTTGCCGCAGAGCTCCACGCATTGCCCCCGGTACGTTCCCGGCTTCTCGACCTTGAAGTGCATGTCGCGGATGAACCCGGGGATCGCGTCCTGCTTGGCGCCGAACGCGGGCACCCACCAGGAATGCACCACGTCGGCGGCAGTGGTCAACACGCGCACCTTCTTGCCCACCGGCACCACCAGCGGGTTGTCCACCTCAAGCAGGTAGTTCTCGCCCTTGGGGGCCGCACCCTCGATCTGGTCGCGCGGCGTGGCGAGCCGCGAGGTGAAGCTGATGCCCTCGCCCTCGCCCTTCAGGTAATCGTAGCCCCATTTCCACTGGTAGCCGGTCACCTTGACCGTGAGCTCGGGGTTGGAGGTGTCCTTCTGCGCGACCACCACCTTGGTCGCGGGCCAGGCGATCACCACCAGGATCGCCAGCGGGATCACGGTCCACAGAATCTCGACCGAGGTGTTTTCGTGCCATTGCGCCGCCTTGTGTCCCTTGTCCTTGCGATGCGCATACACCGCCCAGAACATGAAGCCGAACACGCCCACGAAGATCACGGTCACGAGGAGCATGACGTACTCGTGCAGCCCGTGGATGTCGGCGGCGATCTTCGTGACCGGTTCCTGCAGATTCCACGCGATCGCCAGTGCGAGTCCCGGAAACGCCGCGCCGACCGCCGCGAGCGCCCAGGTCAGAATTCTTGCCATTGAATCGCCCCTTCCCGAATCAGGTTCTCAATCTTCTTTTCAGCTCGGCCGCGAGCCCCGCGCGCGCTTCGTCGCAGAGGTGCCGCCCGATCTCCAGCTCCCACCCCTTCGCCGCGACCCGCACCCGCCGCCGCCACCCGTCCTCGTCCACCCGCACCCGCGCCGCGCGCGCGTCCGAGCTTCTGCGCACCGTGCGCTCGGCCTCCGCCACCTCCACCGTCAGGCGCGAGCCCAGGAGCTCGATGCGCTCGTAATCCGCCGCGTGCCGGCCGTTCACGAGAAACGCTGCGGCAAGCGCCGCGATCTCCAGCCCGGCGAACGGCAGCACGAGCCACGCGCCCGCAGCCGCGAATCCCGCGCCGATGCCGAGGGTCACAACCGCCATCAGCGCGAAGACCCGCGCGAGCGCCGCGGGGGAAATCGAGCAGTTGCGCTTGAGGACCACAGTGAAGCCGGATGCCGGCCCCATAGAGCGCGCAAAATTACCACAGTCAAGCATCTACCTCAACAAAATCAGTCGATAAGCGTTCTCGATTTCATCTTGATCAACGACGCCGCATTCTCTCGAAGCGCACGATCGCGCGGCCGTCGGCCGAGCGCGCAGGCCGGCCCCTCCATGCATGGCCATAGACGACCTCGTAGGTCACCGCGAGGCCGCGCGGTCCGCGCGCGCGGTCGAGCCGTCGCGTGAGATCCGCGAGGAACGCCTTTCCGGCGAGGCCGCGCGGGCGTGCGGCGAGCGCCGAGGTCTGTCCGCTCGCGCGCAGATCCGCCAGCAACGCATCGCCGCCGGCGTACACGATCGTAAGGCGCTCGGTGTCCATCACCGGATTCGAGAATTGCGCCGCCATCAGCAGGTCGCCGACATCGTGCATGTCGGGAAATCGGTGCACGCGCGCCGCCCCGGCCGCGGCACGCAGCTCGGCGAGCGTGTCGGGGCCGAGCGTGCTGAACATGAGCAGCCCCTCCGGTTCGAGCACGCGGTGGAACTCCTTCAGCGCCGCGAGCGGATCGGGCGTCCAGTGCAGCGCCATGTTCGACCACACGAGCCCCACGCTCGCCGCGGCGAGCGGGATGCGCTCCATGTCGGCGCAGACGCGGAGCGGGGAGCGTTTCCCCGAAAAAGGATTGAATGAAAAACCGCCTGCGCCGGCGAGCGCCAGCATCGGCAGCGCGCTGTCCAGGCCGATCAGCGGCGCGCCGCGGTAGCGCTTCGCAAGCATCCCCGCCTCGCGCGCCGGGCCGCAGCCGGCATCCAGCACGCGGCGCGGCGCAAGCTTCACGTAGTCCAGGCGCTCGAGCATGCGCGTCCCGACCTCGGCCTCGAGGCGCGAGGCGCCCGCGTAGCTGCGCGCCGCGCGCGCGAAGCGCCGCCGCACCGTGCCGCGATCGATCATGCGGCCCAGTATAAGATGGCGCGATGCTCGGCGAGGCGGCACGAACCCTCGGGCAACGGCTCTTCGGCGGAACCTGTTTCCTCTGCCGCGGCGCCTCCGGCCGCGCGCTCCTTTGCGTGGAGTGCAATGCGGACCTTCCCCGGCTCGGGGTCGGGCTGTGCCCGCGTTGCGCGGCCGGATCGCCCGCTGGCGCGGTCTGCGGCCGCTGCCTCGCAAAGCCCCCGCGCTACGACGTCACGGTCGCCGCGCTCGAGTACCGCTTTCCCGCCGACGTGCTCGTGCAGTCGCTCAAGTTCCGCGGCGAGCTCGCGCTCGCGCCGCTTCTGGGGGAGCTTCTTCTCAAGCGCATACCTGAAGACGAGAGCGCGGATTTCGTCGTCCCGGTCCCGTTGTCGAAAGAGCGACTTCGCGAACGCGGCTTCAATCAGGCGCTCGAGATTGCGCGCCCCATCGCCCGCTCGAAGCGCGCGCGTCTCGCCCCCGGGCTCTGCGAGCGCGTGCGCGACACCCGCGCGCAAGCCGACCTCGCGTGGACCGAGCGCGACCGGAACGTCCGCGGCGCGTTCGCCTGCGCGGGATTCGCCGCCGGCGCGACGGTGGCGGTCGTCGACGACGTCATGACCACCGGCGCGACGCTCGATGCGCTCGCCGCGGCGCTGAAGGACGCGGGCGCCGCGCGCGTCGTCAACTGGGTCGTCGCGCGCACCCCCGCGCCGGGCGGCGGATGACCCTCGACCTCGTCCTCTACCGCCCCGAAATCCCGCCGAACGCGGGCAACGTGATCCGCCTTGCGGCGAACACCGGCGCGCGCCTGCACCTCGTGGCGCCGCTCGGCTTCTCGATGGACGACCGGCAGCTCAAGCGCGCCGGCCTCGACTATCACGAGCTCGCCAACGTGCGCGTCCATCACGACTGGGAAGCCTGCAAGCGCGAGCTGGGAAGCAGGCGCCTGTTCGCGATCACCACCAAGGCGCGAAAAAGCGTTTACGACGAGAACTTCCGGGAAGACGACGCGTTCGTCTTCGGCCCCGAGACCGCCGGCCTGCCTGAATCCGTGCTTGGCGAGTTTCCCGAAGAGCGCCGCCTGCGCCTGCCGATGCGCCCGGGAAACCGCAGCCTCAACCTCTCGAACGCCGTCGCGGTGACCGTCTACGAAGCCTGGAGGCAGCTCGGCTTCGCCGGCGCCGGCTCGAGCGGCCCGTTTCGCTCGTAGGACCCCGCCCGAGCAGCATCTCCGCGGCGGCCACGGGCCTGATCGTGCCTTCGAGCACCGCGCTCACCGCCTCGGTGACGGGCATCTCCAAGCCGCGCTCCTTTGCCAGCCGCAGGGTTTCTTTCGCCGAGCGAACGCCTTCGGCGACGTGGCCGAGATCGCTCAGGATGTCCTGCAATTGCCTTCCCATCGCGAGCTCGAGCCCCACGCGCCGGTTGCGCGAAAGGTCGCCCGTAGCGGTGAGGATCAGGTCGCCCGCGCCGGAAAGGCCCATGAGCGTTTCGGGTCTTCCGCCGAGCGCCGCGCCGAGGCGCGTCATCTCGGCAAGCCCCCGCGTGATGAGCGCGGCGCGCGCGTTCTGCCCGAGGCCCAGGCCGTCGGAAATCCCGGCCGCGATCGCCATCACGTTCTTCACCGCGCCGCCGATTTCCACGCCGACGAGGTCGGTGCTGAAGTAGACGCGAAGCCGCCCGCCGTGCACGAGCGCCGCGGCGTGCTTCGCGAAAGCGCCGTCGCGCGAGGCTAGCGTGAGCGCGCAGGGCAGACCCCGCGCAACTTCAAGCGCGAACGAAGGCCCGGAGAGTGCACCGCACTTTGCTTTCGGACCCAGGGTCTGCTCGACGATCTGGTGCGGGAGCAGTCCTGTGCTTTCTTCGAAGCCCTTGCACAGCCACACGAGCGGCGCTTGCGCGCCCTTCAGGTGCGAACAGAGATCGCGCAGTCCGGCGACCGGGGTCGCCGCGAGCAGGAGATCCGCTCCGGAAACGGTGTTTGAAAGATTGTCCGAAACGACCACTGCATCGGGCAGTGCAATCTCGGGAAGATATCGCTCGTTGCGGCGCGTGCGCCGGATCGCCTCGGCCTGCGCAGGGTCGCGCGCCCACAGGCGCACTTCGTGGCGCGCGGCGAGCACCGTCGCGATCGCGGTTCCCCACGCGCCCGCCCCGAGCACCGCGAGCGCGGCCATCGCCAGGCGCTCACCCGCCCCAGACTTCGGTTGCGCGCACGTAGCCGTTCGCGCCGTCGGCGTGCCGCACGCGCAGCCACCCCGCGGGTGCGCCCTCGACGAACTCGAGCGCCACGTTCTGCGAGGCGGAAAACGCAACCGGCGCGCCTTCCTCCGGCCGCACGCGCACCTCGGCCGAGGGTGCGGTCACCACCACCATGCGCCGCTCACCGAGCGACTTGGTCTCGATCCAGGCGAGCGTGCCCGCGTGATCGCGCACCTTGACCCAGGCCTCGAGCTTCACGATCACCTCCAGCGGGTAGTGGCGCGAGACGACATAGAGGGGCTTGGCGGCACGCGAGGGCGCGTCGTAGAGGACGGCGGCGGCTTCTTCCACCGAGCGGAACTCGGCCGCGTGCGCCGCAGCCGAAAGGAAAAGCGCCGCCGCGGCCGCCGCGCCGCGCATCGTTCAGTTCGCGACCCCGGCGTGCGCGCCGGCCGCGGCGGCCTCGCGGCGCTGCGGGTACAGCGCTTCGAACGAAACGGGCGCGAGCACCACGGGCGGAAATCCGCCGCGCGTCACGAGGTCGGAGATCGCCTCGCGGACGTAGGGATAGAGGATGTTGGGGCAGGCGATGCCGAGCAGCGGCTCCACATCCTGCTCGGGAATGCCGCGCAGCGTGAAGATGCCCGCCTGCGCTGCCTCCGCGAGAAAGAGCGTCTTCCCGGCAGCCTTCGCGGTCACCGTGACCGTGACCACGACCTCGTAGAGCTCGTCGCCGAAGCGGTTGGACTCGTTGTGCACCTGGACTTCGAGCTGCGGAGCCTCGCTGTGCAGGAACACCTGCGGCGCATTCGGCAGCTCGAGCGAGAGGTCCTTCACGTAGATCTTCTCGATCTGGAACGACGGTTGCGCAGGTTCGGTCACGGACGGCTTTCGAGGAGTGGGTCGAGCGCGCCCATTTTATCCAGCGCGTGGAGCTCGTCGCAGCCGCCGACGTGGCGCTCGCCGATCCAGATCTGCGGCACGGTGCGCCGGCCCGAGAGCCGCACCATCTCGGCGCGGCGCTCGGGCTCCAGGTCGACGCGGATGTTCTCGATCTCGCGCACGCCCTTGTCGTGCAGCAGCCGCTCGGCCGCCCGGCAGAAAGGGCAGGACCCGGTGCTGTACATGCGAACGCGCGCGGCCATGCGCGGCTAGCGCTCCACCGGGAGCCCGGCCTGCTGCCAGGCGCCGAACCCTCCCGCCAGGTTGACCACGCTCGCGAAGCCTTCCTTCTTCAGCGCCGCGAGCGCCGCCCCCGAGCGGTTGCCGTTCTCGCAGCACACGATGACCGCCTTCGACTTGTGCCTGGCGAGCTCGGCGCTGCGCCGCTCGAGCTCCGCGAGCGGGACGTTGCGCGCGCCGAGGATGTGGCCCCTGGCGTACTCGGCCGGCTCGCGCACGTCGATCACGATCGCGTCCTCGCGGTTGATCATCTGCGTGGCCTCGAGGGTGGTGACCCATGGCCCGCCCGAGGCACGGCGCACGAGCGGCCAGATCAGCATCGCGCCGGAAACGAACGCAACCGCAATCAGCAGCAGGTTGTTCTGGACGAATTCCACCCGGCGTGCAGCGCTAGCGCCGCGGCTCCCCGCAAAAGACCTCGCGCATCATTCCGATCAGCGCGAGCGTACGCTCGTCGCTCACCCGGTAGAACACGCGGTTCGCATCCTTGCGTGCGCCGATCACGCCCTTGTCGCGCAGGATGCCGAGATGCTGGGAAACGTTCGACTGCGACGTGCCGACCGCCTCGACGATGTCCTGCACGCTCACCTCTTCATTGCCGAGGACGCACAGGATCTTGAGCCGCAGCGGGTGCGACATCGCCCTCAGGGCGCGCGCCGCCTGCTCGATGTGCTCCTGCCGCTCGATCATGTCGAAGATCTCCCGCTTCATGGCGCCATTATAATTGAGCGGCGATGCACAGGCTGGTGCTGCTTCGGCACGGGGAGTCCGACTGGAACCGGGAGAACCGGTTCACCGGCTGGACCGACGTCGACCTCTCGGCGCGCGGGATCGAGGAGGCGCGCGAGGCGGGCAAGCTCCTCCGGAGCGAGGGCCTGGGCTTCGACACGGCGTTCACCTCGGTGCTCAAGCGAGCGATCCGCACGCTCTGGATCGTGCTCGAGGAAATGGACTTGATGTGGCTGCCGGTCGAGAAGAGCTGGCGGCTGAACGAGCGCCACTACGGGGCGCTGCAGGGGCTGAACAAGGCCGAGACCGCGGCGAAATTCGGCGAGCCCCAGGTGCTCGTGTGGCGCCGGAGCTACGACACCCCGCCGCCGGCGCTCGCGGCAGACGACCCGCGGAGCGAGGCCGCCGACCCGCGCTACGCAGGGATCGAAGTGCCGCGCACCGAGTGCCTCAAGGACACGGTCGCGCGGGTCGTGCCGTACTGGGATTCGGCGATCGCGCCGGCGATCCGGGCGGGCCGCCGGGTGCTGGTCGCGGCGCACGGCAACTCGATCCGCGCCCTGGTGAAGTACCTCGACGGCATGTCCGACGAGGCGATCGTCAGGGAGAACGTTCCCACGGGCGTGCCGCTCGTCTACGAGCTCGACCGGGCGCTCAGGCCCCTCGCGCGCCGCTACCTCGGCGACGCCGCGGAGGTGGCGCGGCGCATCGCCGCGGTGTCGGCGCAAGGCAAGGCGAAGCCCTGATCCGGCGCATCGCAGGAGTTTTGTTCGCGTTCAGCTTGTCTTGCGCTGCTTCCGTGAGTGCCGCGGAGCAGGAAAACGACCTTCAACGACTTCGGGTGCGGATCGAGGCGCTGACTGCGAAGCTCGCGGCGGGCGAGGAAGGCCGCCGCGAGGCGCGCGAGGCGCTGCGCGCTGCCGAGACGGCGATCTCGGCGGCGAACCGCAGGCTGCGCGCGATCGAGTCGCAGGAGCGTGCGCTCGAGAGAGAGCTCTCGGCGCGCGAGAGGGCGCTCGGGCGAATTCTCGCGGCCCGTGCGGCCGTCGATACCGCGGGCCGCGCCCCGGATGCGCTGCGCCTCGCGCTCTCGGGAGAGGAACCGGCCGAGCTCGAGCGGCGGCTGTACTACCTTTCGCTCCTTTCGCGGGCCGTCGCGCAGGCCGCACAGGCGCACCGCGCGGCGCTTGCCGAGCTCGAGCGCATCCGGGCCCGGGGCCGCGCCGACCGTGAAGAAATCCTCGCCGAGCGCCGCACACGCCAGCGCCTGCTCGCGGGGATCGCCGCAGAGATCCGCGCCGGCCGCCGGGAGATGCGCTCGCTCAAGTCGGACGAGCGCCGCCTCGGGCGGCTGGTCGAGGAGATCGGCCGGGTCATCGCCGAACACCCCGCGCAGGCCGCGCCGGGTCCGTTCTCGAGCCTGCGCGGGCGCCTGCGCGCCCCGGTGAGCGGGGAACTCGGGACGCGGTCCGCCGCCCAACGTCAGAGGGGTGCCGGCTCGAAGGGGATCTTTATCCGGTCAACAGAGGGGGCCGCGGTGAAGGCGGTGGCCGCGGGCCGGGTGGTGTATGCCGACTGGATGCGCGGGCTCGGCAACCTGCTCATCATCGACCACGGCGAGGACTACCTTTCCGTGTACGGGAACAACGAGTCGCTGCTCAAGCTCGCGGGCGATCCGGTCGCCGCGGGCGATGCGATCGCCACGGTCGGCGCGAGCGGTGGCAGCGAGGAAACGGGTTTATACTTTGAGCTGCGGCATCTCGGAAAAACCATCGATCCCTTGCGCTGGGTGATCCTCAGGTGAAAACGAAGCTTCGGAACGCGGGACTGATCCTCCTAGGCGCGATCGCCGGCGTCCTGGCAAGCCTCAATTTCCAGGCGATCGCCGACCGCGCCGCCCGCTCGCCGCTGCCGGTCGAGGAGCTGCGCGCCTTCACCGAGGTGTTCGGCGCGATCAAGTCGAACTACGTGGAGCCGGTCGAGGACAAGCGGCTGATCACCGAGGCGATCAACGGGATGCTCTCGGGGCTCGACCCCCACTCGGCCTACCTCGATGCGGAGGCGTTCCGGGATCTCCAGGTCGGCACGCAGGGGCAGTTCGGCGGCCTCGGGATCGAGGTCGGGATGGAGGATGGCTTCGTGAAGGTGGTCTCGCCGATCGAGGACACCCCGGCATTCCGCGCCGGCATCAAGCCGGGCGACCTCATCATCAAGCTCGACGACACGCCGGTGAAGGGCATGACGCTCAACGATGCCGTCAAGCGCATGCGCGGCAAGCCCAACACCCAGATTACGCTCACGATCTCGCGCAAGGGCGAGGCGAAGCCGATCGTGGTGACGCTCACCCGCGCGATCATCAAGGTGCAAAGCGTGAAATCCAGGGTGATCGAGCCCGGCTACGCCTGGGTGCGGGTATCGCAGTTCCAGGAGGGTACCGCCGAGGCCTTGGTGCGCCATCTCGAGAACCTGTTCCGGCAGGGTCCGCTGAAGGGCCTGGTGCTCGACCTGCGCAACGATCCGGGCGGGCTCCTCTATGGCGCGGTCGCGATCTCGGCGGCGTTCCTGCCGCAGAAAGCGCTGGTCGTGTCCACCGACGGCCGCGCCGAGGATGCGCGCCGCAAGTACGTCGCGAGCGCCGACGACTACGCGCGCGGCGGGCGCGACGACGTGCTGAAGAGCCTGCCGGCGGCGGCGAAGAACGTGCCGATGGTGGTGCTGGTCAACGCGGGATCGGCCTCGGCCTCCGAGATCGTCGCGGGCGCGCTCCAGGATCACAGGCGTGCCGTGGTGATGGGCACGCAGACCTTCGGCAAGGGATCGGTGCAGACCATCATGCCGCTCGGCAACAACACCGCGATCAAGCTCACCACCGCGCGCTACTACACGCCGAGCGGGCGCTCGATCCAGGCGAAGGGCATCACGCCGGACATCATCGTGGAGGAGCCGGGCGAGCAGCAGGCGCGGCTGCGCGAAGCGGACCTGCAGCGCCACCTGCTCAACGGGCAGGACAGGGAAGACAAGCCCGCGGCGCCGCGCGTCAGGCCTGCTGCGCCGGGCGACAAGCCCGCCGCCGAGCCGCAGAAGCCGCTCGAGCTCGGCTCGAAGGACGACTTCCAGCTCGCGCAGGCGCTCGCCTACCTGAAGGGCGAGCCGGTCAAGGGCCAGCCGCCTGCGATCGCGCAGACCAAGCCGGGCGAAAAGCCCAAGCCGAACTGAACGACGACCAGCTTCTCCGCTACAGCCGGCACATCCTGCTCGCGGAGATCGGAATCGAAGGCCAGGAGCGGCTGCGCGCCGCGCGTGCGCTCGTCGTCGGCGCGGGTGGCCTCGGCTGCCCCGCCGCGCTCTATCTCGCCGCGAGCGGCATCGGCCGGCTCACGATCGCCGACGGCGACAAGGTCGATCTCACGAATCTCCAGCGCCAGATCCTCTATCGCACCGAGTCGGTCGGCGCGCCGAAGGTCGAGGCTGCGCGCGCGGCCCTGAACGCGGTCAATCCGGATGTCGAGATCGTTGCGCTCGGCAGGAGACTTCAGCAGGAAGATCTTTCCAGCCTCATCGCCGCCTGCGACATCGTCCTCGATTGCTCGGACAACTTCGCCACGCGCCACGCGGTGAACCGCGCCTGCGTTTCCCACGCGAAGCCCCTGGTGTCGGGTGCGGCGATCCGCTTCGACGCCCAGCTCATGGTGTTCGACCTGCGAAAGGCGGACTCGGCCTGCTACGCGTGCCTCTTCCCGGAGGACGGCGACGCCGAGGAAGTGCAGTGCTCGCAGCTCGGCGTGCTTGCGCCCATGACCGGCGCGATCGGCGCGCTGCAGGCGCTGGAGGCGCTCAAGCTCCTCGCCGGCGCCGGCGAATCGCTCTCAGGACGGATGCTGCTGCTCGATGCGAAATCCGCCGAATGGCGGACAGTCAGGGTAGCGAGAGACCCCGCGTGTACGGTCTGCGCGCGGACATAGCCGGTTCGCCTTGAGCGGCGCGACCTGTTTTCACGTTGTCACGTCTACAAGCACACGCGGTTGAAGCCTTGCCAGCGTCTCTTCGAGCAGAGGAACGAGGGGAAGCAGGACCTTGAGTTCATTCGACTGAGCGTTCAGCACGACGACCGCGATCGGAAGCGTGGACAGGTTCTGCTGGTACCGAAGGTTCTTGTCGACGGTGATGAACGCATCGAATTCCGCAGCGGCGCGCGCCAGCAGCTCGCCATTCTTGATACCGCCCCACCCCATTTCCGCCGCGGTCTTCACGACGTGCTGCGGTAACGCGCGGCGCAGGCCGCGGGGGACGGATTCGTCAAGAAGCAGGCGCATCTGCGAAGAGACGCGCCTTCGCCTCTTCAATCACCGCTACTGCCGCCTCGCGCGAGACAGTGGGGAAATCCTCGAGGAACTCCTCGAGCGATGAATTCCCCTCCAGGTAATCGAAAAGATTCTGCACGGGCACCCGGGTACCCCTGAAGCACAGGGCCCCGCTCATGATCTCTGGATCGCGGCTGATGTACTTGGATTCCATGGCCACCTCCGCCAGCGTAGCGTCAGTGTATCAACCGCGCAACTCCGCAGGGCGGGCGTTCTACTGGAGGCGCCGCGGCGCCGATAACCCTGCGAGAGCCTTGTTGATCGCGGCAATCTCGAATCGCTCCGGATCCCAGCCCGGCCCGGCCCACCTGAGCAGATCCTTCGCCGCTTTCGTCCTGGGATTCGCGCGCGCCTTGAGCAACTCCTCGTAGCCGGGCAACCCGCCGCAATCCTCAGGCGGTCCTGCGCGTCCGCCCGCAACACAGCGCGGATACCGCGCGCCCGGTTCACGCGCACCCACTGCGTCGACCGTGAGCCTGATCTCCCAGTTGTCGCCGAAGTCGTACCGGTAGCGCAGCGCGTCGCCTTCGCGCGCCAGCAACTCCCCAACCATCACGCCATCTGGCGGCAATGGCGGCCGCGACGGATCATCCCACTCGGGATCCGGCGTCTGGAACCGCCGGCCTTTCGCCTCGAACGCCCAGAGATGGCAGTCGTGCCAAGAGCTGGTCCCAAGAAACTGGACAGGCCGGTAAGTGATAGAACTGCTCCCATTG
>JBBINV010000002.1:65515-116509 GCA_037443705.1 Betaproteobacteria bacterium | reverse complement strand
CCCAGGCTCGAACACCGCGGAGGGGGTGGCCGACGGCTCGGCCGGCGCGGTCGTGGGAACCGGCGGGGAGGCGCACGCGGCGACGAGGACGCCCGCGGCGCAGGCCAGGATCCGGTTCGCAGGCAATCGCACGCCCGGTATTAGAACCGATTTTTCCATTCCCGGAGCGCGGCGAACACGCGCACCGGATCGGCCGCGCGCGCGCCAAGGTACTTGTTGGCGGATTCGATCACCGCGGGCTCGGCGCAGCGCAGGAACGGGTTGGCGGCGCGCTCCTCGCCGAGCGTCGTGGGCAGCGTGGGTCTTCCGGCGGCGCGGCTCGCGCGCGCCCGCCGCTCGAGCGCGCGAAGCGCGGCGTTGCCCGGATCCACGGCGAGCGCGAACGCGATGTTGGCGAGCGTGTATTCATGCCCGCAGTAGACCCGGGTCTCCTCCGGCAGCGCGGCCAGCTTCTCCAGAGACCGGACCATCTGCTCCGCGGTTCCCTCGAACAGGCGCCCGCAGCCGCACGCGAACAGGGTGTCGCCACAGAAAAGCGCCCCTGCGCCATAATAGGCCACATGCGCGCGCGTGTGCCCCGGGATGTCGAGCACCGCGAAGGCCGCATCGAGCTGCGGGATGCGCACCGTGTCGCCTTCGGCGAGGGGATGCGTGAGCGCCGGGATCGGCTCCCCCTTCGGACCGAACACCGGGACGCGCCACTCGAGCGCGAGCTCCTCGATCCCGCCGACGTGATCCGGATGGTGATGCGTCGCGAGGATCGCGGCGAGCCGCAGGCCCTCGCGCGCGAGATAATCGCGCACCGGGCGCTCGTCGCCGGGATCGACCACCGCGGCGTGGCCGCCGGCGCGCATCGTCCAGATGTAGTTGTCCTTGAACGCGGATAGCGGAACGATCGTCATCATGGACCGTCAGTCCTTCGTGCCCGAGGGCGCGCGCAAGTATAACGGCGCGCGGCGCTCGCTCGCGGAGTGGTTCTCGACGCCGCAGGGATGCTACGTGCTCGACTGGGAGCGCGCCCAGTTCGACCTCGCGACCGAGGACGTGTTCGGGTTCCGCGCGGTCCAGGCGGGTCTGCCCGGAATCGACTTCCTGCGCGCCAACCGCATCCCGTGGCGCTTCGCGCTCGCGCTCGAGCCGGGCGCGGCGCTCGCGGCCGACCCGCACCAGCTGCCGCTCGCGAGCCAGAGCGTCGACCTGCTCGCGCTGCCGCACGTGCTCGAGACGGCCGCCGACCCGCACCAGGTGCTGCGCGAGGCCGAGCGGGTGCTGATGCCCGAGGGCCAGCTCGTGATCTCGGGGTTCAACGCGCTGTCGCTCTGGGGGCTGCGCCAGTCGTTCATGCGCGAGCGGCGCCGGCGTGCGCTCGGGGCGCCGTGGGACGCGCGCTTCATCGGGCTGCTGCGGCTCAAGGACTGGCTGCGTCTGCTCGGCTTCGAGCTGAACGGCGGGCGCTTCGGGCGCTACGCGCCCCCGTTCGCGAGCGCCGATTGGCTTTCGCGCCTTTCGTTCCTGGAGAGGGCGGGCGAGCGCTGGTGGCCGGTGCTCGGCGGCGTGTACGTGGTGCGTGCCGTCAAGCGCGTGCACGGCTTGCGCGTGATTACTCCTGCCTGGCGGACCGAGCGCGCGCGGCGCCGCGCGGTCGCGCCTGTCCCGCAGCAGAACGGCTCCACACGCCAGCGGCATGAATAGCGAGGTCGTGGAGATCTATGCCGACGGCGCCTGCAAGGGCAATCCCGGCCCCGGGGGCTGGGGCGTGCTGCTTCGCTCGGGCGGGCACGAAAAGGAGCTGTTCGGCGGCGAGGCGCGGACCACCAACAACCGCATGGAGCTGACCGCGGTGATCCGGGGGCTGGAAGCGCTCCGGCGCCGCGCCGCGGTGCGCGTGTACACCGACTCGCAGTACGTCCAGAAGGGCATCTCGCAGTGGATCCACGACTGGAAGCGGCGCGGCTGGAAGACCGCGGACCGCAGGCCCGTCAAGAACGCGGACCTCTGGCGGCGCCTGGACGAGCTCGCGCGCGCGCACGAGGTCGAGTGGCACTGGGTGCGCGGGCACGCCGGGCACCCGGAGAACGAGCGCGCGGACGCGCTGGCGAACAGGGGGATCGGATTTGGCGGCGCGACAGATCGTCCTTGACACGGAGACCACCGGGCTGAACGCGCGGCTCGGCGACCGCGTGATCGAGATCGGGTGCGTGGAGCTGCTGAACCGCCGCATCACCGAGCGGAGCTTCCACCGCTATGTCAACCCGGGCCGCGAGATCGACGAAGGGGCGGTCAGGGTGCACGGCATCACGCGCGAATTCCTCTCCGACAAGCCGAAGTTCGCGGACATCGCCGGGGAGTTCCTCGACTACGTGCGCGGCGCCGAGCTGATCATCCACAACGCGGAGTTCGACGTCGAGTTCCTCGACCAGGAACTCGCGTTCGCCGGCTTCGGCAGACTCTCCGAGCACGTCGCGGGCGTCGTCGACACGCTCGCCCTCGCCCGCGAGCTGCACCCGGGCAAGCGCAATTCGCTCGATGCGCTCTGCGAGCGCTATGCGATCTCCAACTCCCGCCGGACGCTGCACGGCGCCGTCGTGGACGCGGAGCTGCTCGCCGAGGTCTACCTCGCCATGACGCGCGGGCAGGAAAGCCTCGGCATGGAGCTCGAGTCACCGGCCGCGGCCGCCGCGGCGGCGGCGAGCATCGACGCTTCGAAACTCGTCGTGCTTCGTGCGAATCCGGAGGAGCTCGCCGCGCACGAGCGATACCTCGATGCGCTCGACCAGGAAGCGAAAAACGGCAGCCTGTGGCGGCGAATTCGATCGATCGTTTGAGAAATTGACGGATTCTCAGATGCTGCACCACAGCAAATTGACCATGATCAAGGTGCATGTATATCCTGAGTCAATAGTGTTGCGCGTTTTCCCGTATGCGGGAACCCCTGATCTGCCATGGTCGGTAGCGACTCCACGATTTCCGCTCGCCGGCTGCGCGTGCTGCTCGCCGGCGCGGACGCCAAGGTCTTTCCGCTCGCGCTCTCGGCGCTGAACGAAACTTTTCGAGTCGAGCACCGACGGGTCGCGAAGCTCGCCGAGCTGCACGACGCGTTGCGGCAGCAGGATTGGGACGTGCTGCTCTGCGATCTGGATTCCGCCGACTGCGGCTGGAGAGAGGTCTTAGCGCTGCTCACCGAGACGGGCAGCGATCTCATGGTGGTCGCGCTGACCGGCCAGGAGGAAGAAGGCAGCGCGGCGGAAGTGATCGCGTCCGGCGCGCGCGCCGTCCTCGGCCCGACGCGGCTCGGACGCCTGGCGCCGATCGTTCGGCGCGAGCTGGAGGACATCCGCAGGCGCCGGCTGAGAGAGCTGAAGGCGCTCTTGCACTCTTCGCCCGATCCGATGCTGGTCGTGGATACGGAAGGGCGGATCCGCAATGTCAACCGGCTGCTCGAGGAGCTGCTGGGCTACTCCGAGACCGATCTTGTCGGGCAACCGGTCGAGCTGCTCGTTCCCGAGCACCTGCGCGCACGGCACGTGGCGGACCGGGCGCGTTACGCCGCCGCGCCGGCGCCGAGGCCGATGGGCGTCGGAGTCGAGCTTGCCGCGCGCCACAAGGACGGCGCCGAAATTCCGGTCGAGATCAGTCTCGGTCCCGTGCGCCTCGGGGGAGAGCAGCTGGTTTGCTGCGGCCTGCGCGACCTGCGCGAGCGGCGGCGCGCGGAGAAGCTGCTGCGCGCGATCCTCGAAGGTACCGCGGCCGAGACCGGCGAGGCGTTCCTGCGGGCCTTGGCGAAGAACCTCGCCCTGGCGCTCGAGGTGCGCTGCGCGTTTGTAAGCGAAATTGCCGGCCCGAACCGCGCGCGTGCCCTGGCATTCTGGAACGACGGAGCATTCTCCGATCGATTCGAATACCCGCTTGCACGCAATCCCTGTGAAGCGGTCATCGCGAAAGGCGAGCTCGTCGTGCCGGGCGATGTGCGGTCGCGTTTTCCCGGCTATGACCGTTTAAAAGAGCTGAACGCCGAAAGTTTCTTCGGTTTGCGGCTGCAGAGCGCCGCGGGCGCGCCGCTCGGCGTCCTGGCGATCGTTGACGTCAAGCCGCTTGCCGACGAGACGCTGGCGCGGACGATCATGCACATCTTCGCCTCGCGTGCCGCGGCCGAGCTCGAGAGGATGTGCGCGAGCGCGGCGCTTGCCGGAAGCGAAGCGCGCTTCCGCGACCTCGCCGAGCTTTCGGCGGACTGGTACTGGGAGCAGGACGAGAATTTCCGGTTCGTGGATACCGAGGCGCAGCCGACCGGGACCACGCCGCTGCGCGCCGGCGACTACGCCGGCCGCACGCGCTGGGAAGTCCATGCCGCGAGCCTGACGCCGGACGAGTGGGCGGCCCACCGGCGCCAGCTCGAGGCGCACGAGGAATTTCGAGACCTGGAATACGAACGGCGGAGCCGGGACGGCACGATTCGCTGGGTGAGCGTGAGCGGGCGGCCGATCTTCGACGAAGAGGGCCGCTTCCGCGGCTACCGCGGCATCGCCAAGGACATCACCGCGCGCAAGCATGCCGAGCAGGTGTTGCGCGAGCTCCTGACCGAGCAGCAGGCGATCTTCAACAACACCCTGGCAGGAATCGTCTACGCGCGCAATGGTCGAATCGTGCGCTGCAACCGCGCGTTCGCCGAGTTTCTCGGCTATCGGCCCGAGGACCTGATCGACAAGAGCACGCGGGTGATCCATCCCTCCGACGAAGCCTTTCGGCGCTTTGCGGAGCTATCGGAGGAAGCGCTCGCGCGCGAGGGCCGGATCAGGGACGAGACGCAGCTCCTGCGGTCCGACGGCGGGTTGATCTGGGTCGCGTACCGGGCCGCGCCGGTCGACGCCCGGGATCCCTCGAGGGGCTTCGTGCTGATGGCCATCGATATCACCGAGCGCAAGCGTGCGGACGACGCTCTGCGCGCCAGCGAGGAGAGATTCCGCGCCACCTTCGAGCAGGCGGCGGTCGGCGTCGCGCACGTCGCGCCGGACGGCTGCTTGCTGCGCGTCAACCGCAAGCTTTGCGAGATCGTCGGTTACCCGCGCGACGAGCTGCTCGCGCGGACCTTTCAGGACATCACCCATCCGGACGATCTCGAGAAGGACCTCGGTTATGTGCGCAAGATGCTCGCGCGCGAGATCGAGACCTATTCGATGGAAAAGCGCTACCGGCGCAAGGACGGCTCGATCGTGTGGGTCAACCTCACGGTATCGCTGGTGTGGAAGGACGACGCGCAGCCCGACTATTTCATCTCGGTGGTCGAGGATATCAGCGAGCGCAAGCGCTCCGAAGACACCACTGCGAGACTGGGACGCATCCTGGACCAGTCGTCGAACGAGATCTATGTGTTCGACGCCGAGACTCTGCGCTTCGTCCAGGTGAACGAAGGCGCGCGGCGAAACCTCGGCTACTCGATGGCCGAGCTGCGCTCGCTCACCCCGCTCGACCTGAAGCCGGAGTTCGACGCAGGGAGCTTCGGCAGGCTGATCGAGCCGCTGCGGCGTGGACTTCAGCCGGTGGTGATCTTCGAGACGACGCACCGGCGCAAGGACGGGTCGCTCTACCCGGTGGAAGTGCGCCTGCAACTGTCTGCCGGCGAGCAGCCGGCGGTCTTCGTGGCCATCATCCAGGACATCACCGAGCGGAGACGGACCGCGGAACGCTTGCGCGAGGCTGCCGCCCGGATGACTCTCATCGCCGAGAACGTTCCGGCGATGATCGCCTACACGGACGCCGATTTCCGTTTCCGCTACGCCAACCGGCAGTTCATCGACTTCTATGCCGGGAAGGGCGTCACGGCAGAGGGCCGCCCCATGGCGGAAGTCCTGGGGGCCGCAACCTTCGCGGCGGTGCGGCCCGGCGTCGAGCGCGCGCTCGCGGGGGAGACGGTGCGCTACGACGTCACGCGGCGCAGGCATGACGGCAAGCTCCGGCATGTCGACGTCACGCTGGTGCCGCATCGGGAAGACGGCGGCCGCGTGCTCGGCGTGTACACGTTCGTGCTCGACGTGACCGAAAGCCGGCGCTCGGAGGAGGAGCTGCGCGAGAGCGTCGCGCAGCGCCGGCTGGTCGTCGACAACGTCCCGGCCCTTATCTGCTTCTTCGACGCGGACTACCGCATCGGGTACGCCAACCGCAAGTATGCCGAGTTCTACACGGGCAAGCCGGATCCGGTGGAGGGCAGGGCGCTCGCGGAGGTCATCGGCGAGGAGGCGTGGGCGGAAGCGAAGGCGCGCATCGACCGCGCGCTTGCCGGCGAGACCATCACCGAGGGCATCAAGCGCAGACGCCGAACCGACGGCAGCCTGCGCGACCTCGAGATCTCGCTCGTCCCGCACCGCGACGAGTCCGGCCAGGTGCAGGGCGTTTACGCGCTGATTCTGGATGTCACCCGCCGCCGGCGCGCCGAGGAACGGCTGCGGCTGCGCGAGCGGGCGATCGAGTCGAGTGTCAACTCGGTGATGATCACGCGCCCCAGCGACAAGGGTCAGGAGATCGTCTACGTCAACCCGGCGTTCGAGCGCATCACCGGCTACGCGGCGGCCGAAGTGATCGGTCGCAGCCCGAAGTTCCTCCACGGCGACGACCGGGCGCAGGACGGAATCGAGGCCCTGCGCAAGGCCGCTCGCGAGGGGCGGGAGACGACGGCGCTGCTGCGCAACTACCGCAAGGACGGGACGATGTTCTGGAACGAGCTGCGCGTCGCGCCGGTGCACGACGACGCCGGCCGCGTGACCCACTTCGTCGGCATCGCGAGCGACATCACCGAGCGCGTGCGCTACCAGGAGGAGATCGAGCGCAATGCGAACTACGATTCGCTCACGGGATTGCCCAACCGGAACCTGCTCAACGACCGCCTGGCCCAGGCGATCGTCAAGTCCGGGCGCTCCGGGCGCCCGGTCGGGGTGGTGTACGTGGATCTCGACCACCTGAAGCGGGTCAACGACAGTCTGGGGCACCCGATGGGCGACCGGGTGATCGCCGCGCTCGGGGCGCGGCTGGCGGGCGCGGTGCGCACCGGCGACACCGTGGCGCGCATGGGCGGCGACGAGTTCGTGATCGTGCTCGCGGACCTGAAGCGCGAAGACGACGCCGCGACGGTGGCGGCGAAAGTGCTGAAGTTCATCGGCGCGCCGCTCAGGATCGAGCCGCACGAGTTCGTGCTTACGGCGAGCGCCGGCGTGGCGCTATACCCGAAGGACGGAGCCGACGCGGCGACGCTGCTGCGGAACGCCGACACTGCGCTGTACCGGGCGAAGGAGGACGGCCGCGATTGCTTCCGGTTCTTCGCCGCGGAGATGAACGAGCGCGTGGTCCGCTTCCTGACGCTCGAGCACGACCTGCGCCGCGCGCTCGATCTGGACGAGTTCCGGCTCCAGTACCAGCCGATCGTCCGGCTCGCGAGCGGCCTGACGGTCGGAGCCGAAGCGCTCATCCGCTGGCGGCGACCTGACGGCGGCATGGTCCCGCCCGCACAGTTCATCCCGGTGGCGGAGGAGTCGGGGCTGATCGTGCCGATCGGGCGCTGGGTGCTCGAGACTGCCGCGCATCAGGCGGCCGAGTGGAATCGGCGATGCACGAAGCCCCTGTTTGTCTCGGTGAACCTTTCGGCACGGCAGTTCCGCGATCCGAAGCTGATCGACACCGTGCGCACCGCGCTCGAGCGCGCCAGGCTCGATCCGGCGCTCCTCAAGCTCGAGATCACCGAGACTGCGGTGATGCAGGACGTCGAGGGCACCGAGCGCTGGCTGGGCGCCTTGAAGGATATCGGCGTGCAGCTCTCGATCGACGACTTCGGCACCGGCTACTCGTCGCTCGCCTACCTGAAGCGCTTTCCGATCGACAGCCTGAAGATCGACCGGAGCTTCGTGCGCGCCCTGCCGGCGGACCGCGACGATCTCGCGATCAGCCGCGCGGTGATCGATCTGGCGCGCGGTCTGGAGCTCGACGTGATAGCGGAGGGCATCGAGACGCACGAGCAGGCGAAGTGTCTCGAGGCGCTCGGCTGCGGCCTCGCGCAGGGATATTTGTTCGGCCGGCCGGCCGATCCCGCGGAGTTCGTTCTCTACGGAACGAGAAGGAACAAGCGTTCGAAGAATTGATTCCGATCAAGAGGATGCCATGGTCCGGCACCGGAAGCGCAACATGAATCTTCATTCCGGGCGGCGCCGGGCCGAAGGGTTGCTGCGGGCGATCCTGGAAGGCACGGCCGCCGAAACCGGGGAGGCGTTCGCGCGCGCCCTGGTGAAAAACCTCGCCTTGGCGCTCGACGTGCGCTACGCCTTCGTCGCCGAATTTTCCGGCACGCCACCTGCGCGCGCGCGCGTGCTCGCGTTTTGGAGCGGCGGCAGCTTTGCCGGAGGTTTCGAGTACGACCTCGCGGGAGCGCCCTGCGGCGTCGTGGGTGCGAAGACGGAATGCCTGGTACGCGAGCGGGTGCGGGAGGCTTTTCCGCGGTTCGCCATGCTCGACAGCCTGGGTGTGGAATCGTATTTCGGCGTCCTCCTGAAGGCAAGCGACGGCACGCCGACCGGCGTTCTGGGCGTGATGGACGCCGAGCGGCTCGCCGACGAGGCGATCGCGCGGACCGTCATGCGCATCTTCGCTGCCCGCGCCGGCGCCGAGATCGAGCGGATGCGGATCGCTGCGCAGCTTGCGGAGAACGAGAAGCGCTTCCGGGACCTCGTCGAGCTTTCGGCCGACTGGTACTGGGAGCAGGACGCGGATTTCCGGTTCGTCGAACCGAAGGACCCGGCCGCGGGCTCGACGGATCGTCGCGCCGATCGCTTCGTGGGCAAGACCCGCTGGGAGGCCTTTCCCGGGGCCCTGACGCCGGAGCAATGGGCCGCGCACCGGCGCCAGCTGGACGCGCACGAGGAGTTTCGCGACTTCGAGTACGCGCATGCGGCCGACGGCCGGGAGCTTCGCTGGGTCAGCGTAAGCGGGCGTCCGGTCTTCGACGCGGACCGCCGCTTCCGGGGCTACCGGGGCGTGGCCCGGGACATCACCTTGCGCAAGGCCGCGGAGCTGGCCCTGCGGGCGTCGGAAGAGCGCTTCTCCGGGATATTCCGCAAGGCGCCGGAATTCATGACGCTGGTGCGGGCGCAGGACGGCACGTACCTCGATGTCAACGAAGCCTTCGAGCGTGCGACGGGCTATCGAGCCCGGGAGGCCCTGGGGCGCACCTCTTCGGACCTGGGCCTGTGGGCACAGCCGCAGCAGCGCGAGGAGATGTTCCGAACGCTCGCGCGCGACGGCCGGCTGAACGGGTTCGAATACGTGCTGCGCCGGCGCGACGGCGAGCTGCGCGAATGCATGCTCGATGCGGTCTCTCTCGAGATCGCGGGCAACCGCTGCTACCTGTTCATCGCGCGGGACATCACGCAGCGGCGGCGGGCGGAAGACGCATTGCGCGAGAGCGAGCAGAGATTCCGGGCCCTCGTGGAACTGTCCTCGGACTGGTACTGGCAGACGGACGAAGCGCATCGCTTCGTGTTCCGGCAGGGCGAGATCCTGGAGCGCATGGGGATCCCGCCCGCCGCGGACTACGGCAAGACGCGCTGGGAGCTCGGTTTTCTCAACATGACCGAAGCCGACTGGACGGCGCACCGCGCCCGGCTGGACCGCCGGGAGGAGTTCCGCGATCTCCTGCTCGAGCGGCGCAGCCCGGACGGCAGGATCCACTGGGCGACGATCAGCGGCCGGCCGCTCTACGATTCCCGGGGCCGATTCAGGGGTTACCACGGGACGGGCCGCGACGTGACGCGGCAGGTGCTGGCCGACCGGGCACAACGCGAAGCCGCTGCCCAGCTCAATCTCGTCGCGGACAACGTCCCGGCCATGATCGTTTACTACGACCGCGACGCGCGCTTGCGCTACGCGAACCGGCAGCACGCCGAATTCTACGGATACGCGCTCGCCGGCAAGCTCGGTAGGCACGCGCGCGAGATCATCGGCGAGGAGGCCTGGGGGGAGGTGCGCGCGCATTTCGACCGCGCGTTTGCCGGGGAGGCGCTCAGCTACGAACGTGCGCTCGAGCGTCCCGGACAGGGAGTCGCGCACATTCACGTGCAAATCGTTCCGGATCGCGCCCAGAACGGCCGCGTCGGCGGGTTCTACGCCATGATCACCGACATCACGGAGCGCAAGCGCGCGGAGCAGGCGCTGCGGCTGCGCGACCGCGCGCTCGAATCGAGCGTCAACTCGGTCATGATCACCCGGCTGTGCGCCGAGGGACAGAAAATCGTTTACGTGAACCCGGCGTTCGAGCGCATCACCGGCTACGCCGCTTCCGAGGTGATCGGCAGACACCCCGGTTTTCTGCATGGCGAGGACCGCGATCAGCCGGGAGTGGCGGCGCTGCGCGCGGCGACGCGCGAAGAGCGCGATGCGACCGCGCTGGTGCGCAACTACCGCAAGGACGGGACGCCGTTCTGGAACGAGATCCGGGTCGCGCCGGTGCGGGACGACGCGGGATGCGTCACGCATTTCATCGGCGTCTCGAGCGACGTCAGCGAGCGTGTCCAGGCGCAGGAACGGCTGCAGGCGTTCGCCGCCGAGCTGGAGCGGCAGGTCGCCCACCGTACCGGCGAGCTGACGGCCGCGGTGCGCGAGCTGGAGTCGTTCTCCTACACGGTCTCGCACGATCTGCGCGCGCCGCTGCGCGGGATCGCGGGATTCGCGCGCATCCTGCGCGAGGACTGCGCGAGGGAGCTCTCGGACGAGGGCGAGCGGCTGCTCGGGCGAATCGAGGCGAATGCCAAGCACATGGCGGCGCTGATCGACGGGCTACTCGACCATGCGCGCTATTCCCGAAGGCCTCTGGAGCGCGCGAGGGTGGAGCCGGCAGCGCTGGTGCGCAGGACGCTGGAGGACATGCGCGGCGAGCTGGAGCACCACCGGGTCGAAACCGTGGTGGGGGATCTGCCGGCGTGCTTCGCCGACCCGTTCCTGCTCGAGCGGGTCTACGCGAACCTGCTTTCCAACGCCGTCAAGTACAGCGCGGTTCGCGAGCGCCCGCGGCTCGAGGTCGGTGCGCGCACCGAGGGCGAAGAGACCGTCTACTATGTACGCGACAACGGCGTGGGGTTCGACATGCGGTACGCGGGCAAGCTCTTCGGCGTGTTCGAGCGGCTGCATTCGCCGGAGGAATTTCCGGGGATCGGCATCGGTCTGTCGAGCGTTCGCCGCATCGTCGAGCGGCACGGCGGGCGGGTGTGGGCGCAATCCGCGCCCGGAGAGGGCGCGACCTTCTTCTTCACCCTGGGCGCGGCGCCGCCGCCGCGGTGATTTCCGGGCCGATGCGCGGGCGATATACTTGCCGCGATGAGCCCGACGCCGAATCCCTACGAGCAGCACCTCGACAAGAACGCCGCGAACTACGCGCCGCTCACGCCGCTGTCGTTCCTCGAGCGCGCGGCATACGTGTACCCGGAGCGACCGTCGGTCGTGCACGGCGCGAAGCGCTACACCTGGAAGGAAACGTACGCGCGCTGCCGGCGGCTCGCCTCCGCGCTATCGCGCCGCGGCATCGGCCTGGGGGACACGGTGGCGGCGATGCTCGCCAACACCCCCGAGATGTACGAGTGCCACTTCGGCGTGCCGATGGCCGGCGCGGTGCTGAACACGCTCAACACGCGGCTCGACGCCGAGGCCATCGCCTTCATGCTCGAGCACGGCGAGGCGAGGCTGCTGATCACGGACAAAGAGTTCTCCGCGACCATCGAAAAGGCAGTTTCGCTCTCCAGGAACAAACCCGTCGTGATCGACGTCGACGATCCCGAATACGCCGGCCCGGGCAGGCGGCTCGGAGCGAAGGACTACGAGGCGCTGCTCGCGGAAGGCGACCCGGAGTACGCGTGGAGCTGGCCCGCGGACGAGTGGCAGGCGATTTCGCTCAACTACACCTCGGGCACGACCGGAAACCCGAAAGGGGTCGTCTATCACCACCGGGGAGCGTTCCTGAACGGGGTGGGCAATATCCTCGTCTGGGGGATGCCGCACCATTCGGTGTACCTGTGGACGCTGCCGATGTTCCACTGCAACGGCTGGTGCTTCCCCTGGACCATGGCGGCCAATGCCGGAACGAACGTCTGTCTGAGGAAGGTCGAATCGAAGACCATCTTCGATCTCATCAGACGCCACAGAGTCACCCACTACTGCGGCGCGCCGATCGTGCACCAGACGCTGATCAACGCGCCCGATGATCTGAAGCGCGGCATCGACTGGAAGGTGAGCTGTTTCGTGGCGGGTGCGGCGCCTCCCGCGGCGATCATCGAGGGGATGGAGAAGATGGGTTTTTCGATCACGCACGTCTACGGCCTGACCGAGGTCTACGGGCCGGCGACCGTGTGCTCGAAGCAACCCGAGTGGGAGTCGCTGCCGCTCGCCGAGCGGGTGCAGAGGAACGGGCGCCAGGGCGTGCGCTACCACGTGGAAGAGGGCCTGGCGGTGATGGACCCCGCGACGATGACGCCGGTACCCGCCGACGGCGAGACCATGGGCGAGATCATGATGCGCGGCAACATCACCATGAAGGGATACCTCAAGAATCCCAAGGCGACCGACGAAGCGTTCCGCGGCGGGTGGTTCCATTCGGGCGACCTCGCGGTGATGCACCCCGACGGCTATGTGAAGATCAAGGACCGCTCGAAGGACATCATCATCTCGGGAGGCGAGAACATCAGCTCGATCGAAGTCGAGGACGTGCTCTACCGCCACCCCGCGGTGATGGCGGCCGCCGTGGTGGCGATGCCCGATGCCAGGTGGGGCGAGACCCCGTGCGCGTTCGTGGAGCTGAAAAGCGGCGCAAGCGCCACGGAGGCCGAGATCATCGAGCACTGCCGCGCCCACCTGGCGCGCTTCAAGGCCCCGCGCGCGGTCGTGTTCGGCGAGCTCCCGAAGACCTCGACCGGCAAGATCCAGAAGTTCGTGCTGCGCGAGAAGGCGAAGTCCGCCGCCGCCATTGACACGTAGGAGGCTGAGATGAGTGCAGTCTTGCAGCCGGAAAACGAAATTCTTCTGAGGCAGGATCGCGAGGGCGTGGCCACGCTCACCATAAACCGCCCGCAGCAGATGAACCTGCTGACGAGCGAGATGATCGAGGCGTTGCAGGCGAATCTCGATTCGATCGCCGAGGACCGGAACATCCGCGTCGTCGTCATCGCCGGTTCCGGAAAAGGCTTCTGCGCCGGCCACGACCTGAAGGAGATCCGCGCGCTTCGCGAGCAGCCCAGGATCGAGGCCCTGTTCGCCAGGTGCAGCCGCATGATGCAGACGATCGCGCAGCTGCCGCAGCCGGTGATCGCGCGCGTGCAGGGCGCCGCGGCCGCCGCCGGCTGCCAGCTCGTCGCGCAGTGCGATCTCGCGGTGGCCTCCGAGGCGGCCAAGTTCACGACTCCGGGTGTCACCTGGGGGTTCTTCTGCTCCACGCCCGGCGTAGCGGTGGGCCGCAACGTCTCGCGCAAGCGCGCGATGGAGATGCTCCTCACTGGCGATCTCGTGGATGCGAAGAAGGCGCTGGAGTGGGGCCTTGTGAATCGGGTTGTGCCGGCGGAAGAGCTCGATGCGGCCGTCACCGAGCTCGCAAAGCACATCGCATCCAAACCCCCCGTTACCGTCGCCGCGGGCAAGCGCGCGTTCTACGAGCAGATGGACCAGGGGCTGGCGCGCGCCTACGAGATCGCGTCGGCCGCGATCGCGTGCAGCTTCGCGCACGAGGAGGGGCGCGAGGGCATGGACGCGTTCATCGAGAAGCGCAAGCCCGACTGGACCAGGTAGCTGGATAGCGGCGCTCCCGGAGCGGCGCGCTACGCGCGCCTGCGGCGAACGGCCTACGGGCTGGGCTGCGCCGCCTTCGTTCTCGCGTTCTTCCATCGCATCGCGCCCGGCGCGCTCGCGGCCGACCTGCGTGCCTCGTTCGAAGCGAGCGCGACGACGCTTGGCTTCATCGCGGCGCTCTATTTCTACCCGTACGCCGCGATGCAGCTGCCCTCGGGCCTGCTCGCGGACTCGGTCGGTCCGCGCCGGCTCTTCACCGCAGGCGCGCTGGTCGCCGGCGCCGGATCGCTCCTGTTCGCGCTTGCGCCGGGCGTCGCGCCGCTTCTGCTCGGACGCGCGCTCGTGGGCTTCGGCGTGGCCGTGGCGTTCGTTTCGGTGCTGAAGCTGATCGCGTCCTGGTTCCGCGAGCGCGAGTTCGGCACCTATACGGGACTGCTCATGTTCATCGGCAACCTCGGCGGCATTCTCGCGGCGTGGCCGCTCGCCTGGGTTACGCAATACGTCTCGTGGCGCGCGGTGTTCGCCGGCGCCGGCGTCATTTCGCTTCTGCTGGCGGGCGCGACGTGGAGGTGGGTCCGCGACAGCCCGGCGCAGGCCGGGCTTGCTCCGGGAAGGGAGAGCCGGGAAGAAAGATCACCCGCCAAGGCCGGATGGCGCGAGGCTCTCCTTCGCGTCGCGCGAAACCGCTGGACCTGGGTGTGCTTCGCGGCGCAGTTCGGCGTCGTGTCCTCGTACCTCTCGTTCTCCGGGCTGTGGGGGATTCCGTATCTGAGCGAGGGGCGCGGCATGGTCCGCGGTCTTGCGACCCTGCATGTGACGCTCATGATCCTCGGCCTCGCGATCGGCGCGCTCGTCTCGGGCGTGGTCTCGGACCGCATCGGCGCGCGCGCCCCGGTCATGCGCGCGATGTTCGCGCTGTTCCTCGCCTGCTGGGTGCCGCTTGCCGCCGGGTGGACCCTGCCGGCGGGGCTGTCGCTCGCGTCGTTCCTGCTCCTGGGATTCGGCGCCGGCGGGCTCTCGGTCACCTGGGCTTGCGCCAAGGAGCTGAATCGCCCGGAGCTCGCCGGCACGGCGACGAGCTTCGTCAACACCGCGGGCTTCCTCGGCACCGCGCTCCTGCAGCCGCTCGTGGGCTGGGTGCTCGACGCGAGCGGCGGCGACTACCGGCGTGCCGTGCTCGTGCTCGGCGCCGCGGCGCTCGCCGGCGTCGTGGCGGCGTTTTTCATCCCGGAAACCCACTGCCGGCACATCCGGCCGGATTAGAACGAGCGCGGCAGGCCGAGCACGTGCTCGGCGAGGTAGGAGAGGATGAGGTTGGTCGAGATCGGCGCGACGAGGTACAGGCGCGTCTCGCGGAACTTGCGCTCCACGTCGTATTCGGCGGCGAAGCCGAAGCCGCCGTGGGTCTGCAGGCACGCATTCGCCGCCTCCCACGAGGCTTTCGCCGCCAGGTGCTTGGCCATGTTGGCCTCCGCGCCGCAGGGCTTCCTTTCGTCGTAGAGCGCGCAGGCCTTCCAGCGCATGAGATTGGCCGCCTCGACCTCCATGTAGGCTTCCGCGATCGGGAACTGGACACCCTGGTTCTGCCCGATCGGCCGCCCGAAGACCACGCGCTCCTTCGCATACGCGGCCGCTTTCTCGACGAACCAGTAGCCGTCGCCGATGCACTCGGCCGCAATCATGATGCGCTCGGCATTCAGCCCGTCCAGGATGTAGCGGAACCCCTTGCCTTCCTCGCCGATCAGGTTCTCGGCCGGGATCTCGAGGTTGTCGAAGAAGACTTCGTTGGTCTCGTGGTTCACCATGTTGCGGATCGGGCGCAGGGTGAGGCCCTTGCCGAGGCTTTCGCGCTTGTCGACCAGGAACACCGACATGCCGTCGGTCTTCTTCTTCACTTCCGAGACGGGCGTGGTGCGCGCAAGCAGGATCATCAGCTCCGAGTGCTGCAGGCGCGAAGTCCAGACTTTCTGGCCGTTGACCACGTAGCGGTCGCCTTTCCTCACCGCGGTCGTCTTGATGCTGCCGGTGTCGGTGCCGGCAGTGGGCTCGGTGACGCCCATGGCCTGGAGCCTCAGCTCGCCGGACGCGATCTTCGGAAGATAGCGTCGTTTCTGTTGAGCAGAGCCATGACGCAATAGCGTGTTCATGTTGTACATCTGGCCGTGGCAGCATCCCGCGTTGCCGCCCGAGCGGGTCACTTCCTCCATGATCACGCTCGCCTGCGCAAGCGTCAGGCCCGAGCCTCCGTACTCCTCGGGAATCAGCGCGGACATCCAGCCGGCCCCGGTGAGGGCGTCCACGAACTCCTCGGGGTAGGCGCGTGCCTCGTCGATCCGCTGCCAGTAGGCGGAATCGAATTTCGCGCAGAGCGCGCGCACCGCGTCGCGGATCTCGGGGTGGTCCTGATTCGGTTTCATCGCCGCTTTCTTTTCAGATGCCGGGTCGCGGCTTCCTCGGTCCGGCGCCAGATTTCGCCCGCCATCGGCCGGCGCGACTCCTCGAGCAGATGCCCGACCAGCCCCACGGCGCGCGCCATCACACCGAGGCCCCGGCACACCTTCCAGTCGAAACCCATCTCGCACGCGAGCGCGCCGATCGCGCCGGTGGCGTTCAGGGGCAGCTTCTTCGCGGACGCGATCATTTCCATCAGTCGGCAGTATCTTCCGTAGAAACCGCATTCGCGCGCCATCTCGAAGAGACGGCGGGTCCGCGGATCGACCGGCCTGTGGACCGGGTGGCCGAGACCGGGAATGGTTCTACGGCTCGAGACGATGCGTTTCGCGATCTCCTTCAACGATCCCTTTTCCCCTGAAAGACCCTCCTGCAGCATCCGCGCGCAATCCTCGGTGGAGCCCACGAACACCGACCCAAGGCCGCAAAGCCCCGCCGCGACCGCGGCCTGCAGCGCCTCGGGCGCGCCGAGATAGGCAAGGCGCGCGGCGAGCGCCGAGGGCGTGATGCCGTGCTCGACCAGCGCGACCACCATGGCGTTGAAGAGAATGGACTGCTTCTTGTCAGGAACCTTCCCGGTCAATTCGAGGAAGGCCATGTCGCCCAGGTTCAGGCGGCCGAGGATCTCGCGCGGCAGGTTCTTGCCGCGCACCACGATCCGGTCCGCGGTGCTCCAGCCCATGTCGGTGCGGATCGGCGTCTTCCTCATGCCGCGATTGTCTCGCGGAATCGGGGCCGGTGCCTTTGCCGTATCGGCACATGTCCGTCCGGCGCTTCGATGATTTCGAGACCTCCGGGCTCCAAGCGATCGATTCGGAAAGCGTCGATCGGGCCGGTCACAGGAAGCCGCATCAGACGATCCCGCCCGACTTCAGGCGTTCGAGCTCGGCCTCGCCCATCCCGAGCAGGCCCCGGTAGATCTCGTCATTGTGCTCACCGAGCATCGGCGGCGCGAGGCGGTACTCGACCGGCGTCTCCGACAGGCGCATCGGGCTCGCGACCACCGGCGCGGCGCCGCCGAGCGGGTGGGGAATGTCCACGCGGAGCTTCCGGTGCCGCACCTGCGGATCGTCGAACACCTCCTTCATGTTGTTGATCGGGCCGCAGGGGACGTTGGCCGCCTCGAGCGCCTCGATCCATTCCTGCCTGGAGCGCGTGCGCATGATCCCGGCGATCAGCGGCGTGAGCTGCGCGCGGTGGACGATCCGTTGCGACATGGTCCTGAAGCGCGGCTCTTCGGCGAGCTCGGGGCAGCCTGCTACCCTGCAGAAGCGCTCGAACTGGCCGTCGTTGCCCACCGCGAGGATGAGGTGGCCGTCGGCGGTGGGGAAGACCTCGTAGGGCACGACCTGCGGGTGCGCGTTGCCCCACCGGATCGGGATGCGGCCCGAGCAGAACCAGCTCACGATCTGGTTGGCGTTGAACGCGACGATGGTGTCGAGCAGCGCCATATCGATGTACTGGCCCCGGCCGGTGCGCTCGCGGTGCACGAGCGCACCGAGAATCGCGGTGCTCGCGTACATTCCGGTGAGGACGTCGGTGATCGCGATGCCGACCTTCTGCGGGCCGGCGCCGGGCTGGCCGTCGCGCTCGCCGGTGATCGACATCAGCCCGCCCATGCCCTGGAAGATGAAGTCGTAGCCCGGGCGCGCCGCGTACGGCCCATCCTGCCCGAAGCCGGTGACCGAGCAGTAGACGAGGGAAGGGTTGTCTTGCTTGAGGTCTTCGTACGACAAGCCGTATTTCTTCAGCGTCCCCACCTTGTAGTTCTCGATCAGCACGTCGCACTTCCCGGCCAGCTCGCGCGCGATGCGCTGGCCTTCCGCTTTCGAGAGATCGAGCGTGACCGATTTCTTGTTGCGGTTGACCGAGAGGTAGTAGGCGGACTCCTTCGTGTCGCGTCCGGCGCCGTCCCTGAGCCAGGGCGGGCCCCAGCCGCGCGTGTCGTCGCCCGCGCCGGGACGCTCGACCTTGATCACCTCGGCGCCGAGATCGGCGAGGTTCTGGGAAGCCCACGGCCCCGCGAGGACGCGCGACAGGTCGAGGACACGGAGGTGCGAAAGGGGTCCGGGCATGGCGAAGCGTTCAGGCAAGGCGCGCAAGGATACGCTCGGCCGCCTGCGGCGCAAGCGGCGTTTCGGGCAGGAGCGCCTGCGCCAGCTCGTTCTCGGCGGCGGCCAGGCGCCGCAGCGGATCGCGCGGCGCGAGCCGGTGCACGTAGGCGAGGAACGCGAGGAGAAGCCGGCGCGCGTCGCCGCGCTCCGCGAGGCGCGCGCCCTCGTCGGCGAGGAGCGCCGCGGCGACGGCGTAGTAGAGCCCGCTCGCGGCCTGACGCGCATGCACCTCGTCGCGCGAGGTCGCGGCCTCGTGCGCGAATTCGGCCGCCTTGTCGAGCGAGGCGGCGAGCCTTCCGGCGAGCAGCCGCGGCGCGCGCGAAATCCGCGCATCGAGCTCCGGAAGCAGCGCCTCGAGGCATTGCTCGCGCCGGATCGCGCGCATCGCGTCGAGCGCCACGATGTTCGAGGTGCCTTCCCAGATCGAGCCGAGGTGCGCGTCGCGCACCAGCCGCGCGTCGGACCACTCTTCGGTATAGCCCACTGCGCCGCGCACCTCCATCGCGTCGCCGGTTGCGCGGCGCGCGTCGCGGCAGGCGCGGAACTTGATCAGCGGGGTGAGCAGCCGGACGCGGCGGCGCGCGAGATCGTCGCCCGCATCGGCCCTTTCCAGTTGAATCGCGGTGAAGAGCAACACCGAGCGCGCCGACTCCGCCGGCAGCATCAGCTTGAGGAGTTGCCGCCGCATGAGGGGGAGCTCGATCAGCGCGCGGCCGAAGGCGACGCGGCGGCGCGCCACGAACAGCGCCTCGGTGAGCGCGCGCCGCATCATGCCCGCGGCGCGCATGCCATTGCTCAACCTCGACAGGTTGATCATGTCGGCCATCTGCTTGAAGCCCTGCTGCGGGTCGCCGACGAGCCAGGCGAGCGCACCCTCGAGCACGATCTCGCCGCTCGGCATGTCGCGCGTGCCGAGCTTGTCCTTCAGCCGCACGATGCGGTAGCGGTTCGGCTTGCCGTCGGGCAGCGTTCTCGGCAGCAGGAACAGCGAAAGTCCCTTCGTGCCAGGCGGCGCGCCTTCCGGCCGCGCGAGCACCAGCGCGAGTCCCGCGCCGGGGTTCGAGCAGAACCATTTGTCGCCGTGAAGCGACCAGGCGTCGCCCTGCTTTCTCGCGGTGGTATTGATCGACCCCACGTCGGAGCCCGCGTGCCGCTCCGTGATGAACATCGCGCCCTGCGTGAGGGAGTCGAGATCCTGCGCGGTGAGTCCCGGAAGGTAGCGCGCGACGAGCGCCGGATCGGCGAACTTCCGGATCGTGCGGGCGAGCGCGTCGGTCATCGACAGCGGGCAGCAGGCGCCGAACTCGGCCTGGACGAAGAGATAGGTGAGGGCGTACTTGACGATCGGCGGCAGCGGCTCCGGCCACCCGAGCACGCCGCCGCGATGCGCCATCGCCGCGAGGCCGTAGTCGCCGAAGGCGATCTCCTCGAGCCGCCGGTACGACTTGCTGTTTTCGATGACTTGTTCTCCGGGATGCAAGACCGGAGGATTCCGGTCAGCGTTCAGGGCCAATTCGTCGAGCTCGGCGCCGGCCATTGCTCCCAGCCGCTCGAAGTGCGGCAGCAAGTGCGCGCAGAGCCCCGGCTCGAGGTGCAGCTCGAGCAGGCCGCGGAAGGACGGGTCGGCCTCGAAGAGGTTGAGGCCGCGGGAGTCGGGGATGCCTTCGGGCGCGCGCAGGCTCAGATCGGGTCCCAGGAAAAGACGTCCTGCGAGCGATCGAGCGCGTAGAAGTGCGCCTTCATCGCCGGGATCGCCACCTCGCCGATCGTCTCCGGCGTCCATCCCCCGGCGCGGTGCACCGAGCGCAGGGGGCGGTTCTGCGACATGAGGAAGATCTCGTTCGCGCGCACCGCGAAGATCTGCCCGGTGACCTCCTGCGAGGCATCCGACGCGAGGTAGACCGCGAGCGGCGCGATCTTCGACGTTTCCATCCGCTTCAGCTTCTCGAGCCGCGCCTTCTGCTCCGGGGTATCCGCGGGAATGGTGCCGATCATGCGGCTCCAGGCGAACGGCGCGATGCAGTTGGACGTCACCCTGTACTTCGCCATGTCGAGCGCCATCGACTTGGAGAGCGCGGCGATGCCGAGCTTGGCAGCCGCGTAGTTCGCCTGGCCGAAATTGCCGATCAGCCCCGAGGTCGAGGTCATGCTGATGTAGCGCCCCGAGCCCTGGCTCTTGAAGTAGGGGGCGGCGGCGCGCGAGACGTAGAAGGTGCCGTTCAGGTGCACGTCGATCACGGCCTTCCATTCCTCGACCGACATGTTGAAGAAGAACCGGTCGCGCAGGATGCCGGCGTTGTTGACGACGACGTCGATTCTCCCGAAATGGTCGATCGCGGATTTCACGATCCGGTTCGCCGATTCCCAGTCGGCCACGCTGTCCGTGCTGGCGATGGCAGTGCCACCCTTCGCGCGGATCTCGTCCACGACCTGCTGCGCGGGACCTGCGTCCCTGCCCTCGCCCGCGACCGAGGCGCCGATGTCGTTCACGACGACCTTCGCGCCCCTTGCCGCCATGGCAAGCGCGAAGTCCCTTCCGATTCCTCCTCCCGCTCCGGTCACGACGACGACTTTGCCTTTCAACATCCCTTACTCCCTGAAACTCGAATCTCTCCGGTCCAGCATCCTCAGCAGCGCCGGCCATTCGAGCGGACCCCAGCGGCGGCGCGTCCCGGGCTTGTAGAGGTGCGCGGTCTTCTCGATCACCTCCCTCGAGGGCACGTGGAGCTTCGAGTTGCACGCCATCGCCGCGAGCTGCGCCTGGCAGGCGCGCTCGAGCCAGAACATGTTGGTGAAGGCTTCCGGGACGCTCGCGCCCACCGCGAGCAGGCCGTGGTTCCGGAGGATCATCGCCTTCGACTTCCCGAGGTCGCGCACGAGGCGCTGCTGCTCGTCCGGGTCGATCGCCACGCTCTCGTACTCGTGCATGCCGATGCTGTCGAAGTACATCGCAGTCTGCGTGATCGGCAGCAGGCCGCATTCGAGCGCCGAGACTGCCATCCCCGCGATCGAGTGGGTGTGGATCACGCAGCCAACGTCGGCGCGCGCCTTGTGCACCGCGCTGTGGATGACGAACCCGGCCTGGTTGATGCCGTAGCCCGTGCCCGGGTCGAGCACCGTCCGGCCCTCCAGGTCGATCTTCACCAGGCTCGAGGCGGTGATCTCCTCGTACAGCATGCCGTAGGCGTTGATGAGGATGTGCGCTTCGCTCCCCGGCACGCGCGCCGAGATGTGGTTGTAGATCAGGTCGCTCATGCCGTAGTGCGTGATGAGGCGGTAGCAGGCGGCGAGATCGACGCGGGTCTGCCATTCCTGGGGAGAGACCTTGTCCTTCAAAGTGCCCTTTCCGTCCCGAATAGCGCCGTTACCTGACTCGAGAGAACGCCCCCGTTGCCGTGCGCGAGCGCGACATTGGCGTCCTTCACCTGGCGCGCGCCGGCCTCGCCCCGCAATTGTCGCACCGCTTCGATCACCAGGAAGATCCCGTACATGCCGGGATGCACGCACGAGAGGCCTCCGCCGTTGGTGTTCACGGGGAGCTCGCCGCCGGGCGCGATCCGGCCGCCCGCGACGAAGGGGCCGCCTTCGCCCTTGGCGCAGAACCCGAGGTCCTCGAGAAACAGGATCGTGTTGATGGTGAAGGCGTCGTAGAGCTCCACCACGTCCACGTCTGCGGGCGCGAGGCCCGCCATCGAGAAGGCGCGCGCGCCCGATTCGGTTGCCGCCGTGACCGTGAGATCGGGCATCTGGGAAATCTGGCGGTGCCAATGCGCCGAGCCCGCGCCGAGCAGGTACGCGGGTTTCCTCGGCAGGTCCTTCGCGCGATCCGCGCGTACCAGAACGTACGCGCCGCCGCCATCGGTGACCAGGCAGCAGTCCCTTACGGTGAGGGGGTCGCAGACCATCCGCGAACCGAGGACGTCGCCGACGCTCAGCGGCCCTCTGGAAAACGCCTCCGGATTCAAGGATGCCCATTTCCTCGCCGCCACCGCCACCTCGGCGAGCTGCTCGCGGGTCGTGCCGTACTGGTGCATGTGGCGCGCCGCCGCGAGCGCGTACGAGGTGGGCGGGTTGAAGGGCCGGTAGGGCTGCTCCCAGGGCTGCGGGTCGAGCGCGAGCTTGTGCTTCGCGGCGTCGCTCCGTCCCACGCCGGTGCGCTGGTTCGAGCCGTAGGCCACGAGCACGACGTCGGCGAGCCCCGCGTTCAGCGCAAGCGCCGCGGGAATCAGATGCCCCACGAACGAGGAGCCGCCGATCATGGTCGAGTCGGTGAAGCGCGGGCGGATTCCGAGATGCTCGGCGAGCGCGAGTCCGGACATGAAGATATTGGTGCTCGCGGCGATCAGACCATCGACGTCCTTCGTCGTGAGCCCGGCATCCGCAAGCGCATCGCGCGCCGCCGCCGCCGCGATCTCGGTTTCCGACCAGCCAGGGGCCTCGCCGCAGCCCGCGAGCCCTACCCCTGCGATCGCTACGGTGCCTCTCATGCCGGGGAGAAAACGACTCTGCCTTCCTGGACGCGTGCCTTGACTCTTGCTCCGATGCTCACTTCATGAGGAGCAGCCCCGACGATGCTGCTCATCAATCTCACTCCTTCGTCCAGATCGACGAGCGCGACGTTGTAATCGCCCCCGTCCGCGGGCTTGCGGCGCACAACGGTCGTGGAATAGACGGTGCCCCACCCGCTCGGCGCGGTCCACTCGAGGCGGCCGGAGCCGCAATGCGGGCAAAGTACGCGCGGATAGAATACGTGCCTCGCGCAACTGCCGCAGCGCTGGATCTCGAAGCGCCCCTGCGCGAGCTTCTCGCGGAACGCCGCTTCGGGGCCTGCGCTCATCGCTCGATCCGCACCGCGGCCTGGCCCTCGGCGACCATCTCGCCCTCGGCCACGAGGATCTCGCACACGCGCCCGGGCACCGGCGCGAGCAGCGGGATCTCCATCTTCATGCACTCCACGAGCAGCAGCGGATCGCCCGCCTCGATCCGCTGTCCGGGCGCGACCTCGACGCGGATGACCCTGCCGGCGACTTCGCATTCGATTCTCATCGGACGATTGCCATTGTTGCAAGGAGCCGGGTATCGTGGGCAACAAATAGCGAAATCGCCCGGAGGCGTACGGTGAAACGCGACAAGGAGGAGCGCGAGGGCTGGCGCGCGGAGCTCGAGGAGCTCGCCGCGCGCAAGGCGCTTGCGGCCGGGATGGGCGGCCCGGAGAAGGTCGCGCGCCACAAGGGGCAGGGCAGGCTCACGGTGCGCGAGAGGATCGACGCGCTGGTTGACCCCGGGAGCTTTCACGAGATCGGGAGCATCGCCGGCCGGGCGAGCTACGGGGCCGACGGCCGCATCGAGTCGTTCACGCCCGCGAACCTGGTGATGGGGCGCGCGAAGATCGACGGCCGCCCGGTCGCGGTGGCGGGCGACGATTTCACGGTGCGCGGCGGCGCGAACGACGCCGCGATCAAGGAAAAGCTCGTGACCGTGGAGCGCATGGCGCACGACCTGCGCATTCCGCTCGTGCGGCTGGTCGACGGCACGGGCGGCGGCGGCTCGGTCAAGAACATCGAGATCGAGGGGCGCACGCTGCTTCCGAGCATGCCGTTCTGGCAGATCTGCGCCGACAACCTCTCGCGCGTGCCGGTGGTCGCGCTTGCGCTCGGCTCGGTGGCGGGGCTGGGCGCGGCGCGCGTCGCGGCGAGCCACTACTCGGTGATCGTGAAGGACACGGCGCAGATGTTCGTGGCGGGTCCGCCGGTGGTCGCGCGCGTGGGCCAGGTGCTCGGGAAGAACGAGCTCGGCGGGAGCGCGATCCACACGAGGAACGGCGCGATCGACGACGAAGCCGGTTCGGAAGCCGAAGCGTTCGCGATGGCACGGCGCTTTCTCTCCTATCTTCCGTCGTCGGTCTACGCACTTCCCGAGAATATCCCTTCCAGGGATGACCCCAAACGCCAGGTCGAATGGCTGGTCGACGCCATCCCGCGCGATCCGCGCAAGGTCTACCGGATGCGCCCGATCGTGGAGGCGCTGATGGACGAGGGAAGCTTCTGCGAGATCGGCCGGCGCTGGGGCCGGTCCGTGATCACGGGGCTCGCGCGCCTGGACGGCTGGCCGGTGGCGGTGATGGCGAGCGACCCGTACCACTACGGCGGCGCCTGGACCGCGGACGCCTGCGACAAGGTGATCCGCTTCGTCGATCTCGCGCAGACCTTCCATCTGCCGGTGGTGCATCTCGTGGACGTGCCGGGCTTTCTCATCGGGCGCGAGGCGGAAGAGGCGGGCACGATCCGCCACGGCGCGCGCGCGATGCAGGCGGTCTATCAGGCGACCGTGCCCTGGTGCGCGATCCTCGTGCGCAAGGTCTACGGCGTGGCGGGCGCGGCGCACATGAACCCGGCGCGCTACTGCCTGCGCTACGCCTGGCCCTCGGGCGACTGGGGGTCGCTGCCGATCGCGGGCGGGCTGGAAGCGGCCTACAAGTCCGAGATCGAGGCAGCGCCCGATCCGGCCGCGAAGCTGGCCGAGATCGAGGCACGGCTCGCGAAATTCAAGTCGCCCTTCCGCAGCGCCGAATCGTTCATCGTGGAGGAGATCATCGACCCGCGCCGCACGCGCGAAATCCTCACCGAGTTCGCCGCTCTCGCCGCGCCGCTGCGCGAGCCCGGGCCGCCGAGCTTCGGCTACCGGCCGTAAGCGCAGTAGAATGGTCGCGAACGGAAGGTCATGACGGAACCCAAAGCTCCCACGTCTCTGGATCTGGTCATCGAACGCTATATGCGGGACGTGGATCGCACGCTGCTGCGACGCAATCTGTCGCTCACGCCGGAGCAGCGCCTGGAACAGCTTCAGGAGCTTGCGCGTTTTGCCGAAGAGTTGCGGCGGGCCGGCCTGGCCGCGAGCAAGAAGCGCGTGGCGTGATCGCCTTCCGGGGCCTCATCGAAGCGCTGTGCGCGTCGGAGGTCCGGTTCGTCATCGTTGGAGGCGTAGCAGCGACCCTGCATGGGTCCGCGCGACTTACGCAGGACGTAGACGTGGTGTACGCGCGCGATTCGGAGAATCTTGGACGAATTGCCCGGGCGCTGGGGCCGCTGCAGGCGTACCTGCGTGGCGCTCCTCCGGGACTGCCGTTTCACCTTGACGAGAAGACGCTCGCTGCCGGACTGAATTTCACGTTGACCACCTCGGCCGGTGATCTGGATTTGCTGGGCGAGATCTCGGGCGCGGGCGGCTATGAATCGCTCGCCGCGCACTGCATTGAAGTCGAGCTGTACGGCTATCGATGTCTCTGCCTGGACCTTCCGACCCTCATACAAGTCAAGGCGGCCTCCGGGCGTCCGAAGGACCTTGATGCGATAGCGGAGCTCAAAGCGCTTCTCGAGGAGAAGTCCGGGCGCTGAGCGCGTTTGAAACGTCGTGGCGGCGACACTTAACTCGAGAGCGCGGACGGTATAATTTCCTCTATGAAAATCCTCGTTCCAGTCAAGCGCGTGGTTGACTTCAACGTCAAGGTGCGCGTGAAAGCCGACGGCACCGGCGTGGAGACCGCGAACGTCAAGATGTCGATGAATCCCTTCGACGAGATCGCGGTGGAGGAGGCGGTGCGGCTGAAGGAAGCCGGGGTGGTCACCGAAATCGTGGCGGTCTCGTGCGGCGTGGCGGCCTGCCAGGAGACGCTGCGCACCGCGCTCGCGATCGGCGCCGACAAGGCGATCCTCGTGGAGACCGATGCGGATCTGCAGCCGCTGGCCGTTGCAAAGCTCCTGAAGAGCGTGGTTGCGAAGGAAAACCCGCAGATCGTGATCCTCGGCAAGCAGGCGATCGACGACGACTCGAACCAGACCGGGCAGATGCTGGCGGCGCTCCTGGGGTGGGGCCAGGCGACCTTCGCGTCAAAAGTACGAATCGAAAATCAGAATGCAGTCGTCACACGGGAGGTCGACGGGGGCCTCGATACGGTGCAGCTGAAGCTCCCCGCGGTCATCACCACGGACCTGCGCCTTAACGAGCCGCGCTACGTGACGCTGCCGAACATCATGAAGGCGAAGAAGAAGCCCCTCGAGACGCTCAAGCCCGACATGCTCGGGGTGGATGTCGCGCCGCGCCTGAAGACGCTGAAAGTGGTCGAGCCCCCGAAGCGCAAGGCCGGGACCAAGGTGCCCGACGCAAGAACGCTCGTGGCAAAGCTCAGAAACGAAGCGAAGGTGATCTAGATGCCGGTCCTCGTCCTCGCGGAGCACAACAACAAGGCGGTCAAGAAGGCGACGCTCAACTGCGTCGCGGCGGCGCAGAAAATCGACGCCGCGGTGCACGTTCTCGTAGCGGGCCACAATTGCGGCGAGGCCGCGAAGGCCGCGGCCGGCATTGCGGGCGTGGCGAAGGTGCTGCACGCGGATGCGCCGCAGCTCGACGACGAGATCGCCGAGAACGTCGCGGCGCTCCTCGTCCAGGTGGCGAAGAGCTACACGCACCTCCTTGCACCGGCGACCTCGAACGGCAAGAACGTGATGCCGCGCGCCGCGGCACTGCTCGACTCGCAGCAGATCTCGGATATCGTTTCGGTGGAGTCGCCCGACACGTTCGTGCGGCCGATCTACGCCGGCAATGCGCTCGCCACGGTGCAGTCGGGCGACGCGATCAAGGTGATCACGGTGCGCACCACGGGGTTTGACGCGGTTGCGGCGACCGGGGGAAACGCGCAAATCGAAAGCGTCGCGGCCCCTCAGGATTCCGGATTGTCCAGGTTCGTTGGCCGCGAAGAGGCCAGGTCCGAGCGCCCGGAGCTCACCGCCGCGCGCGTGGTCGTCTCGGGCGGGCGCGGCATGGGCTCGGGGGACAACTTCAAGCTGCTCGAGCCGCTCGCGGACAGGCTGAACGCCGCGATGGGCGCCTCGCGCGCGGCGGTGGACGCCGGGTTCGTGCCGAACGACTGGCAGGTCGGGCAGACCGGCAAGATCGTCGCGCCCGAGCTGTACATCGCGGTGGGGATATCGGGCGCGATTCAGCACCTGGCCGGCATGAAGGACAGCCGGGTGATCGTCGCGATCAACAAGGACGAAGAGGCGCCGATCTTCTCGGTCGCCGACTACGGGATCGTGGGCGATCTGTTCAAGGTGGTGCCGGAGCTGGTGGAGGAGCTCAAGAAATGAGTGCCTATCGCGCGCCGCTGAAGGACATGCGCTTCGTGCTCAACGAGCTCGCCGGGCTCGCCGCGATCGCGAGGCTGCCCGGCTGCGAGGAGGCGACCCCGGACGTGGTCGACGCGATTCTCGAGGAAGCGTCCAAGTTCGCCTCGGGAGTTCTCGATCCCCTGAACCGCTCCGGCGACCGGGAAGGCTCGGTCTGGAAGGACGGGAAGGTCGCCACGCCGAAGGGCTTCCGCGAGGCCTACCGGCAATACGTCGATGGCGGCTGGGCAGCGCTCCCGATCGAGCGGGAGTGGGGCGGGCAGGGGCTTCCCAAGCTCGTGGCGACGCCGGTCGACGAGATGTGGTCGAGCGCGAACCTGTCGTTTTCGCTTTGCCCGCTTCTCACCCAGGGGGCGATCCACGCGCTCCTGCTGCGAGGCTCGGAATCGCTCAAGAAGATCTTCCTCCCGAAGATGGCGAGCGGCCAGTGGACCGGGACCATGAATCTCACCGAGCCGCAGGCGGGCTCGGACCTTGCGCTGCTTCGTACGCGCGCCGAGCGCGCGGGCGGCCACTACCTCGTCTCGGGCCAGAAGATCTTCATCACCTACGGCGAGCACGACCTTGCGGAGAACATCGTCCATCTGGTGCTCGCACGAACGCCCGATGCGCCCGAGGGCGTGAAGGGAATCTCGCTCTTCGTGGTGCCGAAGTTCCTGGTCAACACCGACGGCAGCCTCGGCGCGCGCAACGGCGCCGCCTGCGCCTCGATCGAACACAAGCTCGGGATCCACGCGAGCCCCACGGCGGTGATGGTGTTCGACAAGGCGGTCGGCTACCTGGTCGGCGAGGAGAACCGGGGCCTCGAATACATGTTCGTGATGATGAACGCGGCGCGCTTCGGCGTGGGGCTGGAAGGCGTCGCGGTGGCGGAGCGCGCGTTCCAGCGCGCGCTCGCCTACGCCAGAGAGCGCGTGCAGGGCCGCGACCTCGTGGCGGGCGCAGGCGCGGTGCCGATCATCCGGCACCCTGACGTGCGCCGCATGCTGATGCTGATGAAGTCCCAGACCGAGGCCATGCGCGCGCTCGCGTACGTCGCGGCGGCGTCGCTGGATCTGGCTCAGAAGCACCCCGATGCCGGAGAACGGCAGCGACAGCAGGCCTTCGTTGATCTGATCATCCCGGTGGTGAAGGGCTGGTCGACCGAGACCGGGATCGAGGTCGCGTCGCTCGGCGTGCAGGTGCACGGCGGCATGGGCTTCATCGAGGAGACGGGCGCCGCGCAGCACTACCGGGACGCGCGCATCACCAGCATCTACGAGGGCACCACCGGGATCCAGGCGAACGACCTCGTGGGGCGCAAGATCGCGCGCGAGGGCGGAGCGACCGTGAAGGCGTTGCTGGCGGAGCTGAAGCAGTTCGACCAGGTTCTTTCCGGGTCTTCGAACGGTGACATCCGGGCCCTGCGCGCCCATTTCGCGAAAGGCGTGCAGGCCGCGTCCGATTGCGTCGACTACATCCTCGCCACTGCGGGCAGGGACCCGCGCGCGGCCTTCGCCGGCGCGGTGCCGTTCCTCAAGCTGATGGGCATCGTCTGCGGCGGCTGGCAGATGGCGAAAGCCGCCCTCATTTCGGAGAGGAAGATTTCGCAGGGACAGGCCGACGCGGATTTCCATGGCGCCAAGATCAAGACGGCCCGGTTCTTCGGCGATCACGTCCTGTCGCAGGCGCAAGGGCTGCGCGACGCGGTGGTCGGCGGAGCCGCCGCGGTGATGGCGCTCGGCGAGGACCAGTTCCTCGCGGCGTGATCGTTCGTCATTCCCGCGAAGGCGGGAATCCGCTTGGGTCCCGCCTTCGCGGGGACGACGGAGCAGGCGCTTACCGGATCACAGAATCGCCCAGCGGCGATTCGCCATCGCTTTCCTGACACGGTCGCCGGCGAGCCTGAGCGCCGCCTCGCGCGGCCGGACGCCTCCGGCGGCGGTCGCCTCCAGCACCTGGCGCGTGTTGGCGCGGATTTTCTCCTCGATCGCGGCGAAAGCCTGCGATTGCGAGGCGCCGCGATACTCCATCGCCGCGCAGATCACGCCGCCGGCGTTCGCGATGAAGTCCGGTATCACGAGGACGCCGCGGGCGTCGAGCATGCGCTCGGCGCCCGCCGTGAAGGGAATGTTCGCGCCCTGCACGACGATCTTCGTGCGCAGCCGCGCGGCGTTGTCCTCGCGCACCACGTCCGGGCGCGCGGCCGGAATCCATAGCTCGCACTCCACGTCCAGGATGTCGTCGCATCCGAGCTTTCGGCCGCGCGGATAGTCGAGGACGCTGCCGCCCTTGTCCTTGAGCGGGATGAGCGTTCCGAGATCGAGACCTTCCGGATCCTGCAACGTGCCCTTCGAGTCCGACGCCGCCACGAGCACGGCGCCCAGACTGGCCAGGAACCTCGCGGCGTGCCTGCCTACCGCGCCGAATCCCTGAATCGCGACACGCGCGCCGCGCAGCGACAGGTTGCAGTGGCGTGCTGCCACGTCGGCCGAATGAGCGAGGCCCCAGCCGGTGGCGCCGATCTCGTCGAGCGGGATCCCGCCGATCTCGCGCGGAAGTCCCACCGCGCGGCCGATCTCGTCCTTCACCCAGGCCATGCAGCTCTCGTCGGTCCCCATGTCGGGGCCGAAGATGTAGTCGGATTCGTTGCGCAGCGCGTGCGCGAACCCGCGCACGAGCGTCTCCTTCCGCTGCCGCGGCATGCGCGGGTCGCCGAAGAGCACCGATTTGCCGCCTCCGTGCGCGAGCCCCGCGGCGGCGTTCTTCAGCGTCATCGCGCGCGCGAGGCGCGCGCACTCCTCGAGCGACACGTCGGCCGCCATGCGCAGCCCGCCGATCGACGGTCCCGCGGCGACGTTGTCCACGACGAGGATGCCCCTGACGCCGCTCGCCGGCTCGTGCACGTGGATCACCTTGGCGGGACCGAGATCGTCCGCGAGCGAGAAGACGTCCGCTGCCATGCGCGCTAGGAGAGCACGGCGGCCGCGCGTGCCGTTTGACTTGCGTCAATCCGGCGGTCAGAACCGGATCTTGCCGGTGAGCATTTCCTTCCACATCACCCAGTCGCCCATGAAGCTGTAGAGGGGATAAGTGAAGGTGGCGGGCCGGTTGCGCTCGAAGAAGAAGTGCCCGATCCAGGCCCAGGCGTAGCCCTGGACGACGCCCGCGAGCACCCACCGGAAATCGAGCGTGGAGAACGCGTGCGCGAGAAAAAGGATCCCGAATGTCGTGCCGATGAAGTGCAGCCGACGGCACGTGCGGTTCGAATGCTCGGACAGGTAGTAGGGATAGAAATCCCGGAACGCGGCGTATTTCGGTACGGTTTCCCTGGGCATGTCGTTACTCCGTCCCGAGCCTCACATGTTGGGATAGTTCGGCCCGCCGCCGCCCTCGGGCGTGACCCAGACGATGTTCTGGGTCGGATCCTTGATGTCGCAGGTCTTGCAGTGCACGCAGTTCTGCGCGTTGATCTGAAGCCTCGGATTCGATTCCGTTTCGACGAATTCGTAAACCCCGGCAGGACAGTAGCGCTGCTCCGGCCCGGCGTACCGCTCCAGGTTCACCTTCACCGGGATCGACGCGTCCTTGAGCGTGAGATGCACCGGCTGGTCCTCGGCGTGGTTCGTGTTCGAGAAGGAGACGCTGGTCAGCCGGTCGAAGGTGAGCACGCCATCGGGTTTCGGATATGGAATGGGTCTCGCGTCGGCCTTGCTCTTCAACGTCTCGTGGTCGGCATGAGCATGATGCAGAGTCCACGGCGCCTTTCCGGCGAACACCACCTGGTCGATGCCGACCATCATCGTTCCCAGCCACAGGCCTTTCGACATCCAAGGCTTGAAATTGCGCGCGCGCCAGAGCTCGTCGAACAGCCAGCTCCGACGAAACGCCTCGGGGTAGGCGGCGAGCTCGTCGCCCGAGCGGCCTGCGGCGACAGCGGCGCACGCCGCTTCCGCCGCGAGCATCCCGGTCTTGATCGCGCAGTGGCTGCCCTTGATGCGCGAGGCATTCAGGAACCCCGCCTCGTCGCCGATCAGGCAGCCGCCCGGGAAAACGAGCGTGGGCAGGGACTGGATCCCGCCCGCGGCTATCGCGCGCGCGCCGTAGGCGATGCGCTTGCCGCCCTCGAAGGTGCCGCGGATCGCGGGATGCGTCTTGTAGCGCTGGAATTCCTCGTAAGGGCTGAGATAGGGATTCGAGTAGGCGAGCCCCACCACGAACCCCGCCGCGACCTGGTTGCCGTCGAGGTGATAGAGGAACGAGCCGCCGTAGGTATCCGGATCGAGCGGCCAGCCTGCGGTGTGCACCACCAGCCCCGGCACGTGCCTTTCGGGCCTGACCTCCCACAGCTCCTTCAGCCCGATGCCGTAGACCTGCGGATCCGCTGCGCCGCGCAGGCCGTATTTCGCCTCGAGCCGGCGTCCGAGGTGCCCTCGGCAGCCCTCGGCGAAGAACGTGTACTTGCCGTGCAGCTCCACGCCCGGCTGGAACGCGCCGGTCTTCTCGCCCTTGCGGTTGACGCCCATGTCGCCGGTGGCGACGCCCTTCACCGCGCCGCGCTCGTCGTAGAGCACCTCGGCGGCCGCGAACCCGGGGAAGATTTCCACGCCGAGGCTCTCGGCCTGTTGCGCGAGCCAGCGGCACACGTTGCCGAGGCTCACGACGAAGTTGCCGTGGTTCCTGAAGCAGGAGGGGAGGAGGAAATTCGGGGTTCTGAAGGAAGAAGCCTCGGTGAGAAAGTAAAACCGGTCCTCGCGGACCGGCACATTCAAGGGCGCACCCTTGTCCTTCCAGTCGGGAATCAGCTCGTCGATCGCGCGCGGATCCATCACCGCGCCCGAGAGGATGTGCGCGCCGATCTCGGAGCCCTTTTCGAGCACGCACACGCCGATGTCGGGCGCGACCTGCTTCGCGCGGATCGCCGCCGCGAGACCCGCCGGCCCGCCGCCCACGATCACGAGGTCGTAGTGCATCGAGTCCCGGGTCATGTCCTCGCTCATCCTTCGTCAATGACCAGGGACACGCCCGTCAGGCCCAGGTGCCGGTCGGTGGACCAGCAGGACCGGATACGGCGCGCCGCCATGACGTGCAGCGCCACCGCGTCCGCGAGCGTCAGCTCCTGGTCGGCGAAGCGTCTCAGCATGGCGGTTCCCGCGGCCAGTTCCTGCCCGCCCACGGGGAGCACCTGGAGCGGCTTCATGTCCTCGAGCATGGACAGGAACTGGAGCGCGCGCGTCCGGTCGTAACGCCGCAGGAACCAGCCGTGGCCTTCCGCGGCGACCAGCGTGGTGGTGACCAGGCGGGGCGGTGAGGCGAAGCGCTGGCGGAAAAGCGGATGATAGCTGTCGGAGCGATCCGCGAACGCGATCAGGGCCGACGTGTCGACGTACGCATCAGTCCTTGCGGCCATACACGACTTCGTCGATCCGGCGGCTCGATTCGCGGTCGCCGGAGGCCACCATCCCGGCGTACCGCATCCACGGCGCGGACGGGTCGGCGGGCACGACGGCGCGCAGCGAGCGCCGCAGCAGCTCCGCCAGCGAGATCCCGAGACGCCGCGCCTCGCGCTTGGCGGCCGCGTACTCGGACTCCGTCAGGCTGATCTGCGTCCGAATCATGATAACATGGTGCCACAGAACGTTATCACATACAACCGCGCCGCGCCATGACCGGAACCCGCACGCTGGCCCACGTCGAGCGAATCCCGATCCGCTGGGGCGACATGGACGCGATGGGTCATGTGAACAACACCGTGTACTTCCGCTACATGGAGCAGACGCGCATCAGCTGGTTCGACGCGCTCATCCCCGAGCGCGGCGCGTGGAAGGACACCGGCATCGTGATCGCGAACGCGACCTGCAACTACAAGCGGCCGATCACCTATCCGGGAACGGTGGAGGTGAAGCTGTTCGTCGGATCGCCCGGCGGCTCGAGCGTGCCCACGTTCTATGAACTGCACCTGGAGGGCGACCGGCACCTCTACGCCGACGGCGCCGCGGTGGTCGTGTTCGTCGACAGGAAGGCGCAGAAGCCGGTGCGCATTCCCGAGGCGATCCGCGAGCGCCTGCGCGAGGCGACGGTGTGAACCCGCTCTGGACGCCCGATCCCGCGAAAGCGGCGCGCACCGACATGGCGCGCTTCATGCGGCGTGCCGGCAGGCGCGACTGGGCCGGGCTGCACCGCTGGTCGGTCGAGCAGCGCGAGGAATTCTGGGACCTGCTGTGGGACTTCTGCGAAGTCCGCGGCGAGAAGGGCAGCCGGATACTTCTCGACGGCGATCGCATGCCCGGGGCCCGATGGTTCCCGGACGCGAGGCTGAACTTCGCGGAGAATCTGCTGCGAACGCGCGGCGCGGGCGATGCGATCGTGTTCTGGGGCGAGGAGCGCGTGAAGCGCCGGCTCTCGCACGACGGGCTCCGCAGCCTCGTCTCGCGCATCGCGCGGGCGCTGCGCGCGCAGGGCGTGACGAAGGGCGATCGCGTCGCGGGCTACCTTCCGAACCTGCCCGAAGCGATCGCGGCGATGCTCGCGGCCTCGAGCCTCGGCGCGGTCTGGTCCAGCTGCTCGCCGGATTTCGGCGTGCAGGGCGTGCTCGACCGCTTCGGGCAGATCGCGCCGAAGGTGTTCTTCTGCTGCGACCGCTGCTACTACGGCGGCAGGGAGTTCGACCTGCGCGAGAAGAACGGCGAGATCGCCTCGCGCCTGCCGAGCGTGAAGGAGATCTTTCAGGTCTCGTACCACGAGGGGCTGGACGCGGTGGTCGGCGCGTATGCGCCGGGCGACATCGCATTCGAGCCGGTGGCGTTCGACCATCCGCTGTACATCCTCTACTCCTCGGGAACCACCGGGGTGCCGAAGTGCATCGTTCACGGCACCGGCGGCACGCTTCTGCAGCACCTGAAGGAGCACCGCCTGCACGCGGACGTACGCGCGGGCGACCGGCTCTTCTACTTCACCACGCTCGGCTGGATGATGTGGAACTGGCTCGCTTCGGGGCTCGCGTCGGAGGCCACGCTGCTGCTCTTCGACGGCTCGCCGTTCGCCGGAGACGGCCGCACGCTCTTCGATCTGGCAGACGCCGAGCGCATGACGCACTTCGGCACCTCCGCGAAGTTCATCGACGCGATCGCCAAGGCGGGCTTGCGTCCGCGCGAAACGCACCGGCTGGAGAGCCTGCGCGCGATCCTCTCCACCGGCTCGCCGCTCGTTGCGGAAGGCTTCGACTACGTCTACTCGAACGTCAAGTCCGACGTTTGCCTGTCGTCGATCTCGGGGGGAACCGACATCGTGTCCTGCTTCGTGCTCGGCAATCCGACGCTGCCGGTGTGGCGCGGCGAGATCCAGTGCAAGGGCCTCGGCATGGCGGTGGAGATTTTCGATGAGCGCGGAAAGCCCCTGAAGGGCGAGAAGGGCGAGCTCGTCTGCACGAAGCCCTTCCCCTCGATGCCGGTCGGGTTCTGGAACGACCCCGACGGCGCGAAGTACCGCGCCGCGTACTTCGAGCAGTACCCGAACGTCTGGCGCCACGGCGACTGGTGCGAGGAGACCGAGCACGGGGGCCTGGTGATCTACGGGCGCTCGGACGCGGTGCTCAACCCGGGCGGCGTGCGCATCGGCACCGCCGAGATCTACCGCCAGGTCGAGAGCCTGGAAGAGGTCGTCGAATCGCTCGTCGTCGGCCAGGATTGGAAAGGCGACGTCCGGGTCGTGCTGTTCGTGAAGCTGAAGGACGATCGTCCGCTCGACGAGGCGCTGATTCAGAGAATCAAGCGCCGCATCCGCGAGAACACGACGCCGCGCCATGTGCCTGACAAAATCTTGCAGGTGACCGACATTCCGCGCACCAAGAGCGGCAAGATCGTGGAGCTGGCGGTGCGTGACATAGTTCACGGACGGCCGGTGAAGAACGTGGAGGCGCTCGCGAATCCCGAGGCGCTGGAGCAGTATCGGAATCGGCCCGAACTTGAATCCTCGTGAACAATCCGGATTGCAATCCAGGGCCGTTGGCCTAGACTAGCGGATAAGACCAACGCAGGGAGAACGCGGATGCAGGGTCGGCACCGCAACGATTGTCCGTCGCGCGTCAGGCTGCTGAGCGCGCTGGTCGCTTCTTGCTTCGCCGGCGCGGCGCTCGCCAACCCGACCGGGATGCAGGTGGCGAACGGCGCGGTCAGCGCCTCCACCGTGGGCTCCACGCTCAGTATCACCAACAGCCCCGGCTCGATCATCAATTGGCAATCGTTCTCGATTGGCGCGCGCGAGGCAGTCCGCTTCAACCAGGTCAACGCGCAGAGCGCGGTCCTCAACCGGGTCGTGGGGCAGGATCCCTCGGCGATCCTCGGCAGCCTCTGGTCGAACGGCAAGGTCTTTCTCGTCAACCCGAACGGCGTTCTGTTCGGCGCGGGCGCGCGGATCGACGTCGCGGGGCTGGTTGCCACGACGCTCAACATCACCGATTCGGATTTCCTCGCCGGCAAGCTCAACTTCGCGGCCGGCCAGGTCGCGGGCTCGGTGGTGGTGGAGAGCGATGCCGCGATCCGGGCGGCCAACGGCGGCTTCGTTTATCTGATTGCGCCCGACATCCAGAATCACGGTGTCATCAACGCGCCCAACGGCGAGGTGCTGCTCGCCGCCGGCAAGAGCGTGCGCATGGTAGAGGCCGACGTTCCGAACCTCGCCGTAGAGGTCGAGGCGGGCGGCGAAGCGCTCAACGTGGGGCAGATCCTCACCGAGGGCGGCAAGGCCGGCATCTACGCGGGCGTGATCAACCAGCGTGGCATCGTGCGCGCGGATTCGGTCTCGCGCGACGCCACCGGGCGCATCGTGTTCCGCGCTGCCGACAAGACGATTCTGGAAGCGGGCAGCGTGACGAGCGCGAGCGGCGCCAGGGGCGGCACTGTCCAGCTCCTCGGCGACAAGGTCGGCGTGATGGACGGCGCGCAGGTCGACGCCTCCGGCGCCTCGGGCGGAGGCACGGTGCTCGTGGGCGGCGACTACCAGGGCAAGAACCCCGACGTTCCGAACGCGAGCCGCACCTACGTGGGTCGCGACGCGGTGATCCGCGCCGACGCCACCGACGCCGGCGACGGCGGAAAGGTCATTGTCTGGTCGAACGAGGCCACCGGAATGTACGGTACGGTCACGGCGCGTGGCGGCGACCATGGCGGGAACGGCGGCTTCGTAGAGGTCTCTAGCAAAGGGGGACTGGATTTCCGCGGCACGGTTGACACCTCCGCGCCCAAAGGCACTGCGGGCACGCTGTTGCTCGATCCGAAGAACCTGACGATCGAAGCGGCGAACCCCGATATCAACGGTGATTCGACGCCGGGCGACGATCTATCGGCGCTGGCGATTCTGTTCACGGATTTCGACGGCGCAAACAGCGTAATCACGGCCGGCGCCGTGGACGCGCAGCTCCTGCTCAACAACGTCCTGTTGCAGGCGGACAACGACATCACGGTCAACGCCGCCATCGCCGGGCTGACCCCGGCCAAGACGCTCACGATGGAGGCCGGGCGGAGCATCCTGATCAATGCCGATGTGTCCACCACGGACGCGGCGATCACGCTCGTGGCCAACAGCCCGGCCGCGCAATCGGCCAACCGGGATCCGGGGCTCGGTGGTATCACGATGGCGTCGGCAACGACGCTTGGCGCGGGGACCGGGAAGGTCACGTTGCAGGTCGGCCCGGGTCTCGCGCCCGGCACGGGCGGCAGCATCGTCGTAGAGAACATCACCGCCGCGGACGTGGAGCTGCAGCAGAACGCCGACACGCCGGGCGCGAGCATCCTTCGCGCGTCGGGCTCGTCGCTCATCACCGCGCAGAACCTGCTGATGGAAGTCGAAAACCTCGGCGCGATCGGCGGCTCGATCGGCACGAGCAGCGCGCCGATGCGCCTGAGCGTGACGAATCTGGAAGCGCACACGCACGAACTGGGGCCGGGAATCTTCATCGACGCGACGCCCGGCGCCTCGCTCTCGATTGGCAATGTCCCGTTCTTCCCCGGTGTGGTGAAGGGCGTCCAGACGGTCGCCGGGGGCGAGATCCAGATCAAGGCGAACGACCTCGTCGTGCCCGCAGGTACGGCCGTGTGCGGCTCCGGCAGCTCGATCGATACGGGGGGCGTAATCTGCACTGCGACCGCAAACGACAACATCACCATCCGTACCGATACGATCACGATCGGCAACAAGATCGGCACGCTCGGTGGCGGTACTGGCGTGACCACGATCGCGCCGCTCACCGCTTCCCGTCCGCTCGCGGTAGAGGCGGACATCGATAAGAACTACTGTCTCGACGATTTGGGCAGCTGCCTGAGCATCACGGCCTCGGAGCTCGGCAGGATCACCGGCGGGGGGCTGCAGCTCGGCGATTCGAATACCGGCGCGCTCACGGTCGCCACGACGCTCAATTCGGGGGCGGGCGGACAGATCCAGGTCGGCACGTTTACGCTGATGGGAGACACGGTCGTGGTCGATGCGGCGATCGACCGCAGCATCTCCGGCGGCGGCGTGGACGGCGTCACGACGTTGAACAGCGTGAACGGCATCTCGATCAACGCCGGCCTCAACGCCGGCTCGAACGGCATCGTCCAGTTCAGCGGCTCGGGCGACGTGCAATTCGGCGGCTCGCCGGTCGCGGTGACGGCCAAGCAGGTCAATTCGAGCGGCCCCTCGGTGATCGTGGGCGCGTTACAGGACGCGACGTTCTTCCTCACGGACGCAACGAACGCGAGCTCCTGGGCCGGCGGGCTGATCATCAACGACAGCGGCGCGCTGACCGTCAACAGCGCGGCGCCGGTCGCCGTGGTGGCGAACGGGCTGAACTGGTTCGGCGGCACCTACGGCAGCTCGATCGGCGGTACCGGCGTGGTGCGCGCCGTTGGTCCCGGCTCGATCCTGCCGGGCGGTTCGGGTGTCCTGCTGGCGGGCAAGCTGGAGCTCGGCGACGGGACGACGCCGTCCGCATTCTCGCTCGGCGCGGGCGACGTCACCGGCGGCGGCGATCTGAAGATCAACGCGAATGCGTCGCTGAGCGTCTCGGAGTCGGCGGCGCTGGGAACGGACGCGGCGCGCCTCGGAACGGTAGCGAACTTCGGCACGATCGTGGTCAATGCGAGCGCGGGCCCCGCAACGCTCCAGGTTCACGACAGCGCCGGCGAGTTCGCCAATTCCTCTCAGGTTGTGCTTACCTCGCCCAATGGAAACGTGGCGACGCTGGAGACCGGAACGCTGCACAACCTTCCGGGCGCGCAGGTAATTGCGCTGCTCGACGGCGGCGGCCCGCGCCAGATCAACGGCAACGTCCTGAACGACGGATGGATCACCCTCGATCGCACCCCGCTGCAGATCAACGGGAACTTCACGCAGACCTCGACGGGTACGCTCTACGCGACGATCCAGAGCGTGGCCACGGCAGGCAATCTGCCGGTCTTCGGGACGGCGACCCTCGGCGGGACCCTGACGGTCGACGGGGTCGGCGGCTATACCCCGCAGAGCGGCGGCGACGATCTGGTGATCCTCAGCGCGACGGGCAACGTGACCGGCACGTTCAGCTCCGTCACGAGCGCCAATCTCACCGTGACCCCGACCTACAACCCTGCCGATGTCACGGTGAACGCTCAGGCGATCACGAGCCTCGTGATCTGGGATGGCGGCGCGGGGACGCTCAACTGGCTCGACGCCAACAACTGGAGCACCAACAACGTCCCGATCTCCACCGACGACGTGCAGATCCCCGAGCTTTCGGGCACGCAGACGATCTTCATCCCGTCGGGCGCGCAGAGCGCGAAGAGCGTGGTGATCACGGGAGACGACACGTTGCTTCTCTCGGGCGGGAGCCTCAGTGTCGCGAATGCCTCAAGCGCGGTGAACGGCACGCTCAGCATCGGCGGCGGCAGCCTCGCGGGAAGCGGCGACTGGACGGTGGCGAACCTGATACTGAGCGGCGGCTCGCTCAATACCTCCGGCGCGGTAGTCGTGAACAACTCGATGACCTGGTCGGGCGGCACGCAGTCGGGTGCGGGCTCGACGACGGTGGCGAACACCGCAAGCCTGGCGATCACCGGCTCGAGCATGGTGCTCGACGGGCGCACGTTCACGAACAGCAGCGCGAGCGGCATCTGGAGCGGCACCGGGCAGATTACGTTGCGCAACGGCGCGCTGTTCCAGAACGCCGGAACTCTCACTGCGACGAGCGACGGCACGGTCCGTGCGGACGCCGGAGTGGCGGTCTTCGTCAATTCCGGGACATTCTCCAAGAACGGCGGCGTCGGCACGACGACGTTCGACCAGGGGGGCGGCACGCTCGCGGTGAACAACACCGGCATCATCGAGGTGCAGACCGGCACGCTCGCGCTGAACGGGCTCGGCGGCGGCTTCAACAACAATGGGCAGGTGACGCTCGCCGACACCACGGCAATGACGCTCGCAAGCGGCGGTGCGGGCGCGGGAACCTACGTGCTCGCGGGCACGGGTCAGGTGAACTTCACCGGCGGCACTCAGACGTTCAACGCCGGCGCCGACATCGCGGGAACGGGCCTGTTCAAGATCGCCGGCGGCACGATGACGGTAGCGAGCGGAATGAACGCGGACAACCTGGAGCTCGCGAGCGGCACGCTCAACGGCGCGGGAACGCTCCTCGTGGACGGGAGCCTCAAGTGGTCCGGCGGCACGATGTCGGGGGCGGGTGCTACCGACGTGACCGCAGGCGCGAGCCTCACGATCAGCGGTGCGAGCATGGTGCTCGACGGGCGCGCGCTCTACAACAACAGTCCCACGGCCCTCTGGAGCGGCAACGGGCAGATCACTCTGCGCAATGGCGCGCTGTTCGAGAACTCGGGGATGATCCTCGCGACCGGCGACGGGTTGATGCGCGCCGATGCCGGCGCCGGCACGTTTACCAACATCGGCATTTTCTCGAAGAACGGCGCCTCCGGCACCACGACCTTCGACCAGGCCGGCGGCACGCTCACGCTCGATAACTCGGGCACGTTCGACGTTCAGACGGGTACGGTGGCGATCAATGGCCTCGGCGGTGGGTTCGACAACGACGGTACGGTGAACCTCGGCGCAAGCGCGCAAATGACGCTCGCGAGCAGCGGCACCGGCGTGGGCAATTACACGCTCGGCGCCGGTTCGCAGCTCACGTTCACGACCGGGACGCAGACGCTCACGGGCGGAAGCATCAGCGGCGCGGGCGCATTCGTGGTGAACGGTGGCACCTTGACGGTGAACGCGCCGCTCAGCGCGGACAATCTCCAGCTCGGCTCGGGCACCATCAATGGCACCGGCGCGATTACGGCGAACGACAGCTTCTCCTGGACGGGCGGCACGCAGTCGGGCGCCGGATCGACGACCGTGAACGGAACGCTGACGATGGGCGGCTCGAGCCTGGTGCTCGATGCACGCCTGTTCACGAACGGGGGCCCCGGCGGCGTCTGGTTCGGCAACGGGCAGCTGACCCTTCGCAATGGCGCCGAGTTCGTCAACGCGAGCACGCTCGACATGCAGGGCAACGGGCTAGTACGCAGCGACGCCGGCGCGGGGTCGTTCACGAATTCGGGCTTGCTGGGCAAGACCGTCGCCACGGGCACCACGACCTTCGACCAGGCGGGCGGTACGCTCAGGTTCGACAACACGCTCGGCGGCACGCTCGACGTGCAGACCGGGACTGTCGCGATCAACGGCCTGGGCGGCGGGTTCAACAACGACGGCACGGTGAACGTGGCCTCGGGCGCCGTGCTCAATCTGGCGAGCGGCGGCGCGGGGGCGGGCGTCTACACGGTCGGCGGCGCGGTCAACTTCACCAACGGCACGCTGCAGTTCAACAGCGGCGCGGAGATCAGCGGGGCGGGAACGTTCAACGTCGCCGGCGGCACGATGACGGTGAACGCCTCCATGAGCGCGGACAATCTCACGCTCGCGAGCGGCACGATCAATGGCGCGGGCGACCTGTCGGTGAACGGGAGCTTTGGCTGGTCGGGCGGCACGCAATCCGGGGCCGGGATGACGACCGTCAACGGGGCGCTGTCGATCAGCGGCGCGAGCATGGTGCTCGACGCGCGCACGTTCACCAACAACAGCGCGAGCGGCGTCTGGAGCAACAACGGGCAGATCGCGCTTCGCAACGGCGCGCAGTTCAACAACTTCGGCTCGCTCACGGCGACGGGCAACGGGCTGGTGCGCGCCGATGCGGGTGCCGCGACGTTCTTCAATACCGGCGATTTCGTGAAGAGCGCGGGCGGAGGGACCACGACGTTCGACCAGGCGGGCGGTACGCTCAGGTTCGACAACGCGCTCGGCGGCACGCTCGACGTGCAGACCGGGACCGTCGCGATCAACGGGCTGGGCGGCGGGTTCAACAACGACGGCACGGTGAACGTGGCCTCGGGCGCCGTGCTCAATCTGGCGAGCGGCGGCGCGGGGGCGGGCGCCTACACGGTGGCGGGAACCGTCAACTTCACCTCGGGAATCCAGAATTTCAACGCCGGCGCCGACATCAGCGGCCCGGGGATGTTCAATGTCTCCGGCGGCACGATGACGGTGAACGGGCCGCTCGGCGCGGACAACCTCGCGCTCACGAGCGGCCTAATCGAAGGCACCGGGGCACTCACGGTGAACCAGGGCTTCACCTGGGCGGGCGGTGCCATTTCGGGGTTGGGCGGGCTGACCACCAATGGAACGAGCACGCTCTCCGGCGCTTCGACGAAGACGCTCACCGGCACCACGTGGGACAACTTCGGTACCGTGAACTGGACCGACGGCGCCATCAATCTGTCGAGCGCCGCCACGACGATCAACAACTCCGGCACGTTCGCCGCGACCGCCACCAGCTTCACCACCGACATCGACGGCGTCGGCACCTTCAATAACCTTGCCGGCGGCGTGTTCACGGCCAACGCTGGCGCATTTGACGTTTCGTTCGACGGACCCACGGCGACCAACGCCGGGACGATCAACGTCGCCAGCGGGAGATTCAACTATACGCAGTCGTTCACGAACACCGGGACCATCAATCTTGGCGGCGCCGGGGCGGTCTTCGAGGCGTTCGGCGGCACGGGCAATCTCGATGCGGGAACCGTGTTCACGGGGACGGGCGAGGTGCGCGTGCTTGCCGGGGCCACGCTCAACGTGAACGCGCCCGTGACGCTGTCGAGCACGCAGACGCTCGCAGTCCAGGGCGGACTCCTTGGCGGCAGCGGTGATCTTACGGTTCAGGGCGGCTTCAACTGGATTGGCGGCACGATCGGCGGCGCGGGCTCGCTCGACACTTTCGGAGCGAGCACGCTCAGCCTGGGCGGCAACACCCTGTCCGGACGGACGTGGAACAACTTCGGCACGGCGAACGCAGGCGTCCTGAGCCTCGCCGGCGGCGCGGTGATCGACAACGAGTCGGGCGGCGTGTTCAACTTCGGCGCTGGCGAGAGCGTTGGCGGCGCCGGCAATTTCAACAACCTCGCCGGCGGAATCGTCAACGTGAACGGAGCCGCGAGCCTCGCCGCCGGCACCGTGACCAACGCCGGGACGATGAATCTCAACTCCGGCGGCGCTCTCTCGACCACGGGCTTTACGACCAACGACGGCATCCTCAATTTCACCGGCGGGTCCCTGTCGACCGGTGCGGCGCTGACCAACTCCTCGACCGGCACGATCCAGGGCGCGGGCGCGATCACCGTGCCCACGCTCACCAACGACGGCACGATCAATCCGGGCGCGTCGGCGGGCCTGCTGACAGTCAACGGCAATCTCGTCCTCGGGTCGGGCGGCACGGTCAACATCGAGCTCGGCGGGCTCACGCGCGGCACGCAGTACGACGCGATCGACGTGACCGGCAACGTGACGCTCGGCGGGACGCTGAACGTCACGAATATCTCGGGCTTCACGCCGGCGTCGGGCAACACGTTCCAGCTGATCAACGCGACCGGCACGGCGGGCGGGTCGTTCGCGACGATCAACGATCCCAACGCGATGACGCCGGTCACGCTCGCCGGGCCGCCGGGGGCGTTCCGGCTGCTGGTGCCCGGCGGGCCGTTCACCTGGGACGGCGGCGCGGGGACGTTCAACTGGACCGACGCGCTGAACTGGAGCACGGACACCGTGCCTACCGCGGCGGACGTCGTGACCATCCCCGAGCTTGCGGGGACCGCGACGATCACCATCGGCTCGGGGGCGCAGGCGGTGAAGAGCCTGGTGATCGCGGGCAACGACACGCTCTCGATCCTCACGGGCGGCAGCCTCGACGCGACGAACGCCTCGAGCGCCGCGAACGGCACGCTCTCGATCGCGGGCGGCTCGCTCCTCGGGACCGGCGCCTGGACGGTGCGGAACCTGAGCTTCAACGGCGGCACGATGGGCGCGGGCGGCACGGTCACGCTCGCGGCCGGTGGCACGAGCACGATCAGCGGGAGCGTGACGCTCGACCGCGCGCTCGTCAGCACCGGGACGCTCACGCTTTCGGCGCCCACGGTGGGCGGCAGCGGCTCGCTCACGAGCCAGGGGACGACCAACGTAGCGGCGGGCACTGCGACCCTCAGCATTCCCACGGTCATCCTCGGCAGCGGCATGCTCAATCTTTTCTCGGGCGCTACGCTCGTGCACGCGGGCGGGATGTTCAGCTGGAACGGCGGCACGGTCGCGGGGCCGGGAAACCTGGTGCTCTCGGGCGCCACGCTCGATCTCGGCGGGGCCGGCACGCGCACCCTCGACGGCGCGACGGTCGACGCGTCGGGCGTCACGCTCGGCGCGGGTCTGCTGCAGGTTCAGTCCGGCGTCTTCAACGCGGGAACCAGCGCAACGGTCGATGCCGGCGCCACGCTCAAGGTCACCGGCGGCAAGTTCAACGTAGGCGCCATGGGCGCGGCGATGCTCAACGTAGACGGCGGCTCGCTCACGGTGGACGGCGGGCTCAATACGGGGACGATGAGCCTCGCTTCCGGCTCGGTCGACGGCACGGGGAATTTCGCCGTCACCGCCGACTTCGGCTGGACCGGCGGCTCGATGGGCTCGGGGTTCAACAACCTGAACCTCACCTCGAGCGGAAACTTCCCGCTGCTCGCGAGCCTCGGCGCCGTGAACACGCTGCGCCTCGCCGCGGGCGGCACGCTCGCGGTCAATCAGCCGCTCGGCGCGGCCAACGTGGTCCTGGAAGGGAACGTGATCAGTCTCGATCCGGCGGGCACGATCAATGCGGGGACCCTGGCGAGCCTCACCGGCGGCACCATCCAGGCGCGCACGGGCGTGGCGAGCATCACATCGCCCGCCACGCAGATGAACGCGGGGCTGCTCCGGATCGAGCCCTCCGGCTCCGCGCCGGCCGGGATCAGCGCGAGCGGCGATCTCGCGGTGAGCGCGGGTTCGGTGCTGATCCGGGGCAGCGACACCGACGCCGGCGCGAGCGCCAAGCTCAGCGCGGGCGGCGGGCTCGCCATGGCGGTGGGCGGCCTCACGATCCAGGGCGGTGCGGCGGACGGCGCCTCGGCCTCGATCGATCCCGCGTTCATCAATATCGTCAGCTCCGGGAACATCCTGCTCGCGGGCGGCGCCGGCAACGACAGCCACGCGCTCATCTACTCGCCGCAGGGCGACGTCTCGATCGACGCGGGGGCCGCGAGCGTGATCCTGCAGCAGGGCACGGGCGACCGGGCCAATGCGGCGATCGTCGCCGACGGCGGCTTCGCCTCGGTGAACGCCTTCACCTGCGAGGGCTGCGGGGTGCTCTTCACGAGCCCGGTCTCGGACGGCACGCTCACCGCGACCGGCGTCTACGGCTCGGGTGGCGCGCTCGTGACCGTGGTCCAGGGCCTGCCCGAGGTACTGGTGCAGACGATCAACAATTTCTTCCAGACAGTCGAGTTCGTGGAGGAGGTGGGTGAGCAGCAGCAGGAGATCGGCGAGGAATTCGTGGAAACCGGCGGGCCGACCGGTCCCGGAGGCAAGGATGAGAAGAAGAAGAAGGCTCCGCGCTGCAGCTAGCCTGCTGCTGGCGGCTGCGGCGGCGCTCGGCGCCGAGGCCGCGCTCGCGCTCTCCGGGCAGATCACGCACCTGTCGGGTGCCGTGATCGCGCGGCGCGTGGACGGCACCTCGCGCATCATCTCGGTGAAGTCCGAGGTTCACGAGGGCGACGTGCTGGTGACGGCGGACAACGCCTACGCGCGGATCAAGTGGGCCGACGGCGCCGAGATCGTGGTGCGGCCCAACAGCCAGCTCAAGATCGACGCCTACAAGTACGAGGAAGGCCGGCCGCAGGAGGACAATGTCGCCTTCAGCCTGCTGAAAGGGGGCTTGCGCGCGATCACCGGGCTGCTCGGGCGGCGCAACCCGGCGAACTTCAGGCTCGCCACGCCTACCGCCACCGTGGGGATCCGCGGCACCAACTTCGGCGCGCTCTTCTGCAACAACGACTGCGCCAACATCCCGCAGCCCTCGGGCGGCGCGCCCGCCAACGGCCTTTACGTAGACGTCGCCGACGGCGTGATCATCGTGTTCAACCAGGCCGGCGCGCTGGAATTCAAGCTCGGCGAGTTCGGCTTCGTCGCCACGCCGATCACGCCGCCGGTGCTGCTGCCGCCGGGCGAAGGGGTGCGGATCACCCTTCCTACGGCGGCCTCCAACCAGTCGATCCAGGGCGGCACGGTGGGCAAGGCCGGCGACCTCGAGTGCATCGTCCAGTAGGAAATTTGACACGGATTCGAGAAGTCTGGCCTAATAGCCTGAAATGGAAGGTAAAACTCGGGCTATGAACCGAATCGCCGCGGTTTTCGCGGTTTTTTCCCTTTCGATCCTGCCTTCGGTTTCGCAGGCGCAGCAGCCGCCATCGGTTCCCACGCCGCTCGAGCTGCGCTTCGACATCGAGCGCTACAACGTGGAAGGCAACACGCTGCTGCCGGCCGAGGAGGTCGAGGTCCTCGTCGCGCCGTTCGCGGGCGAGGGGCGCGATTTCGGCGACGTGCAGCGCGCGCTCGAGGCGCTCGAGGCGGCTTACCGCGCGCGCGGCTACGCCGCGGTACAGGTGTACCTCCCGGAGCAGGATCTCGAGAAGGGCCAGGTGCTGCTGCGCGTGATCGAGGCGCGCATCCGCAAGCTCGAAGTGCAGGGCAACAAGTTCTTCGACGAAGCAAACGTCCGCGCGGGGCTCGTGTCGCTGCAGCAGGGAAAGACGCCGAACGCGAACGAGGTGGCGAAGAACCTCCGGATCCTGAACGAAAATCCCGCCAAGCAGACCAACGTGACGCTGCGCGCGGGCGAGCAGCAGGGCGAGGTCGATGCGCTCGTCGAGGTGACCGACGAGGACCCGAAAAAATTCTTCGTCACGCTCGACAACAGCGGGACCCCGGCGACCGGCTACTACCGGCTCGGATTCGGCTACCAGAACGCGAACCTCGCGAACCGCGACATCGCGATGACGCTCCAGTACGTCACCTCGCCCGATCACCTGAAGGATGTCGGGATCTACAGCGCGGGCTTTCACTTCCCGCTCTATTCGCTGGGGGCGTCGCTCGACGCATTCGCGGGCTACTCGGACGTCGACGCCGGCACCACGCAGACGCCGGCGGGCGCGCTCGCGTTCTCCGGGCGCGGCGGCGTGGTCGGGATGCGCTACAACAAGCAGCTCGAGCGCGTCGTGGGCTACGACCACAAGCTCGTGTTCGGGCTCGACCACCGCATGTACCGCAACACCTGCGCCCTCGGCACCTTCGGCGCCGAGGGCTGCGGCACGGCGGGCGCCACGTTTTCGCTGACGCCGGTCTCGGCGACCTACGCCGGAACCTGGACGCGCCCCGCGGGCATCGTCTCGGTGTACGCGACGGCGCTCGCCAACATTCCGGGCGGCTCGCGCGGCGACACCGGCGCCATCGGGCGCGCGCGCACGAACGCCAAGGCCGCGTACCGCCTCCTTCGCGCCGGGGCGAGCATGGCGCAGGCGCTCGAGGGCGACTGGCAGTTTCGCGCGCGCTTCGACCTGCAGCACACCGAGGACGAGCTCACGCCCCCGGAGCAGTTCGGCGCCGCGGGCGCCAACACGGTGCGCGGGTTCCTCGAGCGCGAGCGCGCCGACGACCGCGGGCACGCGGGCTCGCTCGAGCTCTACACGCCGGAGCTCGCGCCGCGCCTGGGGCTCAAGGACTGGCAGGCGCGCGTGCTCGCGTTCTACGACTTCGGGCGCACCTCGCGCGTGAACCCGCTGCCGGGCGAGCAGATCCGCAGCGGCCTCGCGAGCGCGGGGCTCGGCCTCAGGCTCAGCCACCAGAAGAGCTTCTCGCTCAAGCTCGACGTCGCGCAGATCCTCGACCCCGAGGGCACGCGCCAGCGCAACCACTTCCGGTTCCACTTCTCCTCGATCTGGCAGTTCTAGCAGGGCGATGAGCGAAGTGCCGCCGCGGTTCCTGCCGGGAGACCCGGCGCCGTGGTTCGTCGCGCGCTGCACCTCGAACGAGAAATACCACTTCGACTCGGTCGCCGGGCGTACCGTGGTGCTGTGCTTCTTCGGCTCGGCGGGACAGGCCCTCTCGGCCGCGGTGCTCGCGGAGTTTCTCGGCGCGCGCGAGCTGTTCGACGACGCGCGCGCGGCGTTCTTCGGCGTGAGCGTGGACCCGGAAGACGAGCGCGCCGCGCGGGTGCGCGAGGTGCTGCCCGGCTACCGCTGGTTCTGGGACTTCGACCGCGCCGTCAGCCGTGCGTACGGCGCCGTGACCGAAGACCGGCAGAAGGGAACGCTATTCACGCCGCAGACGTTCGTCCTGGACGAGCGCCTGCGCGTGCTCGCGGCGGTTCCGTTCGAAGCCGACGCACGCCGCCATGCGGAGCGGGTGCTCTCCCTCGTTCGCTCGCGGCCGGCCGCGCAAGGGACGACCGCGCCGGTGCTCGTGTTGCCGCGCGTGTTCGAGCCCGAGCTCTGCGCGCGGCTGATCGCGCACTACGGGGAGCACGGCGGCAAGGACTCGGGCGTGATGCGCGACCGGAACGGCATGACCGTGGGCGAGTACGACTACGGCTTCAAGCGCCGGCGCGACCAGACGATCCTCGACGAAGCGTTGCGCGCGGCCTGCATCGCGCGCATCCGGCGGCGCCTGGTGCCCGAAATCCGGCGCGCGTTTGCGTTCGAGGCGACACGCATCGAGCGCCACATCGTCGCGTGCTACGACGCTTCCGAAGGCGGCTTCTTCCGGCCGCATCGCGACAACGGCGGCAAGGGCACCGCGCACCGGCGCTTCGCGGTGACGCTGAATCTCAATACCGGGGAATACGAAGGCGGCGAGCTGCGTTTCCCCGAGTACGGCGAGCAGACCTACGTGGCGCCGGCCGGCGGCGCGGTCGTCTTCGCCTGCGGCATGCTCCACGAGGCGACCCCTGTCAAGCGCGGCCGCCGATACGCCTATTTGCCGTTCCTATATGACGAGGCCGCTGCGAAAATTCGCGAGCAAAACCGCGGCTTTGTCGCCGCCGAGGACGACACCGGCAACCGGATGAACGGATAAGGCCGCTGCATCGCGGCGCCAACTGCGTCAAGGCTTCCGGCGAAAAAGCGTGAACCCTTGCGGCGGCACCGTATACTTCGAGTGCGGGCAGTTCCGGTCCTCGCAGGGGCGCAAGGAAGAATCCACGAACGTCTAGACGGGAGATGGCCATGGCCGTGATCAACCTTTCCTCCACGCTGTTTCCGAACGTCGCGGGCACCAACGGCGACGACATCATTCTTTCGATCCCGGACGCCGCCATCGCGGGCAGCGGCGGAAACCAGACGCTGTACGGTGGTCTGGGCAACGACACCTACGTCATCAACTCGGCGAGCGACGTCGTCTACGAGAACTTCGGCGAGGGAACCGACCTCGTCATTCTCGCCGGCAACTTCAGCTATGCGCTCACCGCGAACGTGGAGAACCTGACCGACCGCGGCGGCGGCGCCAACACGCTCACCGGCAACGCGCTCGCGAACCGCATCACGGTGGACGACCTCGGCAGCACGACCGGGAGCGCCGACGTGCTCGACGGGGGCGCCGGCAACGACACGCTGAGCGGCGGGCAGGGCGGAGACACCTACATCGTCGACTCCGCGGGCGACGTGATCATCGAGGTCGCGAATACGTTCGGCCCGTCGTCGCCTTTCGGGCTGCCGCAGGTGACGAACGGCACCGATCTCGTGCAGAGCTCGATCAGCTGGGTGCTCGGCGCGAACCTCGAGAACCTGACGCTTACCGGCACGCAGCACATCAACGGCACCGGCAATCCGCTGGACAACGTGATCTCCGGCAACAGCGGCAACAACGTCCTGGACGGCGCGCTCGGCAACGATTCGCTGAGCGGCGGCACCGGCAACGACACGCTGAAGGGCGGCGCCGGCAACGATACGCTCGACGGCGGCGCGGGCAACGATTCGTTAGACGGCGGGCTGGGCGACGACGTCTACCTTCTCGCCGATACGGGCGACGTCGTGGGCGTGGACGCGGGCGGCCAGGACCGGGTTCTCCTGAGCAACGCGGGTTTCAGCCTGTACACGCTGCCGAACGGGATCGAGCAGGCGAGCGTCGAGGTCGCGGGCACGGCGTTCAAGATCACCGGCAACGCGCTCGACAACGCGCTCTACGGCAACAACGGCGCGGACACGCTGATCGGCGGCGACGGAAACGACGTGCTGGACGGCAACACGGGCGCCGACAGCCTGACCGGCGGCAAGGGCAACGACGTCTACGTCATCGACAACGCGGGCGACGTGATCACCGCGGAGCTGCTGAACGAAGGCATCGACACGGTGCTCAGCTCGCAGACCCACACCCTCGGCACGCACTTCGAGCGCCTCATCCTCACGGGCGCGAGCAACGTAAACGGGACCGGCAATGCGCTCGCGAACAAGATCGACGGCAACACGGGCAACAACGTGCTGCTCGGCCTGGCGGGCGACGACAACATGGCCGGCGACTCGGGCAACGACACGATGGGTGGCGGCCTCGGCAACGACCGGATCGATGCCGGCGCCGGCACTGACATGGTGTCGGGCGATGCGGGCAACGACACGATCGACGCCGGAACGGGCAACGACACCGTCTCGGGCGGAGATGGCAACGACTCGATCCTCGCGGGCGATGGCAACGACACGGTTTCGGGCGGCGCGGGCAACGACACCATCGACGGCGGCGCGGGCTACGACTCGATGTCCGGCGGCGCGGGCAACGACCTCTACACGCTCTCGGATGCGCAGGACACGAGTAGCCCCTACACGCGCGACATGGTGTTCGAGCTTCCGAATTACGTCGTCGGCACGACCACGGTGGTCGGCGGAATCGACACGGTCAACTCGTCGATCAGCATCCTGCGGCTCTTCGACAACGTGGAGAACCTCACGCTCACGGGCAGCGCGGACCTGACCGGCGTGGGCAACTCGCTCGACAACATCATCCTCGGAAACGCGGGAGCGAACCTGCTCGACGGCGCCGGGGGCAACGACAAGCTCACGGGCGGTGCCGGCAACGAC
>JBBINV010000002.1:0-65497 GCA_037443705.1 Betaproteobacteria bacterium | reverse complement strand
ATCGACGGCGCGACCGACCTGGTCACCGAGGTGCCGAACCTGCTCGTGGCGGGCGTGGTGCAGCCGGGCTTCGTGGACACGGTGATCTATCGCGGCAGCGCCGCTTATGTGCTCGCGGCGAACGTGGAGACCCTGCGGCTCGATCCGGGCGTGGGGAACGTCAACGCTACGGGCAACCTGATCGACAACACGATCTACGGCAGTGCGGGCAATAACCAGCTCGACGGCTCTACCGGCAACGACACGATCTTCGGCGGCGGCGGCGACGACACGCTGCTCGGGGGCGCCGGCAACGACTCGCTCGTGGGCCAGGGCGGCAACGACGTGATGCGCGGCGGCCTCGGCAACGACATCTATGAGCTCGCGAGCGCGCTGGACGACGTGGACGAATCGATCTCCGGCGGTGGCACCGACACGGTCATCACGTACCTGCGCTCCACGAGCCTCGCCGACGGCACCATCTTCCTCGGCACGAACCTGATCGAGAACCTGACCCTCGGCGGCAGCGCGCTCGAGGGCACCGGCAACGGGATCGCCAACGTCCTCACCGGCAACTCGCTCGCCAACCTGCTCACCGGCGGCGACGGGAACGACACCTACAACGCGGACCTGTTCGACACGATCGTAGAGAGCGACGCGGCTGCGGGAGGCTCGGGCGACCTGCTCAACCTCAACGTGAACTCCTCGGCCGGATCGATCACGCTGAATTTTGGCGAGGGCACGAGCGCGCCCGGCACCTACTGGAACGTGGAGCACGTGGCGCTTTCGGGCACGGGCAACTACAACGTGTTCGTGAAGAAAGGCGCCACGCCGGTCGTCAACAACCTCACCGGCAACGACGGCAACAACGTGCTCGACGGCCTGGACGGCGCCGACTCGATGGCCGGCGGCAAGGGCAACGACACCTACTACGTGGACAACGCGCTCGACAAGACGGTCGAGCTGGCGGGCAACGGCACCGACACCGTGTTCAGCTCGGTCACCTGGGTGCTCGGCCCCGAGGTCGAGAACTTGATCCTGGTGGGCACCGCACCGATCAACGGCACGGGCAATGCCCTCGACAACTTCATCCGGGGCAACGGCTTCAACAACAGCCTCACGGGGCTGGCCGGGAACGATACGCTCGACGGCGGCGGCGGCAACGACACGATGATCGGCGCCGACGGGAACGACACGTATTGGGTCGATTCGCTCGCCGACGTGGTGACCGATACGCTGGGCACCGATACGGTCGTCAGCACGATCGCCGCCTCCACCGGCAACTACACGCTCGCCGCCGGCGTGGAGAACCTGGTGCTCTTCAACGGCTGGGCGCTGCCTACGGACCAGGACGGCACCGGAAATACGCTCGACAACACCATCACGGGCAACGCCGGCAACAACTCGGTCGACGGCGGGGCCGGGAACGACGTGCTCGACTTCACCGTCGTCGGCACGCTCGCGACGAGCGACACGCTCCGCGGCGGCGCGGGCAACGACACCCTCAGCGCCGATATCACGAACTTGAACGTCACGCCGGACATGGACGACGTGGAGTATGTCCTGCTGCGTGCCGAAGGGGGCATCAACGGCCAGATCGGGTTCGATGCGGCGGCCGGTGGTCCGACGGACACCGACGGCTGGGCCGACGTGCGCGGCGTCACGGTCACCGGCTCCGCGGGTCGCACGCTCACGATCAACGATGCGCCGCACACCGGAGCGGTGAACAACAGCACGCTCGCCGGCGCGGCGCAGCTCGTCTTCGGGCTGGAGGACTACGACGGATCCGCGCTTACGGTGGGCGTGGACAACAGCGCGGGCGGCAGCGACGTTCTCAACTTCGAAATCCGCGACGGCGGGCTGAACGCCACGATCAACACCTCGGGCGTGGAGACGATCCGCATCAACAACACGCCGTCGCCCGGCGGTGACTTCAGCGCCAACACGGTGACCAGCGGCTTCACCGGCGCGACCCTGATCGAGGTGACGGGCAGCGGCGGCGGCGAGCTCGATCTCTTCGGGCTCACGCAGCTCACCGGCGCCTCGAGCGGCACGGCGTTCAACCGGCCGCTGCAGATCAGCGTGATCGATTTTTCCGACCGGCTGGCGCTGCGGGAAACGGGCGCGGGGACGACCGACGACGTCATGCAGATCAACGTCAAGGACTCGTCGTTCTGGCTCAACGTGGGACAGACCGGCAGCGACCGCGACATCGAGACCATCGAGGTCATGTCGGTGACGGGCTCGACCTCGGCCACGGTCCACCTGAACGAATCCAGCTCGGTGATGGGCGGAACCCTGCGTGTCGGGGGCGCGGCGCCACTCACGATCGACGGCATCCGCGCGGCGACGATCGACGCCTCTACGTTCACCGGCACGACCCTCGTGCTGAGGGGCGAAAGCACGACGGGCGGCACCTACACCGCGCCGACGACCGGGTCTGTCGTGGTCCTGATCCAGGGCGGTGGCGGGGGCGATACGTTCAACTTCAACAGCGCCGCGGGCCTGTTCGATCAGTTCGATGCGATCGACGGCGGCGCGGGGTCCGACACGTTCAACGTGGACATCACGGGGATGGGCGTGTCCGGTACCAGCATGTCCGGCGGCCTGCACCTGAACAGCGTGGAGACCGTCAACATGACGATCGGCAACACGTCCGCCGAGATCGACGGGGCTCTCGCTTCGGGTGACTGGGACCTCAACGGCGGCGGCGCGGCGTCGAGCGTCGTTTTCAATTCCTTGCCGGGCGACCTGAACACCGCGGGCTATACGGGCAACATCACGGCGCACGCGCAGGCCAACGGCGCCGGGCACGTGTTCACCGCGGGCACCGGGACATCCCTGCTGTTCGGCGATCCGGGAGACGGCGCGGCGGGCGACAGCTTCGGCATGGGCACGACGCTCGACGACACCGACGTCATCCAGGGGTTCGATTTCAACACCACGCTTGCGGACACGATGTCGGCCTCCCTCGGCGCGGGGACGGTCACGCCGACCGTCGGAGGCGTGGAGGTCTTGAACCTCACGATCACGGGCGCCGCGGCAATCGACGCGACGAACATCGTGGGCGCCGTCACATGGACGTTCACCGGCGCCGGCACGCTGAATCTCTGGAACGTCAACTGGGCGCCGGGGATCAGCCTCAACGCGAACGCGATGACAGGGGCGACCATGATGACCGGTTCCGCGGGCGGCGACTCGATGACCGGCAGCAACACGCAGGCGGATTCGCTCGACGGTGGCGGCGGGAATGACACGCTCTCGGGCGGCGGCGGCGCGGACACGCTGCTCGGCAGCGCGGGCGACGACCGGCTGACTCCAGGCGGGGGCGCCGATGCGAACATCGACGGCGGGGACGGCAACGACACCGTGGTCGCCACGCTCGATGCGGCGAACGACGCGTTCCACGGCGGCGCGGGCACCCGCGACACGCTGGATTACAGCGGGGTCGGCAGCGCGCTCACGATCAACCTCGCGACGGGCACGGTGACCGACGGCGCGGCCACGGACACGGTCGACGGCTTCGAGCGTGTGATCGGCGGCAGCGCCGCGGACACGATCACCGGCAGCAACGCGTACACGCTCACGCTGACGACCGAGGACGCCACCGAGACCTACGTGGGCAACGGCGGCAACGACTCGATCAACGGCGGCGGAACGCAGAGCGGCTATCTCGATCTCGTCGACTACAGCGCGGCGGCCAACGCGGTCAACGCGCGCCTCGGCAGCAACTCGGCCACCGATCTCGGCGGCGCCACGATCGGCACCGACGTGCTGGTCGCGGGTACGATCGACGGCGTCATCGGGACGGCGTTCGGCGACTCGCTGATCGGCGGCTCGAGCAGCACGTCGTTCAACGGCAACCTGTTCGAGTTCTTCCGCGGGAACGCCGGCAGCGACACCATCGCCGGCAGCGCAGGCGCGCTTCCGACCGCGCAGGGCGGCAGCGCCACGGTTGACACGACCGACTTCGACCTCGCCGACTACAGCTTCGATCCCTGGAGCGTGTTCGTCGATCTGCGCCTGGGAACCGCGACCGACGGCTACGGCAGCGTCGACTATCTCTACGACATCACGCACGTGCGCGGCTCCGAGTTCGACGACATCCTGATCGGTGGCAACGCGGACAACGACGAATTCGAGCTCTTCGAGGGCATGGGCGGGCACGACCACATCGACGGCGGCACCGGATTCGACATCGCGAGCTACTCGCGCTCGACGAGCGCCGTGACGGCGAGCCTCGCGACCGGCGTCGTCCAGGACGGCTTCGGCTTCACCGACAGCCTGGTGAACGTGGAGGCCCTATACGGAGGCGACTTCAACGACAGCCTGACGGGTTCGGGCCTCACGGCCGACACCGAGAGGTTCCGCGGCAACAAGGGCGACGACTCGATTACCGGCGGCGCGGGCAACGACCGCATCGACTACCAGAACGACCCGTCGGCGGTGGACGTGAGCCTCGCGACCGGGACCGCCACCGACGGCTGGGGCGACACCGACACCTTCACCGGAATCGAGGCGGTGCGCGGCTCGCAGTTCGGCGACACCCTCGCGGGCAGCTCCGGCGCCGATACGCTCGAGGGCGGGAGCGGCAACGACTCGCTCACCGGCGGCGCGGGGTCCGACGTGTTCGTGTTCGACACGGCGCTCGGCGCGACGAACGTGGACGAGATCACCGACATGGCGCCCGCGGGCGACGCGATCGAGCTCGAGGACGCGATTTTCACCGCGCTCGCGCCGGGCGCGCTTGCGGCCGCGGCGTTCTACGCCGCCTCGGATCCGCTGACGGGCGGCACGGCGGGGCAGTACATCCTCTACGATACCGACACCGGCGAGCTCTACTACGATCCCACGGGCGACGGCAACAGCGCGGACGCGGTCCAGTTCGCGCTGCTCACCGGCGGCCCGGGGATCACGGAGGCGGATTTCGGGATCGTCTAGACGATGAGCTCGTAGATGTCGGTGGCGGCGATGAGCGGGATGCCGTAGTCGCCACCGACCCCGTCGCCGAGCTGCGCGAACGGCTGCGTCGCGCCGCTCGTGTTCCCGTCCGCGTCGTAGTAGAGGGCGCCCGTAGAGGGGTCGTAGACGATCTGCGGCGATGCGCTCGCAGGCGCGCCGCTGTCCGAGAAGCTCGTGGCGTCCAGCACGCCGCCAGTGAACGTCAGGCCGGCGAAGACGCCGCTGTCGAGCGCGAGCTTGTCGGTTCCGCTCGCAAAATCGAGGATCGTGTCCACGTTGCCCGCGCCGGGCGCGGTGTCGAACGCGAACGAGTCGGCATCGCCTCCGCCGGCCAGCGTGTCGTTGCCGTCCGCGCCGTTCAGCTGGTCCTCGCCGTCCGTTCCCGCCAGGGAGTCGTCGCCCGAGCCGCCGGTGGCGACCGCGCCCGCGTAGGCGTCGGCGAACAGGATCGTCAGCGGGCTGGTCGAGGCGGTGCCGTCGACGTGCGAGGATACGTCGATCAGGGTGAACGAGTCCGCGCTGCCGCCGGCATTGATGTAGATCCACTCCACTTCCGTCATGCGGCTCGCGTCGATCTCGACCGTGCCGGAAGAGGCGTAGAAAGTGACGTCCTCGATGCGGCTGATCGCGAGCGCTCCGAAGACGCCGTTGATGCCGCTCGCGTTGGCGAACAGCGCGTCGCCGTCCCCCGTAGCTCCGTCCACGATCCGGTCGGAGGAGTCGAGCACCGCGAAGGTGCCGGTGATCCCGCCCGCGTCGGCGCCGAACTCGAGTGTCTGTCCCCCGGCGAAGCCGCTCCAGAAGATGGTTGCGGAGTCGTCGGCAGTGCCCTCATCGGCAATGAAAATCGATCCGGCAACCCGGTCCGATAGGAGCAGCGTGCCGATTCCGAAATTGGTCGCGTCTACGACCGCGGCGTCCAGGTTCGTCACCTGGAGCGGATCGTCCGCACCGCTCAGCGCGAGCAATCCGAGGGTTCCCTGCGCCTCCACGGTGACGCCCGACGGAGCCGTGCCGGTCACGTCCAGCGTCACCTCGGTCACGTTGCTTCCGGCCGTGAGCGTCGTGAAGGTGTTGCCGAGAAACAGGGTGAAGGTCCCGTTCTCGGGCTCGGCGTCGAAATGGAACGACGCGCCTGCGTACTCGAACAGCTCGATGTCCGCGCCGTCCGCGAGCCCGCTCAGGGTCACGTCGTCGTCGCCCCTGATCGTGTACAGCGTCGCGTCGGTGAGGCCGGAGACATCGAGCGTGCAATCGGTGTCCAGGGTCGTGATGTCGAGCGCCGTGATGCTGGCCCCGGAAAGCGAGAAGTCGGCGTTGTCCAGCTCGAGCACGAGCGTGCCGTCCGCGCCCGAGAAGGCGAGGCTGTCGAAGTAATCGGTGAGCCTGAACGTTTTGCCAGCCAGGAACCCGCCGGCCGCGTTGAAGGTGAGCGGATCGTCGCCGCTCAGGACGATCAGCTTCGCTCCGGCAATCGCAGAGGCACCCAGGTCGGTCGCGCCAGCCTCGACGTCCAGGTTGACGGTCTCGAAGCCGGAGACGACGAGATTGCTGTAGCTCCCGCTCAGCTCGAGAAAGATCTCGTCCGCGCCGCCGCCGTCGCGAGTCTCGACGCCGCCGTAAAATTCGATGCCGCTGTCGTCGACCACCGCGGCGCCCCTCGCGTCTACGGTGTCGTTGCCTTCGCCGCCTTCGATCGTGGCGCCTACCGTGTTCACCCCGGGGAGCCGGATCAGGTTTGCTCCGGCATTGCCCGTCGCGCGCACCGGTCCTTCGCTCGAGTTGATCGTGAGGTTCTCGAGATGATTGTCCGGTAGCGTGTAGTCGAACGTGAGGTTGCCCACGAGCACCGTGTCGGTTCCAGCGTTGAGGCCTTCGCTCACCGTGTCGCCGAGGGAATCGACGTCGTAGGTGTCGTTCCCGGCGCCGCCGACCATGCTGTCGCTGCCCGCGCCGCCGATCAAGGTGTCGTCGCCCGCGGCGCCGGTGAGCGTGTTGTCCGCGGAGTTTCCCGTCAGCAGGTTGTCGAGCGCGTTCCCGGTGGCACTGATGTTCCCCGTACCCGTGAGCGTCAGGTTTTCCACCGCACCGTGCACGAAGCTCGTGTTCGCCAGACTGAACGTGACGCTGGCATGGACGGTGTCGATCCCGTCGCCTCCCGTTTCGTCCACGTGATCGGCCGTTCCGCTGACGACGTAAATGTCGTTTCCGGCACCGCCCTTCATCGAGTCGTTGCCGGTGCCGCCGTCCAGCGTGTCGTCGCCCGCGTTGCCGAAGAGCGTGTCGTTGCCGGCTCCGCTCTGCAGGCTGTTGCCGCTCGCGTTGCCGGTGAGCCGGTTGGCCGAATCGTTGCCGAGCGCGTCGATCGCGCCGCCTGCGTCGAGCAGAGTGACGTGCTCGATCGCGGTATCGCCGAGGAAGCTCACTACCGAGAAGGCCTGGTCCGCGCTGCCGCCGGTCTCGGCGATCTCGTCGTCGTCGCTGTCGATGTAGTAGATGTCGTTCCCGTCTCCGCCGAACAGGAAGTCATTGCCGGTTCCGCCGTCGAGCGTGTCGTTGCCCGCGCCGCCGGAAATCGAGTCGTTTCCCGCTTCGCCGTCGAGCAGGTTCCGCAGCGCGTTTCCGGTGATCCGGTTGTCGAGGGAATTCCCACCGTTCACGTTCCGGGCCGCGGGGCCGAGAATCACGTTCTCCACGTTCGCCCAGATTGCCGTCACGCTCACCTCGCTCGTCACGGTGTCGATGCCCGCGCCCGCCACCTCCGACACAATGTCTCCGCTCGAGCTTACGTAGTAGACGTCGTTGCCCGGCCCGCCCGCCATCGTGTCGTTGCCGCGTCCGCCGTCGAGGGTGTCGGCGCCGTCGCCTCCCGCGAGGGAATCATCGCGGTGGCCGCCGGAGAGCGAGTCGTTGCCGAGGCCGCCGTTCAGCGTGTCGGCGCCGCTCGCGCCGGTGAGGACGTTGCCGAGCGCGTTGCCGACGAGCGTGAGGCCGCCCGAGCCGGGGATCGCGGCCGCGTTCTCGAGGTTCGCGCCGAGGGTGAGGTTCGTGGCGGTGTGGACCGTGTCGGTGCCGGCGTTCGCAGCCTCGATCACCGTGTCGCCCGCGCTGTCGACGTAGTAGGTGTCGTTTCCCGTACCGCCGGCGAGAGTGTCGGCGCCGCCGGCGCCGTCGAGCACGTTGTCGCCCGCGTTTCCGGTGAGGCGGTTGGCCTCTCCGTTGCCCGTGGCGTCGATGTCGTCCGTGCCCGTGAGCTCCAGGTGCTCGACGTTGAAGGGCAGGGCGTAGGTGGCCGAGCTGCGGACAGTGTCCGTGCCCTGGCCGGATTGCTCGATCACCAGATCCAGCGCGTTTCCGATCTCGTAGGTGTCGTTGTCCGCGCCGCCCGCGAGCGTGTCCGGGCCCTCGAGCGGATTGCCGGTCGTGCTCGAGACGCCGATCAGGGTGTCGTTGCCGTCGAAGCCGTAGAGCGCGTTCGCCTGCGTCGAGCCGCGGATCAGGTTCGCGAGGGCGTTGCCGCGCCCCACAGGCTGCTGAAGCAGGTTCGCGGTGGCGATCGTGAGGTTCTCCACGTTGACAGGCAGGGAGTACGACGCGACCTCGGCCAGGACCGTGTCGATTCCCTCGCTGGCGCCTTCCGTGACCACGTCGCCGCTCGAGCCCACGCGGTACACGTCGTTGCCCTTGCCGCCGAGCATCGTGTCGTTGCCCGCGCCGCCGTCGAGCGTGTCGTTGCCGTCGAGTCCCGCGAGCCGGTTTGCGTAGACAGTCCCGACGATCCGGTTGTGCCCAGCGTTTCCCGTGCCGTCGAGGCCTTCCACCTCCGCGCCGAGCTCGAGGTTCTCGATGCCCGCCGGGAGCGTGTAGCTGATGTCCGCCAGAACGGTATCGTTCCCCGCGGTGTCGGTGATCGTGTCCGTGCCTTCATCGGGCCGCACGATGAAGATGTCGTCCCCTGCGCCGCCCTGCAGCGTGTCGTTGTCCGCGCCGCCGTCGAGCTGGTCGTTGCCTGCGCCGCCGTCGATGCGGTCGCGTCCGGGACCACCCGCGAGGAAATCGTTTCCGTCGCCGCCCAGGAGCGTGTCGTCCCCCGCCGGGCCGCCGTTCAGGGAGTCGTCGCCGCCGAGACCGGACAGGACGTTGTTGCCGGCGTTGCCATGGATCGTGTTGCTCTCCGCGTTCCCGGTGACGTTGACGTTGCCGGCGGTGCCGGCCTCGACGAAGTAGAAGTCCTCGACGTTCGGGCCGAGCACGAAAGTTCCGCTCGCGAGCGTGCCGTACACGTGGTCGAGGCCTTCCGCCGCCGCCTCCACGATCACATCGCCCGCCGAGTCGACGTAGTAGATGTCGGAGCCGGTTCCGCCGGCGAGCGTGTCGGCGCCCGCGCCGCCGTCCAGCGTGTCGTACGTGCTGCCGGCGCTTACGCTGATCCGGTTGCCGAGCGCGTTCCCCGTGAGCAGGTTGGGGGTCGAATACGCGGAACCGGCGACGACCAGGTTCTCGATGTTCGCCGCGAGCGTGACGTCCCACCCCGTGACCGAGTCGTAGAGGGCGACGGTATCGGTGCCCCCGCCGGCTTCCTCCACGAGAACGAGGTCCATCGGAGGGCTGAACGGCTCGATGTAGAGCGCGTAGGTATCGTTGCCGCCGCCGCCGAACACGATCGTCTCGGCGTCGTTGAAGCCGAACGGAAGGATCACGAAGGTGTCGGCGAACTCCGTTCCCTGGGTCAATGCGTCGGAGGCGTAAACCGTGAACTGCGCCATGGCGGCTCCCTTGGCTGCGCGGCGACGGAGCGCCGATTGTCACCGCAGGGCGCGGACACGATCAAGTACAAGGCCCTGAATGGCGTCCCGGGCAACGACTCGTTTCTGTTCCAGGATGTCCCGCGCGGCATTGCCGGCACCGGCACGATCGCGGATTGCGCCGGCCCGCTCAACGTCACGGGAGACGCCGCGCGCGACATCGTCATCGTCGCCTGAGCTAGCGCTGCCGCGCGCGCATCACGAGCCAGGGGGTCGGCCCGCCGCGCCACTCCCAGACCGCGAGCAGGCGATCGAGCTCGCCGAGACGGTCGAAGAGGTCCGGAAGGGCCACGTCGCGCGCCTTCTGTTCGCGCTTCTCGATGTCGTGCGTAGGCGCGAAGCGGCGCGCGAGCTCGGCGGAGATCGCCGGGTTGAAGCAGTCGTGGCACTCGACGATCACGTGCATCGCGGCGAGCGAGCGGCAGGCCTTCTGCGCCACGGCGTCGGCGTCGAAGGCGCCCACGCGCGCGCCGGGCAGGCGCCGCGCGAGACCGATCGCGTAATAGCCCTCGGCGCTGCCGATGTTGAGCACGCGCGCGTAGCTGCGCGCCGCCGCCCGCTCGATCGCGGGATGGAGCTCGATCTCGTAACAGCCGAGAAGCTTCGGGATGTGGCAACTCTCGCTTGAGGCGGCAAGGTAGGTCATGCCGCGAAACGGTCCGCCCTGAACCACCACGCCGAAGCGGCGCACGAGCTCGGCCTGGAGCACGTGAGAGCGCCACTTGCAGAGGATCCGGAGCGCGGCGTCGAGCCGTCGCGGGTCGGCGCCGCCCGAGGCGAGGAGCCTGCCGAGCTCGGCGCAGACCGTCTCGTGGAGCGTCACCGGCGGAGCCTCACCGGTACATGATCTTCTTGGTCCACGACGCGATCAGCATGCCGAGCGTGGCGATCCCGGCCATGCCCTCGATCACCGCGAGCACGCGCGCCGGCGCGCCCGCCGGCGAGAGGTCGCCGTAGCCGATGGTGAGATAGGTGATGCCGCTGAAATAGACGTGCTCCCACCAGGTCCTGTCCGGCAGCGCGTTCAGCCAGTAATGGACGGTCCCGAACGCGAAGATGTTCACCGCGATCACGATCGCGAGCCGCGCGGGCTTTTCGCCGTAGCCCCACAGCCAGTTGAGCAGCAGCGACGCGAGCCAGCGCGGTGCCGCGCCGCTCTTTCCGCCCGAAAAGACCTGCTCGAAGAGCGCGCGCCGCTCGTGAGTCTGCTCGAGGTAGGTGAGCTCGCCCGCATCGGCGAACCGCCCCATCTGGAGCGCGTTCAGCTTGAGATTCCGGCACACGCGCGCGAGCACGTGGGGCGGCGTGTCGTCCCGGAACGCGATGCTCTGGAGCGAGATCTCGCACTCCTTGAAGGTGGCGAAGTCGAGCCGGTTTCCTTCGATGCGCGAGTTCGAGAAGTCGCACTCTTCGAAGTGCGCGTTGACGATATCGCAGTTCCGGAACACGGTGCGCCGGAAGTAGCACTCGGCGAATTGCGCCTGGCTCAGGTTGCAGTCCGCGAGCTTCGCTCCCTTGAAGCCGACGTCGCGGATCGTCGCCCAGCGCAGATTGACGTTGCGGATTGTCATTCCGTCCAGCTGGGTGCCCTCGATCCGGATGCCGCGCAGGTCGAGGTAGGTCCGGCCGTCGTGCTCCATCGTCGGAATGTCGACATCGCCGGGATTGCCCTGCAGGAACGCGATCGCCGCCGCGGTCAGCTCCGGTGTCCAGCGCGCGCGAAGCATCTGCACGCTATCGATCATCTGGCTAAGCCTCCCTCCCTATTGCCCTTTGGCGGCAGGAGTCTAAACTAGGCCGCACGGGATCGGAGCAGGAGGGGGCACATGCCGGTCGTTGCGATCACCCGCGAGATGGGGACGCTCGGCAAGGACGTGGCGTCGAGGCTGGGGGAGGCGCTTGCCGTGCCGGTGATTTATCACGAGATCATCGAGCACCTGGCGGACCGCATGCGGGTCCGCAAGAGCCACGTCATCCGGCTGCTGGACGGCAGCGCGGGGGTGCTCGAGCGCCTGACCGCGGACAAGACGAGCCTTTTCATCCACTCGGCCGACGAAATCATCGGCTTCGCGCTGAAAGGAAGCGGCGCGATCATTCGCGGCTGGGGTGCGACGCACCTTCTGCGCGGCGTGCCGCACTGCGTGTGCGTGCGGGTGTGCGCGCCCTTCGACCTGCGCAAGCGCCGCATGCTCGAGCGGCTGAGCACCGACGACGCGGACCGGGTGGAGACCGAGATTCGCGACAACGACGAGGCGCACACCGCGATCATGCGGCGCCATTTCGGCCTGCAATGGACCGACCCGGAGAACTACGACCTGGTGCTCAATACCGAGCGGGTGAGCGTCGACGAGTGCGTAGAGGAGGTGCTGGCCCTGCTTCGCTCGCCCAAGTTTGCCGAAACCGAGCGCTCGCGCGCGCGGCTCGAGGACCTGGCGCTCGCCGCGAGCGTGCGCGCGGCGCTCCGCCGGTCGCCCGAGACGCGGGAAGCCCGGGTGCAGGTCGCGGCTGACGCCGGCCGCGTGACGCTTTCCGGCGTGCGCGCCACCGACGAGCGCCTGGCGATCACCGAGGTCGCGGTCGCCGTACCGGGAGTGAAGGACGTTCTCTGGCGCTCCCAGGACATCTCCGTTCACTGAAAACGAAAAGGCCCGCTTTCGCGGGCCCTTCGCGCTCAAGTCCCGTCAGAGGGGCTTGATGTTCGCGGCCTGAAGCCCCTTGGGCCCCTGGCGCGATTCGAACTCGACGCGCTGGCCTTCCTTTAGGGTCTTGAAGCCCGAGCCCTGGATCGCGCTGAAGTGCGCGAACAGGTCCTCGCCACCGCCGTCGGGGGTGATGAAGCCGAAGCCCTTGGCGTCGTTGAACCACTTCACTTTGCCGGTTGCCATGTTGATGCCTTTCCTTGACTGAGTCTGCCGCAGCGGATCCGGGTGCGACGTCCGGGCACGACGATCAAGGAAGGGAACCGTACTGCGCCTCCGCGGTTGCGGCGGGTGAGGACTGATCACTGCCTGTAAATCAATCTTGCGGAGAGCATTGTACCAGAAAAGCGTGTAGACTTCTTCATCCGCGCCCGACCAGGCGTCAATGACGAAATATGTCTTCGTAACCGGCGGCGTCGTTTCCAGCCTTGGAAAGGGCATCGCCGCCGCCTCCCTCGCCGCAATCCTCGAATCCCGCGGCATCCGCGTCACCAACGTCAAGCTCGATCCCTACATCAACGTGGATCCGGGCACGATGTCGCCGTTCCAGCACGGCGAGGTGTTCGTGACGGAGGACGGCGCCGAGACCGACCTCGACCTCGGGCACTACGAGCGCTTCCAGAGCTCGAAGATGCACCGCTGGAACAACTTCACCACCGGCCAGATCTACGAGTCGGTGATCAAGAAGGAGCGCCGCGGCGACTACCTGGGCGGCACCGTCCAGGTCATTCCGCACATCACCGACGAGATCAAGGCCTTCATCCGGCGCGGGGCGGGGGAAGCCGAGGTCGCGATCGTGGAGGTCGGCGGCACGGTGGGCGACATCGAGTCGCTGCCGTTCCTGGAGGCGATCCGGCAGATGGGCCTGGAGCTCGGACGCTCGAACGTCTGCTACATCCATCTCACGCTCGTGCCCTACATCGCGTCCGCCGGCGAGATCAAGACCAAGCCTACCCAGCACTCGGTCAAGGAGCTGCGCGAGATCGGCATCCAGGCCGACGTGGTGCTGTGCCGCACCGACCGGCCGCTGCCCGAGGACGAGCGGCGCAAGATCGCGCTCTTCTGCAACGTGCAGAAGGAGGCCGTGATCTCGGCCTGGGACGTGGACTCGATCTACAAGATCCCGATGATGCTGCACGAGCAGATGCTCGACGAGATCGTGTGTCACAAGCTGCAGGTGCTCGCGAAAGCCGCGGACCTCTCGTCCTGGCGCAAGATCGTGGAGGCGCTCGAGCATCCCGAAAACGAGGTCGACATCGCGCTCGTGGGCAAGTACGTGGACCTCACCGACTCCTACAAGTCGCTCACCGAGGCGCTGATCCACGCCGGGATCCACACCCGCTCGCGGCTCAACCTCCATTACGTGGACTCCGAGACGCTCGAGCGCGACGGCGCGAATGTGCTCGTCCCGATGGACGCGATTCTCGTGCCCGGGGGCTTCGGCAAGCGCGGCATCGAGGGCAAGATCCGGGCGATCCGGTTCGCGCGCGAGAACAGGATCCCGTACCTTGGCATCTGCCTGGGGATGCAGCTCGCAACGATCGAGTTCGCGCGCGACGTCTGCGGTCTGGAGGGCGCCAACAGCACCGAGTTCGACCCCGACACGCCGCACCCGGTCGTGGCGCTCATCACCGAATGGCTCGACCGCACCGGGCGCATCGAGCGCCGGACCGAAGGATCCGACCTTGGCGGCACCATGCGCCTCGGGAGCCAGAAGTGCCCTGTCGAGCCCGGAACCCTGGCTTCCTCCATCTATGGAACCGAAGTCAACGAGCGCCACCGTCACCGCTACGAGGTGAACAACGTTTACGTGCCGCAGCTCGAGGCCGCGGGCTACAAGGTCTCGGCGCGCACGCCGAGCGAGAACCTGCCCGAGATGATGGAGCTGCCCGGCCACCCGTTCTTCTTCGGCGTGCAGTTCCACCCCGAGTTCACCTCCACGCCGAGGAGCGGGCACCCGCTGTTCAAGGCGTTCGTCACCGCGGCGCTCAAATACCGCACCCGCGCGAAGCGTTCCTCCCAGGGCGGGACGCTGAGTGTGGTGGCGGCATGAAGCTTCTCGGTTTCGAAGCCGGGCTCGACCAGCCGCTCTTTCTCATCGCCGGCCCCTGCGTCGTGGAGTCGCCGGGCCTGCAGCTCGAGGTCGCCGCACGCCTGAAGGAGATCTGCGCGCGGCTCGGGATCCCGTTCATCTTCAAATCCTCGTACGACAAGGCGAACCGCAGCTCCGGGAAATCATTCCGCGGGCCGGGAATGGAGGAAGGCCTGCGGATCCTCGCCGACGTGAAGAAGGAAATCGGCGTTCCGGTGCTGACCGACGTGCACACGGTGGACGAGGTGAAGCCCGCTGCCGAGGTCGTGGACGTGTTGCAGACGCCCGCATTTCTCTGCCGCCAGACCGATTTCATCCGCGCGGTGGCTTCCGCCGGCCGCCCGGTCAATATCAAGAAGGGCCAGTTCCTGTCGCCTCACGAAATGAAGAACGTGGTCGAGAAGGCGAAAGAGGCTTCGGGGCGCGACAACATCCTCGTGTGCGAGCGGGGCTTCGCCTTCGGCTACGGCAACCTCGTTTCCGACATGCGGTCCCTGGCGATCCTGCGCGAGACCGGTTGCCCGGTCGTGTTCGACGCCACACACTCGGTGCAGCTTCCCGGCGGGCAGGGAACGTCCTCGGGCGGGCAGCGCGAGTTCGTGCCGGTGCTCGCGCGCGCCGCGGTGGCGAGCGGCATCGCGGGGCTTTTCATGGAGACCCACCCGGATCCCGCGAAGGCGCTCTCCGACGGCCCCAACGCCTGGCCGCTCGGCCTGATGGAGCGGCTGCTCGCGACGCTCGCGGAGCTGGACCGGACGGTGAAGAAGAACGGTTTCGACGAACAGAAAGTGAAGACATGAGCTCGATCGTAGACGTCGTCGCAAGGGAGATCCTGGATTCGCGCGGCAATCCGACGGTGGAGGCCGACGTGCTGCTCGAGTCGGGGGTGATGGGCCGGGCCGCTGTGCCCTCGGGCGCCTCGACCGGAAGCCGCGAGGCGATCGAGCTGCGTGACGGCGACGCGAAGCGCTACGGCGGCAAGGGCGTGCTGAAGGCGGTGGAAGCGGTGAACACCGAGATCTCCGAGGCGATCGTGGGCCTGGACGCATCCGAGCAGGGATTCGTGGACCGCACCCTGATCGAGCTCGACGGCACCGGGAACAAGTCGCGCCTCGGCGCGAACGCGCTGCTCGCGGTGTCGATGGCGGTGGCGAAGGCCGCCGCGGAAGAGTCGGGGCTGCCGCTGTATCGCTATTTCGGCGGCGCGGGACCGATGCAGATGCCGGTGCCGATGATGAACGTCGTCAACGGCGGCGCGCACGCCAACAACAGCCTCGATCTGCAGGAGTTCATGATCGTCCCGGTGGGCGCGCAGTCCTTCCGCGAGGCGCTGCGCTGCGGCGTGGAAGTGTTCCAGTCGCTGAGGAGAATCATCGACGGCAAGGGCATGTCCACGGCGGTGGGCGACGAAGGCGGCTTCGCGCCGAACCTGCCCTCGCACGAGGCGGCGATCGAGCTGATCATCGAGGCGATCGAAGGCGCGGGCTACGGCGCCGGGCGCGACGTGTTGATCGCCCTGGACTGCGCCGCCTCCGAGTTCTACCGGGAAGGCAAATACGTCGTGGAGAAGCGCACCCTGTCCTCCGCGGATTTCTGCGGATACCTCGAGGACCTCGCCGCGCGCTACCCGATCGTATCGATCGAGGACGGCATGGCGGAGTCCGACTGGGACGGCTGGCGGCTGCTCACCGAGCGGCTCGGCCGCAAGGTCCAGATCGTGGGCGACGACGTCTTCGTCACCAACACGAAGATTCTGCGAGAGGGAATCGCGAAGGGCGTGGCGAACGCGATCCTCGTCAAGGTGAACCAGATCGGCACGCTCTCGGAAACCTTCGCCGCGATCGAGCTGGCCAAGCGATCGGGGTACGGCACCGTCATCTCGCATCGCTCGGGCGAGACCGAGGACAGCACCATCGCCGATCTCGCGGTGGGAACCAACGCCCTGCAGATCAAGACCGGGTCGCTCTCGCGCTCGGACCGCAACGCCAAGTACAACCAGCTGCTCCGGATCGAGGAGGACCTCGGCGATTCGGTGTCCTACCCGGGGCGGGACGCGTTCGCCGCTCCGCGATCGGGGTGAGAATCCTCGCGGCGATCCTCGGCGCGCTGATCCTCGCGATCCAGTATCCCCTGTGGCTGGGCCGCGGCGGATGGCTCCACGCCTGGCAGGTCGAGCGGGACTTGGCGGCCCAGAAGGCCAGGAACGTTCTGCTCGAGGCGCGCAACGGCGCGCTGGCCGCGGAGGTGAGCGACCTCAAGCAGGGCGAGGAGGCGATCGAGGAGCGGGCGCGCTACGAGCTGGGCATGATCCGGCACGACGAGGTATTCTTCCAGATCGTCGGGAAAGCAAAGCCGTAGGGTAGATTTGAGCGCACGACGCTGTCGTTCCGGCGAAAGCGGGAACCCGGCATTGGAAACGTGTGTCGCGTGTTCGAAGCTTCCGAGGAAAGGAGGCAATCGATATGGCAGTGAAGCGCAAGTCCAGGACAAGGGCGAGGCCGAAAGCCAGGGCGAAAAAGGCCGTGGCGCCGAAAAAGGCCGTTCTGAAGAAGCCCGTACGGAAGACCAAGCCCGCGCCGAAGCGGAAAGCCACCCCGAAGCCGAAGACCAAAGTCGTCAGGAAACCGGTTCCGAAACCGGCGCCGAAGCCGGCCGAGCCGCCTCCAGGCGAGCGGATCGGGGTGGTGACTCACTACTACAACCATCTGGCGGTGGCGATCGTGAAGCTCGAAACCGGAACGCTGCGCGTAGGCGACACCGTTCACTTCAAGGGCCACACCTCGGACTTCCGCCAGCCGGTGGAGTCGCTGCAGATCGAGCACGCGCAGGTGCAGGAGGTCCGGGCAGGCGACGAGTTCGGGCTGAAAGTGCGCGAGCACGCGCGCGAGCACGATGTGCTCTACAAGGTCGTGCCGTCCTGACAGGGTTTCGCTCAAGGAACTCGAAGCGGCGCGGCACGCCGTCTGCGCGGCGATGCGCGCCTGTTTCACCGATACCCACGACATCGCCCAGGGCGCGGGCGCGGCGCCGCTTGCCGCGCTCCTGAAGGATCGGGCCGCGATGCACGGCCGCCGGATGGGGTGTGCGCTCCGGCGGCAGCATCGACCGCGACCTGTTCCTGCGTGTGCTAGGCTAGCCGGAGGAGGAGGTGGACCATGTTCAAGCACGTCCTTCTGCCGACCGACGGCTCGGCGCTCTCGGATGTCGCGATCGAGAACGGCCTGCGCTTCGCCAAGTTCGCGGGCGCGCGGGTGACGGGGTTCTACGTCATGGTCGAGCGCCCGATCACGACGTGATCTCGAGGGCCGAGGCCGAAAAGTTCCTCGGCGCCATCGCGCAGAAGGCAAGAGCGGCGGGTGTCGCCTGCGAGACGCTGTCGATGCCGCACGCCTCGCCCCACCAGGCGATCATGCAGGCGGCGATCGAGCGCGGCTGCGACCTGATCGTGATGGCCTCGCACGGCCGCAAAGGGGTGACGGGCGAGCTGGTGGGCTCGGAGACCGCTCGCGTCATCACCCACTGCAAGATCCCGGTGCTGGTGTACCGCTAGGAGGCAGGCGATGAAGCCCCCAAAGGCGCAGCTCGAGGAATTCGACCGGCAGGGATGCCTTTTCTTCCCGTCGCTGTTTTCCTCACGGGAGGTCCAGGTCCTGAACGACGAGGTGCCGGCGCTCTACGCCGTGCGCCGGGCCGGAGAACGGGCGAGAGATCGGGCGCGGCGGTCCGGTCTGGCGGCGCACCTCTGCAGCGCGCCGTTCGCGCGCCATCCGCGCATGGAAGTGCCCGTGAAGCACCTCGTCGGCGAAGACGCGTACCTGCACAGTTCAGAATCAACGGCTACAGGGCGTTGGCCTCACATCCATCCGGTGCCTGCCGGACGACGACTTGCTGAAGGAGTACGCGGTGTCGCATCCGTGGACGGAGCGTTTTTCTGAATCTCTACGCGAAACTTCGTGAGCGGGCCGCGCAGGGCAATCCCCTGCGGATCGGTCTCATCGGCGCGGGGAAGTTCGCCGCGATGTATCTCGCGCAGGTGCCGAACACCCCCGGGATTCATCTCGCCGCGATCGCGGACCTCGCCCCCGCCAATGCCCGGCTGAATCTGGAAAGAGTGGGGTGGAAGGAAGAAACCTGGGGCGCCGGGTCGTTGGAAAAGGCGTTCAGGGAAAACCGGACCCACGTCTCGGACGACTGGCAGGCCCTGGTATCGCACCCGGCCATCGACATCGTGATCGAGGCCACGGGCAACCCGATCGCGGCGACCGAGCACGCGCTCGCGGCGTTCAAGCACGGCAAGCACGTCGTCATGGTGACGGTGGAAGCGGACGCCTTCTGCGGCCCGATGCTCGCGCGGCGCGCGGCCGAAGCGGGCGTCATCTACAGCCTCGCCTACGGCGACCAGCCGGCGCTCATCTGCGACCTGGTCGACTGGGCGCGCGCCGCGGGCTTCAGCGTGGTCGCCGCAGGGCGCGGGCACAAATGGCTGCCTCACTACGCGCAATCGACGCCCGAGACGGTCTGGGGCCACTACGGCCTCACGCCCGAGCAGGCGCGGATCGGCGGGCTCAATCCGAAGATGTTCAATTCCTTCCTCGACGGCTCCAAGCCCTCGATCGAGACGAGCGCCGTGTGCAACGCGACCGGCCTTACGCCCGCGCCCGAGGGGCTTGCCTATCCGGCGGGCTCGATCGACGAGATTCCCTCGCTCATGCGCCCGCGCGAAGAGGGCGGCGTGCTGCACCACAAGGGGCAGGTCGAGGTCGTCTCGTCTCTGCGGCCCGACGGAACGCCGATCCCCTACGACGTGCGCTTCGGCGTGTGGGTGGTGTTCGAGGGCGAGACCGAGTATGTGCGCCGCTGCTTCCTGGAGTACGGCGTGAAGACCGATCCGTCGGGGCGCTACGCCTGCATGTACAAGCGCTGGCACCTGATCGGGCTGGAAGTCGGGATTTCGGTAGCGTCGGTGGGCCTGCGCGGCGAGCCCACGGGCTGCGCCACCGGCTGGCGCGCCGACGCGGTGGCGACCGCGAAGCGGGATCTGAAGGCAGGGGAGATCCTCGACGGCGAAGGCGGCTACACGGTGGTGGGCCGGCTCATGCGTGCGGAGGACTCACTCTCCCGAGGCTGCCTGCCGCTGGGGCTTGCACATGGATGCAGGCTGCTCGGACCGGTGGCCGCAGGTCGCCCGGTCGCCTGGAGCGACGTCGCCGTCGATGCAAGCTCGGCCGCGGTGAAGCTGCGGCGCGAGATGGAGCGCGCCTTCGCGGAAAAACGGGGTCAGACCCCGATTCCCGCTCAGGCGATGTCTTCGTAGCGGATCCCGGCGCGGCGAAGGAGGGCGTCGAACGCCAGGCCGCCGGGCCGCGGGACGTTGCGGAACGCGGCCGCGCGGCGCGGGGTGTCCTCCAGCACGGCCTGCGTGAGCGGCAGGTTCTCGCCGCGCATGGCGTCGGTCACGGCCTGGATCTCGCAGGCGCGCTGCAACGTCCAGTAGGTGGAGAACGCCTCGGGGACGCTGCGGCAGGCGACCAGCAGCCCGTGGTTCCGGAGAATCAGGATCGGCTTCGCGCCGAGGCTCGCGACCAGCCGCGGCTGCTCCGAAGTGTCGGTCGTTACGCCCTCGAATTCGTGGTAGGCCACCTGGCCGTAGAGCGCGGCGCTGTAGAAGTTGTCGTAGCGCAGGCCTTCCTTCTTGCAGGCGACCGCGCTGCCCGCGGTGCTGTGCGTGTGGATGATGCAATGCGCGTCCTCGCGCGCGGCGTGGATCGCGCTGTGAATCACGAATCCGGCGAGGTTGACCTCGTGGCGCGAACCGTCCACGCGGTTGCCCGCGAGATCGACCTTGACGAGGTTCGACGCGGTGACCTCGCTGTACCAGAGACCGTAAGGGTTGATGAGATAGTGGCGCTCGGGCCCGGGCACGCGCAGCGTCAGGTGGTTGTAGATGAGCTCGGTCCAGCCGAGCCAGTCGAACGCGCGGTAGAGCGCCGCGAGCTCCAGGCGCGCACGCCACTCGGGCGCGGCCATGCCTTCGGGCTTGAGGTGCAGCAGCTTCGCGCTCAGGTCCATCGTCAGACGCCCCGTTCCTTGAAGACCTCCTTGGCGGCGCGGAAGCTCTCCACCGCGGCGGGAACGCCGCAGTAGATCGCGACCTGGAGGAATACCTCCTTGATCTGATCCCTGGTGAGGCCGTTGTTGAGCGCCCCGGCGACGTGGAGCTTGAGCTCGTGCGTGCGCCCGAGCGCCGAGAGCATCGCGAGGTTGAGCATCGAGCGCGTCTGGCGCGCAAGACCCGGCCGGTTCCAGATGTCGTTCCAGCAGTAGGTGTTGAGAAGCTCCGCGAATTCGGCGTTGAAATCGTCGACCGCGGCCATCGCCCTGTCGACGTACTCGGTGCCGAGCACCTCGCGGCGGGTCTTCAGGCCGTCGGCCGCGCGTTCCTGATGGCTGCGCTTGTCCATGGTCATCCTCTCGGTGGGGGACGCCCACTATACTTTCGGCCATGGCGGTCCACAACGCCGACATCGCCGCGATTTTCGAAACGATCGCCGATCTGCTCGAGCTTCAGGACGAGAATCCCTTCCGGGTGCGCGCCTACCGCAACGCGGCGCGCATCGTGCGCGAGCTGAGGATCGAGCTGGCGGGTCTGGTTTCCGGGGGAAAGAATCTTCCGAAGCTTCCGGGCGTCGGGCCCGACCTCGAAGGCAAGATCCGGGAGATCGCGCAAACCGGAACTGCCAGGCTGCTCGAGCGTCTGAAGGCGAAGTTCCCGCCCGGGATCACGGACCTGCTTCGCGTGCCGGGCCTCGGACCGAAGCGCGTGCAGGCGCTCCACGGCGAACTGAAGATCGGCTCGCTCGCCGAGCTCGAGCGCGCCGCGCGCGAAGGGCGGCTGCGCGCACTCGGCGGCTTCGGCGAGAAGACCGAGAGCCGCGTGCTCGCGGCGGTGCAGGCGCAGCTCTCCAAGGCGCGGCGCTGGAAGCTCGCGATCGCGGCGCAGTACGCCGAGCCGTACGCCGAGTACCTGCGCAGGGCGCCCGGCGCGCGCGAAGTGGTGATCGCGGGAAGCTACCGCAGGATGAAGGAGACGGTGGGAGATCTCGATTTTCTCGTTTCCGCTCCCGGGAAAAACGCCGTCATCGAATCGTTTTCGACCTACCCGGAAGTGAGGGAAGTCCTCGCCAGCGGCAGCACCCGGGCGAGCGTGCGCCTCGCGAGCGGCATCCAGGCCGATCTGCGCGTGGTGGCGCCGGAGAGCTTCGGCGCGGCGCTCCATTACTTCACCGGCTCCAGGGCGCACAACATCGCGGTGCGAAGGCTCGCGCAGGGTCGCGGCCTCAAGGTGAACGAGTACGGCGTGTTCCGCGGCGCGAAGCGCATCGCGGGCGATACCGAGGAGTCGGTCTACGGCGCGGTGAGTCTTCCGTGGATCACGCCCGAGCTGCGCGAGGACCGGGGCGAAATCGAAGCCGCGCGCCGCGGCGAGCTGCCGCGGCTCCTCGAGCTTCCCGATCTGAAAGGCGACCTGCACGCGCACACCAGGGCGAGCGACGGAAGGAACAGCTTGCGCGAGATGGCCGAGGCGGCAAGATCGCGAGGTCTCGCGTATCTCGCTATCACCGAGTACTCGAAGCGCGAGGCATTGGCGCACGGCCTGGACCCGGTGCGGCTCGCCAGGCAGTGCGAAGAGATCGACCGGCTCAACCGCGAGCTGGAGGGGATCACGCTCCTCAAGGGGATCGAGGTCGACATCCGGGAGGACGGCTCGCTCGATCTCCCGGACTCGGTTCTCGGGAGGCTCGAGCTCGTGGTCGCGGCGGTACACGGGAAGTTCAATCTTCCGCGGGCGCGCCAGACCGAGCGCATCCTGCGCGCGCTCGCCCATCCCCTGGTGCGGCTGCTCGCGCACCCGACCGGGCGGCTGATCGACGAGCGCGCGCCCTACGAGGTCGACATGCAGGCGGTGATCCGCGCCGCGAAGGAGCGGGGGGCGGCGCTCGAGCTCAACGCCCACCCCGACCGGCTCGACCTGACCGATGTGCACTGCCGCATGGCGCGCGACGAAGGGGTGCCCGTCTGCATAAACTCGGACGCGCACGCGGTGGACGGCTTCGATGTGCTCAAATACGGGGTCGGACAGGCGCGGCGCGGCTGGCTCGGGAAAAAGGACGTGCTCAACACGCGGCCGCTCGCCGAGGTGCGCAGGATGCTGGAAGGCAGGAGGCGGTGAAGCGGTCAATAACAAATGCCCTGGCCCGCATGGCGGAGCGCTCGGGCATGGCGTTCGCGGTGCGGTTTTCCGACGGGAGCGAGTTCCGCAGCGGCTCCGGCACGCCCGAGTTCACGCTCGTCATCCGCACCCGAGGCGCCGAGTGGCGAACTGCGCTCTTCGGCCACATCGGGCTGCTCGAGTCCTACTTCTGCGGCGAGATCGACGTCGAGGGGAGCCTTTCGCGCGCGATGGCGGCCGGCATGCAGGGCGGGTTCGACCGTCCGGGACCGCTCGTGCGCCTGCGCAACCGCTGGCACGAGCTGCGCTATTCCAACGCCGGCTGGGCGCAGGCGAAGCGCAACGCGCGTTTCCACTACGCGCTCGGCACCGAGTTCTACCGCCTGTGGCTCGACGATCCGCTCATGATGTACACCTGCGCCTACTGGCGCGAGGGCACGCGCACACTGGAAGAGGCGCAGGCCAACAAGATCGACCATGTGTGCCGCAAGCTCAGGCTCCAGCCGGGCGAGGAGGTGGTCGATATCGGCTGCGGGTTCGGCGGGTTCATGTGGCGCGCCCACGAGCGCTACGGCGTTCGCGTCACCGGCGTCAACACGACCACCGAGCAGGTGCAGGCGGTAGAGAAGGAGATTGCGCGGCGCGGCGCGGGCGCCGCCCTCAATGTGATCGAAACCGACTTCAGGGACGCGGCGCGCGAATACGACAAGGTGGTCTCGATCGGGACACTGGAGCACGCCGGGCGCGATCAGCTCGCCGAGGTGATACGCGCGCACGCCGCGTTCCTCAGGCCGGGCGGCCTCGGAATGCTCCACTTCATCGGCCACGTCGGCCGCTACGAAACCGAATTCTTCATCCGCAAGCATGTATTTCCCGGCGGCTGGATCCCGAGCCTCGCCGAAACGATCGTGGAGATGGAGCGCGCCGGACTGGAGGTGCTCGACATCGAGAACCTCAGGCGCCACTACGCGCTTACGCTGGATGCGTGGGCGGAGCGCTTCGAACGCAACTGGGAGCGCATCCGCGCGCTCGATCCGCAACGGTTCGACGAGCGCTTTCGCCGCGTCTGGCGAACCTACCTCGTGGGATGCGCCGAGATGTTCCGCTCGCCGGCCGGCCACACGCACCTCTTCCAGATCGTGTTCTCGAAAGGGAACGTGCGGCGCGACAGCTACCCGATGAGCCGCGCCTTCGTCTACGGCTCCGCCGAGGAGCTGGAGGCGGCGTGGGGCCGAAGGGCGGCGGCCTCGTCCTGAGCGCGGACCACGCGGCGAGGCGCGACGCTCTGGCGGCAAGCCTGCGCGCAGGCGGCGGCGCGGTGCGCCTGGCGAAGGAGACCTCGAACCTCTTCCGCGACCGCGTGGCGCACGCCGGAAAGCGCCTCGACGTGCGCGCATTCCGCGACGTCCTGCGCGTGGATCCCGAAGCCGGGTTCGTGGACGCCGAAGGCATGGTGCCGTACGACGCGCTGGTGGAGGCGTGCCTGCCGCACGGCGTGATGCCGGCGGTCGTGCCGCAGCTGAAAAGCATCACCCTCGGCGGCGCTGTGGCAGGTGTCGGAATCGAGGCCTCCTCGCACCGCTACGGTCTGGTTCACGAGACCGTGGCAGAAATCGAGGTGCTCACGGCGCAGGGCGAGATCGTCGTGTGCCGTCCCGACAACGCGCACGCCGATCTCTTCTACGGGTTCCCGAACTCCTACGGCACGCTCGGCTACGCGCTGCGCGTGAGCGCGAAGACGGCACCGGTCAAGCCGTACGTCCGGCTCGAGCACCTGGGGTTTCGTGATGTCGAGGACTTCTTCAGGGAGCTCGGAGACCGCTGCCGCGCCGGCGACGCCGATTTCATCGACGGAACGATATTTTCGCCCGGGCGGCTGTTCATCACGCTCGGCCGTTTCGCCGACGCGGCGCCGTACACGAGCGACTACACGTTCGAGAGGATCTACTTCAGGTCCATTGCGGAAAGACGCGAGGACTACCTGACGGTGCGCGACTTCATCTGGCGCTGGGACACAGACTGGTTCTGGTGCTCGAAAAACGTGGGCGCGCAGGTCCCGGTTCTCCGGAGGTATCTGTTCGGAAAGGCCAGGCTCGGATCGCGCTCGTACACGAAGATAATGCGCTGGAACAGCCGCATCGGCGCGACGAAATGGATCGAGCGCCTCGCGGGTCTGCATTCCGAGTCGATCATCCAGGACGTGGACGTGCCGCTCGCGCGCGCCGCCGAATTCTTCGAGTTCTACGCGCGCGAGATCGGCATCTGGCCGCAATGGATCTGCCCGATCGGGCCGGTCGCCTCCGCCGCTTCGTTCCCGCTCTATCCGCGGAGCGGCGAGTGGTATCTGAACTTCGGCTTCTGGGACGTGAAGCGCACGCGCGAGAAGCATCCGCCGGGGTACTTCAACCGGATGATCGAAAAAAAAGTGGCCGCGCTCGGCGGGATCAAGTCGCTCTACTCGGACAGCTGCTACGCGCGGGAGGAGTTCGATCGGCTGTACGGCGGGGAGGAGTACCGGAAGCTGAAGGTGCGCTACGATCCGGACGGAGTGTTTCCAGGGTTGTACGAGAAATGCGTGCTGCGCCGCTAGCTCAGTGATCTTCGATCCGCGGGACGGACTCTTCCGCGGGCGCGCCGGTCTCGGGATCGACCCAGTCGGCGATGCCGATCTCGGCTTCGGCCTCCTGGATGGTTTCGCCCGGAACGATCGGCGATTCGTCGAATGCCTCGGCGTCCGCTTCGGCCTCGGCGAGCGTGGCGAACGGCCCGTACTCCCTGCCGCCATCGGGCGACTGCCAGTAGAAGCCGTCGGGGCGCTCGATGAAGACCGGATCGCGCTCCTCGCGCGGAAGTTCCGTCCCGGGTGCCACCTTGCGCGTCGCCTTCGGCCTTGCCGCCTTCGCTTTCCTCATGCGGCAAAGCGTATCAGATTTCAGAGCCAGTGGCGCTCCTCGAGCAGCTGAACGATCGCGCGCGCGGCCTCCGCGGGCGCCGTCTTTTCGCTGTGCACCACGAGCTCGGGCCGGAGCGGCGCCTCGTAGGCGCTTCCGGTGCCGGGCAGAGAAGGCGCGCCGCCCTGCCTCGCCTTGCGGTAGAGCCCCTTCGGATCGCGTGCCGCGCACACATCGGGCGGGCAGTTCACGAACACCTCGACGAAGCGCGCGAGGCGCGCCCGCGCGCGGTCGCGGTACGCGCGGCGGTTTGCGGTGGCGTCGAAGATCACCGGCACGCCGCGATCGACCAGGAACTCTCCGAGGTGCGCCAGGGCCTCGTAGAACAATTCGCGTTCCGGCTCGTCGTACCGGGGCCGCGGCGTGAGTTGCGTTCGCATCACGTCCGACTCGAGCACCGCCGCGTCGATCCCGCGCTCCTGCAGCCGCGCGAGCAGCGCCCGCGCGATCGCGGTCTTGCCGGAAGCCGGCAGGCCGGTGAGCCACACCGCGAACGCGGCACGCATCTCAGGTCCCGCAGTAGCGGTTGACGAGCGCGGGGTCGAAGCGGTCTTCGGCGAGCACCGCGAGCAGGAAGTCGAAGATGCGCGCCCGAAGCGGCCCGGGCAGATTCGGATACCACAGAGGGTTCGCCACGACCAGCGCGCGGAAGGCATAGTACGGCGCGACGACCTCCAGGATCTCCGCGTCCGCGCTCGTCTCGAGGTAGCGGTCCCAGAACCGCCGGAACAGGGCTTCGAAGGCGCCTTCGAGCCGGCCCGAGCGCTGCAGCGAGAAGAAGAGGTAATTGAGCGTCAGGCACGCGACGTCGTCGGCCGGATCGCCCCATTCGCCGCGCGAGCGGTCGAGCACGGAGAAATCCGTCCCTTCGCGAAACAGGATGTTCCACGGATGGAAATCGCCGTGGACCTGGCGCAGGCGGTGCGTACGCCCCTTCAGCTTCCAGCGCCAGGAGAGGCAGCGCTCTTCGGTTCGAACGAGAAGATCTTTCGGAATCGGACCCTCGGCAGGATAGGAATCGACAACCCCGAAGATGCATTCCCCGTGTCCGAGCAGCTCGCGCACGCGCCGGACGTAGAGGCCCGCGTCGGGACCCCGGGTGCGGTGGATGCCGGCGAGGTAGTCGCACAGCGCGTCGGCCCGCGCGCGATCGGTGTCGGCGAGCGGCGCGCCCTCGCGCAGCCGCAGAAGGTCGGCCGCGTACTCGATCCCTCGAACGAAATCGGTGACGATGAAGAGCTCCTCGGCCGAGCCGAGGGGGTCGAGCGTGCCGTCGCTCTTCACGGCGCCGACGTCGAGCGAGGCGACGTGGCGCGGCAGCCGCCCGTAGGCGCGGTGCGCCCAGAGCAGGAGCTGCGCGCGATCGGCCATGTGCTCGTGGCCGAAGGGGCCGGGACGCACCGTCTCGATGACGACGGTGTGCGATTCGCCCTCGATCCGGTAATCGACCCTGAGCGGGATCCCGTAGCCGTAGCCCTTGTCGCCGGGCGCGGCCGCGCCGAGCGGGGCGATGCGGATCGAGTCGGGCTCGCGGCCGTGAACCGCCGCGAGGTAGCCGCGCAGCCGCTCGGGCGTGAAGGGCGAGCTCAATGCGACATCAGGACCGGGACCGTCATGGTCTCGAGCAGCGTGCGGGTCACGCCGCCGAGCACCATCTCGCGCATGCGCGCGTGGCCGTAGGCGCCCATCACGATCAGGTCGATGTCCAGGTCGGCGGCGCGCGAAAGGAGCTGGTTGCCTACGTCGACCTCGCCGTTGTCCTGCCGGTGCACGATGACCTTGATGCCGTGCCGCACCAGATACAGCGCGATGTCGGCTCCCGGCACCTCGCCGTGATCGGCGCCACCCTTCGCGGGGTTGAAGGAAATCACGTGCACCGCGGAAGCGCGTGCGAGCAGCGGCAGCGCATCGACCACCGCGCGCGCGGCCTCGCGGCCCGCGTTCCACGCGACCAGCACCTTGCGCCCGACCTGCGGGAAGCGGCCCGCGTACGGCACGAACAGCACCGGTCGCCCGGCGCCGAGCGCCAGGTCCTCGACGAAATCCGGCGTCACGCCCGAGTTCTCGGCCGGATCGTGCTGCCCGGCGATCACGAGGTCGGCGTAGCGCGCGGAGAGCTGGACTGCGGCGAGCGCATCGGCACGGGAGGCCCGCCACTCGGCGCCGCTGCGGCCGTGGCGCGCGGCGGCGGCGCGGAACAGGCTCTCGGCGGCGTGCATCGCTTCGGCACGGTGCCGGGCTTCGGCTTCCTCCATGATGCGCCCGGCCTCGGCGAGCGCGTACGACGGAATGCGCGGTGCGCTCAGCGCGAACAGGCCCACCAGATGCGCATCGAAGCTTCCGGCCAGGCTGAAGCCCAGCTCGAGCCGCTCCGCGGCGCGCGCGCCGCGGTCCAGATGTACCAGGATCGTCTTGTAGTTCATGGCGTCTCCTTTGGTTCGATCTTAGGCCGGGGGGCGGCCCGGTTCTTGAGCCAGATCAACCATCGGCCCTGGCTCCGGCGGATGATCCCCTCATGCGAGTGAGCGTAGAGGCGCTGCGGGCGCCTTCGCCGGCGGAGCTGCGTTTCGAGATCGCGGAGCGCAAGGGCCTCGGCCACCCCGACACGATCTGCGACGCGCTCGCGGAGAACCTGAGCGTGGGGCTCGCGCGCCACTATCGCGATCGCTTCGGCGCGGTCCTGCATCACAACGTCGACAAGGGGCTGCTCTACGGCGGCGCGGCGCGCCCCGCGTTCGGCGGGGGCGAGGTGCTCGAGCCGATCGAGATCTATCTCGCCGGGCGGGCAACGCGCGAGTTTCGCGGCGTCACGGTTCCGGTGGAGGAGCTTGCGGTGGAGCTCTCCCGCGCCTGGCTCGCGCGCAACCTCCGGCATCTGGACGCCGCGCGCGAGGTCCGGATCGTTCCGCGCATCCGCCCGACTTCGCCCGATCTCGCGGCGCTCTTCCTTCGCGCGCAGGAATCGGGCGCGCCGCTCGCCAACGACACCTCGATCGGCGCGGGCTACGCGCCGCTGGACCGGCTCGAGCGCGCGGTGCTCGCCGCCGAGCGCGCCTTGACAGCGCGGCGCGCGCGCGACGCGAATCCCGCGATCGGCGAGGACGTCAAGGTGATGGGATTGCGCAGCGGCACGGAGATCCGGCTGACGGTCGCCTGCGCGCTCGTGGGGCGCCACGTCGCGAGCATGAGCGATTATCAGGAGAAGAAGGCGCATATCGCGCGGATCGTGCGCGAGGCCGCGGGCGAATCCGGCTCCGCGCCCGTCTTCGTGGAAGTGAATACGGCGGACGGCGCTACCGGGGACAGCGTCTACCTTACCGTCACCGGGCTTTCGGCCGAGTCGGGCGACGACGGCCAGGTCGGGCGCGGCAACCGCGTGAACGGGCTGATTGCGCCGTACCGCCCGATGAGCCTCGAGGCCGCCGCAGGCAAGAACCCGGTCACTCACGTCGGCAAGCTCTACAACCTCGCGGCCGAGCGGATCGCGCGCGCGGCGGTCGCTGGCGTCGCAGAGGTGGAGGAGGCGTACTGCTTCCTCGTGAGCCAGATCGGGCGCCCGATCACCGAGCCGCAAATCGTCGACGTCAAGGTGCGCGTCGCGGATGCGCGCGCGCTGCCCGCGCTCGAGCCGGGGCTTTCGGAAATCGCGCGTGACGAGCTCGCGCGCCTGCCGCGGCTGTGGGAAGAAATCGTCGACGGCGCAATCCCGGTGTGCTAGAAAATTCCGGTCACCGCCGGCTTCGCAGGGGCTCGCCTCGAGCACGGGGGCCGCAGGGAGGGCTTCCTCCGGGTGAGCCTCGGAGAGAGCGGGACCCGGGTCCCCGCTTTCACGGAGACGGGCACGACGGTCGGCGTTGCTGCGGCGATCGAGCGCGATGCCCGCGGCCTGCGGCACGATCGCGGCGCAAAGCGCGGCGCCGAGGGAGCCTCACCGCAGGTGGTGCACCTGCTGGCCGAGCATCTCGGGCGTGACGAGCGTCACCCCGCGCTCGGACACGAAGAAACGCCGCCGGTCCTCGTCCGGATCGACGCCGACCCGCATCCCCGCGGGCAGGCGGCAGTACTTGTCGATGACCGCGTGGCGCACCACGCAGCGCTCGCCGATGTCCGCGTTCGGAAGGACCACGGAGTCCTCCACGGTACTGTAGCTGTGCACGTGCACATTGGAGAAGAGAAGCGAGCGCCGGACGGTCGCCCCGCTGATGATATCGCCGCCCGAGACCATCGAGTCGAGCGCGGTGCCCCGGCGCGTGTCGTCGTCGAACACGAACTTCGCCGGCGGCAGCTGCTCCTGGTGGGTCCAGATCGGCCAGCCCTGGTCGTAGAGATCGAGGTCGGGCGTCACCTGCACGAGGTCGATGTTCGCGGCCCAGTACGCGTCGAGCGTGCCCACGTCGCGCCAGTAGGGCTTGCCGTTCGCGATGTTGACGCACGAGTCGCCGAAGCGGTGCGCATAGACGCGGTACCCGTGCGCCACCAGCCAGGGGATCAGATCGTGCCCGAAGTCGTGGCTCGAGGCGCCGTCGTCGGCGTCGCGCAGCAGCTGCGCGTAGAGGAACTCGGCGCCGAACACGTACACGCCCATGCTGCCGAGCGCGACATCGCTCCGTCCCGGCATCGGGGCGGGAATGCGCGGCTTTTCATGGAACGCGATCACGCGCGCGTCCTCGTCCACGGTCATGACCCCCAGGCCGCTCGCGCTCTCGAGTGGCACCTCCACGCAGGCGATCGAAACCTCCGCGCGGCGCGCGACGTGCTCGGAGAGCATCCGGCCGTAGTCCATTTTGTAGACGTGGTCGCCTGCGAGCACGAGCACGTATTTCGGTGCGTGGCGCCTGAGGATGTCGAGGTTCTGGTACACGGCGTCCGCGGTGCCCAGGTACCACTCGGTGGTCACGCGCTGCTGCGCCGGCAGCAGCTCCACGAACTCGTCGAACCGCCCGTCGAGGAACGACCAGCCGCGCTGGATGTGCCGGATGAGGCTCTGCGCCTTGTACTGCGTGCACACGCCGATGCGGCGGATTCCGGAATTCACGCAGTTCGACAGCGTGAAGTCGATGATGCGGAACTTGCCGCCGAAGGGCACCGAGGGCTTGGCGCGCCATTCGGTGAGGGCTCCCAGGCGCGTACCGCGCCCGCCGGCGAGTACCATCGCGAGCGTGTCGTGCGCCAGGTGCGCCGCCTGCGGCAACAGTGCCTCGGTCTTGTAGCTGCAGTAGTCGCGGTGCAGGCACTCGACCTCGGAGGTGCTCGCGTCGGTGGTGGTCATCTGCGCCTCCTCACCCCCCCTGCTCGAACGATGTTAGCGCGCGGCCTGCCTGGTGCGAAGCGCCGCGTCGACCTCGGCTTCGGCCTCGAGCCAGTCCTCAAGCTCGCGCCCGGGCTCGAAGCCGCGCCGCTCGGCGCGGTAGTAGGCGGCGAGCGCCACCATCTGCGCGCGGTCCCCGGGCGAAACCGGAGCCTGGGAGACGGGCTTCACTCCGGCAAGCGCCGTACCGGCGCGCCTGGGCTTGCTGCGGCTGCGAGCCGATTTCATCGTTCCCTCCTTGCGATCGGATGCGCCATCGATAACCCTACCCTTGTCCCTGCTCTGCCGCTTGATTCAGGTCAAGCGCAAGCGCCGCCGCGCCGAGCAGCGCCACGCGCTCGTTTATCACCACGTGCACCGGCATTCCGGCGGCGAGCGGCGCGTGCTCGCGCTTGTCGTTGAATGCGCGCACGAAACGCCCCGACCGGAGCCGATCGAGGATTCGCGGGGCGATTCCGCCCGCCACGAACACGCCCCCCCGCGCGAGCAGGGCGATCGCGTGATCCCCGGCCACCGCGCCGTAAGCCTCCACGAAGAGGTCGAGCGCGCGCGTGGCTGTCGGGTCGCCCGCTTCGGCCGCGTGCTGCACCGCGGCGGGATCGGTGGCCGCTTGAGAGTGCAGGGACTTGTCGAGGAGGAATGAGTAGATCCTCGCCAGTCCTCGCCCGGACAGCACATCCTCGGCACTCACGCGGCCGCGCGCCGCGTGGAGATACGCCCAGAGCGCCGCCTGCTCGTCGCTTGCGGGCGCGAACCCCATGTGCCCGGCCTCGCCGGCGACGACCTTGCCTCCCACGATGTACGCCACACCGAGACCCGTCCCGGCACCGATCACGACGCACGGCGCGGCCGGATCGGGTTCCCCCGGCTGGAGCGTCACCAGATCCTCGGGTCCGAGCAGCGTCGTGCCGCGCGCGGCGGCGGCAAAATCGTTCACCAGGAGCGCGCGCGGAGCGCCCAGGCGCGGCGCGAGCGCACGCGCGTCGAGCTCCCAGTCCCGGTTGGTGAGCCGGACGCGGGTTCCCTGCACCGGCCCCGCGGCAGCGAGCACCGCGCCCGCGAGCGAGAACGCACCGAGGCTCGCGCGCGCCTGGGCGAGATAGTCGCCGGCCAGATCGTCGAAGCCCGCGTAGGCCCGGTCCTCGTACCGGCGCACCCATCGCAGGGCGCGGGCGGGTCCCTCGCAGGGCACGAGCGCGAGCCAGCACTTGGTCGCACCGACATCCGCCGCGAGCAGGAGCCGGTCATCGCGCATGGGCGCATTTCACCACTAACGGCGCGCGCGGTTAAGATGCGCCGCGTTCCATGGCCGAAGAACCCTTGCGCGTCCTTTACGCGACGCCCGAATGCGCGCCGCTCGTCAAGACCGGGGGACTGGGCGACGTGAGCGGAACGCTGCCGCGCGCGCTGCGCCGTCTGGGGATCGACGCCCGTGTGATGCTGCCGGCGTACCGCGCATTGGCGCAGTTCCCGAAAAGGGATCCCGAGGCGCCAAGTTTGCCGCCGCTGGCCGGGCTGCCTGCCGCGAGAATCGTGCCGGCCATGCTCGCTGACGATCTGCCGGGTTTCCTGGTGCAATGCCCCGCGCTTTACGACCGGCCGGGCGGTCCCTACCAGGACGGCGCTGGAAAAGAGTGGGAAGACAACGCCTTGCGCTTCGCGCAGCTCGCGCGTGCCGCCGCGCACCTCGGCCGCGCCGGACCCGGCGCGTGGAAGGCGGACGTCGTGCACTGCAACGACTGGCAGACCGGGCTCGCCGCGGCATACCTCGCATTCGCGCCCCCGCCGCGCGCCGCCACGCTGATGACGGTGCACAATCTCGCGTTCCAGGGGATCTTCCCGGCGACGCGCTTCCCGGGCCTCGGCCTGCCGCCGCAGAGCTTCTCGATCGCCGGCCTCGAGTACTACGGCCAGGTCTCGTTCATGAAGGCGGGCCTCGTGTACGCGGACGCGATCACGACGGTCAGCCCGACCTACGCGCGCGAGATCCAGAGCGCGCCGCTCGGCTTCGGCCTCGAAGGCGTGCTGCGCGAGCGCCGCGCGGCGCTTCACGGAATCCTCAACGGAATCGACACCGAAGCCTGGAACCCGGCGACCGATCGCTGGATCGCGCGCCGCTACGACGCCGCAACCCTGGAAGCGAAGGCCGCGAACAAGGCGGCGCTGCAGGAGCGCGCGGGGCTCGCGCGCGAGCCCGGCGTGCCTCTCGCGGGCGTCATCGGCCGGCTCACGACGCAAAAGGGTATCGATCTCGTGCTCGAAGCCGCGGAGGCGATGCTCGCGCTGCCCATGCAGCTCGTAATCCTCGGCTCGGGCGACCCCGCGCTCGAGACGGCGCTCGCGCAGCTCGCGCGTGCGCGCGCCGGGCGCGTTTCGGTGACGATCGGATTCGACGAGCCTTACGCGCACCTGGTCGAGGCGGGCGCGGACCTGTTCCTGATGCCATCGCGCTTCGAGCCCTGCGGCATCACCCAGATGCACAGTCAGCGCTACGGCACGCTCCCGCTGGTGCATTCGACCGGGGGGCTCGCGGATTCGGTCGCCGACGGCGTGACCGGGTTCGCGTTCGGGCAGGCAAGCGCAGGCGCGCTTCTCGGTGCGGTCGAACGCGCGGTCGCTGCCTACCGCAACGCGGAACTCTGGCGAAAGCTGCAGCTCCAGGCGATGGCGCGCGATTTCGGCTGGGAGGCCAGCGCGCGCCGCTACGCTGCGCTCTACGCCCAGATCATGAGGCCGGTTTCGAGCGGGTGAGCGAGCAGGTCGTGCCAGGGATAGGCGCGAACGCGGTAATCGAGCCGGCCGCAGAGTTCGGCGGCGAGGTCCAGCACGAAGCGCTGCGCCCCGTCCCCGTCGGCTGCGCCTTCGGGCCAGAACACGTGACTCCGCCACTCCGGCTCGCCACCGCGGTCGCCGCGCAGCAGCCGCAGCTCCACCCGGACGTCGGAGGCCGCGAGGCCGTTCAGGCGCAGCAGCACCTCGATGCGCATGCGGTCGCCGAAGTAGAGCTGCCGCACCGGGGAATCGAGCCGCCGGATCTGCACGCCCGGCCAGGCGGCGCGCACGCGCTCGCGCCACTGGGCGAGGGCGCGCGCGCCGGCGTGGCCGTCGGCTGCGAGCCGCGCGCTGTGGCGCGAGGCGGGGATATAGCAGTGGCGCACGTACTCGTCGACCATCCGGAGCGCATTGAAGCGCGGCATGATGCTCGCGATCGCGCGCTTGGCCATCCGGATCCATCGCAGCGGCAGCCCGCGCGCGTCGCGCTCGTAGTACAGGGGCACCACCTGGTCCTGGAGCAGCTCGTAGAGCGTTCGCGACTCTTCCTGGTCGCGCCGGTGCTGGTCGAGCGCTTCGGAGGCAGGCTTGATCGCCCAGCCGTTGTCGCCCTGGTAGCCCTCGCCCCACCAGCCGTCCAGCACCGAGAGGTTGAGCACTCCGTTGATGCCGGCTTTCATCCCGGAAGTGCCGGAGGCCTCGAGCGGGTAGATCGGGTTGTTCAGCCAGACATCGACACCGGACACGAGGCGGCGGGCGAGCCGCAGGTCGTATTCCTCCACCAGCAGGATCTTGCCCTCGAACTGGGGCGAGCGCGCGATGCGCGAGACTGCGCGGATCAGATCCTGCCCCGGCGTGTCCGCCGGGTGCGCCTTGCCCGCGAACAGGAACAGCACCGGGCGCCCCGGAATCGACACGATCTCGTTCAGCCAGTCGACATTCTGGAACAGCAATGTGGCGCGCTTGTACGTCGCAAAGCGCCGGCCGAAGCCGATCGTGAGCACGTCCGGGTTCTCGGGATTGGCGAGGCGCAGCATCCGGTCGAGATGCGACTCGCTTCCCCGGTCGCGGAAATGCTGCTTCGCCACGCGGTGGCGCACGAGGTGAAGCAGCTGCACCTTGCGCGTCTGGTGGGTGCGCCACACCGCCTCGTCGGGAGCCTCCGCGATCTTCGTCCAGAACGCCTCTTCGTGGAGGTGGTGCGGCCAGCTGTCGCCGAGCACCTGGTCGAAGAGGTCCGACCACTCGGGCTCGAGGTAAGTGCGCGGGTGCACGCCGTTGGTGATGCTGCGGAAGGGGTTCTCATCGGGTGGAATCTGCGGCCACAGCGGCGCGAGCAGCCGCGACGAGACGCCGCCGTGGATCTTCGACACGCCGTTGTGGCGGCGCGAGCCGCGAACCGCGAGCGCGGTCATGTTGAACTCGGCCGCGTTGTTGACGCGTCCGAGCGCGAGGAGCGCATCGCGTTCGATGCCGAGCTCGCGGCAGTAGGCGTCGAAGTAGCTCACCATCATGTCGTCGGAAAAGTGGTCGTGTCCTGCCGCGACCGCGGTGTGCGTCGTGAACACGGTCCCCGCCGCGACCGCCTCGAGCGCGGCGGGGAAAGGAAGGCCGGTCCGCGCGAGCGTCCGCACCCGCTCGAGAATCAGGAACGCCGCGTGCCCCTCGTTGATGTGCCAGACGGTGGGGTGCAGCCCCAGCGCGGCGAGCGCGCGCGCGCCGCCCACGCCGAGCGCGATCTCCTGCTCGATGCGCGTGGTCCGGTCGCCGCCGTAGAGGCGGTGGGTGATCAGGCGGTCGCGCTCGGAGTTCTCCGGGAGATCGGAGTCGAGCAGGTACATCGTGACGTGGCCGATGCGTGCGCGCCACACCTTGAGCCGGAGCGCGCGCCCGGGAAGCTCGAGCGGCACGCGAATCTCGGTGCCGTCGGGTCCGGTCGCCGGCTCGACCGGAAGATCGTCGAAGTCGGCGTCGGCGTACGTGGCGTGCTGATTGCCTTCGGCGTCGATCAGCTGGGCGAAATAGCCCTGGCGGTAGAGCAGCCCCACGCCCACGAACGGCAGGCGCAGGTCGCTCGCCGCCTTGCAATGATCGCCCGCGAGGATGCCCAGCCCGCCGGAGTAGATCGGAAGGCTCTCGTGGAAGCCGAACTCAAAGCAGAAGTAGGCGATCAACTCGCCGCCGCCGAGCTCGGCTCCGCCGCCGCGCCGCGCGACGTCGGCGTGGTAGGCGTCATAGCCCGCGAGCGCGCGCTCGTAGCACGCGAGGTAATCGGGGTCCTGCGCCGCCTCGCGCAGCCGCGGCTCGTCGATTCGCTTCAGGAACGCGGTCGGGTTGTGGCCGGCGGCGCTCCAGAGGGTGGGGTTGAGCTGCGAGAACAGGGCGCGCGCGGAGCGGTCCCAGGTGTAGCCGAGATCGCGTGCGAGCTCGGCCAGCCGCGCGAGCCGCTCGGGGACGCGCGGCCGCACGTGCACGACGTAGGGGGTACCGGGGAGCTCCATCTTGCGCCGATCGTGCCCCGCGGGCGGGGCACTGGCGATTCTATAGCAGGCCGCGCTCAGCCATGCCCGGGCGACGCGGTCCGGCGCTGCGCGCTTTCGCGCCTGTGCTCGCGCGAGACCATGGCCGCGAGGCCCTGCATTTCCTCCGCGAGCAGCTCCAGGATGTCGTCTGCCGCGACGATCCCCACGAGCGCGCCGTCGGCGTCCACCACCGGGAGCCGGCGAACGCCCTTCTGGCGCATCGCCGCGACCGCGTCGGCGACGCCCGCGTCCTCCCGAAGCTCCACGAGCTCCGGCGAGGCGACGTCGCCGGCGCGGATCGGCTCGGGATCGAGGCCGAGCGCGGTGACCGCGACCACGATGTCGCGGTCGGTGAGAAGCCCCACGGGCCGGCGCTTGCCGCCGCGCTCCTCGACGAGCACGACGCAGCCCACGTGATACTCGCGCATCAGCTGCGCGGCCGCCTTGACCGAAATGTCGCGTTGCGCGATCACCACCTCGCGCGTGCAGATTTCGCCGATCGCCATGGCGTGTCTCCCGTTTCTGTCAGGAATTCCCGAAAACCGTCCGGATTGTCCGCCGGCGTCGCCGCCGCGGCTTGATCGCGGTCAAGTCCGCGTTGCGGCGGGGGCTGCACCTGGCAAAATCCGTGCTTCCATCGGCCCTCGCGTGCGATCATCGCCACGTGCACGAGAACCTGGTTTTCCTGGAAGCGTTCCTGCGGCACCCGCGTCGCATCGGCTCGGTGGTGCCGAGCTCGCGGTTCCTCGAGCGCCGGATCCTCGATCTCGCCGCGGTGGACGGCGCGCGCCTGGTGGTCGAGCTCGGCCCCGGCACCGGCGGCACGACGCGCGCGATCCTGGAGGCGATGCGCGCCGACGCTACGCTCCTCGCCATGGAGATCGATCCGCGGCTTCACGCGCAGACCGAAAGGATCGGCGATCCGAGGCTGATCGCGTACCTGGGGAGCGCCGAGAACCTCGGGGACGTGCTTGCGGCGCACGGCCTGGCGCGCCCCGAGGTGGTGATCTCGGGGATACCGTTCTCGACGCTCGGCCCGATGCGCGCGCGGCGCGTGCTGCGTGCGATCGCCGCGGCGCTCGTGCCCGGGGGGCGCTTCGTCGCCTACCAGGTGCTCGGCGACGTCGAGCGGCTGTGCGAGCCGATTCTCGGGCCCGCGCACGAGGAGCTCGAGCCGTTCAACCTTCCCCCCGTGCGCGTGTTCCGCTGGATCCGATGATCAGTCGATCCGGATGGTTTTCTTCTTCGCCTTCTCGATCTTCGGAAGGGTCAGCTCGAGCACGCCGTCCTTGAGCGACGCTTTCGCCTTCGACTCGTCGACGTCGGCCGGAAGCCCGACGGTGCGCGAAAATGCGCCGCGCGCGATTTCCCAGCGGTAGTAATCGCCTTTTTCCTCCTTTTCCTCGCGCTTGGTCTCGCCCTTGATCGTGACCGTGTTCCCGGAAACGGCGACCTCGATGTCGTCCTTCTCGTAGCCGGGGACCTCGGCGCGCACGAGCACCTCGTCGGCGCGGTCGATCACGTCCACCTTGGGCACCGCCGCGACTTCCGCGAGCGCCGGGCGCTCCCAGCGGAACGGGCGCAGCCACCCCCGCCCGAAGAAATCGTCGAACATCCGGTCCATCTCCTCGAACGGGCTCAGCACCCGGACGGGGGCCTTCTGGATTTCGCGGCCCTTGGAGACGGTCACTTCCTTCTTGCCTTCGGCCATGGTCATCTCCTTTCGAAGCAGTTGCGGTACGGCCGCAATGATCTTACGCCGCCATTGCCGCTCATTGACCTGCGTCAAGAAGGTCCCGGCCGCGGCATCCAGAATCGCCTCATGGCAATCATCGGCATCGACCTCGGCACGTCGAATTCGGCGGCAGGGGTCCTGCGCGGCGGCCGGCCGGTCATGATCCCGAGCGCCGAAGGCGTGAGCCTCGGGGGCAAGGCGTTCCCGAGCTATGTCGCGATTCAGCCCGACGGCCAGATGCTGATCGGCGAGCCGGCGCGCCGGCAGGCGGCGGCCAACCCCGAGGGCACCGCGACCGCGTTCAAGCGCCTGATGGGCACGCGCCAGAAGGTGCGCCTGCGCGATCGCGAGTTCACGCCCGAGCAGCTCTCCGCTTTCCTGCTGCAGAAGATCCGGCGCGACGCCGAGAGCTTCCTCGGAGAGCCGGTGGCGGAAGCGGTCGTCACGGTGCCGGCGTATTTCGACGACAACCAGCGCTCGGCGACCAAGGACGCCGCCAACATCGCGGGGCTCAGGGTGCTGCGGCTGGTGAACGAGCCCACCGCCGCTTCGCTTGCCTACGGGCTCGATCGCCTGAGCCAGGAGCTCCGCATCGCCGTGATCGACCTCGGGGGCGGGACGCTCGACGTGACGATCATGGAGTTCGGCAAGGGCGTGTTCGAGGTGAAATCGACCTCGGGCGACACGAAGCTCGGCGGCACCGACATGAACAACGCGATCTTCGAGAGCCTTGCCGAGCGCTTCCGGGCTCAGACCGGGATCGACGTGAAGGCCGACCGCAAGGCCGCGGCGCGCCTGCTCGAAGCCGCGGAGATCGCCAAGGTCGAGCTCACGAGCGCCACCACGGCGCACCTGAGCCTGCCCTACATCGGGATCTCCGGCGGGCAGTCGGCGCATCTCGAGATGGACCTCGCGCGCTCGGAGATGGAGCGGATCGTGCGCCCGGTGATCGAGCGCTGCCGCAAGCCCGTGGAGCAGGCGCTCTCGGACGCCGGCGTCACGCCGGCGAAGATCGACCGTGTGGTTTTCGTGGGCGGTCCGACCCGCATGCCCTCGGTGCGTGCGTTCTTCGAAGAGCTTTTCGGCCGTAAAGCCGAGCTCGGGGTCGATCCGATGGAGTGCGTCGCCGCGGGCGCTGCGATCCAGGCGGGCGTGCTCGCGGGCGAGGTGAAGGACATCGTGCTGGTCGACGTGACGCCGCTGACGCTCGGCGTGGAGACGCTCGGCGGCGTCGCGACGCCGCTCGTTGCGCGCAACACCCCGGTGCCGGTGAAGAAGAGCGAGATCTTCACCACCGCCGCGGACATGCAGACGAGCGTCACGGTGCACGTCACGCAGGGCGAGCGCCCGATGGCCGCGGACAACACGAGCCTCGGGCAATTCAACCTGGACGGCCTCGCGCCCGCGCCGCGCGGGATGCCCAAGATCGAGGTGACCTTCGATATCGACGCGAACGGCATCCTCAACGCGACCGCAAGGGACGTCGCGACCGGGCGCTCGCAGTCGATCCGGATCAGCGGCTCCACGCGCCTCGCAGAGGACGTGAAGAAGCGCATGATCGACGAGGCCGAGCGCTACGCCGAGGCCGACAGGAAGCGCAGGGAGGACGCGGAGACGCTGAACGCCGCCGACGCGATGTGCTACCAGGCCGAAAAGACGGTCGCGGACTTCGGCGACAAGCTCACCGACGAGCTCAAGGGCCGGATCGAGTCGGCGCGCCGCGAGACGCGCGAGGCGATCGCGAAAAAGGACGCCGCCGCGGCGAAGCAGAAGTCCGACGCGCTTGCGAAGGTGCTGAAGGAAGCGGGCGCGGTGATCTACGCGCAGCAGCCGGGCGCGGGCGTCTACCAGGAAGTGAAGACGCCGCGCTCGGGCGAAGCCGGACCGCGCGTCGTGGACGCCGACTACCGCGAGACGCACTGAAAGCCGTCGTCACGGTTCTGTTGGCACTGTTCGCGCTCTCCGCAGGCGCGGTGGGCGTGGACGTCTATCTCTTCTGGCGTCCCGGCTGCCCGCACTGCGAGCGCGCGCTCGCGTTCCGGCCGGAGTGGCTCAGTTTCGCGTGAGCGTGGCCACCGTGGAATTCATCCCCGCGTATCGGCGCCTGGCCGCGAGCGGCGAGCTCGCGGGGCGCGCCGCCGAGGCGCACCGGCATCTCGAGTCGTGCGACCTGTGCGCGCGCTACTGCAGAGTGGACCGCCTGAAGGGGATCGAAGGCGCAGTGTGCCGCACGGGCGAGCGCGCGCGGGTGGCGAGCTATGGCGCGCATCATGGCGAGGAGGAGCCGCTGCGCGGCTGGGCGGGGTCGGGGACCCTCTTCTTCTCGTGGTGCAACCTGCGCTGCGTGTTCTGCCAGAACTGGGACATCTCGCAGCGTCCCGCCGGGCGCGAAGTCGGAACGAGCGACCTCGCGGACATGATGCTCGCGCTCCAGGCCGAGGGCTGCCACAACATCAACCTGGTCTCGCCCAGCCACGTCGTGGCGCAGATCATCGCGGCGGTGAGCGATGCGGCGCAACGGGGCCTGCGCCTGCCGCTCGTCTACAACACCGGCGGCTACGACAGCAGGGAGGCGCTGCGGCTCCTCGACGGGATCGTCGACATCTACATGCCCGACATGAAGTACGGCGACTCCGCGCTCGCGCGCAAATACTCGAAGGTGCGCGACTACGTCGAAGTCAACCGCGCGGCGGTAAAGGAGATGCACCGGCAGGTGGGCGATCTCGTCTGCGACGCGCGCGGCATCGCGCAGCGGGGACTGCTCGTGCGGCACCTCGTGATGCCGCGCGGGATCGCCGGGACCGGGGAGGTGCTCGGTTTCCTCGCCCGGGAGATTTCGACCCGCACCTATCTCAACCTGATGGACCAGTACCGGCCGTGCTATCGCGCCGACGAGTATCCGGAGCTCGCCCGGGCGATCACGTCCGCGGAGTATCGAGAGGCGCTTGCGATCGCGGCGCGGCTCGGGCTCGCGCGCCTCGACCCTCGCGCCTGACCTGGCCCGGGCTTGATCTGGGTCAAGCCGCGACCGGTCCGGGCGCGGATGATGGGGTAACGGTTGCTCAGCCGCCGCTCCGCGTCATCGCCTTCGGGCGTGATCAGGCAGCCGAGGACCTCCTCCTCCTCAATCCTCCCAACGGGTCCATCGCTTCTGCCGCGGGGCGGCGCTTCTTTTTCTCCTCAATTCGGAAATCGGGCTCTGACCCGATGTTTTCCGCTCAGGCCGGCCGAGGCCTCCTCGGCGGTCAGGCGGGCGGCATGCACGCGAGGAGGATCTTGCGGCGCCGCGGCCCCGGACCGTTGACTTGCGTCAAGCCCGGGCGGCGCCCGAGGCGGATACTCGTCAGGGACGAAGCGAAAAAGGAGATCGCCGTGAAAAAGCCCGGCCCGAAGAACCCGGTTCCCCAGCTCGGCGCGCCCGACCCCGAGCAAAAGACCTCGCCGATCATCGACGAAGCCGAGTACGACGAGCACGCCGCGTCGCCCGACCTCGAGATCGAATCGGGAGCCTGCTACTTCAACGGCGAGCGCTTCGAGATCGGTGCCTACGTGAGAAGCGGCAGCGATTTGCTCAAGTGCAACGGGCGCGGCGTATGGGTGCGCGTCGGAGAAAAGCGCCCTGACTGAGAAGCGAGACTATTACGAGGTTCTCGGCGTCCCGCGCGACGCGGGCGAAGGCGCGATCAAGGACGCTTTCCGCAAGCTCGCGATGCAGTACCACCCCGACCGCAACAAGGCGCCGGGGGCCGAGGAGCGCTTCAAGGAGATCGCCGAAGCCTACGCCGTGCTCTCGGATCCGAAGAAGCGCGCCGAGTACGACTCGGCGGGCTTCGCCGGCGTTGCAGGGTTCACGCCGGAAGATCTGTTCGGCGGCATCGATTTCGACTCGATCTTCGGCGACCTCGGCTTCGGGCTCGGAGGCGGGCTCTTCGACCGCTTCTTCGGGCGCCGGCGCGCGGGCCCGCCGCGCGGCGCCGACATCGAGGTGGAGGTGCGCGTGCCGCTCGAGGTGATCGCGAGCGGCGGCGAGGAGACGATCCGGATCGAGCGCCGGGCCGCCTGCACGGCGTGCGGCGGCAGCGGGCAGAAGACGACGAGCCGGCGCGATCGAGGCGTGCTGATCCGGCAGTCGACGCCCTGCTCCGAGTGCGGCGGGAGCGGCCGCGGCCGCGTGCAGCGCGAGGAATCGATCGCGGTGCGCATTCCGGTGGGTGCCGAGGACGGGCTGGTGCTTCGCGTCCCCGGCAAGGGCTACGCGGCCGCGGCGCCCGGCGGAACGGCGGGCGACCTGCTCGTCGTGGTGCGCAGCGCGCCCGATCCGCGGTTCGGGCGAAGCGGCGCGGACCTGTGGCGCGTGGAGGAGCTGGACATCGCCGACGCGGTGCTCGGTGCCGAGATCCGCGTGCCCACGCTCGCCGGGAACGTCGCGGTGCAGGTGCCGCCGGGAACGCAACCCGACTCGCAGCTCCGTCTGCGCGGCAAGGGCCTGCCGCGCTATGGCGGGCGCGGTCGCGGCGATCTGTATGTGCGCCTCGCGCTTCGCGTGCCCGCGCGATTGAGCGCGGAAGAAAAACGTCTCTACGAGCGCCTGCGCGCTATCGCGACCACATCGCGTAAAGCGTGAGGAGGATCTCGAACACGATCAGCGCGACGATGTACCACTCTACGCGCAGCGAATGCTTGGCCTGGATCAGGTCCACCAGCGTTCGCACGGTTCGCGCGGCGAGCCCGAGCTTGGTCTCGATCGCCGCGAGCCGCTCGCTCACCTCGAATTCGCCCTCGAGCAGGGCGTAGAGCCGCTCGAGCTCCGGGTGCTCCCAGAGGAGCTCGGGCTTGTCGCCGATTCCGGCGCGCCCGACCATGCGGTGCTCGATGAGGAGAAGCCGCCCGATGCGCTTCACGTGCTCGCGGGTGCCGCCACGGATGCGCCCGTCGCGCTCGAGCTGCAGCGCGAGCGGCTCGAGGCGATCGAAATCACCGGCGAGGCGCGTCTCGTAGTGCCCGAGCAGCAGGCTCTTCGAGAGCGCTTCCGCGACGAGCTGCAGGCGCTCCAGGCTCGCGCTCTGCACGTAGAGCGCGCCCTCCTGCAGCCCCTCGGGGCGCGCAGGGTCCACGCGCACCTCGAGCTCCTCGGTTTCGTGGGTGCGGTAGCGGTGCTCGAGAAGCGGCGCGATCCGCTCGAGGAGCGCCTTTTCGGCCTCCGGCGCCACCGCGAAGAGCACCGCGATGCCGTAGCGGAAGAGCACTGCCGCGCCGCCGCCGGGGACCGCGACCGCGAGCGGAACGCGCCCGATCGCCTCGGCCTCCGGCCAGGCGCGCACGTCGAGGCGCGCGCCGAGCAGCAGCGCGCGCGCGCGAAACGCGGCCGCCGTGACCGGCGCGCGGCTATCGGACGACAAGGACCGGGATCCTCGAGTGGGCGAGCACCCTGGCGGTCTCGCTGCCGAGCGCGAGCCGGGGCAGCCCGGTGCGGCCGTGCGTCGCCATGACGATCAGATCGATCCTGCGCGCGCGCGCCGTCCCGAGGATCGCCTGCCACGGATGGCGCGCGAGGCGGCTGACCGTCGTGCAGGAAACGTCCTCGTCGTCCGCGAGCTTTTCGGCCACTCCCAGGATTTCGATACACGCCTTTCGGACAAGGGCCCGGTACTGCGGTCCGAGCACGCCCGAGCCGTAGAGCTTGTCGCCGCTGAAGAGCGTGGGCACGCCCTCCGGGACCACGTAGATCGCGTACAGGCGCGCGCCGAGCGCCGCGGCGATCCGCACGGCGGTGTCGACGGCTCGCCGCGAGCGCGGCGAGCCGTCAGTCGCTACCAGGATGCGTCGGTACATGACGCTGAAGCGCTTCGATGGCGGTTCGAGTGCGGGAAACCGTTTCTGTTGCCAGCCGGAGGTAATCCTCGCGCGAGGCGCGTGCGCGCGACACGCCCTCGGCCTGCGCCTGCATCGCGGTCGCGGCCGCCACGCGCGGCACGAGATCCGGCTCGTCCATGCGCGGCAGGATCGCGTCCTCGCGCAGGCCCCGGTCGGCGGCACAGCGCGCGAGCTCCTGCGCGGCGGCGAGCGCCATGCCGTAGGTGATCCGGGTCGCGCGCGCGTCGAGGGTGCCTCGGAACACGGCCGGGAAGACGAGCGAGTTGTTGAGCTGGTTCGGGAGATCGCTTCGCCCGGTCGCTACGATGCGCGCGCCGGCCTCGAGCGCGTCCCTGGGCCAGATCTCGGGCGCCGGATTGGCGCAGGCGAAGACGATGGCGTCCCTCGCCATCGCACGCACCCACTCGGGCCGGATGAGGCCCGGATCCGGGCGCGAGAAGGCGATGCACACGTCGGCGCCGCGCAGCGCCTCGGCGATGCCTCCGCGCACGCGCTCGGCGTTGGACTGCGTGCAGACTTGCCATTTCTCCGGATATCGCTCCCGCGCCGCTTCGAGATCGGCTCGCCCCTCGTGCAGGATCCCCAGGCTGTCGCACGCGACGATGCCTCCCGGCGCCACGCCGACGGACTCGAGCATCCGGTAGCAGGCGACGTTTGCCGCGCCCATCCCGATCATCGCGATCCGCGCGCGGCGCAGGTCCTTGCCTACGAGCGCGAACGCGTTCGTGAGCCCGGCGAGCACCGCGGTCGCGGTTCCCTGCTGGTCGTCGTGCCACACCGGGATCGTGAGGCTCGCGCGCAAGGCCTCCAGCACGCGGAAGCACTTCGGCTGCGCGATGTCTTCGAGGTTCACGCCGCCGAACGAGGGCGCGATCGCGCGCACCGTGCGCACGATCTCGTCGGCGTCGCGCGTCGCGAGGCAGATCGGCCAGGCGTCCACGCCGCCGAGCACCTTGAAGAGGAGGGCCTTGCCTTCCATCACCGGAAGGCCCGCCTCGGGCCCGATGTCGCCCAGCCCCAGCACGCGCGTGCCGTCGCTCACCACCGCCACGGCGTTGCCGCGGTTCGTGAGCTCGTAGACGCGCTCGGGCGCGGCGGCAATCGCGCGGCAGGCCTCCGCGACGCCGGGCGTGTACCAGATGGCGAAATCGGCGTGGCCGCGGATCGCGCACTTCGGCATCGCCTGGATCTTGCCGCGGGTCTCGGCGTGGCGCGCTACGGCGTCGCTCATGTGACGGCGCTCCAGTAAGCGTCCAGGCGCTGCTGGATTTCCTTCAGCACTTCCTCGTTCCTCGCGGGCCGGAAAAGATGCGCGAAGCGGCCCTGGGTCTTCAGGTACTCCTCGACCGGCAGGCGCGGATTGGGAATGCGCGTGTGGGTTACTCTTCCGTCCTCGTATTCCTTCAGCGGCCAAACGCCGGTCCTGACCGCGAGCCGCCCGATCTCCACCGCGTCCTTCGGATCGAAGTCCCAGCCGGGCGGGCAGGGCGCGAGCGCGAGGAGCAGCCGCGGCCCTTTCAGGCGTTTCGCCTTCTCGACCTTTCTCGCGAGATCGAGCGGCTCGGCGCCGATCACGGTCGCCGCGTAGGCGGGCCGGTGCGCGGCCCAGATCGCGAACAGGTCCTTCTTCAGCCCCGGATAGCCGCGCGACCCGGCATTGGTGGCGGTGCGCGCGGCGTACGGCGTGGCGGGCGAGGACTGCTGCCCGGTGTTGCCGTAGCCCTCGTTGTCGTAGCAGAGGTACAGGAAATCGAGGCCCCGGTCGATCGCGCTCGAGGTCGCCGAGAGCCCCATGCCGTAGGCCGCGCCGTCCCCGGAGAGCACCACCGCCGAGAGATCCTCGTCGGGGGCGATGCGTTTGTTTTCCATCAGGATATCGAGCGCGTCGCGCACCCCTTGCGCGCCCGCGGGCGCGCTCGCCATCGAGGTGTAGAGCCAGGAGCCGCGGAACGGCGTGAACGGGTAGGCCGAAAGGAGCGTCATGCAGCCGGCGGCGTTGACGAACACCGATTTCTCGCCGAGCACGTCGTAGAGCTCGTGCAGCGAGAGCAGCCCCCCGCATCCCGCGCACAGCGCCGTTCCGCCCCCGAGCAGGTGCGCCGAGGGCAGGTCCTTCATGCGGCGGATGGAAATCCGGGTCTGTCCCGGTTTTTCGTCGCTCATTCGGCGCCTCCCAGCCCGGTGCGCTCGGCCGCGGCAATCGCCTGGAGCTTGCGCACCTCGCGCAGCTCGCGCGCGGTGTAGAGCAGGCGCGGCTCGGGCGTGCGGCCTTCGCGCGCAGCCTCGCGCGTCACGCGCGCGATCTCGTAGAGCTCCTCGGCGCCGATGTCGCGCCCGCCCAGCCCCCCGATGAAGCTCGCGAGCACGGGGGGCGCGCCCTTCGCACCGTACAGCGTCGCGGCGAGCTCCGTGTGCAGGACGCCGCCCCGGCCGATCGAGAGGTTCTGGTCGATCACCGCCACGCCTTTCTTTCCGGCGAGCGCCTCGCGCAGCGCCGCTGCGGGCCAGGGCCGCACCAGGCGCGGCCGAACGAGCCCCGCCGCGAATCCGGCCTCGCGCAGCCGGTCCACCGCGTCGTGCGCCTTGGTCGCGAACGCGCCGGCGAGAAAGAACACGACCTCGGCGTCGTCGGACCGGTAGCACTCGAGCGCGCCGTAGCTCCGTCCGAACGTGCGCGCGAAGTCCCGCGCCGCCTCCTCGTGCGCGCGCAGCGCCTCGTTGGCGGCGAGGTGCGCCTCGTAGCGGAAGTAGGAGTAGGGCACGCCGCCGATCACGGCGACCGCGCGGCTCACGGGCTGGCTCGCGCGGAAGCCGGTGTTTTCGATCCGGAATTCTTTCAGATATTGGTTTACCTGCCCGGATTCGGGAACTTCGACGGGCTCTCTCGTGAACGACAACGTGAACCCATCCATATTGACGAGGGCAGGAAGGCGCACGCGCGAATCCTCGGCGACGCGATAGGCGATCAGGATCGAGTCGAGCACCTCCTGGCAGGTCGCGCAGTGGATCTGCAGGAAACCGGAGTCGCGCGCGGCGAGCACGTCGTTGTGGTCGGATTCGAGCGTGATCGGCGTGGCGAGCGCGCGCGAGACGTTCACCAGCACGAACGGCGCGCGCCACCCCGAAACCGCATAGAGCATCTCCATCGCGTGCAGCAGCCCCTGGCTCGAGGTCGCGGTGAACGTGCGCACGCCGGTCGCCGCGGCGGCGGCGGCCGCGGTCACCATCGAGTGCTCGGACTCGAGCATCGTGAGCCGCCCGCTCATCGCGCCGCCCTCGATCCAGCCCGCGAGCGTCTCGACGATTTCGGTCTGCGGCGTAATCGGGAACGCCGGGAAATATTCCGCGCGCGCGAGGCGCGCGCCCCACGCGGCGGCCGCGTTGCCGGTGAGGAGAACCCGGTTCATGTCGCAGGCTCCGCTGCCGGGGCCCGCTCGGGCACGGCCCGGATCGCATGCGGCGGGCACACCGCCACGCACACGAGGCACCCTTTGCAATGGTCGTAGTCGATGCGCGGCGCGCCGCCGGAGTCGGCGCTGATCGCGCTGTCGGGGCAGAGCGTGCCGCACACCCACGTGCAGCGGTTGCAGTGCTCGGGATCGATCACCGGGCGCATCGTGCGCCATGCGCCCGTATTCGAGAGGACGCTCGACTGGCGCGCGCGGATGTCGGGCGCGGAGCTTCGCGCGGGCTCGGGCGCCAGCTCGATCCAGTCGGGCGGCGTGTAGCCGCTCGCCGCGATTGGCGCTCCCTCGGAGACCGCCCCGGCCTGCCGTGCGAGGCTGTCGAATCCGGCGAAAACCGCCCCGTCGACTTCGCCGAGCTCTTCGCGCGCCGCTTCGGCGAGCGTGTCGCGCCCGAGGATGCCGAGCAGGCGCGCGGCCGCCCCGGCGGCGAGCGCGCCGAGCGAGGTTTGCCGGGTCTCCCGGGGATGAACCGTGAAGATCGTGCCGGGAAACCTGAGCCTCAGGCGCCACGCCTCGGGCAGCTCGTCGCTCGCGAGCAGGAGCACGGTGCGCGCCTCCACGCCGAGCAGGACTGCGGCGGCGGCGGCCTGCAGGAGCGTGGCATCGGCCACCGCCACCAGGTCCGGGCGCGTGACCAGACCCCGCTCGCGGATCGGCTCGCGCGCCGCGCGCACGTGCGCGAACATCGGCGCGCCGCGCCGCTCGGCGCCGTACACGGGCGCGTCCTGGACCTCGTAGCCCTGGCGAAACAGCGCGGTGCCGAGGATGCGGCCCGCGGTCTTGATCCCCTGTCCGCCGCGGCCGTGGATGCGGATGCGGTACATGGCCCGGAAGCTACCCCCGGAGCCGCGCCGACCGTTGACTTGCGTCAAGCCCGGCGCGCGGCGCGCGCGTAGCGTGGCGGCGTGACTTCGAGCGCGCTGCTGACCGACCTCTACCAGCTCACCATGCTGCAGGCCTATTTCGAGGCCGGCATGACGGAAACCGCGGTGTTCGAGCTGTACGTCCGGAAGCTCCCGCCGGGGCGGAATTTCCTCGTCGCGGCCGGCCTCGCGCCCGCGCTCGAGTTTCTCCAGGGGTTGCGGTTCTCCGGCGATGAGCTCGCGTGGGTGCGCCGCTGCGGGCATTTCAAGCCCGAATTCGCCGATCGCCTCGCCGAGCTGAGCTTCACCGGCGAGGTGCACGCGATGCCCGAAGGCACGGTTTTCTTTCCGGACGAGCCCATCCTTCGCGTCGCCGCGCCGATGCCGCAAGCGCAGCTCGTCGAGTCGCGCCTCGTGAACCTGATGCACTTCTCGGTCATCGCGGCGTCGAAAGCGGTGCGTTCGGTGCTCGCGGCGCCGGGCAGGCGACTGATCGACTTCGGCATGCGCCGCGCGCACGGGGCGGAAGCCGCGATGCTCGCGGCGCGCTCGGCCTGGATAGCGGGCTTCTGCGGAACCTCCAATACGCTGGCGGCGCGGCGCTACGGCATTCCCGTCTTCGGCACCATGGCGCACTCGTTCGTGCAGGCGCACGCAAGCGAAACGGCGGCGTTCGCGCACTTCGCGCGCGCGTTCCCGAAATCGGCGCTCCTTCTCATCGACACCTACGACACGGTGGCGGGCGCGCGCAAGGTCGCGGCGCTCGCCCCGGAGCTCGCGCGCGAGGGCATCGCGGTGCGCGGCGTGCGCCTCGATAGCGGCGACCTCGCCCCGCTCGCGCGCGAGGTGCGCGCCGTGCTCGACGCGGCGGGGCTGAAATCGGCGACGATCTTCGCCAGCGGCAACCTCGACGAGTATCGCGTGCGCGATCTGCTCGCGCAGAACGCGCCCATCGACGCGTTCGGCATCGGCACGAGCCTCGTCACCTCGGCGGACGCGCCGTGCCTCGACGCGGTGTACAAGCTCCAGGAGTACGGCGGCCGCGCACGCCGCAAGCGCTCGGCCGGAAAGGCGACCTGGCCCGGCCGCAAGCAGGTGTTCCGCCGGCTCGCCGCCGACGGGAAGTTCGCCGGGGATGTCGTCACGGCAGAGGGCGACCCGCAGCCGGGCGAGCCGCTCCTCGCGCCGGTGATGGCGGCCGGGAAGATCACCGGCGAACTGCCTTCGCTGGATGCCGCGCGCGCCAGAATGCGGGACCAGCTCGAGCACCTGCCGGAGGCGCTCAAGCGGCTCGAAGACGCGCCGAGTCCCTATCCGGTGGAAATCTCGCCGCGACTGCGCGCGCTCGCCGCCGAGGTCGACTCGGCCGAGGCGTGATCTCCCCGCCGCCATTCATCGAGGACGATCGCGTGCCCGCCGGAATGTCCGGACTCGAGAAGCGCATGGGCAATGCCGATCGCGTTGCGCCGCACCGCCGGCTGGAGGGCCCGTGAGCCTCTGGCAGAATGCAGGGGGTCAAGCCCGGAGTGGAAACGCCGGTCCGTCCCGTGCTCAAGTGGCTCAAGGTGCTTCTTCGGTCGCGCTCGCTCGCGTTCGCCCGGGCGTACACCCGTCGCCGCGGCCCGGACGTCGCGCAGCTCGTGTGCGCTTGTGACAGGAAACCGATCCATTACCGTCCGGCAACCAGCGATGCCGGCGTCATCTACGACGTGCTCCTCAAGGAGGGCCGGAAAGCGGAATATTGGCTCCCGGGCGCTCTGGAGGCGCGGACCATATTCGACATCGGGGCGAACATCGGCGCTACGGCGCGATACCTGGCGAACCTGTTTCCGCGAGCCGCCATCCACTGTTTCGAGCCGGTTCCCTCCAATCTGGAGCTGTTGCGGCGCAATACGTCGGGCATCGGCAGGGTGCATGTTCATCCCTATGCCCTGGGCGAAACCGACGGTGAAGTGCAACTGCATACCGACGAGAAAGGGATCAACGCCGGCAGCTACTCCATGTTTGCCGGCGGATCAGGGGGCGTTCGCTGTGCGGTGCGTTCGATGCGGTCCGTCCTGTCGGAGCTCGGGAACCCGCAGCCCGACATCATCAAGATCGACACGGAAGGCGCGGAATACCTGATCCTGTCGGCTTTCCCCAGGAGCATCCTCGAGCGCGTGGCGTGGGTATATGGCGAGCTTCATTCGCACGAGCCGAATCACTTCAAGGTTCTTGATCTGCTCGCCCGGACGCATTGGGTGGAGGTCCACAAGCCGATGTTCAAGAGGAACTACTTCTTCGACGCATGCCGGCTCGACCTTCGCGACGATTTCCGCGCTTTCAGACGGCGCTAGGGTCAAGTCGCTGAATCTTGGCTCCCCGACCAGGGCTCGAACCTGGGACCTGCGGATTACCCGTTACCCTCGCTTTCACAAGGACGTGGACTATGCCTTCGCCATGGGCCGTGGGCCTTTAGGCGGGCGCCGTCTAGTCTCTACACCTTCCGCTTCACTCGAAGCGGCTTGGCTCGGCGTTGCCATGGGCCTTGCGGCCTTTAGGGTTCGCCGACTTTGACGCCTTTTCCTCCGGGGCTTTCACCCCGGCGCTGCCTTTTTCCGCCGTCCCGATTGGGACTGGAGACGGCTTGGGTTAACAGTCCGTCGCTCTACCGACTGAGCTATCGGGGATTGGATCTCTTACCTGGCGGCCCGCCGGTTGCCCTTGATCCGCGAATTCCTGGCACGGGTGAGCCGCAATCCTGCTTCCCGTGTCAAGGGAAGCTCGAACCTCGCAATTATATCGACCTTCGCGTTGCCGGGACAGAACACGCCGAACGCGGCGGCACTCTCCCTGGGAGTGCCGGCGTTTCCCGCCATTTTCGACGGCCCGGCCGGAACGGGGCCGCGAATGCGGTTTGACGGCGGTCAATCGGGCTGCCGGCCGTTGGCATAGGGTGATCCGGCAAGACCAGACAAGGGACGGACACCCATGCAAGTTCCCCTTCAGATCACCTACCGCGGCATCGAGCGCTCGGACGCGCTGGACGCGCGCATCCGCGACAAGGCGGCGAAGCTGGAGGAATTCCACCCTCGCATCACGAGCTGCCGCGTCGTGGTGGAGCAGCGCGACCGGCACCGCCACCAGGGCAAGCAGTTCACCGTGAAGCTCGACCTGCGCGTGCCCCGGCACGAGATCGCGATCAACCGCGACCACCACGAGGACGTCTATGTCGCGCTGCGCGATGCGTTCAACGCCGCCGGCCGCAAGCTCGAGGAAGCGGCGCGCGAGAACCGCGGCGACGTCAAGAGCCACGAGGTTCCGCAGCACGGCAAGGTGGCGCGCCTGTCGCGCGAGGAGGGCATCGGCTTCATCGAGACCGCCGACGGGCGCGAACTCTACTTTTCGCGCGATAACGTGGTCCATCCCCCGTTCGAGCAGCTCGAGGAAGGCGCTCAAGTGCAGTTCATCGAGGAGCTGGCGGGCGAGGGCCGGCAGGCGAAGCGCGTCACCGTGGGCAAGCACGGCTGAGCCGCGAGGCGCTCTTCTACGAAAAGCTGCCCGCGGGCGGGGTGCTGTGCACGCTGTGCCCGCACGACTGCCGCATCCGCGACGGCGGCTTCGGCGCGTGCGGGGTGAGGGTCAACCGCGGCGGCACGCTCTACACGCTCGTCTACGACAAGGTCTGCTCGCGGCACATCGACCCGGTGGAGAAGAAGCCCCTGTTCCACTTCCCTCCGGGCTCGCGCGCTTACTCGATTGCGACGGTGGGCTGCAACCTGCGCTGCGCCTTCTGCCAGAACTGGGAGATCTCGCAGTGGCCCAAGGACACGCTGCGGCGAAGCGCCCCGCACACGGGCGGCGAGGAGCCCGTGTGCCCGAGGCTCTCCGAGCTCGAGGATGCGATCCTCGGGGAGCAGGTGACGCCGAAGGAGATCGTGGAGCGCGCGGCTGCCTCGGGCTGCCGCTCGATCGCCTATACGTACACCGAGCCTACGGTGTTCTACGAGCTCGCGTACGACACCGTCGTGCTCGCGCGCGACAAGGGCCTCAGGAACATCTTCGTCACCAACGGCTTCATCTCGGAGGCGCCGCTCCGGAAGCTCGCGCCGGTGCTCGACGCGGCGAACGTCGACCTCAAGTTCTGGAAGCCCGAGAGCTACCGCAAGGTGAGCCGCGCGCGTCTCGAGCCGATCCTGGAGGCGATCCGCCTGTACCGCGCGCTCGGCGTTTGGGTCGAGGTGACGACGCTCGTGATCCCGGGGCTGAACGATTCCGACGAGGAGCTCGCCGGGATTGCGGCGTTCGTGCGCTCGGTGGGCGCCGAGGTGCCGTGGCACGTGTCGCAGTTCTTTCCGGCCTGGAAGATGCTCGACAAACCCGTCACTCCCGTCGCTGCGCTCCGGCGAGCCGCCGAGCTCGGGCGAAAGGCGGGCCTGCGCTACGTCTACGAAGGCAACGTCCCGGGCGAGAAGGGCGAGAACAGCTACTGCTGGAGTTGCCGGACGCTGCTCATCGAGCGCTTCGGCAACGTCATGATTCGCAATCGCGTTGCCGCGGACCGCTGCCCGGAATGCGGGACCCCGATCGACGGCGCAGGGATGTCGTTTGACGCCGGTCAAGCCGCGGCCGCGCCGCGCAGCTAGCCTTTCCGGAGATTTTTCCAGACGGCTGGAGGCGTCATGCCGAACTTCGTAATGCTGACCCGGCTGTCAACGGACGCGCTGCATCAGCCGAAGTCGTTCGAGTCCCTCGAGCGCCACGTGGCCGATGGCGTGCGCAGCGCCTGTCCGAAGGTGAGGTGGATCGCGAACTACGCGGTGCTCGGGCCGTACGACTACGTGGATATCTTCAGCGCGCCCGACCTCGAGACTGCGACGCGCGTATCCGTGCTCGTGCCCAGCTACGGCCGCGCACACTCCGAGATCTGGCCGGCGCTCGAATGCGGAGAGTTCAAGAAGATGGTCCACAAGCTGCCGAACGACTGAGGCCCACCCGCCATTCGTAGCGAATGAACTGTTCCGCCGGCGCGGTCGCGCCGTGGCGCGGGTCAAGCTCGTTCACCGCGGCGGCCGCCGTGTTGACTCAGGTCAGGGAGGAGGCACCATGTACAGGCGAATCCTGGTTCCGGTGGACGGCAGCAGCACGGCGAGCCGCGGGCTGAGGGAAGCCTTGCGGCTTGCAAGAGCGCACAAGGCGCGGCTCGTGCTGCTGCACCTGGTGCAGGAGTTCTTCATCACGCGGGCGGGCCACGCGCCGAATTGCGCGGGGCTCGCGCCGGTACCGGAGTGGCTGCTGCGCCTCGCGCGGCTTCACGAGCAGGGCGCCGCAGGCTAGAGCTTCGGCTCGCCGGGGTGGGCGAAGGTCTTCTCGTGCACGCGCTGGCAGTCGAGGCAGCGCATCGCCGAGGGGCTCGCGCGCAGCCGCTCGAACCCGATCTCGCGGCCGCAATCGGCGCAGGTTCCGTAGGTTCCATCCGCGATGCGCCCTTCCGCGGCCTCCAGCTCGCGGAGGATCCGGGCGTCGCGCGAGATTTCCGCCTGGTCCAGGTCCGAAAGCAGGCTCGCCTGCGCCTCGTCGCCCGCGTCGTGCACCGGGCTGGCGAGCTCGGGATAGCTTTCGCCGCGCGAGCGCTCCACGTCGTCGAGCGTCTCCTCGCGCAGCGCATTGCGGCGCTCGGCGAGCAGGCGCCTGAGCTCCTGGAGCTGGATCGCGGTGAGCGGCATGGCGCCATCGTGGCACGCGGAGGGCGGCGCCGTTTGACGAGAATCAATGGGCTAGCGCGGGCAGGGGTTAGGTTCGATTCGAGTCATGTCCGAATCGCGACCCACCCTCATTCGCAAGGCCCGGGCCGGCTGGACCGTCGCCCCGAACTGGCGCGATACGCCGGAGGAGCGCGCGCGCTTTTCCTGGGACGCCGTGCGTGCCGAGCTGGGCCAGCCTCCTGGCGGAGGGCTGAACATCGCGTGGGCGGCGGTGGACCGCCACGCGGCGGGGCCGCTCGCCTCGCGCGTGGCGATCCGCTGGCTCGCGGCGGACGGCGCGAGGCGCGAGTTCACGTTCTCCGAGCTCGCGAAGCTCTCGAACCGGTTCGCGAACCTGTTCCGTTCCCTCGGCGCCGCGAAGGGCGACGTGGTGTTCGTGCTGTGCGGCCGCATCCCCGAGCTGTATGCTTCGGTTCTCGGTGCGCTCAAGCTCGGCGCGCAGGTCGCGCCGCTCTTTTCCGCTTTCGGCCCGGAGCCGATCAAGACGCGGGTGAACCTCGGCTGCGGGAAGCTCCTGGTGACCACGTCGTCGCTCTACGCGCGCAAGGTGAGGAGCGTGCTTGCCGGGATGCCCACGCTGCGCCACGTGCTGCAGGTCGACACCGAAGCCTTCAGGAACGCGCTTGCCGCGAGCCCGGATGCTTTCCAGACCGAAAGAACCACCGCAGACGATCCGTCCTTCCTCCACTTCACGAGCGGCACGACCGGCACGCCAAAGGGCGCGGTTCACGTACACGGAGCGGCGGTGGCGCACTACGCTACCGGGAAATACGCGCTCGATCTCCATCCCGAGGACGTGTTCTGGTGCACCGCCGACCCCGGCTGGATCACGGGCACCTCCTACGGCATCGTTGCGCCGCTGCTCCACGGCGTCACGAGCGTCGTTGACGAAGCCGAGTTCGACGCCGAACGCTGGTACCGGATTCTCGAGGAGCAGGCGGTTTCGGTGTGGTACACCGCGCCTACTGCGATCCGCATGCTGATGAAGGCGGGCACCGGGCTTGCGAAGAAGCGTTCTTTCGGGAACCTGCGCTTCGTCGCGAGCGTCGGCGAGCCGCTCAATCCCGAGGCGGTGTGGTGGGGCCTGCAAGCGCTCGGGCTGCCGATCCACGACAACTGGTGGCAGACCGAGACCGGCGGCATCATGATCGCCAATACCCCTGCGATGGACCTGAAGCCGGGCTCGATGGGCAAGCCGCTTCCGGGAATCGAGGCTTGCCTCGTCGTCCGGAAAGGTTCTGCCATCGAAAAGATCGAAAAACCCGGCGTCCAGGGCGAGCTTGCGCTGCGCGCCGGCTGGCCTTCGATGTTCCGCGGCTATCTCGGCGACGAGGAGCGCACGCGCAAGTGCTTCGCGGGCGAGCTCTACCTCACCGGCGACCTCGCGCGGCGCGATGCCGACGGCTATTACTGGTTCGTCGGGCGGGCGGACGATGTGATCAAGTCGGCGGGGCACCTGATCGGGCCGTTCGAGGTCGAGAGCACGCTGATGGAGCACCCCGCGGTCGCCGAGGCCGGCGTGATCGGCAAGCCCGATCCGGTCGTGGGAGAAGTGGTGAAGGGGTTTGTCTCGTTGAAAAGGGGTGTCGAGGCGAGTGAAGAACTGAAACTTCAGATCCTGGCCCATGCCCGCAAGCGCCTCGGCGCGGCGGTGGCGCCGAAAGAGATCGAGTTCGTCGCGGTGCTGCCGCGAACGCGAAGCGGCAAGATCATGCGCCGGCTCCTGAAGGCGCGCGAGCTGGGGCTTCCCGAGGGCGACGTGTCCACGCTGGAGGCGGGCGCATGAGCATTGCGCCGCCGCCTTCGGGGCCGGTGCCGTACGAGCGCGAATTCGCGCTTCGGCTGCTCGCGGACATGCTGCGCATCCGGCGGCTGGAGGAAAAGTCCGCCGAGCTTTACGGCGCAGGGAAGATCCGCGGCTTCCTGCACCTTTATATCGGCGAGGAGGCCGTGGCGACCGGCGCGATGCACGCGCTTCGGCCCGAGGACAACGTGGTCGCGACCTACCGCGAGCACGGCCATGCACTCCTTCGCGGCATCCCGATGGGCGCGATCCTGGCCGAGATGTACGGCAGGCGCGAGGGTTGCTCGCGCGGCCGCGGCGGCTCGATGCATCTGTTCGACGCCGCCACCCGCTTTTTCGGCGGCCAGGCGATCGTAGGCGGCGGATTGCCTTTGGCGGCGGGGCTTGGCCTGGCGGCCCGGCTGAAGGCACAGTCAAATGTAACGGCCTGCTTCTTCGGCGAAGGCGCGGTCGCGGAGGGCGCGTTCCACGAGTCGATGAACCTCGCCGCGCTGTGGCGGCTGCCCGTCGCGTTCTTCTGCGAGAACAACCTCTACGCGATGGGCACGGCGCTCGAGCGCTCGGAGTCGCAGACCGACCTCTGCGTCAAGGCCGCGGCGTTCGGCGTGAAGACGCTCAAGGTGGACGGCATGGACGTGGTCGCGGTGCACGAGGCGGCGAAGGAGGCCTGCGCGCACGTGCGCGGGGGGCACGGCCCGGTCTTCGCGGAGTTCCAGACCTACCGCTTTCGCGCGCACTCGATGTTCGACCCCGAGCTCTACCGCGACAAGGCCGAGGTCGAGCAATGGAAGACGCGCGGACCGATCCACACCTATGCGGCGCGCCTGAAGACGCAGCGGGTGCTGACAGAGGAGCAGTTCCTCGAATTCGATCGTGAAGTTCAGGATGAAGTCGCCCAGGCCGTGGCATTCGCCGAAGCAGGGACGTGGGAGCCGGTCGAGGACCTGGCGAAGGACCTCTACACGCCGTGAGCGAGATCACCTACCGCGAAGCCCTGCGGCTCGCGCTGCGCGAGGCGCTCGCACGCGAGCCGCGCGCTTTCCTGATGGGCGAGGATGTTGGAAGATACGGCGGTACCTATGCGGTGAGCAGGGGCATGCTCGAGGAGTTCGGTCCCGAGCGGGTGCGCGACACGCCCCTCTCGGAGCTCGCGTTCGTGGGCGCCGGGATCGGCGCGGCGCTCGGCGGCATGCGCCCGATCGTCGAGGTGATGACAGTCAACTTCAGCCTGCTCGCGCTCGATCAGATCGTGAACGGCGCGGCGCTGCTGCGGCACATGTCGGGCGGGCAGTTCTCGGTGCCGCTCGTGATCCGCATGGCGACCGGCGCCGGGCGCCAGCTCGCCGCGCAGCACTCGCACAGCCTCGAGGGCTGGTACGCGCACATCCCCGGGATCAAGATCGTGGCGCCGGCGACGGTCGAGGACGCACGCGGAATGCTCTGGCCCGCGCTATGCGACCCCGATCCGGTGATCGTGTTCGAATATCCGGCGCTCTTCGAGACGAAAGGGGTGGCTTCGGAAAGGGAGGTTGACATCCGTTCCGCGAAAGTCCTCCGTCCCGGCAACCGCGTAACCCTCATCACTTACGGGGCGTGCCTGCCAAAGACGCTGAAGGCGGCCGAGGAGGTTGACGGCGAGGTGATCGACCTGCGCGTGCTGCGGCCCCTCGATACGGATACGATCCTCGCTTCCGTCAAGAAGACCCGGCGCGCGGTGATGATCGACGAGGGCTGGAGAAGCGGCGGGCTCGCTGCGGAGGTGATGGCGCGCATCATGGAGCGGTCGTTCTACGATCTCGACGCGCCGGTGGCGCGCGTGTGCAGCGAGGAAGTGCCGATGCCCTACGCAAGGCACCTGGAGGACGCGGCGTTGCCGCAGCCCGGGAAGATCGTCGCGGCGGCAAAGGCGCTCTTCTGAGGCACGCGCGATGATCGAGTTCAGGCTCCCTTCGCTCGGCGCGGACATGGATGCCGGCAAGCTCCTTGAGTGGCGCGTGAAGCCGGGCGCACAAGTGAAGCGCGGCGACATCGTCGCGGTCGTGGAGACGCCCAAGGCGGCCGTGGAAGTGAGATCTGGGATAGCGGAACGGTTCACGAGCTGATCGTGCAGCCTGGCGAGACGGTTCCGGTCGGAACCGTGCTGGCGAGGCTGCTGGCCCCGGGAGAGGCACCCGGCGCAGTGTCGAGAAAGAGGATCTCTCCCGCCGCACGCAAGCAGGCGGCGGAGCTCGGCGTGAATCTCGATCGGATAACCGGCACCGGCCCGGAGGGCTCGATAACGGTGGACGATGTCGAGCGCGCGGCCGGGGCGCCGGGCCCCGCTGCCGCCGTTCCGGCAGACCGCTCGGCCGAAATGCGCCGGGCGATCGGCGCCGCGATGGCGCGCTCGAAGCGCGAGATCCCGCACTATTACCTGTCGGAAACGGTGCCGATGCGGCGTGCGCTCGAGTGGCTGCAGGCCGGGAACGCGCGCCGGCCGATCGCGGAGCGCATCCTGATGGCGGCGCTGCAGCTGAAGGCGGTGGCGCTCGCGTGCAAGGCGTATCCCGAGATGAACGGGCACTACGGGCCGGAGGGTTTCCGTGCCGGCGCGGGCGTGCACGTGGGCGTGGCGATCGCGCTGCGCCAGGGCGGGCTGATCGCGCCCGCCATCCTCGACGTGCCGGGACGATCGCTCGGCGAGCTGATGAAGGCGCTTTCCGACCTCGTGCAGCGCACGCGCTCGGGAAGCCTGCGCGCCTCCGAGCTGACCGATGCCACGATCACGGTGACGAACCTCGGCGACCAGGGCGTCGAATCGGTGTTCGGCGTGATCTACCCGCCGCAGGTCGCGCTGGTCGGGTTCGGCCGCATCGGCGAGCGCCCGTGCATCGAGGAGGGCACGCTGCGCGCGGCGCCGGTGGTGACGGTCAGCCTTTCGGCCGATCACCGCGCGAGCGACGGCCACCGGGGAGCGCTGTTCCTTGCCGAGATTTCGCGCCTGCTTCAGGAGCCGGAAAAACTGTGAGCGAGCAAGACCTGAGGAGAGCCGTCCTGGAGGAGCTTCGGCGCATCGCGCCCGAGCTCGAAGTCCCGGACCTGAAGGCGAATGAGCCGCTGCGCCAGCAGGTGGATCTCGACTCGATGGACTGGCTTAACTTCCTGGTGGCGCTGCACGAGCGCCTCGGGGTCGAGATCCCCGAAGCCGATTATGCAAAGCTCGGCACGCTCGATGCCGTCGTCGCGTACCTCGCTAAGAAATCACCTTCGCGATCGCCTCGGTGACGTAGTCGATGTTGCTGCGGTTGAGCGCCGCGACGCAGATGCGGCCGGTGTCGATCGCGTAGATGGAGTACTCCTCGCGCAGGCGTGCCACCTGCGCCCGGGTGAGCCCCGAGTACGAGAACAGCCCGCGCTGCGCCAGCATGAAGGAGAAGTCCCTTCCCGGCACGCGGGCCTGCAATCCCTCGACCAGGGCGCGGCGCATCGCCTTGATGCGCTCGCGCATGAAGGCGAGCTCGTCCTCCCAGAGCTTCCGGAGCTCCGGGGTGGACAGCACGCGCGCCACGATGTCGCCGCCGTGCGTCGGCGGGTTCGAGTAGTTGGTGCGAACCACTCGCTTGAGCTGCGACAGCACGCGTGCCGCCTCCTCGGCGGAAGCGGTGACCACGCTCAGCGCACCCACGCGCTCGCCGTAGAGCGACAACGATTTCGAGAACGAGCTCGACAGGAACACCGGGTTCGTGGCGCCGGCGAAGAGCCGCGCCGCGTGGGCGTCCGCGTCGATGCCCTCGCCGAAGCCCTGGTAGGCGAGGTCGAGGAAGGGTACGAGGCCTCGCCGCATCATCACATCGAGCACCTCGTGCCACTGCGCGTGCGAAAGATCCGCGCCCGTGGGGTTGTGGCAGCAGGTGTGGAGCACCACGATCGAGCCTGGCGCCATCGCTTCGAGTGCGCCGCGCATCCCTGCGAAATGGACCCCGTGCGTGCGGGCGTCGTAGTAGGGATAGGCGTTCACCTTGAACCCGGCACCCTCGAAAAGGGCCCGGTGATTCTCCCAGCTCGGCTCGCTGATCCAGACCTGTGCGGCGGGGCTCACCTGGCGCAGGAAATCGGCGCCGAGCTTCAGCCCGCCCGTACCCCCCAGGGCCTGGACCGTTACGACACGGCCCTCCCTCACGCATGGAGTTTCTCCGAAAACGAGCTGCTGGACGCCCCTGTCGTACGCGGCCAACCCGTCGATGGGCAGGTAAGGCTTCGGCGCGCCGTTCTTGAGGCGGGCCTGCTCGGCGCGGCGCACGCACTCGAGCAGCGGCACTTTGCCATTGTCGTCGCAGTAGACGCCGACCCCGAGGTTGACCTTCCTCGGGTTCGGGTCCGCGACGAAGGTTTCCGTCACACCGAGAATCGGATCCTTGGGCGCGAGCGGCACCGAGGCGAGGAGCGAGGGGGACCGTGGTGCGTTCATCGTGCTAGCATCATTCGCTTTTCGTCCGGATTCTACGCGTGGTCGTCGCATTCCCCAATAGCCCGTACCGGCTTCACCAGCCGTACGCGCCCGCGGGCGATCAGCCCGAGGCGATCGCGAAGCTCGCGGAGGGCGTCGCGGACGGCCTTGCGTTCCAGACGCTCCTTGGCGTCACCGGCTCGGGCAAGACCTACACCATGGCGAACGTGATCGCGCGCCTCGGCCGCCCCGCGATGGTGCTCGCGCCGAACAAGACCCTCGCGGCGCAGCTCTACGCCGAGTTCCGCGAGTTCTTCCCGGAGAACGCGGTCGAATATTTCGTCTCGTACTACGACTACTACCAGCCCGAGGCCTACGTCCCGGCGCGCGACCTCTACATCGAGAAGGACAGCTCGATCAACGAGCACATCGAGCAGATGCGCCTTTCGGCGACCAAGTCGCTGCTCGAGCGGCGCGACGTCGTGATCGTGGCGACGGTGTCGGCGATCTACGGCATCGGCGATCCCTCGGAATACCACGGGATGATCCTGCACCTGCGCGCGGGCGAGCGGCTGGCACAGCGCGAGGCGATCGGGCGGCTCGTGGCGATGCAATACGAGAGAAGCGAGCTCGACTTCCGCCGTGGCACCTTCCGCGTGCGCGGCGACGTGATCGACGTGTTCCCCGCGGAGCATGCGGAACATGCCGTCCGGATCGAATTGAACGAAGATGCCATCGAAAGGATACGGATATTCGATCCGCTGACCGGTCGCGTGCAGCACCCGGTGGCGCGCTTCACGGTGTACCCGTCGAGCCACTACGTGACGCCGCGCGAGACGACGCTGCGCGCGATCGAGGCGATCAAGGCCGAGCTGCGGGAGCGGATCGAGTTCTTCCGGCAGGCGGGCAGGCTCGTGGAGGCGCAGCGAATCGAGCAGCGCACGCGCTTCGACCTGGAGATGCTGGCGGAGCTCGGCTTCTGCAAGGGCATCGAGAACTACTCGCGCCACCTCTCGGGCCGCCGGGCGGGCGAGCCGCCGCCGACGCTGGTCGACTACCTGCCGCCCGACGCGCTCATGATCATCGACGAGAGCCACGTGACGATCGGGCAGCTGGGCGGAATGTACCGCGGCGACCGCTCGAGGAAGGAAAACCTGGTCGAGTACGGTTTTCGCCTGCCCTCGGCGCTCGACAACCGGCCGCTCCGGTTCGACGAGTTCGAGCGCGTGATGCGGCAGACCATCTTCGTCTCGGCGACGCCCGCCGAGTACGAGCTCGGACGCTCGGCGCAGGTGGTCGAGCAGGTGGTGCGTCCGACCGGGCTGGTCGATCCGCAGGTCATCGTGCGGCCCGCGTCGACGCAGGTGGACGATCTGCTTTCGGAGATCTCTCTCAGGGTGGAAAAGAGCGAGCGAGTCCTCGTCACGACGCTCACGAAGCGCATGGCCGAAGAGCTCACCGACTACCTCGGCGAGCACGGCGTCAAGGTCCGGTACCTCCACTCCGAAGTCGACACGGTGGAGCGGGTCGAGATCATCCGCGACCTGCGCCTCGGCGAGTTCGACGTGCTGGTCGGCATCAACCTGCTGCGCGAGGGCCTCGACCTGCCGGAAGTGTCGCTGGTGGCGATCCTCGATGCGGACAAGGAGGGGTTCCTGCGCTCCGAGCGCTCGCTCATCCAGACGATCGGGCGCGCCGCGCGGCACATCAACGGCGCCGCGATCCTGTACGCCGACACGATGACCGACTCGATGAAGCGCGCGCTCGGCGAGACCGAGCGCCGGCGGCGCAGGCAGCTCGAGTACAACGCGCACCACGCGATCACGCCGATCGGGGTGACCAAGCGCATCAAGGACCTGATCGACGGCGTGTACGACGCCGAGGAAGCCGCCGCCGAGATCAGGGCGGCCGAGGAGGAGGCGCGCTACGAGGCGATGAGCGAGCGCCAGATCGCGCGCGAGATCCGCGGCCTCGAGAAGCAGATGCTCGAGCATGCGAAGAACCTCGAGTTCGAGAAAGCCGCCGCAGCGCGCGACCGGCTGGCGGAGCTGAGAAAGCGCGTCTTCGGCGTGGAGCTCGCCTCCGAATGAAGGTCCTTGTGGTTTGCACGGGAAACATCTGCCGTTCTCCCACGGCGGAGGGCGTTCTCAGGCATCTCGCGCACGAATCCGGAGTCTCCCTTCATGTCGACTCCGCCGGGACCCACGGGTACCACGTCGGAGAGCCGCCGGACGAGCGCGCGCAGCGGCACGCCGCGCGCCGCGGCTATGACCTGAGCGCGCTGCGCGCGAGGCGGATCGAGCGCGCCGATTTCGAGGCGTTCGACCTGATCCTCGCGATGGACCGGGGGCACCTGCGGATTCTCGAGCGCCTGTGCCCACCCGGGCATCGCGGAAAGCTGCGCCTCTTCCTCGAGGACCGCGAGGTGCCCGACCCGTATTACGAGGGCCCCGAGGGCTTCGAGCGCGTGCTCGACCTGGTCGAGTCGGGCGCGCGGGGGCTGCTTGCCGGGCTGCCCCAGGAACAGGGGAACCCAGGTTTCCCCGTTGCCCCTTCCTAGAGTTTCTTGACGATGCGCAGGGTCGTGCTATCGCCGGCGATCGGCTCTACGCGAAAACCCAGCGCACGCGCGAAACGCAGCATGTCGGGATTGGTGCGCAGGACGAAGCCTTCCATCTCGGCGAAGCCCCGCTCGCGCGCGGTGCGGATCAGCGCTTCCATCAGCAGCCCCGCGACCCCGGTCTTGTGCCAGGCGTCGGCGATCATGACGCCGAACTCGCAGCGCCTGCCGTCGGGCAGGGCGACGTAGCGCGCCTCGCCCACCAGCTCCTCGCGGCCGTCGCGCGCGAACGTGCAGACGAACGCCATGTGCCGGTCGTAGTCCACGTCGGTGAGGAAGTGCACGAGCTTGTCCGAGGGCGCGGCGACCCACTTGTGGAACCGGAGATAGCGGTTCTCGGGCGATACGTGCTCGAGGAACTCGCGCCCGGGCACCGCATCGTCGCGCCGGATCGGGCGGATGTTGACGGTGCGGCCGTCGAACAGGCGCCGCTCGCGCGCGAGGTGCGCGGGATAGTCAGCCATCGCGCCGCGCGATCTGCTCCCGCAGCTCGCGCCTCAGCACCTTGCCGAGCGGGCTCTTCGGCAGCGCGTCGCGGAACTCGATGCGCCGCGGCAGCTTGTACCCGGTGAGGTTGCGGCTGCAGTGCGCGAGCAGCGCCTGGGCCGTGAGCGCGGGATCACGCCGCACCACGAAGAGCGCCACCGCCTCGCCGCTGCGCTCGTCCGGGATGCCCACCGCCCCTGCGTCCCTGACGCCGGGATGCAGCATCGCGACGTCCTCGATCTCGGTGGGATAGGCCTTGAAGCCCGAAACCACGATCACGTCCTTCCGGCGCTCGGCGAATTCCACGTAGCCCCGCTGGTCGATGCGGCCGAGGTCGCCGGTGCGCAGCCACCCGTCCGGCGTGAACGCGGCCGCGCTCTCCGCCGGGAGGTTCCAGTAGCCGCGCATGACCTGCGGTCCGCGCACGCAGATCTCGCCGACCGCGCCGAACGGCTGCTCGCTGCCGGCCTCGTCCAGGATCGCGACTTCGGTCGAAGGCACCGGAAGCCCGAGCTTCCCGGTGAACTCCGCCGCGTCGAAGCGGTTGGCGCATACGATCGGCGAGGCTTCGGTGAGCCCGTAGCCTTCGACGAGCGGCGTTCCAGTCGCCGCCTGCCAGCGCTCGGCGACCGCGCGCTGCACCGCCATCCCGCCCGCGACCGCGACCTTCAGGCGGCCGCGGATCCGCGAACAGACCTTCGCGAAGCCCGGTGCGTCGAGCAGGGCGGCGAAAAGGGTGTTCACTCCCGTGATCGCGGTGAAGCGGCGCTGCGCCAGCGTGGCGACGAGCCTGCGCAGGTCGCGCGGATCGGCGACGAGGAGGTTCTCGCCGCCGATCCGGAGAAAGACGAGCAGGTTCGCGGTGAGCGCGAAGATGTGATAGAGGGGCAGCGCCGTTACGACGATTTCCTCGCCCTCTTTCAGCGCCGAGCCGATCCAGGCGCGCGTCTGCTCCACGTTCGCGAGAAGATTGCCGTGCGTAAGGATCGCGCCCTTCGGGCTTCCGGTCGTGCCGCCGGTGTACTGAAGGAGCGCCGTGTCCTCCGGCCCGAGCTCGACTCGAGCGAGCGGCTGCGACGCTCCCAGCCGGAGCGCGCGGCGAAACGGGAAACGGCCCGCAAGGCCGGGGGCCTTGATCGGTCCCCGGAGAACCCTCGTGGCGAACCCGACGGCCAGGCGCTTCGGCAAAGGCAGCAGATCGCCGGCCGAGCTGACGACGACGTGCCGGACCGCCGTCCGCGGCAGCGCCTGCGCCACCGCGCGAGCGAAATTCTCCAAAGTCACAAGCACAATCGCTCCGCTGTCGGCGAGCTGCCCGGCGAGCTCGCGCGCGGTGTAGAGCGGGTTGACGTTGACGGCGATCAGGCCGGCGCGCAGCGCACCGAACAGCGCCACGGGGTACTGGAACAGGTTCGGCAGCATGATCGCCACGCGCTCGCCCTTGCGCAGGCCGAGCGAGCGCTGAAGGAACGCGGCGAAGTCGCGCGCAAGCGCGTCGAGCTGCCGGTAGCTCAGCGTCGCGCCCAGGCTCGCGAGCGCGGGGCGATCGGCGTAGCGCTCGCGGGAGCGCTCGAGCAGCTCCGGCAGCGAACCGAAGGCGCGCACGTCCACTTCGGGCGCAACGCCCGGAGGGTACGACGCGAGCCAGGGTTTTCCTATTTGCGCGTCTCGATCTGGACCAGCTCTTCCTGCGCCGGGCGCGGGCGCTCACGGCGCGGGCGGCCGAGCCGGACGGGCTCCTCTTGCGGCGCGGCGATCCGGGGCGCGTCGGCGCGGGTTTCGACCATCTGCAGCCCGGCGTCTTTCAGGTACTGCCTGGGATCGATCCGGGGCGCCTCGACGGCCGGTTCCGGCATCGGCGCGGGGGCCGGAGCCTCAACTTCTACAGCGACCGGCCCCGCAGCCTGCGTCACCAGCTCGGCGCGTTCTTCCTCGGCCTCGCGCGCCTGGCGGATCCGGTGCTCCATTTGCTGCTGCTCGTGCAGCGGATGCAGATCCTGCGCTCGTTCCCGCGGACGCTCGCCGGGCCGGCGCTCGCGGTCGCGGCCTCGATGCCGATTGCGGCGGCCGCGCCGGCGCTCTTCGGCTTCCTGCGGCTGCCCGCCCTCGGGACGAGGCTGCGGGGTGCGCGGCTGGGGTTGCTGCTGGGCAGGGCGGG
>JBBINV010000001.1:0-160559 GCA_037443705.1 Betaproteobacteria bacterium | reverse complement strand
GGGCGCCGGCGCGGTGGCGGTGGCCGCGGCGCTCGCGATCTACGCCTGGCTTCTCTTCGAAAACCTGCGTCGCGCGCGCGGCATGGCCGCGATCCGCGCCTACGGCTGGGCGGCGCTCGCCTGCCTCGTCGCGACGCTCGCGCTCGCGCTGGCGCTCGTGCTGCATTACGCGCTCGGGCTCGCGCTCGATCGCGGCGCGATCGCCGCGGCGCACCTCGGGCTCGCGGCCTACGGCTTCATGGGGCTTCTGGCGCTCGGGCTGTCCTGTTTTCTCCTTCCGATGTTCGCGCTCGCGCCGCCGCCCTCGGAGCGCCTGGCGAAGGGAACGCTGGTTCTTGCGGTCATGGGAATCGTGCTTTTCATGGTCGGAACGCTTTTGAATCAACCTCCGGTCGTCGCAACGGCGGCGGCGATCGGGCTCGCGGCCGCCTGCCTCCACGTCTTCATGATGGAGCGCTCGCTCGGCCGGCGGCTTCGCCCGCCACTCGGGCCGGCGTTCCTTCTCGTGCGCGTTTCGTGGGGCTGCCTGATGGCGAGCCTCGCGACCGGCCTGGGTCTTGCGCTGGACGTTCTACCTGAAAACGCACAGGCCTTGTTCGTGATCCTGCTGGTCCCCGGCTGGCTCGTCACGTTCCTCGCCGCGGTGCTGCAGCGGATCGTGCCGTTTCTCGCCTCGGTGCACGCGGGCGGCGCGGGCCGCGGGCCGGGGCTCGTCTCCGCGATGACGCCCGGGCGGATCCTGGCGGCGCACCGCATCCTTCACCTCGCCGCGCTCGCGGTCCTCGTCGCCGGGGTCGGCGCGGGCATCGGCTGGCTTGCGCGCGCGGGCGCGCTGGGTGCGCTTGCCGCGGCGCTCCTCTACGCGGCCTTTTTCACAGCGGTCATGCTGCGCCTGCGCGGCGGGCGCTCCGACGGGAGATCCGATGTTCTTCAACCGACGAACTAGCCAGCGCCTTCACGAGGAGCATCTCGCGACGGTCGCGCTCTGGGGCCGGCTCGAGCAGGCCTTCGCGTCCGGGATGGCGGAAGACGAGATTCTGAAGCGGGCCCGGGAATGCTCGGCGGCCCTTTCGGATGAAATTTCGCGCCACTTCGATTTCGAGGAGCACGAGCTCTTTCCGCGCCTCGCGCAGGCGGGCGAAGCCGACATCGGCGCACTGCTCGCCGAGGAGCACGAGACGATCCGCGCCGTGGCGCGCGAGTTCCAGCCGCTCGCCGCGGCCGCGCCGGCCGACGCCGCGGGACGGCAGAAGCTGAAGGCGCTCGGGCTCGAGCTCGCCGAGCGCCTGGTTGCTCACATCCAGAAAGAGGAAATGGCGCTGCTCCCGGCGCTGGAAGACCTGCTCGACGAGGAGACCGACCGTGATATCGCGCTCGCCTATGCCGAATCCTGAAGCCTCCGTGCGGCCGCTCGGCGCCGCGGACCTCGAAACGCTCGTCGCGATCGACGCCGCGATCGCCGGCCGGCCGCGCCGCGCCTATGCCGAGCGGCGTCTCGCCGAGGCCGGCCGCGCGCCCGAGCTCCACGTGCAGCTCGCGATCGACGAGGACGGCGCGCTCGCCGGCTACGCGCTCGCGCGCGTGCTCGAGGGCGAGTTCGGGCGAAGCGACCCGGCGTTGCGACTCGACATGATCGGCGTCGTCCCCGCCGCGCAGGGACACGGCATCGGCGCGGCGCTCGGGCGCGCGCTGGAAGACCAAGCGCGGCGCCGCGGCATCCGCGAACTTCGCACCACGGCGTCGTGGCGCGATCCGGCGATGCTCGGCTTCCTCGCCGCGCTCGGCTGGCGCTCGAGCCGCGACCACGTGCTCGATTGCGCGCTGGCCGATGCGCGCGAGCGCGACGCCGAGCCGCCGGCGAGGGATCTCCACGAGGTGCGCGCGCTCGCCGCGGGCGATTTCGAGGGCGTCGCGCGGATCGACCGGCGGCTCACCGGCCGCGACCGCTCCAGGTACCTGCGGCGCGCGCTCGAGGAGGCGCTCGGCGCGCCCGGGGTGCGGGCGTCGCTTGCCGCCGTGATCGATGGCGCGGTCGCCGGGTTCGTGATGGCGCGCGCCGATCTGGGCGACTTCGGGCGCACCGAAGCGGTGGCGGTGCTCGATACGCTCGGCGTGGACCCGCTGCGCAAGGGCGAAGGAGTCGGCCGGGCGCTGCTCTCGCAGCTCTTCGCCAACCTCGGAGCGCTCGGCGCCGAGCGCGTGGAAACCGTGGTCGCGGCGGACGCGGCGGAGCTGCTCGCGTTCTTCGCGCGCGCCGGGTTCGGGTCCTCGGGGCGCCTCGCCTTCGAAAAACCGCTCGCCTGACCTGATCCAGGTCAAACCCGCCGCCGGCTTGACCGGGCAGACTGAATGAACGATCATTCAGGAGGCTTCCATGCGGCTGGACGGCAGGACGGCGGTGGTGACGGGCGCGGCATCGGGCATCGGCAGGGCGACGGCAGAAACGCTGGCGCAGGCGGGCGCGCATGTGCTGCTCGGCGACATCGCGGAAGGCGCGGGCGCCGAGGCTGCGGAAAATATCCGCAGGAGCGGCCGGGGAGCGGACTTCATCAGGCTCGACGTGACCGACATCGAATCGGTGAGGCAATTCAGGGAAAAGGCGCTTTCGCTTCGCTCCCATGTCGACATCGTCGCCAACGTCGCGGGCTGGGGCAGGACCGAGCCCTTCGTGCAGAACACGCCGGAATTCTGGAGGAAGGTGGTGGATCTCAACCTGATGGGCCCGATCCAGGTGAGCCGTGCGTTTCTCGAGCCGATGATCGAGCGCGGCGCCGGCAAGATCGTGACCGTGGCGAGCGACGCCGGACGCGTCGGGAGCCTCGGCGAGGCCGTGTACTCGGGCGCCAAGGGCGGCGCGATCGCCTTCACCAAGGCCCTGGCGCGCGAGGTGGCGCGCTACAACATCAACGTGAATTGCGTTTGCCCGGGTCCCACCGACACGCCGCTCATGGCCGCGGTGCCCGACAAGATCAAGGACGCGTTCGCGCGCGTGACGCCGATGCGGCGCCTCGCGAAGCCCTCCGAGATCGCCGACGCGATCCTCTTTTTCGCGAGCTCGCGGTCCGATTTCGTAACCGGTCAGGTTCTGTCCGTTTCGGGCGGATTGACGATGGCGGGATGATTTTCTGAAAGAAAGGCGTTTCATGTACAAGCTCAAAGCTTCCGACTGGCAACCCAAGCATTTCAAGTGGCAGGTGAAGGACCGTGTCGCCACGGTCACGATGAACCGGCCCGAGCGCAAGAACCCGCTCACCTTCGAGAGCTACGCGGAGCTGCGCGACACCTTCCACAAGCTTCAGTACGCCGAGGACGTGCGCGCCGTGGTGATCACGGGCGAAGGCGGCAACTTCTGCTCGGGCGGCGACGTGCACGAGATCATCGGGCCGCTCGTGAAGATGGAGATGCCCGAGCTGCTCTACTTCACGCGCATGACCGGTAACCTGATCAAGGAGATGCGCACCTGCCCGCAGCCCGTGATCGCGGCGGTCGACGGCATCTCGGCCGGCGCGGGCGCCATCATCCCGATGGCCTGCGACCTGCGCTACGGCACGCCCGAGTGCAAGACGGCGTTCCTTTTCGTTCGCGTGGGGCTCGCCGGCTGCGACATGGGCGCCTGCGCGATCCTGCCGAGGATCATCGGCCAGGGACGCGCCTCCGAATTGCTCTACACCGGCCGGAGCATGAGCGCGCAGGAAGGGCTCGCGTGGGGCTACTTCAACGACCTCGTGCCCGCGGAGAAGCTTCTCGCGCGCGCGCAGGAGATGGCGATGTCGCTCGCCAACGGCCCGGCGTTCGGGCACGCCATGACCAAGAAGTGCCTGATGCAGGAATGGAGCATGACCATCGAGCAGGCGCTCGAGACCGAGGCCGAGGCGCAGGCGATCTGCATGCAGACGAAGGATTTCGAGCGCGCCTACAACGCCTTCGTGAAGAAGGAGAAGCCCGTCTTCCAGGGCGACTGACGCACGCGCGATGCCCGACCGGACGTTCCTCGAGTGGCCGTTCCTCGAGCCGCGGCACCGCGAGCTTGCAGCGCGGCTCGACCAGTTCGCGTCGAAGGATCTGGCCGGCCTGTCGCACGGCGTGCGCGACGACGCCGCCCTGGACGCCGCCTGCCGTGACATCGTTTCGCGGCTGGGAAAGGCCGGGTTTCTCGATCCCTGCTGCATTCCCGATGAACAATCGAAGTTCGACGTAAGAACCCTCGCGCTCTCGCGCGAGACCCTTGCGCGCCACGACGGGCTGGCGGATTTCTGCTTCGCGATGCAAGGCCTTGGAACCGGGCCGATCTCGCTTTTCGGCTCCACGGACCAGAAGCAGCGATACCTTCCGCCGGTCATGCGCGGCGAGAAAATCGCCGCGTTCGCGCTCTCCGAGCCGCAGGCGGGGAGCGATGTCGGTGCCATGGCGAGCACCGCCGCGCCTTCCGGGCAAGGCTATGTTCTCAATGGGACAAAAACGTGGATCTCGAACGGCGGACTCGCCGACCACTATGTCGTCTTCGCGCGCACCGGGCCGGAGAAGGGCGCCAAGGGGCTCTCGGCGTTCATCGTGGACGCCGGCGCCCCGGGGCTCGAGATCGCCGAACGTATCCAGGTGATCGCGCCGCATCCGCTCGCGACGCTCAGGTTCCGCGATTGCCGGATCCCCGAGGGCGCGCGGCTCGGCGCCGAGGGCGAAGGCTTCAAGATCGCGATGGCGACGCTCGACGTGTTCCGCACCACGGTGGGCGCGGCGGCGCTCGGGCTGGCGCGCCGCGCGCTGGATGAAGCGCTCGCGCGCGTGCGCGAGCGGCAGGCGTTCGGCAGGAAGCTCGCCGAATTCCAGCTCACGCAGGCACGGATCGCCGACATGGCGCTCGAGATCGACGCGGCCGCGCTGCTCGTATATCGCGCTGCCTGGGTGAAAGACGTCAAAGGATCGCGTATCACGCGCGAGGCAGCGATGGCGAAGCTGCACGCCACCGAAGCGGCGCAGCGGGTGATCGACGGCGCGGTGCAACTCTTCGGCGGCCTCGGCGTTGTCAGCGGCATGCCGGTGGAGAACCTCTACCGCGAGATCCGCGCGCTCCGCATCTACGAAGGCACGAGCGAGATCCAGAAGCTCGTCATCGCCGGCGAGACCCTGAAGGGCGGGTGATGGCTTCTCCGGCCACCGTTCACTCCCAGGTCGGAGATCCCAGGCTCGTAGAGGAGCGGCGCGCTGAGATCGTTCGCGCGGCGGTGAAGCTCTTCTCGGAGCAAGGCTACTACGCGACCACCATCCAGAGCATCGCGCGCGAGGCCGGGATCAGCGTAGGGCTCGTCTACCAGTATTTTCGCGACAAGGACGACGTGCTGTTTCTCTCCCTCCGGGACGTGCTCGAGACCTACGAGCGCGAGATCCCGCGCGCGCTCGAAGGCATCGCGCATCCGCTCGAGCGCCTGCGCGCCGCGATCCGCGCCTACTGCGGCGTGATCGACCGCCTGCGCGACGCCACCGTTCTCACCTACCGCTCGACCAAATCGCTGCGCGCCGATCGCCGGCGCTACATCAAGGAGGGCGAGACCCGGACCAACCGGCTTCTCGAGGAGCTTCTGCGGGCCTGCATTCGCGAGGGGTACGTCAAACCGTTGAATGAAAAGCTCCTCGTGTACCAGTTCGTGCACTTCGCACACGCCTGGGCGCTGAAGGGCTGGGCCTTCAAAGGCCGCTACACGCTCGAAGCGTACGTGAGGGAGGGCCTGAAGCTCCTGGTCGACCCGTTCCTCACCGCCAAGGGCCGCAAGGCGCAGCGATGATCGGGCTCGGAATCGAGGGCGGCGTCGCCACCGCGACCCTTTCGCGGCCGCCGGTCAACGCGATCGACGAGAACTGGGTTTCACGCCTTGATCGAATCGTAGAGGAGTGCGAGGCGAACCCTGCCGTCTCCGTCCTCCTGATCCGAAGCGACCAGAAGGCCTTCAGCGCGGGCGCGGATCTCGCGCTCATGCGCTCGCGCTTCGATAGCGACGAAGGGCGAAGGAAGATGATTGCTTTCGTGCGGGAGATGCAACGCGCCTACGCGCGGATCGAAGCGTCGCGCCTCGTCTCGGTCGCCGCGATCGGCGGCGCGGCCATGGGCGGGGGCCTGGAGCTCGCGCTCGCCTGCGACCTGAGGATCGCGTCCGAAACCGCGAAGCTCGGGCTTCCGGAGGCGCGCCTGGGTCTGCTCCCGGGGGCGGGAGGAACACAGCGCTTGACGCGCCTTTGCGGGGAAGTCGTGGCCAAGAGACTTATCCTTGGTGCCGAGGTGGTGGACGGAAATGAAGCCGCGAAGCTCGGGTTCGTGCATTGGGTCGTTCCGTCCTCGGGGCTCGCTTCAAGGACGGAAGAACTTGTGAAAAATCTCTCCGCGCTGCCGTCCGCCTCCCTCGCCGCGTGCAAGGCATGTATCCATGCCGCGCGCGAGCCCGGGGATCGAGGCTACGAGCTCGAGCTTTCCGCCACCCTCGGGCTCCTGGCCGACGAGGAAACCCAGGCGCGGGTGCGCGCTTTCCTGGAGAAGGGTCGATAGCGGCGCAAGGCTACGCCGCGGGCAACACCTGGAATCCCGCTTGAGTGAAGTGGCGGTCGTTCGTAAGCGCGGCCCGGATCCGCTTCTCCTTCATGACCACGAAGCTGGAGCAATCGGTGAAGGAGAAATCCTTGTCGCGCCACCGGAAGAACCAGTGCCGCGCCCTTTCGGCCCGGGACGGGTCGATCCACTCCCACCGCACGCGCGGCCCGTCCCCCACCTGGTCCCACCATTGCTCGGCGGTCACGAGCCCCGCGCGAGCCCGCAGCAGGGTGAGCGTCTCGTCCATCACGAAATCGGTGGAAAGCAGAAGTCCACCCTCGGCGAGCCACTCGTCGCGGAGTCGGGCAGCCGACGCGTGACCGAGATCGCCCGCGTCCGCGAGCATGACCCAGCCTGCCGTATCGACGAACAGCGCCTTCAACGACGTCCGGCGCGCTTGCGCGCGGGCGGGAGAGCCCGTTTCCAGCCGTAGAGGATCTCATCATGATCCACGGCGAGGCGCCCGTCGCCCGACCGGAAGAGCGCGGGCGCCCGGTAGAGCGGATCCTGCTCCAGCGGCGGCAGCTTTCCTCCGGCGTCGTCCTCTACGGGAACGATCCGGAACGCCGGGCGGCTGCGGTAAAGGACCGTGAAGCGCTCGCCGCGCCGTACCCTCGCCACCGTTTCCGGAAGGGACGCGCGCAGCTCCTTGGCGTTGATGGTGCGTTCCATAGTTCAACTCAAGTTTACCTTGGAGTCGGTCGCGCATCAATGGTCTGTACCGGCCCGCTGCGTGCGGGTCGCGTGTCAGGCTACGCGCACACGCGCTCGATACGTCCCGTTTGACGCCGATCAAGCCCGCCGGCGGCGCCGCGGCGTAGCTTGGCGCTCGAGCGGGACCGTTTTGCGCGACCTGGAAAGGAGCCGACGATGAGAGTCACCACCACCGACCCGATCACGGGAAACGACGTGAGGAACCTCGCGACCGCGCCCTACGTCATCGAGGGCACCGACGAGGGCGCGCTCAAGATCTACTTTGAGTCCGAGGAGTCCAAGCGCGCCTATCTCGACGTGGAGCTCGAGCATCCCGGGCAGGACGTACGCAGCGTCAGCCTCGACAACCCCGCCCCGATGGGCGGGGAGCAGCGCCGAAGCTAGGAAGAGCGCTTCCTAGGCGATGTTGCGCGGCTTGAGGCTCATGCTGGTGAACGAGCGCTTGTAGGGCGATTCGCCGACTTTGGTGAGCACTCCGCGCCCGAGCTTGTAGCGGTAGTTGTTGGTCATCGGATCGGGCACGGCGTGGCACACGGAGTTCGCCGGCGCCTGCGGGTAGTTGAAGTTCGCCATCGCGACGCCTTCGCGCATCTCGTCCGAGACGATCGCGACCGCCACGAATTGCCCGGTGGTGGTCTTGATGTGACCGTCCTTCATCAGGTTGTCGAAATTGAGGTCCGGATCGAGCACGCCTTGCGGCTGGCCCGTCTGCACGTACACCGTGTCGTTGTAGACCTGCACGAAGTCACCCGACTCGACGCCGCGCCTCTTCGCATCCGCGGGATGCACGATCAGCATCGGGTACGGCCAGCGCTGCGACAGATAGGGCTTGCGCAGGTCGTCGAAACCCGATTGCCAGGTTTCGTTCACCCGTCCATTGGTGACCCAGATCTCGCCCTTGGCGGCGCGCGGCTTGGCGGCCTCGTAGAACTGGCTCCAGCCGGGGTAGTCCCACGGCGACTTGAGCAGGATCGCCTTGCCGCTCTGCGTGTTGAAGGCGTACATGAACGGGCTCTGCACCTCCGATTCCTCCATCTCGCCCCACTCGTTCGCCGGATCGTGCAGCCGCTGTGTGCCGACGAGCTTGCCGTCGCGCACGCGGATCGGTGTCTGAATGCCGGTGGTGCCATAGGTGCGAAGCAGCTCGTGGCCCTTGATTCCCTTTTCCTTGGCCTGCATCACGAGCGGGTGATAGTTGAGCACGCCGCCGCGCGAGAAGCGCGCCGCTTCCTCGAAAACGTCGTTCGAGCTCTTCCAGTCGTACGAGCTGAAGCCCATCTTGTGGGCGAACTTCTGCACCGCCCACCAGTCGGGCTTCGCCTCGCCCGGCGCGTCGTAGAACTTGGCGTAGAGACGCAGGCGCCGCTCCGAGTTGCAGCGCGTGAAGTCCTCTTCGCCCCAGGTCGCGGCCGGCAGAACGATGTCGGCAATCTGCGTCCCGAGCGGCTCGACCGGGTAGATGTCGGAATCGACGAACACCATGCCGCCCGAGTCGACGCGCGCCTTCAGCGTCTCGAAGATCGCGTTGCGGTCTAGGCTCGCGATCTGGTGCGGGTTGCCGCGCGTCATGCGGAACGCCGCATCCTGCAGCTCCTGGCTCGCCATCATCGCCGCGAACCACGTGGTGCCGAATACCCAGGCGAACTTGAGCTTGCCGTCCACCATCCAGCGGTCGAGGTTGAACGATTTCTTGCGCCGCCCCGGGTATTTCTCCGGGTCCATCCACCACGGCCCGCCGCCCGCGCTTACCATCCCGCGCTGGTGCCCGCCGCCGCGCGAGATCATCCGCCCCGGGCGGTTGCCCGCACCGCAGATGAGCCCCAGCGCCGAAAGCGACGTGGTGTTCATGTAATTGTTCGACCAGTAGTTGCCCTTCTCGAGCATGAAGCTCGTCTTCGGGCGCTGGCCGTTCGGCAGGGGTTTCGCAATCAATTCGGCCGCGCGCCGAATGTCTTCGGCCTTCAGCCCCGTGATGCGCGCCGCGTTTTCGAGCTTGTGCTCCTCGCGCCCGAGGATGAACTTCTGGTAGTCCGGCCAGTCGCTCTGCCAGGTTCCCCAGGTGGTGCGCCACTGCCAGCCGGTGTTGCGCGTGCCGCGCCCGTATCCGGAGTCCACTTCCCAGGAATTCGCGATCCACTTGTCGATGAACTCCTGGTCCTGCCACTTGTTCTCGATCACGATGCGCGCGAGCGCATTGTGCAGGATCGTGTCGGTGCCGGGAATGATCGGCAGCCACAGCCCGCCGTTCTTCACGCCCCAGGCGACGCCCGTGGTCATGTGCGGCGTGACGAAGATGCACTTCTTGTCCGGGTTCGCCCCGCCCATGATCCATTCGGTGAAGAGCGTGGTCTTCGTTTCGTAGGGGTCCACCCCCGAGAAGAAGCATACCTCGGCCATGCCCCAGTCCTCGTACGAGGCGGCGAACGAGTCGATCCCCGCGTCGTCCAGCCCCGTGGCGTCGTTGGTGTTCGAGCACTTGTCGTGCGGCGCGATCGAGGGCGTGCCGACCGAAGTCATGCCGAGCTTGGTGATGGCGTAGGTGTTCTCGAAATACTGGTACGAGTACATCTTGATGCCCCAGGCGTGCTCGCCGTACTTCTGCAGGATGTACTTCGAGATATCGGCCATCACCTCGGTCGCGAGATCCCAGGACACCGGCATCAGCGTGCCGCGCACGCGGACCATGGGATAGAGCAGCCGCTCGGAGGTGCGGTTCTCGGGGTTGTAGCACTTCTGCGCAAGCGTTCCGCCGCGGATCGAGTGGTCGCCGCCCCGGTTCACGACCGTAGCGGCGAAATCGGGAATCACGAGCACGTGGTGCGGCTTTCCTTTCCAGCGCACCACATTGTGCTGGCTCGGACTGGCCCACGGGCCCTGGATCGCCCCCGAGGGCAGATCAACCTTGAGCGCGTTTTCATTCTTGCGGATCCCGCCCTCCTTGCCCACCGGCCAGCGGTACACCTTGTAGCCGCAGGCGACGGTGCAGTAGTCGCACGCCGTGGTCATCACCTCGGCGTCCTTGGGCGGGACGGGAACGTAGTCCTTCGCGTAGACCGCGAAGCTGATCGGGTTCGATTCGGTTGCCATCGTCATGCTCCTCGGCAGTTCAGGCCCGGTGGGCGCCGGTCACGTTGTACGCGTATCCGTAGATGAGACCCAGCACTCCTACGGCGTAGATGTCGTCGCCCCTGCTCTCAAGCACGATTTGCGGCAGGCTTTCTGTCCCATGTCCTGCCGCCACCATGCCGTGACGGGTAAGATCGAACGTCGTGAGATGGAGCGGACAGGGTCCCAGGACCTGGTGCGCCTCCTTGTACGTCCCGTGCAGCGGCCCGCCCATATGGGTGCATTGAAGATTGAAGGCCACCACATCCTGCTCGGGTCCGATTCCGCCGCCTGCGGGCGCACCAAGCCTGACAAGGATGTTGTCGACGCTCGGGTACGGGTACTTGAACTGCACCGGCTTCCCGGCAGCAAGCGCGGAGAGCTTGCCGACCCGCTGGCGCGGATAGGTTGCCTTCAGCGCCATCACCGGCGGGTTCGCACCGAGCGCGAGCCCGGGAATCCCGCTGAGCGCTACCGTGGTGACCGACAGCCCGCCCGCGAGCAGGAACTCGCGGCGGCTCATGCATGCGCGGGGCGCGTTCATTTGCGTGCTCCTTTCAGCGGTGCGTAGGGCGGAAGCTTCGGCGCGTCCATGAGGAGCGGCGCGTCCATCGAAAGCGACTCGAGGAACGCGACCAGGTCTTTCTTTTCCTGCGCGCTGAGTCCCAGCTTCTTCACGAGCGGCGACTTGTTCGGTCCGTCGCCGCCGCCCTTGTCGTAGAACTCGACCACTTCGTCGAGCGTGTAGAAGATGCCGTTGTGCATGTAGGGCGCCGTGTACCTGAGCTCGCGAAGGCTCGGCGTCCTGAACTTGCCGATGTCCTTGGGGTTCTTCGTCTGGTAGTAGAGCCCCATGTCGAGATCGGCGTTGCGGTAGCCCGCCTCGGTGATTCCCTTCTGGTAGTGCTCCCAGCGGTGCGTGATCTGATAGAGCGGCTCGGTCTTGAAGACTTCGTTCTCGGGAACGCCGAGCGAGTAGAACTTCTGATCTGACGCCAGCGGCCCGTTGTGGCATTGGATGCAGCCGCCCTTGCCGGCGAACACGGCCATGCCGCGCTGCTGGGACTCGTTCAGTGCCTTCCTGTCGCCCATCATGTAGCGGTCGAGCGGCACCTTCTTGGCGTCCGACACGAGCGTGCGCTCGAAGGCGGCGATTGCCTGCCAGGCGTGCGTGATTCTCGGCCACTCGGTGCCGAACACCTTCTTGAAGCGCTCGACGTACTCCGGGATGAAGCGCAGGCGCATTTCCATGAGCGAGGGGTCGCCGTTGCCCGCGACGTTGCCTTCCGCGGCGGCGGGCGCCTGGCCCTCGAGGCTCGTGACATTGCCCTCCCAGAAGAGCTTGTTGTAGTAGGCGGCATTCAGCACCGTCTGGGAATTGCGCCAGTGCTGCGTGCCGGGATAGCCGCGCGAGATCTCGCCGCCGTCGCCCCATCCCTTGCCGGGCTCGTGGCAGACGACGCAAGGGCTGCTCGCATCGCCCCCGAGGCGGCTGTCCCAGAAGAGCATCTTGCCGAGCTCGACTTTCTCCGGCGACATCGGGTTGTCCGCCGGGATCGGGGCCGGCGGCAGCGGGCCGAGGGGAGGAATCGCGGGCTTCTGCGCCCACGCAAACATGGCCGCCACGACACCTGCGGCAAGAAGACTCAGTCGGATCACGTTCGATGTCATGGCGTCGCTCCTAGTTCTTGCCGAAAGCGCGCGGCTTGTAAGGCGGCGACTTCGGTGCCTCGACGGCGACCGGATCTCCTGAAAGCGACTCCAGGAACGCAACCAGCGCGCGCTTTTCATCCGCTTTGAGTCCCAGGGGCTTTAGCTCGCTGCCCGGGCCGCCGCCGCGGTCATAGAAATCCAGCACCTCGGCAAGCGTCTTGAAGATGCCGTTGTGCATGTAGGGCGCCGTGTACTTGAGATCGCGCAGGGAGGGCGTCGCGAACTTGCCCATGTCGCGGGAATCCTTCGTGATCGCGTAGAAGCCGACGTCGGTGTCGGCGTTCATGTAGTTCGGCATGCCGCTGGTCGAGTAGTGCCGCAGCATCGTGATGTGCCGCAGCGGCTCCTCGGTCACGGCGGGGTTTTCGGCAACGCCGGTGCGGTGAAGCTTCCCGTCGGAGCCGAGCGGGCCGTTGTGGCAGGCGACGCAGGCCGCCTTGCCCTTGAAGAGGGCGTAGCCCTGCTTCTGCTCCTCCGTGAGAGCGCCCGCGTCCCCTTTGAGGTACCGGTCGATCGGCGCGTTCCTCGACACCACGCTCTTTACGAACTCGCCTACGACGCCGTAGACGCGCATGCCGTTGATGTCGTCCTTGCGGAACTTCTGCCACATCGCGACGTACTCGGGCACCTGCTTCAGCCGCTCCTGCATCAGCCGGCTGTCCATGTTCATGGTGTGCGCCTCGGTGATCATGTCGCGCACGAGCGTCCCGAGGTCGGAGCCGTCGAGGCGCCCGTCCCACATGAAGCGCTTCTTGAACGCCGCGTTAACGATCGTAGGCGTGTTGCGGAAATACTCCGAGGCCGGATAGCCCTTGCCGAGCGGCTGACCGTCGGTCCAGCCCTTCTTCGGGTCGTGGCAGGTCGCGCACGAAAGCGCCGCGTCGCCCGAGAGACGGGTATCGAAAAAGAGATACCGTCCGAGTTCCGCCTGCTCCTTGCTGTATTTCGGCTCCGGCAGCGGCGCGAGGTCCGGTCCTTGCGCTGCCGCGCGGAATGCGGCCGCGAGCGCGAGCGCGCCCGCGAGCCATGACAGGTTGCGGGGTCTCATCGGGAATCCTTTACTTGGAGAATTCGAACGACGCGCTCGCCGCGGCGCCGCCCTTGACGCTGACGGTCGCGCTCTTTTCGCCGAGCACCGGGTGCCATGCCTTCAACTCGTAGTCGCCCGCGGGCAAGCCATCGATCGAGAACGTGCCGTCGTCCTTCGTGACCGCCACGTAGGGGTGGTCCGCCGCGAACGCCCAGGCGTGCATGAAATCGTGCGCGTCGCACTCGATCTTCACGACGTTCGTGCGCTTCATCTTCACCGGCTGCTTCATGTCGCCCTTGTCGGGCTGCCCTACGTTGAACATCGTACGGCGCACGCTGCCGATTATTTCGTAGGTGTGGATGTTGTGCAGCACCGGGTCGGAATTACGGATCGTGAGCTCGGCGTCCTTCTTGACGACGAGCACCTGAGGCGCGAAGCGGCAGCCCTTCTGGTCAAGCACGGCCTTATCGAGCTCGCCCCAAGCCTTGCCCTTGGCGATTTTCGCGACGTAGACCACGGTGCCGCCGAGATTGCCGCCCTTCGCCGCCACCTCTACGATCTCGCGGTTGCCCGACCCGCACACGCCGTTGTCCTTGGTGATCGGGAGCGACTTCGGCGCGGGCGCCGCACCCTTGAAGCTCACCTTGCCGGCGACCGATCCGCCGCCGGCCACCGGCGCAACCTCGTAGCCGTATGCCGCCGTAGCGGCGAGAACTGCTCCCGCGAGGAGCGCGCAGCCAGCCTTTGCTTTCATGTCCGTGGTCCCCCACAAAATCAGACGGTCGATCCACCTGCTGCACAGCAACCGACGTGCCAAGCCGAAAAGGTTGACGAAGGACAATTCGAAGGCGATTGCGCCGCCAGGCGGCGATCACTTTCCGACCGCCCCGGGCAGGAACTGATCGGCGAACGGCACGCGCCTCCGGCCGGTGCGACGGGGAATGGGTCTTGCTTTCTCGTTCCTCGATATGCGACTCGATACCGATGTTGCCGTTGTCGGAGGCGGAATCTCAGGCCTCACGGCGGCCTGGGCGCTGGAACGCCGCGGCCTGCGCGTACGGCTCCTCGAGAAGCGCCGCGCGGTGGGCGGTCGCATCGTCAGCGAACGCGTCGACGGCTTCCTCATGGAGCACGGGCCCAACCTTCTCATCTCGCCTGCTCCAGGGGCAGAGCGGCTGATCGAAGGATGCAGCGCCGGCGAAGGAAGGATCGCGAGAGGACCGCTCGTACGACACCGCTATCTCGTGCGCGATGGCCGGGCGCACGCGCTGCCTCTGGACCCGGTTGGATTCGTCGGCTCCAGCTTCTTTTCGCTCGGCGCGCGCTTGCGGTTTCTCGCAGAGCCGTTCGTGCCCGCCGTGGCCACCGACGAGACCCTGGCGCAGTTCGCGGCACGGCGTTTCGGCCGCGAATTCCTCGACTACGTCGTCGATCCGCTCGCCGGCGGGCTGTACGCGGGCGATCCCGCGCAGTTGAGCGCCGGAGCGGTCTTTCCGCACCTGAAGCGCCTGGAGTCCGCGTCGGGATCGGTGATCGGCGGGTTGCTGAAGGCGAGACTGAAGAGAGCCGGCTCGAATCCATTCGACCCGCGCCGGCGGGCGCTCTTTTCCTTTCGCGACGGCTTGGCAACGCTGCCACGCGCTCTCGCCGCTTCGCTCGGGGGCTCGATCGTCACGGATGCGAACGTCTCTGCTCTGCACCCGACGCGTACCGGCTTCCGGCTGAGGGTGAACGAATCCGACTTCACGGCGCGGACAGTTGTCGTCGCGCTCCCCGCCTACAGCGCGGCGAAACTCCTCGAGCCGCTGGATCGTGAAGCCGCCAAGGCGGCGGCCGGCATTTCTCACCCGCCGCTCGCCGTCGTCTTCCTCGGCTACCCGCCGGACGCGATCCGGCACCCGCTGGACGGCCTGGGCGTGCTCATGCCCCGCGTGGAGCGTCGCGGCATTCTCGGAATTCTTTTTTCTTCGACACTATTCGAGCACCGCGCCCCCGACGGTCAGGTCGCTGTCACGGCGTATGTGGGCGGCGCGCGCGAGCCCGAATTGGCCCTGGCGCCGCCCGAAGAGCTCGCCTATCGGGTGCACCAGGAGATGCGCGCGCTGTTTCGAGCGCGACTCAAACCCGTGGTAGCGCGCGTGCGCTACTGGCGCCGGAGCCTTCCACAGCCCGGCCTCGATCATGCCGCGCGCGTCGCGCGCCTGCGCCAGGTGCAGGACCGTTTCCCGGGGCTGTTCCTCGCCGGCAACTACATCGCGGGAGTCTCCACCCCGGCCTGCATCGATCAGGCGTTCGCGATATCCGAGCGCGTTCTGGAAAGCCCGATTCCCGCCGGGCGAAGCGAGCGCATGAACTCCGCGGTCACCAGGGAGAGGCCCGCGGCGTAAGCCGATTCTTCCGTGCGCGCGCGGACACGTTCCCGCACGAACGACGGTATGCGATCCAGAATCGCTCGTGCCTCCGGCTCCCAGCGCAGCCTGTCTAAGGACTTCTCCGAAGCAGGGATTTCCGGAACGGCATGCGATGGCCTTACATGGGCGCACTTCGGGTCTTCTCCGAGCAGGTTCCCGGACGCCGCGGCGGCGCGGGCGCGGCAGCCGCCGCAGCTGTAGCGGAAGTCGCAATCGCCGCATTTCCCCTGCGGGAGCGCCTCCCTCAGCCGCCTCAGGGTCAGGCTTTCGCGCCAGATCGCGTCCAGCGACTCCTTTCGCACGTCCCCGACCACCTCCGGGATATAGGGACACGGCGTGACGCGGCCTTGCGGCGTGATGCGGACGTAGCTTCGACCCGCGAGGCAGGCGCTCGACCAGGCCTCGTAGCCGTCGCGCGACTCGCCCGCGTGCAGACCGAGCAGGCGCCGCAGATAGGGGGCGCAGCGCGCGCGAATGATCATATGCGGGCGCTCGCGCTGAAGCGCCGCGATCGCCCCGAGCCTCTCCTCGTACATCTCCTGCGGCATGTCGGTCTGCGTCACGCCGCGCCCGGTGCACACAAGGAAAAAGAAGTTCAGGGCGAGCGCCCCGGCCTCCTGCGCCAGATCGGCGAGCGCGGCGAGATCGTCGCGGTTCTCGGGAAAGAGCGTCGCCTGCATTTGCACCGCGAGTCCCGCCGCACGCGCTGCGCGCATGCCGGCCAGCGCGCCCGCCCAGGCGCCGGATCTCCCGCGCAGCCGGTCGTGAAACTCCGGGGTGGCTGAATCGACGCTGATGCCCACGCCTGCCGCGCCCGCCGCCTTGAGCGCGCTCGCGCGCTCCTCGTCGAGCAGCAGGCCGTTCGTGCCGATCACGGGAAGCAGGTTCCTCCGGCGCGCGCCCTCGACCAGATTCAGCAGATCTTTTCGCAACAAAGGCTCGCCGCCGGTGAGCACGAGCATCGCGCCGGGGGCGGCCGTGGCGATCTCGCCGACCGCGCGAAGCGCCTCTTCGGGCGAGAGCTCGCCGGGCGCCTCGCTCTTTCGCTGCACGGCATCGAGATAGCAGTGACCGCACGCGAGGTTGCAGCGCCGCGTGAGATTCCAGGAGATGAGTTGCGGCGCCGCCATTGCTAGCCGAGCATCTGGGAGACGGTGCGCGAGGCGGCGTCCATGACCTCTTCGTCCACCGCCGCGCGCTTCATGCGGCGCGCGAGCTTCTCGATCCGCAGCCGCGCGTGCTCGCGCACGGACTCGGGAAGGCTTTGCAGGCGCACCAGCGCTTCGGGTTTCCACGAAAGGGACGGGATCGCCGATTCTTCAGGGGAGGCTTTCCCGGCGAAAGGACACTTGCCCCCTGGCATCCCGCCCATCACCTCGTCGATCACATCCGAAGTGATCACCGTATGCCCCTTCTGCACCGCGTGGCGCAGGATGGCGCTCCTCGCCATGCCGCGCGCGAACTCCGGCACGCGCGCCATGCGACCCTCGGCCTCCTCGGTCCACGCCATCGTGGCGTCGGCGATTCTCTCCACCGGCGGCTGGAAGCTTCGCGCCGAAAGGAGCAGGTTGCAGGGCGCTCGCCGCAGCAGGTTTTCGGTCGCGCTCCCGAGATCCATGCCGTCGTCCGAATGAATGCCGACACGCCCGAGGACGAGCAGCCACGGTCTCGTTTCGTCGGCGTAGCGCAGCAGCTGCTCGAAAGCCTTGCCGGCCAGTAGCCGCGTCGTGATCTCGGTCCCGGCCTCGCGCGCCAGCCCCGCCGCGATATCGAGGTGGCCCTGGTAGATCCTTGCCAGGCCCGAGTCGATGATCTCCTCGTGCAGCCGCTCCTGCTCCTCGAAGCGGAAGACACTCGCTGCCTCGGGCGAGAGGACCTTCGCGATCGAGTTGAACGCGACGTAATGGAACTGCGGGTCGAACGCCGCAACTGCCTCCACGCGCCGCCCGAGAAGCTTTCCGAGCGCCAGCGCACTCATCAGCCCTCCGTACGACTGCGCGCTTCCGTCGAGCGCGACGGAAATGAAGCTGTCGGGGGTTCGTTCGGCGGATCTCACGACCAGCAAGTCCCGGTCGATGCGCCGCGCGACGCGCTCGCACACGCTGCCGAGCTGGCTCGAGGCGACCGCGCCGAGGCCGAGCGCCCCCATCACCACCAGATCCGCGTCGCCCGCGCCGATGTCCTCGACGAGCTTTTGCCAGTTCTTGCCTTCGAGCGCGACGCGCCGGTGCTCGAGCCCCGCCCTTGCGCAGCGCTCGGCAAACACGTCGAGATACGAGTCCGAGATCACCTTGAGGCCGCGCGTGATGAGATCGTCGTGGATGTCGCGCTGCTCTACGAGCTTTTCTTCCTTGCGGTAGGGCTCGGGGAGCCCTCCCTCCATCTGCCGGAAGCGCCGGTCGTGGAGCCTGGCCGCGTAGACGTGGCTGCCGGTGAGCAGCGCGCCCGTCCAGCCCGCAAGCTCGATCGCAGTATCGAGGCCCGCGAGCGAGAGCGGCGAGTTGTCGAGCGGAACATAGATCGATCGGTACATGCAGGTCTCCTACTTGCGCTGCTCTGCGAGCAGCTTCTTCAGCTCAGCCGCGATTTCCCGGGGCGGAGTCGCCATGCCGTGGAATTCGGCGCGCTCGCGCCCGCGCGCGTCGATGACGACGAACACGCTGTTGTGCACAAAATCGCCCTTCGGCGCCGGCCGCACGACGACGCCGTAGTCGTTCGCCGCCCGGGTCGCTTCCGCTAGCGAACCCGTGAGGAACAGCCAGCGCGCCGGGTCGAGCGCACGCTCGGCCATGAAGGCCTTCAGCCGATGCGGGGTGTCCCGCGCCGGGTCCACCGTGATGGCGACGAGGCGCACGGCCTTGCGCTCCGGTTCGGAAAGCCGCTGCTCCGCGCTCGCGAGGACGTGCAGCAGCACGGGGCAGACGTCGGTGCAGCTCGTGTAGACGAACGTGAGCACGAGCGGCTTTCCCCGGAGGTCCTTGAGCGCGATGCGCTTCGCGTCCTGATTGACGAGCGAGAACGCAGGGGCCGGCTCGTCGGCTTCGATCCGCTCCCAGCCGCGCTCGGCCTTGTGGCCGTCGTGAGCGAGCACGGTGCCGCAGGCGAGCAACATCAGGGAAAAAATCAACCTCATGCGGCATTTCCGCGCCTGCGGCGGCGCACGATCCAGAGCTCACCCCCGAGCACGCCGAATCCGATCGCAAGCGGCCACAGATACGCCGTGACCGGCGTCGGCGGCTCGAGCGCGAGGTAATACCACGCGGAGATCGCCATCTTGAGGCCCTCTTCGCCGTGCTCGCCGTCCCAGAGGTGAAACGCAATCGGCACGAAACGGCCGGGCACGAATTCGGCTTCGCTCCCGCTCGCCGCAGCGAGCGGGCGGCGCAGGATGACGCGGTACTGCCCGTCCTTGTAGCCGCCCGCCGCGCGAACGCTACCGGCGTCGCGATCCACGATCCTTGTCCTACCCTCCGCGACGAAGCGCTTCAGCCCTTCGGCTTCGCTCCAGCGCCAGTAGTCCACCGGGTGTCGAGGATCGCCCAGCACGAAATACGGCTTTTCGTCGGACGGATCCTTCCGCGCCGGGAATTGCAGCGCTGCCCTGTCGGGCGGTTTTCCGGCGTCGCCCCGATTGCGGGTGCCGTCGTCCCATTCGAGCAGGATCGCGATCTCGGAGGCGTTGTAGAGCGCGCGCGCGGTGATCACGTCGTGCCCGGGCTTGAACCAGCGCGGCGCCACGATGATCTGCCCGGCGAGCGGCACGTCGAGTAACGGAGCGTCGCTCCACGCCGCGGCATACGGATCCGCGGGAATCTCGCCCTCGGCGCGCCGCGCGCGCAATACCTGCCCGAAGCGCGGCGCGCGCGTGAGGCTCTTCACGTACGCGGCGAGCGCCCAGCGGTCTTCGGCCGCGGGGATCGCGTCCACGAAGGACGGCATCGGAGTTCCGTTGAAGCCGGTGGTAAAGGTGCGGTAGATGTCCTCGATGCGCTCGCCGCCGCGATAGCGCCAACCCTTGGTGAAGTTGACCGGCCGGATCGGGAAGCCCCAGTCGTCCTTCATGCCGGAGGCGGAAATGCCGTCACCGCGGCCGTACTGGCCGTGGCACTGCGCGCACTTCTTCTGTTCGTAGACCACCTTGCCGCGCGCCACGAGCTCGGGCGTGATCTTCGGCGGCTTGCCGATTGCGACCTGCTCCTTCGCCGGCTCGTCCTTGAAGAGCCCGAGCGACTCGAAGCGCTTCACGTAGTGCGCAAGCTGCCAGCGCTCGGCCTCCGATAGGTATTTCTTCCACGCCGGCATCGACGTGCCCGGCAGGCCTTCGCTGATCGCGCGGAAAAGATCGTGGTCGGTCGGGAGCTGCCCCGAGAGCGTGCTCCGCACCTTGTACATGCCGAGCGTGAAGTCGCGCGGTCGCGGGTACACGAGATCCGCGGCCGGACCGTCACCCTTGCCTTCGTCACCGTGGCACTGCGTGCAGTAGCGATCGTAAAGCGCCTTGCCCGCTTTCTCGTCCGCGGCGACCGGCGTCGTCTTCACGGGCTCGGTCTTCACCTTGGGTTCCGCTGCAAGCGCCGTGGCGCCCAGGCACGCAAGGAAAGGAAGCACGACCCTAATGGTGGTCATGCTTGACCTCCTCGTCCCAGGTGCGCGGCGTGGAGCCCGAGCCGGCGTAGATGTAGAGGATCGCCTTCCACATCTCTTCCTCCGAGAGGAAGTCCTGCCACACCGGCATCGCCGAGTTCCACGGCGTGGCGCCCTTCGGAAGTCCCGGCCCGCCGGTGGCCACGCGCCAGAACACGAACGATTCCTGGAGCATCGAGATCGTTCCGACGTCGCGGAAATTCGCCGGGATCGGGCGGAACGCCTGCGCGAAATGGCCGTCGCCTGCGAGCGCGTCGCCGTGACAGAAGAAGCAGTTGCGGTAGTAGACCGTCTTGCCCTCGGAGATCTGCTTTTCGAGGTCGGCACCGGAGACGCGTTGCGGATTCCTCAATCCGGCAACCTCGACCTTCCTGCCATGAAGTGAAAAACTCGACGGAGGCTCGGGATGGATCACGCGCGGCTCGAAAGGCGCGTCGAGCGAAGGCATCGTGCGGAGATACGCCGCCCCCGCCGCGCCGAGCGGAATCGCCGCGAGCACGATAAGACGCACGAACCGCGGCGCGCGGCCGTCGAAGACGGCGGCGAGCGGCGCTACGAAGTGCGCAAAGCGGCGCTCGTTCGCACCGGCGAAAACGAGGATCGCGATCGCCGTCAGGACGAGATAGATCGTCATGACGCTCGCCGGGATCGGCGGCAGCACGAGGAACTTCAACACCGCGTACACGGTGCCGAGCACGCAGAGCCCAAGCCAGAAGGTGAGCCGCAGCATCATGCACGCCGCTCCGCTCGCGAAGCAATCACGAGAGCGCCGAGCATCGCCGCATTGAAAAAGAGGATCACCAGCCCTAGTCGCACGCCTTCGTGCGACCAGGGCGAAGCCGCGCCCGTGGGCGAGTACGTCTTGCCGGAGAGACTGGCAAGCCAGGCCACGATCTCGTGCCGGTCGCCCTCCGGAATCGATTTTCCGATTTCCGCCGGCATGATCCCGGCCTGGAAGCCCGGCGTGGTCCACGCCGTGGGCTCGACGATCTTGCGCAGGATCTCCGCCGGCTCGCGCGCCGCCGCGACCTGCGTAAGGTCCGGGCCCACCGTGCCGCCCTCACCCTCGGCCTTGTGGCAGCCGAGGCAGCCGTATTGTGCGGCGAGCGTCTTGCCGCGATGCTGAGGGGATGTCGTTTTCGTAGCGGTCAGGTCCTGCTCTCTCACGCGCACCGTGACCTCTGATCCCCCCAAGGTTTGCAGATAGGCGACGACCGCCTTTGCCTCTGCGAGGCTCAGGTTCGCGGGGGGCTTCAGCGCCGAGGGCATCATCTTCGGATAGCCCGGGACGAGGAACGCTTCCGGATCGGCGAGCGATTCCATGAGGTACGCCTCGGCGCTCATTCCCGGACGGCGGCTTGCGGCGGCCGCCATCGCCTTGCGCAGATCGGGCCCGCGCTCGTTCCCGGCCTCGGTCACTTTGTGGCAGATGAGGCACCCGCCCTTGCCGCGCAGCAGTTCCTCGCCGATCTGCGCCAGCTCCACGGGCGCCGTCTGCGCCGTGATCACTTTCTTCGCCGGCGGGTGCTCCTCGAACTGCGGCACGAGCTGCCCCACGTAGGCGTAGATCCCCACCACCGCGAGCATGAAAACAAAGATTCGGAGGAAATGGCCGCGCATGTCAGCGCCGGCGTGCCGCCATCGCAAACACCACCGCGACGAGCAGGAAGAAGACGATCACGATCCCGGAGACGATGAGCGTCGCGTGGCCGTGCGTCATCGTGTAGGCGTGCGCGCTCTCGTCCGCTACCCGGCCGTAGACGTGCCAGTACTGGCGGATGCCCGAGCGGATGTAGCCCATGAGGCCCATCAGCCAGGTGAAGGTGACGGCGAGGAAGAACAGCGCATACTGCGCGCGCGCCGGGATCTCGCCCCAGCGGATTCCCCCGATCTGGCGCGCGCCGCGCAGCATCGGGATGTCGATCGCCGTGAACACCGTCATCGCCGCCAGCACCGCGGCCACCTGGTACACCGAGTACCCGATGCGCACGTTTGAGGGCACGTAGTAGCTGTACACGCCGTAGAAGAGCACCACTGCCGCCGCGGCCGCGATCGCGAGCGCCTGCACCGCCTTGGCGGTTCCCGACCAGCCGACCGCCGGCACGCGGTTCGCGCGCCGGTAGAGCATGAACGAGAGGAACGTGGTCAGAATCATGAGGTTTACCGCCGTGTTCTTCGCCGCCATGACGCCGAACAGGCCGAGGAAGGGATGGTGCGAGCCGCCCATCGCCGCCATTTCCGAGCCGGTCGCGATGATCGAGCGCGGTGTCGCCCAGACTATGAATCCGAGCGCAAGCACGAGCATCATCGGCACCTGGAAGCGCACGTAGCGCTCGGCGCCGGGAATGCGGCCCATTCCGAGCCAGAGGTAGAAATTCGCGGCGAAGAAGAGCGAACCGATCAGCATCGCCTGCAGGATCCAGAGCCAGGCGAAGCTCCCGCCCATCATCGAGACGCCCATCTGCTCAGAGAACTGGTAGATCTCGCGCCCCAGCCAGTACCCGGCGAAGGGCAGCGGGATGAACGAGGCGATGGCGATGAACGAGCCCACGTAGCCCATCCAGTCGAAGCGCGCCTTTTCCTCGGCCGTCTTCGCCCCGAGAAACCGCACCGCGGCGTACGCGGAGACGATCGCACCCCCGAAGGCGACATTGGCGAGCAGCCGGTGCACGTTGATCGGCATCCAGGTGTGGTTGTTGATCGCCCTCCAGAGCGAGACGAGGTTGCCGGCATCGTCGATTCCCGCCGGGCTCATCATGAACGTCACCCAGATGTCGGCGACGAAGAGGAGCGCCGTGCCGAGGAGGTTCACGAGGAACCCGAGCGCGAGGTGCCACTTCTTGGCCGCGCCCTGCAATGCGTCCCAAGTGAACCAATAAAGGTACGCCGCGATCACCTCGCCGAAGATCAGCGTCACGTACAGGATCCAGGTCGGCTTGAAGAGCTTCCCCAGATAGGCGGTGAATTTCGGGTACAGGACGAGAAAGAGCGCGAGCAGCACGCAGCCGAGCACCGCCGTCAGGGTGTAGGCCATCGCGAGAAGCTTCGTGAACTCGCGCGCCAGCTCGTCGTAGCGCCTTTCCTTCGTCGCGACGCCGACGATCTCGGTGATGAACGCGAAGATCGGCACCCCGAGCACGAACGCAGCGAACATCAGGTGGAGCTCGGCCACGATCCACACCGCGACGCGATTGCCGAGAACCGGCAGCGCGCGATAGTCCGCCGCGGGCAGAACCGATGTGAGCCACTGCGCGACGAGGTAGGTCGCGACCAGCAGCAGAGATACCTTCAGGACCCCTCTCCAGGTGCCCCTCAGGGCGAAAGCGATCGACGTGCTCGAGCTCGGCATCGCGCACGCCGTTGCAGCAACCGTGCCAACGGTCCGTCGCGGTGCGTCAGGGGTGAGCTGCGGTCAGAAACTTACCGGGACGGACAGGAAGTTACCTTTCGGCGGCGGCCTCCGCCTGGAACTCGGTCCAGCCGTATTCGCCGATCTTGTTGCGCAACGTGAGCCGGCTGATTCCGAGGAGCTTGGCGGCTTGCGTCTTGTTGCCGCCGCAGGCTTCGAGCACACGCCGGATATGGCGCTTTTCCACCTCCTCGAGCGCGACCAGGCCCGGCTCGCCCGAAGAGCCACCCGTGCCGGTCACGGGCGCGCTGACCTCGCGCGGAAGGTGCACGGCACGGATTGGCGCGCCGGCGGAAAGAATGAGCGCGCGCTCCATGACGTTGCGCAGCTCGCGCACATTGCCAGGCCAAGCATACGCCGAGAGGAGCGCGTGCGTCTCCGCGGCAAGCTCTGGCTCGTGCAGGCCCATCACACGCGCCGCTTCCTCCAGGAAGCGCCGCGCGAGCGGCAGGATGTCGTCACGGCGCTCGCGAAGCGGCGGCACGTCGATCGAGCCTACGTTCAGCCGGTAGTAGAGGTCCTCGCGGAACGTGCCCGCCCGGACCATCGCCTCGAGGTCCCGGTTCGTAGCCGCGACGAACCGCACGTCGACGCGAAGCTCTTTCTGCCCGCCCACGCGACGGAAAGTCTGTGTTTCGATCGCACGCAGGAGCTTGGGCTGGAGCGCTACCGCGAGGTCCCCGATCTCGTCGAGGAACAGTGTCCCGCCATCCGCGAGCTCGAGCAGGCCTCGCTTCATCGCTTTCGCGTCGGTGAACGCGCCCTTCTCGTGCCCGAACATCTCGGACTCGAGAAGTCCTTCGGCGAGCGCGGAGCAGTTCAGCGTCACCCACGGGCCTGCTGCGCGCGGCCCGAGCCGGTGGATCGCCTGCGCGATGCGTTCTTTTCCGGTGCCGGATTCGCCGCGGATGAGCACCGGCACGCGCCCGGCGGCAGCGATCTTGCGCGTGACTTCGAGCATCGCCAGAAACGTGGCGCTCGAGCCCACCAGCCCCTCTACGTCCGCCGGTTGCGCGGCGTTCGCTCTGAGCCGCGCGACTTCCAGCCGCAGGCGGCTCGTCTCGAGCGCGCGCCGCACCAGCTCCTTCAGGTCGTCGAGGTCGAAGGGCTTGTTGAGGTAGTCGTACGCTCCCGCCTTGAGGCTCGCGATCGCGGTGCGAACTTCCGGAAACGCGGTCATCACCACGACGAGGATCTCGGAGTCGCCGTCGCGCAGCGCCTTGAGGACCTCCAGCCCGTGCATGTCGGGCAAGTGCAAGTCGAGCAGCACGAGGTCGAAGTTCTCGCGTCGCGCGCGCTCGATCGCCGCGCTACCGGTTTCGGCCTGCGCGACCTCGTGCCCGATCTTGCCGAGGACCTCGGCGAGCGTGATCCGGATCGTCGCGTCGTCCTCTACGACCAGAATTCGTTCAGGCATGCGCAGGCTCCGCGGGACATTCGAACGCGATAGCGCCGCCCGCTGGACGTGCGCCCGGCGCGACGGGCCAGGCCAGCTCGAAGCGTGCCCCTTTGTCCGGCTCGCTGTGGACATGGATGTCGGCGCCGTGCTGCATGGCGATCTTTCGCACCACCGCGAGTCCCAGCCCCGAGCCCGAAGCGCGCGTGGTGAAGAACGGATCGAAGATCTTCGGCATCACCTCGGGTGCGATGCCGGGGCCGTTGTCGCTCACGCAGAAGCGCATGCGCGGCACTTCGGCGAGCAGGTCCGCGTCGCGCGCGCACATGCCGATCTCGATCGAGCCGCCATCGGGCATGGCGTGGATCGCATTGATGACCAGATTCAGGAGCACCTGCTTCAGCTGGCCCGGATCCGCCCATAGCGGCGGCACCGCGTCGCAGCAGGCAGCATAGCCGATCGTCACTTTGCGTGACTTTGCCTCGTTGCGTGTCCAGATGAGGACGTCATCCAGCGCGTCCCGGAGGCGACAGGCGACCGGATGCGTCTCCTGCGGCGCCGCAAAGCCATGGAAAGTGCGCAGAAACGCCGACAGCCGGTCGATCTCCCCGTGTACCCGGGCGAGGTAGCCGCGCACTTGCGGCGACAGGGGCTCGTCCTCGAGCATCTGCACCACCGCCTTCATCCCCGCGAGAGGGTTGCCGATCTCGTGGGCGAGTCCCATGGCAAGCTCGCCCATGGCGGTCATCTTCTCCATCTGGAACATCTGCCGGTCGAGCTCACGGCGCGCCTCCTGCTCACGCTCGAGCTGCGCGGTGCGCGCCTTCACCTCTTCCTCGAGACGCCCTTTCTGCTGCTCCAGAGACCGGTAGGTCCCCTCGAGCTTCCCCGCCATCGCGTTGAACCGCGCACCGAGATCGGCGATTTCGTCCCTGCCGCGGATCTCGACGCGATGAGTGAAGTTGCCCTTGGCTATTTCCTCGGTCTCCGCGGCGAGCAGCGACAGCGGTCGCAGCAGCCGCCGCGAAAGCAGGAACCCGCCTGCCGCGGTCGCTGCCAGGCACAGCACTAGCACGGCGTAAAGCAGGTACAGGTTGAAGACTGCGTCCAGAAGGCGCGCTCGCGGGAACGAAGACGCAATCGCCCACTCCATCGAGCTGTCGCTGCGCTCCGAGAGCCCGCGTCCCACGCCGATCGGCGCGTAGGCCATGATCCATTCTCCGACGACCTGGGTACCGCGCCCACCCCGGACGATCGCGGTGAGCAGCGAACGAGGAAACGTCTGCGCAAGGCCTTCGACCGAACGCATCTGCAGCACCGCGGCCGGCTTCTGGTCCTCGGCGGAGCGCGCGACGTAGAAGCCCGAACGGTCGAACAGGTACGCAGTGCCGCCACGCATGCCCGCCATTTCCTGAATCTGATCGAGCATGAAGTCAGCGTGCAGATTGATGATCAGCAGGCCGCGCGTCTGCCCCCTGCGATCCGGCATCGGGGTGGCGAAACGTACCACCGGTCGCTCCGGCTGCTCGATCTGGCCGCGCTCGATGTTCAGGTCGAGGGGCGAGACGTACACCTGCCCCGGCTGCAGCGCGAGGGTTTCGTGAACGTAGTAGCGATCGGCCTTGTCCTGAAGCTCCTCGGGGGGCACCACGTACGGCCGCTCGCCGCGACGATCGACGCGGACGATTTCCCTGCCTTCGGTGTCGAGGAACCGGACCTGGTACATGTACGGATAGGCGCGCGCGAATCCCGCGTAGGCGCGCTCCACGCGTTCACGAACCTCGCTCCGCACGGTTCCCGGGCCGCCCAGCGCGTCGGCGAGATCCAGCACGACCGGCAGACTCGTCAGGACCAGGAGCTCGCTCGTGACCTGGTCGAAGAAGCGGCCGAGACCGGCCGCACGGCCCGAAACCTCGTGATCGAGGTGCTGCAGGGTTTCGTTCTTGAGCGCATCGAGGGAGTAGTAGATCCCGATCAGACCCGCCACGGACACGGGCAGACCCGCGGCAAGCAGGAAGGCGACGTAGATCCTTCCCGCCAGCCCCGAAACGATGTGCGCGAGCCAGCGGCTGAGTCGCGATGTCATGTCGTGCCGTCAGTACCGATAACCGACATGTTCCGGCGTGCGGAAGCACGCGGATTGATTCAGATCAATGGCGGCCGCGCGCATGGACGCGCGCCGCAGTGCATCACGCGATGGAGCGCCTAGCGAGCAAACGCCGTCGAGACGATCGGCACCGTAACCCAGCCAAGGTAGAGCACTGTGGGTGCCGCCAACCCCACCGCGAGCAGAAGAAGCGGGCTGTCGAGCAGCTGCTGAACGAAGCGCGCGAGCGCCTCAGCGCGACCCGTATGCATACGGGTGCCAGTCCGGGGTGATCTCGGGCACCTTGGCGCCGAAGTTGCCCGGCGGCGGCGGCGAGGTCGTGCTCCATTCCAGGGAACGCGAGCCCCAGGGGTTGTCGGGCGCTTTTTCGCCTTTCAGCAACCCGTCGATCCAGCTCCAGAGGGTGATCAGCGCGCCGAGCAGGATCACCACCGCACCGATCGACATGAAGTTCTGCAGCCCCGCGACCTGCGGGAACTGCTCGTAGTCGAAATAGCGGCGCGGCATGCCGTAGAGTCCCGCGATCATCATCGGGAAGAAGACGAGGTTGATCCCGGCGAAGGTGAAGATGAAGCCCGCCCAGCCGAGCTTCTCGCTGTACATCCGTCCGGTCATCTTCGGGAACAGGTAATACACCGAGCCGAAGATCGCGAAGGTGCCCGACACCGCCATCACGTAGTGGAAGTGCCCCGGGATGAAGTACGTGTCCGAGAGGTTGAGGTCAAGCGAGGCCATGGCGAGCGGGATGCCCGTGAGGCCGCCGATCAGGAAGGTGAACTGCACCGCGAGCGCGTAGAGCATGGGCGTGCGGAAGCTGATCGAGCCGCGGTAGAGCGTGCCGATCAGGCTGATCATGAGAAGCCCCACCGGCACCGAGATGAGCAGCGTAGAGACCATCTGCCCGAGGCGCAGCCAGTCGGGCATGCCCGCGGTGTAGAGGTGATGCACCCAGACCTCGCCCGAGAGGAGCAGCACGCCGCCGATCCCGCCGTACACCGCGGCCTTGTAGTTGAAGACGCGGTTGCGCGCGAAGGTCGCGGTGATGTCGAACACGATCCCGAGGAAGGGCAGCAGAATCACGTACACCGCCGGGTGCGAGTAGAACCAGAACAGGTTCTGGTAGATCAGCACGTCGCCGCCGTTCGCCGGATTGAAGAAGTGCGCGCCGAGGTACTTGTCGAACGCGAGCATCGTCACGGCCGTCCCGAGCACCGGCACGAAGATGAGCTGGATGATGAAGGCGGCGACGATCGACCAGACGAAGATGTTGAGCTGGTTCCAGCCCATCCCCGGCGCGCGCATGTAGAAGACGGTCGTCAGGAAGTTCACGCCGCCGAGGATCGAGGAAAAGCCGATCAGCAGCACCGTGAAGGTGTAGAACGCCGTATTTCCGCCCGTCTTGATCGAGTACGGGGGATACCCCGTCCACATGAGATCGGGCGGGTCCGGCACGACGAAGGTGAGAAGCGCCATCACGATCCCGGCGAAGAAGAGCCACACGCTGAAGGCGTTGAGGCGCGGGAACGCGACGTCGCGCGCGCCGATCATGAGCGGCACGCAGTAGTTCGCGAGGTACCCGGTGAGCGCGGGAATCTGGAACCCGAGGATCATCGCCGCGCCGTGGAAATACAGCCACACGTTGTAGTCGTTCGGGTTCATCGTGAGATCGGGCCCGGGCGAGTGCAGCTCGTAGCGCATCAGCATCGCCATGACGCCGGCGACCGCGAACGCCGCGAGCGAGCCGATCAGGTAGAGCACGCCGACCCGCTTGTGGTCGGTGGTGAAGATCCATTCCTTCCAGTTGATCGTCATCGTGTCAGCCTCCGGCCGGCGCGGGCTTTGCCTGCGCGAGCTTCTTCGCCTCGCCCTCGTACCACGCCGCGAATTCGGCGGGTGGGACGACGACCACCTTGCCGACCATCTTCGAGTGCATCATCCCGCAGTACTCGGCGCAGGTCGCGAGGTACTCGCCCGTCTTTTGCGGATAGAACCAGAGATAGGTGACCCGGCCCGGCATCGAGTCTTCCTTCACCCGGAAATCCGGCAGGTAGAACGAGTGCACCACGTCGCTCGCGGTCATGCGGAGCATGATCGGCTTGCCAGCCGGCACGCGCAGCTCGTTCGTCGCCTGCACGCCGTTCGGGTAGGTGAACTCCCAGCGCCACATCGCCGATTCGAGCTTCACTTCCAGCCGGTCGGCGGGCACGTCGCGGTACATGCTCCAGAGCTGCCAGCTCTTCGCCGCGAGGTAGAAGTCGTCCGCCATGAAGACGAACACCGGAATCACCACCCAGCCGACCGCCGCCATGCGCGAGAGCTTCACCGGCCTGCCCTCCTCGTCCGGCGAGCGGCGCCGGTAGCGCAGCATGAACCAGGCGCCGATGCCGGCGAAAACGACGAAGATGATCCCCACGTCTACGAGGTACTGGTGCCAGAGCCGGTCCCAGCCGCGCGCCGGGTCCTGGATCGCAGGCGCCGCGACGGCGACGAAGCTCCAGGCCATCAGGATCGGAAGAAGCAGCCGCTTGAGCACGTCACGCCTCCTTGCGCCGGAATCTCCGGAAGAACGAGAACGAAAGGACGAGCGCCCCGACCCCGAGGGAGAGCGACCCCGCCGCGATGAACAGCGGCGCGTTCAGCACGTAGCGCCCCTCCTTGTAGCTGTAGCTGAAGCACGCGCCCACCGCGAGGTCGATCAGATTCGAAGAGCCCTTTACTCGATTCCAATCGGACTCGATGAGCGCCAACTCGATGTCCCTCGGGCCGATGCTCGCGGCGGGGAGATATCTCGCGACGCGGCCCTCGGGCGAGAGGACGATCAGCACCGCGGGGTGCACGAAGACGCGGTCGCGCACCGACCAGAAGTAGCGGTAGCCGACGCTCTCCGCCACCCGCCTGATGTCGGATCGTTCGGCGAAGAGCGCGAAGCGCCAGCCGTTCTGCGCGCGTGGCTCGAGGCCGAGCGTCGAAAGAAAATGGCGTACCGCGGCAGGCTTGTCCTTGGCGTCGAAGGAAAGCGTCAGCACCCGGAAGTCCTCGCCCGCGCGGAAGCGCTTCACGCCCGCGATCGCCTGCGCGAGGCCGCGGTTCACCGCCGGGCAGGCGCCGTCGCAGCCGTAGTAGGAAAAGAGGAGCAGCGTGGGCTTGCCGAAGAGATCGCCCAGCCGGAAGCGCGCGCCGCTTTCGTCCTCGAGCGCGAGGTCGGCGCCGAGCGGCGTTCCGATGAACTTCGCCTCCTCGATCGCCAGCGCCTGCCCGTCGAAGTGCGAATCGGGAATGCGACCGTATTCGGCCGCCGCGGACGAGACGAGGACCGCGAGCAGAAACGCGAACCACCGTCTCACAGGAAATACACCTGCGAGACGACGAACAGCCAGACGATGTCGACGAAATGCCAGTAGATCCCGCCGGCCGAGATCAGGCCATCGCTCGTTCGCCCGCCGAGCGCGGGAAAGAGGATCGCGGCGAAGATCCCCAGGCCGACGATCACGTGCGAGGCGTGGAATCCGGTGATCGAATAGAACGCGGTGCCGAAAGCGTTGGTGCCGATCGCGAAGCCCTGGCTGATCAGCGCGCTCCATTCATAGGCCGACAGGCCCACGAACGCCGCGCCCAGCACGATCGTGACGACGAGCCAGGCGAGAAAGCCTTCCTTCCGGCCCATCGCGTGGGCGGCCTCGGCGGCATGGTAGGTCACGCTCGAGGACACCAGGAGCACGGTCATCACGGCGGGAATGAGCTTGGGGAGCGGCACCGAGCCCGCGGGCGGCCAGCCGGGGGCCGAGAGCCGCATGAACCAGTACGCGGCGAAGAAGCCGAGGAAAAGGAGCGCTTCGGCGAGGATGAACCAGCCCATCGCCGGCGCCGCGAGCCCCTCGCTGTGGCCCGCGAGCCCCTCGTTCACCCACCCGACGATCCCGGCGAGCACGAGCGGCGCGCCGATCCCGAGCGACATCGCCGCGAGCAGGCTCTTGTGGTAGACGAAGTGGAGCGAGAACGCGAGCGGCAGGGCGAAGAGGATCCCTGCGGACAGGACGAGCGGCCAGACGCTCGTTTCCCAATGCGGCGTCGCTTCTTCTTCTGCGCGCTCGAGCGCCCGCAGCTCGGCCGCCGTGCTGATATGCGCCATGCCCCCTCCCAGTGACAGACCCGGGAGAGTCTAGGGAACGGAGGCTGCACGGCAAGAAAAACGCGAGCGAAAACTGATTGCGCTCAGTGCCCGCCTTTGACGCGGGACAAAAAACGCGCGGATTCCCGCTTTCGCGGGAATGACCCTGTCATTCACCCGTGCAGCGCGTTGTACTTCTCCTGGAGCTGCTCGGGCGTCTCCTGGTAGTCGGGATGCGGCACGATGCAGTCGGCGGGGCAGACGAGCTTGCACTGCGGCTCGTCCTCCGCACCCACGCACTCGGTGCACTTCATCGGATCGATGGTGTAGACGGGATCGCCCACGGCGATCGCCTCGTTCGGGCAGACGGGCTTGCACGCGTCGCACGCGGTGCAGTTGTCGTTGATCATCAGTGCCATTGGGTTCTCCTCAAGCCGCGGCGCGCTCTTGCAGCTCCTTCAGCCGGTCGTGGCGGAAGGCGCCCCAGAGCGCGGCGCCGATCGCGCCGGCATGGATCGAATCGGGATGGTTGGTCGCGGCGAGCCCCGTGATTTTCTCGTTCACCAGCTCCTCGCGCAGCGCCGCGAGGAGCCCCTCGTCCAGCGCGAGCCCTCCCGTGAGGAGCACGGTGCCCCTGGTGATCCCGGTGACCTTCAGGAGCTTCGCCAGGCGCGAGGCCATCGAGAGGTGGATTCCCTTCAGGATGTCCGCCGTGGCGATGCCGCGCGACACCATGTTGATGACATCGGTCTCGGCGAGCACCGCGCAGATCGAGCTCACCTTTTCCGGGTGCTGCGAGGTCTTCGAAAGCGGCCCGATCTCCTCCACCGCCACGCCCAGGTAGCGCGCGATGTTCTCGAGGAACTGCCCCGAGCCCGAGGCGCACTGGCTGGTCATCTTGTAGGACAGCACCTTGCCGCGCTCGTCGATCCAGATCGCGCGGCCGTTCAGCGCGCCGATGTCGACCACGCCGCGCGCCTCGGGATTGAGGAACACGCCGCCGCGCGCGTGGGTGGTCATCGAGTAGAAGTGCCCGGTCGCGAACTTGACGTTTTCGCCTTCGCCCGTCGTGGCGACGTAGGCGATGTCCGAGGGCTTGAGCCCGGCTTCCTCCAGAACCTCGTCGAAGCCCTGCCTCGCAAGGTCCATGGGGTCCCTGCGGCGGATCCGCTCGACGCGCTTGCCGAGCCATTCGTTGCCGCGAAAGAGCACGGTCTTCACCGCCCCCGAGCCGATGTCGATGCCTACGGTGTGGATGCTCATGCGGCCTTCCTTTCCGCGACCTTGCCCTCCTCGACGACGGCGCGCCAGGCGAAGGTCGCGCCGCCGAGCGCTCCGGTGTATATCGAGTCGGGGTTGATGTTGAGGGTCATCTCGCCGTAGTTCTCGCGCACCAGCTCCTTCAGCGCCTTGACCGCGGCCTCGTTCTTCGCGACGCCCCCGGTGAAGGTGAATTCGTTGCGGATGCCGCCCGAGCGCGCGAGGATCGACATCGCGCGCAGCACGATCGCGCGGTGCAGCCCCGCCATGATGTCCTCGCGCTTCTCGCCGAGCGCGAGGCGGTCCCGCAGCTCGGCACCCGCGAACACGGTGCAGGTCGAGTTGATGCGGATGGTCTTGGTCGCCTTCATCGCGAGCGGCCCCAGCTCGTGCAGCCCCATGTTCATCTCGTCGGCGATGTAGCCGAGGTAGCGCCCGCAGCCGGCGGCGCAGCGGTCGTTCATCTGGAACGACTCCACGATCCCGTGCCGGTCGACCTGTATCGCCTTGGTGTCCTGGCCGCCGATGTCGAGCACCGTGGCCGTCGCCGGGTACATGACGTGCGCCCCCAGGCCGTGGCACAGGATCTCGGAGCGGATGTGTTCCTTCGAGAACGGCAGCCGCGCGCGCCCGTAGCCCGTGCCGACGACGTAGGTTTCCTCGAGGTCGGTATCGAGCACCGACTGGATCGGCTTCCTGATGCTGTCGGCCAGCTTTCTGAACTCCGGCAGCGCGACGAAGGTGCGCTCGAGCGCGGCGAGCAGGTGCGCCTTGATCGAGTCGGCGTAGACGCGGTTCTCGACCTCGATGATCGAGCGGTCGAAGACGTTGAGCAGCATGTCGTAGCGCACGCCCATGTCCTTCGCCACCCGCTCGCCCTGAGAGAGGTACTGGCTGCCCGCGATGTCGCGGAAGAAATCGCTCTTGCGCCTGGCGCCTGGGGCGAACAACGCCGGAGATTCCTCCTTCAGGGAGGCAAAGACCCTTTCGAGGGCACGCGAAACCGTCTTCTCGGCCTCTCCGAAGCGCGCGCTCGCCACGTTTCGCTGGCACACCTGCTCCAGGTCGCCGAGCTGCTCGAGGTACTGCTCGAGGCGGAAGTCGCGCTCGAGCTGTCCGAGGAAGGCATCCAGCCCGCCGTCGAGCGCGTGGCTCTTCTCGAGCGCACTGTGGAACAGGGAAAAGCGCGCCGACACCAGCGCCTCCTGCTTGGCGATGGTCGCGGCGGTGTCGTAGTTGGAGCGGGAGTTGGTGATCCCCCGCCCGAGGACGTTGCGCTCCTCGTCGATCACCACCGCCTTGGTGGTGGTCGAGCCGAGGTCGATCCCGATGAAGCACTTCATGTCAGTGCACCCCCGCGGCGCGCTTCTGCTTGATCATCTGGAAGTAGCTCTCGAGACGGTTCTTGATGTTCGCCGCCGAGAAATAGCGCGGGTCCACCAGGTCCGACTCGATGAACGCGGCCGGCTTGCCGGTGCGCTTTTCCACCTCGCGCAGGATGAGGAGCTGCCCCGCCGAGAAGCTGTTGCAGCTCTTGATCGAATTGATGAGAAGGCCGTCGGCCTGGTACTCGTCGATGTACCTGCAGATCATGTCGATCCGCTGCGGGAAGTTGAGGTTGGTGTAGCAGCCGAGGCAGTACTCGGCAAGCGACTCGAGCGGCCGCTCCGGGTCGTGCCGGAAGCCGAAGTCGTACACGCCGCCCACCTTGGCGTAGGTCGAGGCGACGATCACCGCGCCCTCGTCGTAGAACATCTTCCAGAAGTCGCGGAAGCTGGTCCAGTTGGGCGGGCCTTCGACCACCAGCCGGTATTTCTCCTCGGCAAGCTCCCCTTCCGGCGTCACCGGGCCCTTCTTCTCGCGGATGCGCGCCTGGATCTCGCCCCAGAGCGTGTCGTAGTAGCGCGTCGCCTCGGGCGTGCCGCGGAACGCGGTGAAGATCGGCCCGATGTAGTAGACCGCGCCGAAATATCCGTCGATGGGGCTCGGCCGGTTCTTCGCCGACTGGAGCACCTTCACCAGGTTTTCCTCGGCCTTCACCGACTCACGCATGTACTGGCGAAGGCGGTCGATGTCGAACCTGACCCCCGAGACCTTCTCCAGCGTGGGGATCACCTTCTCCTTGAGCTGCTTGACGACGTACTCGCGCATGGCCGGCGACACCTTTCCGTCGCCCTGGTAGGGCACGTGCAGCATCACGGTCTCGCAGCCGTACTTCTGGCGGATCAGCTCGAACCACTTCATGAAGGTGAAGCAGCCGGTGTAGGAAAGGAGCAGCACGTCCGGGTGCGGCAACGGCTCGCCGGTGGGGCCGACCTGACCCTGGAGCATCATCCCGAGGTCCGCCTTCACGTAGGTGCAGACGTCCTCCGAATGGCCGTCGCGCTCGGCGTCCATGATCATCCTGCCGGACTTCTTGCGCATGCCGTTCTGAAGGGCGTTGGTCTCCGGGAGGCTGCGCGCGAAGTCGAAGCACATCAGCAGCTCGTTCAGGTTCCCGGGCACGAAGGTCGCCGAGACCTTGCGCCCGGCCTCGCGCGCGGTGGCGAGCTCATGGTAGTTGCGGTTGATCAGCTCCTTCTGCTGCCACATCGCGTCTTCCTTGATCACTTCCTTCTTCGCGGCGGCGTTCTTGACGGCGGTGTTCATGCGGCGCTCCACAGCTTGATCGAGTCGGCGAAAGTGCCCGCCTGCTCGCGGATCGGGGCCATCTGGCCGGTGTTCTCGGCGTACTTGAAGGCGGTATAGGGGATCTTGTGCCGGGCGAGCACCTCCTGGAGCATCGGGCGCTCGAGGAGCGCGGGATCGCAGAACGAGGGCGCCGAAAAGATCACGCCCTCGGCGCCGCGGCTCTTCACCTGATGCAGGAGATATTTCCCCTTGTCCTCCTTCCTGTCGTCGTACTTCGACGAGGTCTGCGCCGAGCGGTGCAGGAACGCCTTCGCCAGCGCTTCGAGCGGGTCGCCCGCGGTGTCCACGTCGTCGAGCAGCCAGCGAAGCGTCAGCGCGTAGTCGTCGTCCACCACGTAGCAGCCCGCCATCTCTATCGACTTGATGAGCCCGAGCGGCGGCTGCTCGCAGAACGAGCCCGTGACCACGACGCGCGCGTTGTCGCGCCTGGGTCTCTTTTCAAGTTCACAAGATCTGAGATAGCGTGTCACGAGCCCGGTATGCTCCTCGGGCGGCAGGACACAGCCCGCGCGCATCAGCAGGTACACCTCGGAGGTCGGCGCCTGCCAGGGCTTCTGCGCGCGGTAGGCGTAGAGATCGCGGATCGCCTTGCGGTTTTCGTTGTAGACGGAGATCGAAGCGCGCAGCGCGTCGTCCGTCACGGGTTTTCCGGAGAGACGGCTCAAATCGTCCCGAAGCTGCTGCATTTCATGCATGTAAAAGGCACCGCCGATCGCGTCGTCGTAGTTCTGCGGCACGTCGACGTAGCGCACGTACTTGTCCTTGAACATGATCTGCCACATGCCCGAGAGGTTGCGGATCACGTCGCAGATCGACGGGAAAAGCATCCCGTCGAGGCAGTCCAGGCGCCCCGTGAGCCCGAGCTCGACGGTCGAGCGCGGGATGCGGCAGATGTAGCTCTGGTAGTAGGCGTCGCCCTGGATCACCTCGATCTGGTCGCCGCCGCCGAAGATGCCCACCGGCAGCATCCCCGCGGCGTGGATGATCTCGTGCGGCACGTAGATCGGCATGTAGCCGATCGCCTTGCGGCCGGGCGCGGCCGCCTTCCACTGCTTGACCGCGTTGAAGTGCAGGTCCTCGAACAGGGCCTCGCAACGCGAAACAACGTCTCGAACGCTCATCGGTGCTCCCACTTTGGCGTGCGCTTCTCGAGGAAGGCGTTCAGCCCCTCCACGGCGTCGCGCGTCTTCATCAGTCCGTCGAGATAGAGCCGCTCGACCTCTGCGAGCCGCGCCTGCATCCGCGCTGCATGCGGCGCGCGCGCCGCGCGCACCGCCCAGGCGAGCGCCGCGGCGCTTTTTCCGGCGAGCTGGCGCTCGAAGTACTCGAGCGCCGCGGCCTCCGGGTCCTCGGCCACCTGGCTCGCGAGCCCCCAGGCGAGCGCCGTCGCGGCGTCGATCGCGCGGCCCGAATACAGCAGGTCCTCGGCGCGCGCCTGGCCGATGCGCTCGGGCAGCAGGCAGGACGCCGCCGGCGCGATCACGCCGAGCTTGATCTCGGGCTGGCCGAACTGCGCCTCGCACCCGGCAAAGATCAGGTTCGCGGCGACGGCCAGCTCGAGCCCGCCTCCGAGACACTGGCCACGCACGGCGACGAGGATCGGCCGGGGCCACGCGAGCATGCGCTCGAGCAGCGCGTGCAGCGAGCGGATCATCTGCGCACATTGCGCCGGCAGGTGCTCCTGGACGCTGGCGCCGAAGGAGAAATGCGGCCCCTCGTGATCGACGAGCGCGGCGAGCAGCCCCGCGTTGCCGGCGTGCGCCGCGAACGCGGCGTCGAGCGCCGCGATCATCCGCGCGTCGACGATGTTCGCCTTCGGGCGCGCCAGACGCAGCCGCAGCAGCGCCCCGTCGCGCTCCAGCCAGACCTTGAGCGGCGCCTCGCTCATGCGCGTTTCTTCGCCTTGGGCTGGATCTCGTCGTGCAAGGATCCGACCCAGCTCTGGTTGCCGGCGAGCTTCTGGCGCAGCAGCACGAAGTCCACCTCGCGGTCTTCCTTCGTGCCCTCGTTGAAGGCGGTGAAGCCGGCGCGTGCCTCGGTCATCATGTTGAGCGCGAGCCATGCGCGCGAGTCCTCCTTGTTGCGGTTCCAGGCCTCGAGCTTGGGCTTGCGCAGCTCCTCGAGCGTCTTGGTGGTGCAGTCAGGGAACGTGAGCAGGATCTTCGAGCAGAGCTCTTCGACCCTGGCATCGAGGGCCGAAAGGTCGACGGTGCCTCTTGAAAGAAGGGCCTTCCCCGCCTTCAGCTGGTCGCCGGTTTTCGATTTGCCGAAAACCAGCCTTCCGAATTCGTCGTAAACCCGGCTGGTCTCGACCAGCGGATTCGCGACGAACTTGCCGTCCACCTTCAGCGCCGGCGCGATGTCGGTGAGCATGCCCATGTGGTAGGCCTCGTGCGCCGAGAACGGCTCGCACAGCACGCACGCGGCCATGGCGCGCTCGGCGCCGATCACCACGGGGAGAAAGTCGGTCGCGCCGCCGATCGGCGCAGAGCCGTGCTTGGGGCCGGCCTGGCCGAAGCGCGCGAGGTCCTGCGCGACGGAAAAATCGCACGCCATGCCGATCTCCTGGCCGCCGCCGATGCGCATGCCGTTCACGCGGCAGATCACCGGCTTGTCGCAGGCGAGGATCGCGCTCACCATGTCGTTGAACAGCCGCATGTACTGGCGGTACTCCTGCGGGCGCCCGGCGTAGTATTCGGCGTACTCCTTGGTGTTGCCTCCGGTGCAGAAGGCCCGGTCGCCTGTGCCCGTGAACACCACCGAGGCGACGTCGCGCGCGTTCGAGGCGGCGCGGAAGGCGAGGATCAGCCCCTTCACCATCTCGGTGGTGTAGGAGTTGTACTGCGCCGGGTTGTCGAGCCAGATCCAGGCGTTGTACAGGCCCGCGGCGACGCGGCCGTCGGGTGCGCGCGCCGGCACCTTCTCGACTCTGACCCCCGGCACCGCGATCTCCGCGAGGTCGTGATTCTTGATCAACTCCGCCATGGCCTGGGTCCTTTCCCTCGTCCGCCAATTATGGTATTCAAGTACCGTATTACCTATTTTGGCCGAAGGGACCGCGCGGCGGCAAGCGCCCTCCCCCGGTGAGACGAATAGATAGCGCGCAAATCCGGGGGCGGATTTGATCTGGCACAAGGAATCGACCGGGAGATCGTCGTAAATGGGCCGTGGCACCGAACTGGAGGACACCGCATTGACCCCGACCGGGACGCGTCATTCGGTTTCGCTCGCGCTGGCCGGCAGCGGCGGCGCGGGCGTGATGACCGCGGGCAACATGCTGCTGGAGGCGGCGGCGCAGGCCGGCTACTACGGCCTGATGACACGCTCGAGCGGCCCGCAGATCCGCGGCGGCGAGGCCGCCGCGATGCTCCGGATCGCCACCTTCCCGTGCGAGTCGGTCGACGACCGCACCGACGTGCTCGCCGCGATCGACTGGGGCAACGTCGCGCGCTTCGCCGCCGAACTTCCGCTCGATGCCTCGAGCCTGGTGCTCCGCGATCCCGCGCAAGGCGAAGTGCCGGAAGTGTTCCTGAAATCGGGCGCGAAATCCGTCGCCCTTCCCCTGAAGGACCTCTCCAGGAAAATCAAGGGCGGCTGGCCGAACATGGTGGCGCTCGGCGCGCTCGGTGGCCTGGTGGGGCTGCCGCGGGAGGCGCTGCGCGCTGCGGTGGAGAAATCGATGAACAAGGGCGCCGAAGCGCTCGCCGCATCGCTCGCTGCGGTGCACGCGGGCGTGGCCGAAGCCGCGAAGCTGGGCGACGCGTACCGGCTCGCCGGACCGCCGGCACGCGCGGCGCGCTGGCTCATCACGGGCAATCAGGCCGCGGGCTACGGGGCGCTGCGCGGCGGCGTGCGGTTCGTGGCGGCCTACCCGATCACGCCGGCGACCGAGCTGCTCGAATGGATGTCGCCCGCGCTCGAGAGCCTGGGCGGCACGCTCGTGCAGGCCGAGGACGAGCTCGCCTCGGTCAACATGATCCTCGGCGCCTCTTACGGGGGCGTGCCCGCGCTCACCGCCACCTCGGGCCCGGGACTGTCGCTCATGATCGAGGCGCTGGGCCTGGGCGTCGCCGCCGAGATCCCGATCGTGGTGGTCGACGTGATGCGCACCGGACCCTCGACCGGAATCGCGACCAAGACCGAGCAGGCCGACCTCAACATCGCGCTCTACGGGATGCACGGCGATGCGCCGCACCTGGTGCTCGCGCCGAACTCGGTTTCCGACTGCCTCAGGACGACGCAATGGGCGGTGGCGCTCGCCGAGCGGCTCCAGGCGCCCGCGATCGTGCTCTCGGACCAGTTCCTCGGCCAGGCGCGCGCGACTGTCGATCGCCCCGCCGACCTCGCCTTCGCCGCCGAGCGCAGCCGCGCCCCCGCGGGCGCCGAGGGCTACAGGCGCTACGCGCTCACGCCCTCGGGCGTCTCGCCGATGGCGATCCCCGGCACGCCCGGCGTCACCTACACCGCGGACGGCCTCGAGCACGGCGAGCGCGGCACGCCCTCGTCGGCCGCGGCGGATCACCTGGCGCAGCTCGACAAGCGCGCCCGCAAGCTCGCCTCGATCGACTACGGCGAGCACTGGGCCGACGTCGAAGGCGAGGGCGAGCTCGCGGTGATCACCTGGGGCTCGTGCACCGGCGCGGTGAAGGAGGCTTTTCATCGAATGAAGGACGCCGGGGTGACAGCGCGGCTGGTGTCGCTGCGGCTTCTCTCCCCCGCACAGCCCGACAAGCTTCGCGCCGCGCTGAAGGGCGTCAAGCGCGCGCTCGTGGTCGAGCAGAGCCACGGCGGCCAGTTCCTGAAGTACCTGCGCGCCGAGTACGACGTGCCCTGCGAGCTCGCGAGCTTCAGGAAGCCCGGACCCCTGCCGGTGCGGCCCGAGGAGATCCACGAGCGAATCGTCCAATGGAGCCGCGCATGAGCGCGCAGACGCAAAGCGTCGCGATCGCGCCGCAGCTGTTCAAGTCGGACGTGAAGCCCGTCTGGTGCCCGGGATGCGGCGATTACACGGTGCTCTCCTCGATCACCAAGGCGCTCGCGTCGCTCGGGCTTCGCCCCGAGAACGTCGCGGTCGTCTCCGGCATCGGCTGCTCGTCGCGAATCCCGGCGTACACCACGTGCTACGGCTTTCACGGCGTGCACGGGCGCGCGCTGCCCACCGCCACCGGCCTCAAGATCGCGCGGCCCGAGCTCACGGTGATCGCGGCGGGCGGCGACGGCGACGGCTACTCGATCGGCGGGAACCACTTCCTGCACGCCTGCCGCCGGAACGTGGACCTCACTTATATCGTGATGGACAACCGCGTCTACGGCATGACCAAGGGCCAGCCTTCGCCCACGACCGAGCCCGACTGGGAATCGTCCAAGCTCTCGCCGCACGGGACGGGCCTGCGCGAGTTCCATCCCCTGGTCATCGCGCTCGCCTCGGGCGCGAATTTCATCGCGCGCGCGTTCTCCGGCGACCCGAACGGCACCGCGGACCTGATCGCGCAGGCCGTGCGCCATCCGGGCTTCTCGTTCATCGAGGTGCTCAGCCCCTGCGTCACCTTCCGGCCCGAGCAGCGCGCCTGGAAGGAGGCCGCCCGGCCGGCTCCGGTCGCGCCCACCGACGATCCGGCGCGCGCCGCCCGCCGCCTCATGACCGACGACGGCTTCAATATCGGGGTACTCTATGCGGGACACCGCAAGCCGTTCCATCCCCCGGTGGCGAAGGAACCGAAGCGCGTCGCAGAGCTCGAGCGCGAGTTCGCCCTATGAAAAAAAGAGCCGTCAGGAAACCTGCTGCGAAGACCGCACCCCGGGCGAAATCCGCCTACACGGATTTCATGATCCAGGCCTACCACATGGAAGCCGACGCCGCCGAGCGCTACGGCGAGTTCGCCGACCAGATGGAAGTGCACAACAACCCGGAGGTGGCGAAGCTCTTTCGGAAGCTCGCGCGGGTCGAAGACCTGCACGCGAAGGAGATCATGAAGCGCATGGGCTGGAGCACCCCGCCCGCGCAGGCGACGTCGTGGCTGTGGCGCGGCACCGACGCGCCCGAGAGCGCGCCGGTGACCGAGCTCCATTACCTGATGAAGCCCTTCCACGCGCTGGAACTCGCGCTCCGCAGCGAGGAGCGCGCCGCGGCGTTCTTTCGCAACATGACGCGCTCGGTGGCGCCCGCGGAGGTCCGGCGCGTGGCTGCGCAGATGGCGAAGGAGGAGCGCGAGCATATTCGCCTGATCAAGGCCTGGATGACGAAGGTCGAGAAGCCCGAGCCCGGCTGGGACCGCGACCTCGACCCGCCGAACTACTCCGAATGAAGGTCCTGCTCCCGGAAGGCTGGGCGCCGCCGGTCGGCTACGCCAACGGCATCTCGGTGCCGGCGGGGCGCATCGTGTTCGTCGCCGGGCAGGTCGGCTGGGACGCCGCGCAGAAGTTTCATTCGGAAGAGATTGCGCCACAGTTCGAGCAGGCGCTGAAGAACGTGCTCGCGGTGCTCGCCTCGGACGGCGGGCGGCCCGAGCACATCTGCCGCATCACCGCCTTCTGCTGCGACAAGCCCGCGTATCTCGCCGCGCGGCCGCAGCTCGGCCGGATCTGGCGCGCGCTGATGGGGCGGCACTACCCCTGCATGAGCATGATCTTCGTCTCGGACCTCCTCGACAGCCCCGCCAAGATCGAGCTCGAGGCGACCGCCGTGATACCACCGGAGTGAACCGATGAGAGGACTGAAAGGCAAGACCGCAATCGTGACCGGCGGAGCCGCCGGCATCGGCGCCGCGATCGTGCGGCGATTCGAGGAGGAAGGAACCCGGGTCGTGGTGTTCGACCTCAACGGCACCCCCCCTGTGGATATCACCGACTACCAGGGCGTAAAGACCGCGGTTGACAGGGTCGGGCCGGTGGACATCCTCGTGAACAACGCGGGCTGGGACATGTTCAAGCCGTTTCTCAAGACCGATCCCGCGTTCTGGCAGAAGATCATCTCGATCAATCTCGTCGGCGCGATGAATCTGCTGCATTGCGTGCTCCCCGGCATGGTCGAGCGCGGGGGCGGCAAGGTCGTGAACATCGCGTCGGATGCGGGCCGCGTGGGCTCCTCGGGCGAGGCGCCCTACTCGGCGTGCAAGGGCGGGATCATCGCGCTCACGAAGACCCTTTCGCGCGAGCTCGCCTCCAAAGGCGTGCGCCTCAACACCGTCTGCCCGGGGCTCACCGAGACCGGTATGCTCGAAGCCTTCATGCAGGGCGCCGGCAATCCGGAGAAGCTGCGCGAAGCCTATCGCCGCGCGATCCCGATCGGGCGGCTGGGCAAGCCCGAAGACATCCCCGGCGCGGTGCTGTTCCTCTCGAGCGACGACGCCGAGTTCATCACCGGCCAGACCCTCAGCGTCTCGGGCGGCCTCACGATGCACGGCTGACGGCGAGGCCGTCATCCCCGCGCAAGCGGGGATCCGGCGCTACTCGACCGTCACCGACTTGGCGAGGTTGCGCGGCTTGTCGACGTCGCTGCCGCGCGCGAGCGCGGTGTGGTAGGCGAGCAGTTGCAGCGGCACCACGTGCAGGATCGGCGACAGGAGCCCGTAGTGCTCGGGAAGCCGGATCACGTGCATGCCCTCGCCCGAGACGATGCGCGTGCCCGAATCGGTGAGCACGTAGAGCTCGCCGCCGCGCGCGCGCACCTCCTGCATGTTGGACTTGAGCTTCTCGAGCAGCGCGTCGTTCGGCGCCACGGTCACCACCGGCATCTCGGAGGTGACGAGCGCGAGCGGCCCGTGCTTCAGCTCGCCCGCCGGGTAGGCCTCGGCGTGGATGTAGGAGATCTCCTTGAGCTTCAGCGCCCCCTCCATCGCGATCGGATAGTGCGGCCCGCGTCCCAGGAAAAGCGCATGCTCCTTCCCGGCGAAGCGCTCCGACCACGCGATCAGCTGCGGCTCGAGCGCGAGCGCCGCGCCGAGCGCCTTGGGAAGATGCCGAAGGGTCCTGAGGTGCCGTTGCTCTTCCTCCGCCGGCAATCGATTTCTCAATTTCGCCAGGACCAGTGACAGCAGGAAAAGCCCCACGAGCTGCGTCGTGAAGGCCTTGGTCGAGGCGACCCCGATCTCGACGCCTGCGTGGGTGAGGAAGCTAAGCCTCGTCTCGCGCAGCATCGCGCTGGTAGCGACATTGCAGATCCCCAGCGTCCTCTCCTGCCCGAGGGCGCGCGCGTGCCGGAGCGCGGCGAGCGTATCGGCGGTCTCGCCCGACTGCGACACCCCCACCACGAGCGCGCCCGGGTCCGGCACGCTCTCGCGGTAGCGATACTCGCTCGCGACCTCGACCTGCGTCGGCAGACGCGCGAGCGACTCGAGCCAGGTCTTCGCCGTGAGCCCCGCGTAGTAGCTCGTGCCGCAGGCGAGGACGAGGACGCTTTTGACCTCCGTGAGAGTCTTCCCTTCCGGGTCTTCGAACAGCGAGGGAGAAATTCCCGCAACGCCTTCCAGCGTGTCCGCCACCGCGCGCGGCTGCTCGAAGATCTCCTTCTGCATGAAGTGGCGGTAGGGACCGAGCTCGGCGGCGGCGTTCGCGACCTCGACGGTGCGCACCTCGCGGTTCGCCTCGCGGCCGACCGCGTCGCGCACGCGAAAACCCTCGAGCGAGATCTCGGCAACGTCGCCCTCCTCGAGGTAGGCAATGCGCCCGGTGGTGCCCGAGAGCGCGAGCGCGTCGGAGGCAAGGAACATCTCGTTCGCGCCCACGCCCACGACGAGCGGGCTTCCGGCGCGCGCGCCTACCACGCGGTGAGGCTCGCCCTTCGCAAGGACCGCGATGGCGTAGGCACCCGCGAGGCGCGCAACCGCGCGGCGCACCGCCTCGTAGAGGCTGCCCTGGTAAAGGCTGTGCACCAGGTGCGCGATCACCTCGGTGTCGGTCTGCGTCTCGAAGACGTAGCCGCGCGCCATGAGCTCCGCGCGCAGCTCCTCGTAGTTCTCGATGATGCCGTTGTGTACCAGCGCAATTTCGCCGCGCGACAGGATCGGGTGCGCGTTGTGCGTCACCGGCGCGCCGTGCGTGGCCCAGCGCGTGTGCGCGATGCCGGTCTCGGCGGCGAGATTTGTACCGTTGACCTGCAGTTCCAGGTCGGAAACCCGCGCGACGCTTCGGATCCGTTCCAGCCCATGGGTTGAAACCGTCGCCACGCCGCACGAGTCGTAGCCGCGGTATTCCAGGCGCCGCAGGCCCTCCAACAGAACCGGGACGATGTCGCGCCTGGCGGCCGCGCCGACGATTCCGCACATCAGGCTACTTCTTTCTCGGGGGATTCCAGCGCGGAACGGCCACCTGCCTGGCGCGCGCGACGCTGAGCTGCCCGGCGGGCGTGTCCTTGCTGATCGTGGAACCCGCGCCGATGTACGAGCCCCGGGCGATGCGCACCGGTGCGACCAGCGTCGCGTCCGAGCCGATGAAGCAGTCGTCCTCGATCACGGTGCGGTGCTTGGCGGCGCCGTCGTAGTTGCAGGTGATCGTGCCGGCGCCCACGTTCACGCCGCGCCCGATTTCGGCGTCGCCGAGATAGGCAAGGTGGTTCGCCTTGGAGCCTGCGCCGATGCGGCTCGCCTTCACCTCGACGAAGTTGCCGATGTGCACCTCTTCCGCGAGGCTCGCGCCGGGCCGCAATCGCGCATAGGGCCCGATGCGGCAGCGCTCCCCGATCTGGGAATCCTCCAGAAGGCAAAACGGAAGGATTTCGGTGTTTCTCGAAACCGATACATTTCCCAGGACGCAATTCGCTCCGACGCGCACGCCGTCGCCGAGCGTTACCTTCCCCTCGAACACGCAATTGACATCGATCGAGACGTCGGCGCCGCATTCGAGCGTCCCGCGCACGTCGATGCGCGAAGGATCGGCGAGCGCCACGCCCGCTTCGAGCAGGCGCTTCGCCTGCGCGATCTGGTAGGCGCGCTCGAGGATCGCGAGCTCATGGCGCGAGTTGACGCCTGCGGCCTCGTGCCAGTCGGCGGCCTTCACCGCGCTCACCGGCACGCCATCGGCCACCGCGAGCCCAATCACGTCGGGGAGGTAGTACTCGTTCTGCGCGTTTGCGTTCCCGACTCGCGATAGCCACCCGGCGAGGCGGGCGGCCTTCGCGGCGAGAAATCCCGCGTTCACCTCGCGGATCGCGGCCTCGGTGTCCGTCGCATCCTTTTGCTCCACGATGCGTTCGACCCGCCCGCCCGGACCGCGCACGACGCGCCCGTAGCCCACGGGATCGGGAGGTTCGGCGGTGAGGATCGCCAGGCCGCCGCGCGCGGAATCCGCCAGCCGCCGCAGAGTTTCCGCGCGCACGAGCGGCACGTCGCCATAAAGCACCATCACCTCGGATTCGGGCGCCACGCGCGGCAGCGCCTGCAGCACCGCGTGCCCGGTGCCGAGCTGCTCGCGCTGCTCGACCCACTCGATGCCGGCGCCGTGGCACGCGGCGCGTACTGCCTCGCCGCCGTGGCCGTGCACGACAAGGATGCGCCCGGGCGCGAGCGCGCGCGCCGTATCGAGCACGTGCGCGAGAAGCGGCCGGCCCGCAAGGCGGTGCAGCACCTTCGGCAGCGCGGAGCGCATGCGCTTGCCCTGGCCCGCGGCGAGGACGACGATTTCGAGAGACATGAGGTATCGCGTTGATTCTAGCGTAACATTCCGGCACCGTGACGGAGCTGGGCGCGACCATAGCCGCAAGCCTTGCGCGCGTGGCGCTCGCGAACGTATCGCGCGAGTATCCGCGCAAGCTCGATCATCTGCTTCTCGCCGCGCCTGGCGAACTCGCGCCGCGGCGCGTCCACCCCGCGTTCTTCGGCGCCTACGACTGGCACTCGGCGGTGCACATGCACTGGCTGCTCGCGCGGCTGCTGCGCCTGTATCCGGAGCTCCCCGAAGGACAGGCCATCGAAGCCGTCCTGAACGAGCACCTGAGCGAGGAGGCCCTTCAGAGGGAGCTTGCCTATTTCACCAGCCCCTCCGGAAAAACCTTCGAACGTCCTTACGGCTGGGCGTGGCTGATGGAGCTGCAGGCCGAGTGCCTGCGGGCCGGTAACGCGCGCTGGACCGGCGCGCTCGCGCCGCTCGCCGGGCTGCTCGCGAAGCGGTTCGCCGGGTTTCTCGCCGCCTCGCCCTATCCCATCCGCGCCGGAACCCATGCCAACACCGCGTTCGCGTGCGTGCTGGGTCTCGATTACGCGCGGGTTTCGGGCGACACATCTCTCAGCGAGGTCATCGCCGATTCGGCGCGACGCTGGTATTCGCACGACGCGAACGCGCCTCTTGCGTACGAACCCTCGCTGGACGATTTTCTTTCGCCCGCACTCTTGGAGGCGGTGCTCATGAAGGACCTTCTTCCGGAACCGGAGTTCGCCAAATGGCTGGCGGGGTTCGTCCCGGGCGGGTTCGCCGCTCTGTCCGCACCCCCGAATCCCGCCGACCGAACCGATCCCAAGCAAAGCCACCTGGACGGCCTCGCGCTCTCCCGTGCGTGGTGCTTCCGGCGCCTGGGATACGCGGAGCTGGCCGAAACGCATCTCGCTCACGGCATGCCGCACGTCGCCGGGGGCGATTACGCGGGAGCGCACTGGCTCGCGAGCTTCGCCGCGCTCGCGCTCGGAGAGCGTCCCTGATTTGACCCGGGTCAACCCGGGGGCCGGCGTGGCCGCGAAACTGTCTCCCATGGCCGACAAGCAGAGGATCCTCGAGGCGCTCGGCGAGTCGCGCCTGGCGCTACCCGCGCTCACGAACCGGGCGCTCGCGGCGAACGACCGCGCCAAGTACTACTTCACGCTGCTCCAGCTCGCCGGCGCGAACGCCGCGCGCCCGCCCGAGGAACGCCCCGACCTGCGCCGCGAACGCATCGCCGCCGGCGAGGACGACGTGGCGCTCGACGACATGATCGCCGCCGCGCGGCGCCTGGACGCCACGCACGTCGCGATCCCCGGCGCGGCCGCGCTCTTCGAGCGGATCCGCGGCGCGCTGGGCGAAATGATCGCGCCCTTGCGTGCCGCGGAAGATGCCGCTGCGGCCTCGTTCGAGAGCCGCCGCAGCGCGCTCTTCGCCGAGCCGTGGGTCGAGGCAGACGAGCGCGTGAGCGACGCGGCGATCGCGCGCGCCACGGGAGCCGGGCGGGACGCGGGCGAAACCCTGCACCGCCTCGTCATGGATCTGCACAAGGCCCTCAATCGCCTGCAGGCGGCCTCCGCCACCGAGACGATCGAGGGCGCGCGCGCCTACGCCCTCGCGCCGGAGGACCGATCGCTCGTAGCGGCTTTCGCGCGCGGGGTGCGCCGCACTGCGCCGCTCAAGTTCGATCACCCGGGCCTCGACACGACCGCGACGCGCGCCGAAGGGCGTGTAGTGCTTCAGAACGATATCGGCACGACCGACGCGCACGTGCTGGTGGTGCGCGTGGAGGGGCTCGTCGCGACGCTCGTCTATACCGACGTGCACCTGCCCAAGCTCGTGTTCTTTCAGAGCCTGCTCGCGCGATGGCCGATCGCCTGGAGCGACACGCGTTCCAGGACGGACGAAAGCTTCGAGGACGGGATCTATCATCTCGCGGTCGGTACCTACACCGCGCCCGACCCGGCGTCGCTCGAGCAGTACCTCGAGTTCCTCGGCTCGCGCCTGGTCTACCTGATCGACTGGAACCGCGCGCGCAAGCGCCTGCGGCTGCTCCTGCGCAAGAAGGACACGCTCGCGCTGCTCAAGTGGGCCGCCGACGAGGACGTAGGGCACATGGGGTTCCTGAAGGCGGGCGGCGAGCAGCTCGTGTTCGAAGCGCTGGCCTCCCTGGGCAAGACCCCTACCGGGTTCGGCGCGCGCCTGGACGATGTCCTGGGGGGGAAAGCCGCGCTCAATTACCTCAAGTTCGCGTTCCGCGCCGCCACCGACGCCCAGCGCGAAGGGCGCCCGCCGGCGCTGCTCGCCGACGAGCTGCGCGTAGAGCTTCTGGGGTCGCTCCTCTCGGTGCGCCAGACGGTGCTCGACTACGCCTCCGAGCAGGTGAGCCTCGCGATCGAGATCGCCTCCGCCGTTCGCGACGCGCTCGCCGACGCAGGCGCCTCGGCCGCGGCGGCGGCGCGCCGCGCCAAGGACTGGGAGCGGCGCGCGGACGAACTCGTCAACCTCGCGCGCGAGCTCGGGCGCCGCTCGGCGAACGTGGCGGAGCTCGCGCGGCTCGTCGAGCGCGGCGACGACACGGTGGACGCGCTCGAGGACGCCGCCTTCCACCTCTCGCTGCTCGCGCCGGGGCCGATTGCCGCACCGGCGGCTGCGCCGCTCGCGATGCTGGCGGAACTCGCGCTGCACGCGGCGCAGGAGTACCTGAAGGCGGTGGAGGGCGCGCACGACTTCGCGCGCGGCACACCGCGCGGCGAGGTGCAGGAGTTCCTCGAGTCGATCCACCGCATCGTGGAGCTGGAGCAGCGCGGCGACGAGGCCGAGCGCGCGGTGCACACGGCGCTCGCGGGAAGCGGCGTCGAGCCGCGCACCGTGTTCGTCGTCGCCGAGATCGCGAGGGGCCTCGAGAGCGCGACCGACACGATGATGCACAGCGCGCTCGCGCTGCGCGATCACGTCCTCGGCACGGTGATGGCGTAGCGGGACGCGCGATGCACGCGCCCGTCGACTGCGGCATCTTTCCGCTGGGGCCGGGAGCGCCGCAGGCCTCCGTGATCGGCTTCAAGGCGCACAACCTCGCGCGCATGGCGCGCATCGGTCTTCCGGTGCCCGAGGGCTTTGCGCTCGGCACGGGGCTGTGCCGCGCCTATCTGGAGGACCCGCGCGCGGCCGCCGAGCGCCTGCGGCCCGGGCTCGACCAGGCGCTGAAGGACCTCGAGCGTGCGAGCGGCCTGCGCTTCGGCGACCCGCGCCGGCCGCTGCTCGTCGCGGTGCGCTCGGGCGCCCCCGTGTCGATGCCGGGCATGATGGATACGCTGCTCGACGTCGGGCTCACGCAGGCGACGGTGCGGGGATTGCTCCGGCGCACCGGCAATCCGCGGCTCGCCTGGGACTCGTACCGGAGGCTGATCCAGTCCTTCGCCCAGATCGTGCACGGCGCATCCGGCGCGCCGTTCGAGCGGGCGATCGCGGATGAGGTCGCGCGCCAGGGTCTCGCCCATGCGCGAGAGCTCGACTTCCGCTCGCTCGCGCTGCTCGCCGAGCGCTTCCTCGCGATATTCGAGGATGAAACGGGCGAGCGCTTTCCCGAGGATCCGCGCGTGCAGCTCGAGGCCGCGCTCGCGGCCGTGTTCCGGTCCTGGGCGAGCGAGCGAGCGCGCCGCTACCGCCGGCTGCATGCGATCGACGAGCGTCTCGGCACCGCGGTGACGGTCCAGCGCATGGTCTTCGGCAACGCCGGTGGCACCTCGGGCGCGGGCGTCGCGTTCACGCGCGATCCCTCCACCGGAGAGAACCGGCTGTACATCGATTTTCTCTTCAACAGTCAGGGCGAGGACGTGGTCTCCGGGCGCCATCGCGCCGGAGACGGCGAGCGCCTCGCTCAGGTGCTGCCCGCGGTCTGGCGCGAACTCGGCGCCGCGCGCCACGCGCTCGAGCGCGAGTTCGGCGACGCGCAGGAGTTCGAGTTCACGGTACAGGACGCGCGCCTGTATCTCCTGCAGACGCGCGCCGGCAAGCGCACGCCGTGGGCGGCGCTCCGGATCGCCGTAGAGCAGGTCGAGGAAGGGCTCGTGGAGCCGAAAGCGGCGCTTGCGCGGCTCAAGGATCTCGAGCTCGGGGCGATCCGGCGCACGCGCCTGGCGGGCGAAGGCTCGATGGAGGCGCTCGCCGCCGCGGTTCCGGCGAGCGTGGGTGTCGCCTCGGGGCCGGTCGCGCTCGACAGCGTCTCGGCGCGCCGCTTCGCCGCCGCGGGCCGGCCGCCGATCCTCGTTCGCGAAGACGCCTCCACCGAGGACATCGACGGCATCGCCGCGGCGGCAGGGCTGCTCGTCGCACGCGGCAGCCGCACCGCGCATGCAGCGGTGGTCGCGCGCCAGATGGGCAAGGTGCTGCTCGTCGCCTGTGAGGCGCTCGCGATCGACGCCGCGTCCCGGACGCTCCGGTTCGGCGGGCGTCGCGTCAACGAAGGCGAGCCGATCACGCTCGATGCGAACGGCGGGCGCGTGTTCGCGGGCGAGCTCGCCACGCTCGTGGAGCGCCCCGAGCGCTGGCTCGCCGAAGTGGAACAATGGGGTCACGCCGCGGAAAGCACGTTGTAGGCCTTCACCGGCCGCGCGAGCCCTTTGAGCGAAAGCTCCCCCACGGCCTCGGCCCGAATGCGTGCCTCGACCTTGCCGTACACGCGCTGCGACACGAGCACCTGCCCGGCCTTCGCTTCCGAGCACAGCCGCGCCGAAAGGTTGGTCACCGGACCGATCGCGCCGTAGTCGAGCCGTCCCTCGAAGCCGATCGCGCCGAGCGTGGCGTAGCCGCTGGCGATGCCGACGCCGAAGCCGAGCTCGTACCCGCGCTTCTCCCAGCCCGCCGCGAGTGCCCCGACCGCCTCGCGCATCGCGAGCGCCATGCGGATCGCCGCAAGCTCGTGCTCGGGAAGCGGGATCGGGTCGTTGAACAGAATCATGACGCCATCGCCCGCGAAGTGCTCGATCGTGCCCTCGTGCGACAGCACGATCCGCCCGAGCTCGCCGTGATACGCCCGCAGCACCTCCATGGCCTCCTCGGGCTCCGCGGTCTCGGAGAATGCGGTGAAGCCGCGCAGGTCCGCGAACACCACGGTGATCTCGCGCCGGTGCGTCTTAAGCGGATCGTCCACCTCGCCCGAGACGATCAGGTCGCCGATCCGTGGCGACACGAAGCGCTTCAGGCGCGCGAAACGCTCGAGCTGCGCGACCTGCTCAGCGACGCGCTTCTCCAGCCCCGCGTTGAGCGCCGCGAGTTCGTCGTGCAGGCGCTTCACGCGAAGCAGCGAGCGCACCCGCGCGACAAGCTCGACCTGATTCACGGGCTTGGAGAGGAAATCGTCCGCACCGGCCTCCAGGCCCTTCAGCCGCTCCTCGCCCGCATCGAGCGCGGTCACCATCACGACCGGGAGCGCGGCGGTCCCGGGGCTTGCGCGGATCGCGCGGCAAACTTCGTAGCCGTTCACGTCAGGCATCATGACGTCGAGGAGCACCAGGTCCGGCGCCTCGCGCGCCACACGCTCGAGCGCCTCGCGCCCCCCGCTCGCCGTGCTCACCGCGTAGCCCTTCACTGCGAGCAGGTCTGCCAGCAGCCTGACGTTGGCGGGCGTGTCATCGACCACCAGGATGCGCGCCGGCTCGCTCATCTCACTTCGCCCCGGTCAGACGCCGCACGGTCTCGAGGAACTCCTTGAGCACGATCGGCTTGCCGAGGAACGCGTCGAACCCCGCTTGCGTGATCTGCGTGCGGTCGGTCGGCGTCACCGACGCGGTCAGCGCAATCACCGGGATTGCCGCGGTGGCGGCGTCGGCGCGCAGCATCCGGAACGCGTCGATGCCGCTCATGCCCGGGAGCTGGATGTCCATGAGCACCAGATCGGGCCGGCGCTCCCTTGCGAGCCGCACGCCCTCCTCGCCCGTGACCGCCTCCAGCGTCGAATAGCCCTTCGCCTGGAGAACGTCGCGCGCGAGCTTCATGTTCTTTTCGTTGTCTTCCACGATGAGGACGAGGCTCATGGTTTCCCCGGGAGAGTGAAGGTGAAGGTCGAACCCTTGCCCGGCTCGCTCGCCAGGCGAATCCCGCCGCCGTGAAGCTCGATGAAGCGCCGGGTGAGCGCAAGCCCCAGGCCCGTGCCTTCCGCCTTTTTCGACACGTCGCGCCCGACCTGGCGGAACTCCTCGAACACCGCCTCCTGGTCCCCGGGCGCGATGCCGACGCCGGTGTCCGCGACCGCGATCTCTACGCCCGCGCCGTTCGGCTTCGCGCGCACCGTCACCGACCCGCCGACCGGCGTGAACTTCACCGCGTTGGAAAGGAGGTTCAGCATGATCTGCTTGAACTTGCGCTCGTCCGCGGTGAACGCACCCAGCCCCGGCGCCACCTCGAGCTTCAGCGCCACGCCGTGGCGCTGCGCGCGCTCCTTCACCAGCGTCAACGCGTTCTCGAGCGCCGCAGGCAGGTCGAATTCGGCAAGGTTCAGCTCCATCCGGCCCGCCTCGATCTTCGAGAGATCGAGGATGTCGTTGATGAGCGAAAGCAGGTGCTTGCCCGAGCTGTGGATGTCCTTCACGTACTCGTCCTGCTTTTCCGTCAGCTCGCCGAAGTAGCGCTCGCCGAGCACTTCCGAGAACCCGATGATCGCATTCAGCGGCGTCCTCAGCTCGTGCGACATGTTCGCGAGGAAGTCCGACTTGTGCTTGTTCGCGATCTCGAGCTGGCGGCTCTTTTCCTCGATCTCGTGGAACAGGCGCACGTTCTCGATCGCAATCACCGCCTGGTCGGCAAACGTCCTGAGAAGCGCCACCTGTTTCCCGGAGAACTCTCCCGGATATCCCCGGATCAGCATGATCGCGCCGATCGCCGCGCCTTCGCGCATCATTGGCGCGCCGAGAAGCGCCTTGATGCCCGCTTCGCGTGACAGCGTGCGCGCCAGCTCGGGCAGGTCCGGGGCTTCCATGTCCGGCACGTTCTGCACCTTGCGATCGAGGATCGTGCGCCCGGTGATGCTGTCGCGGTTGAGCGGCACCGGATAGATTGCCTTGATCTTCGCCCCCACCGCCTCGTCGCCCGCCACGGCAGCGGCTTCGATCTTGTCGCCGCGTACGAGGGTCAGGGCGACCCAGAGACCGTCGAAAAGGTGCAGCGCGCTCTTCGCGATCGCATCGAACACCGGCTGCACATCGGTCGGCGAGCTGCTGATGACCCTGAGGATCTCGGCCGTCGCGGTCTGCTGCTCGAGCGCATCCCTGGTTTCGTTGAACAGGCGCGCGTTCTCTATCGCGATGACCGACTGCGCAGCGAAGGTTTCAAGCAGCGCGATCTGCTCGTTCGTGAAGCGTTGCGGCTCCCGCCGCCAGAGATACAGTGTGCCGACCGCGCGGCCTTCACGCAGCAGCGGCACCGCGAGCGACGAGCGGAATCCGTAGATGCGCTGGTTCTCGCGCGCGTCGGGGTACTCCGAATCGAGAAGCGGCAGCACGTCCTCGACGTGCACGGTGCGACACTCGAGCACGGCGCGGCCATTGATCGTGGTGCGGAGGATCGGCACCGGGTGGCCTTTCGGCGGCTCGAGTCCCGGCTCGCGCGAATACACGGCCCGGTTCCGGAGCACGTCGCCCTCGGCGAGCAGCACGTGCGCGCGCGGCGCGGCGCAAAGGACCGCCGCTCGCCCGGCGACGGCTTCCAGCACCGGCTGGACGTCCGATGGCGAGCTTGCGATGACCTTGAGGATTTCCGCGGTCGCGGTCTGGTGCTCGAGCGCGTGCTTCAGCGCCTCGGTGCGCTCCTCGACCTTGCGTTCGAGGCCGACGTAGGACTCGCGCAGCTGCGCGCTCATCTGGTTGAACTGGCCGGCCAGCTCCTCGAGCTCGTCCCCGGTCCTCACCTCGATTCTCTGCTCGAGGTCGCCCGCGCCGATGCGCGCCGCGCCCTCCTGGAGGGTGCGGATCGGGCGCACCATGCTGCGCGCGAGCCACAGCGCCGTGAGCGCGGAAAAGAGCAGGCCCGCCACGAGCAGCGCGCCGGTGCGCACGATCGCGGCGTTCAGCGTCGCGTAGACCTCGGAGGCGGGCTGCTCCACGAACACTTTCCAGCCGAGCGACTCGATCGAGGCATAGGCGGTGAGGACAGACGAGCTTTCCATGCCTTCGGCCATCAGGGCGAGCGAGGGCTCGGCGTCCTTCGCGAGGGCGGACTTCACCTGCGGAAGCTTGGAAAGATCGGTCTTGCGGAGCACGAGCCCGATGTCCGGGTCGGCAACGAGATGTCCGGTCTCGTCGACCACGTAGGCCTTGCCCTTCTTCCCGATCCTGATGTGCGTCACCACGTCCCACATGAACTTGAGGTTCACGTCGGCGACCGTCACCGGGCCGCCGGGCCTGGAACGCACCGCGATCTGCATGTAGGGCTCGGTTTCCTTGCGGAAGTACACCGGGCCGAACCATGTCCGCTGAGGCTCGGGTTCCCTGAATGCCGGCTCCCGCGAGCGGTCGCGGTTCGAGCGCTCCTGCTCCATCGTCAGGCGCGATACCAGGAGTTCCTCGCGTCCGTCGGCGCCGATCTGCGCGATGTCGGTGACGTCGGGCACCAGGCGCCCCAGCTTGATGAACTCCACGCGGCGCTGCTCGAGCCCCTCGGCGCCGAACTGCGGCAGCGCGGCGAACGCAAGCTGCTTCTCGATCTGCCGGAAGTGGTCCTCGATCCTCGCCGCCGCCCCTACCGCCTTCTCGCGCTGCACGCTCGCGAGCGCGATCCTGTTCTCCTGGTAGGAGAAATACAGCCCGATCCCGCCCGAGATCAGGAGTACGCCGCACACCAGCGCCAGGATCAGGAGGAAATACTTCCGGAACAGCCGCCCGCGGTGGATGCGCTGCACCTCCCGGCGCCGCTCGGCGATGAATTCGGCGGGCTTCACGCCACTGCGCTCACTCGATCACCCGGTCGGCACGTCCGGCGCCGGCACGATCGAACGCGTCCTGGAAGTCGCCCGGCTTCCGGGGCGAGAAAAGCACGCCGGCTCATTCGTGTCTCCCCTCCCGGCCGCCGCGTGCAGCCCCCTCATCCGTAGCACCCCCGTTTTCGTTTCGCCGCAACCGTCTTGCGCACGCTTCAGATCCGGCCGCGATCAATTCGATGCCGCAGTCCGCGAACCCGGTTTTCCATCATAAATGTACCCGCGTGCGCAGGGGCTCGCCAGAGAGTGCGGGCGCCGGATCGGAGCGCCCTATCTTTTCCCGATGAACCCGGACTGCTTTGCCTGCGAATCCGCCCGGACGCGGTTCGCAGGAAGCGACCCCGACGCCAGCGTCACCCAAAGGACGAAACCTTCGAATGCTTCCATTTCCGTTTCCTCCTGACTTGTCGGAAGGAACCGCCCACGGCGCCACGAGCGTGAGCACGACCGCGCCAATCAACACGAAGGTAGGCACCGGCATGAAGAGAAGCTGCGCGTACTCGTCGAATCTCATGACGACCCCCATCGCGGCGATGCTGAGCTCACTCGCGCGAGGCGTCGACGCGGCTGGCGATCTCCTGCCGCGTGAGGCGCTCGCCGATCACCCAGGCGCCCCCGCGCTCTTCCGCAAGCTCCGGGAGCAGGCGTGCCACGCGACCGTACACGTCCATCAGCGCGAGGCTCTTGACGTTCGCGGTCAGGGCGCGTGCGCGGTGAATGAGTTTCTCGATCAGGCTCGGCGCGAACGCGGGGTTGGCCGGGGCGACACGGCGCTGGCTTACGCTAGCGCGGCAACTCCGAGGAACCCATGAGGAACTCGTCGACGGCGCGGGCGCACTGGCGTCCCTCGCGGATAGCCCAGACGACCAGCGACTGGCCGCGGCGCATGTCGCCGGCGGAAAAAATCCTGGGGACGCTGGTCGCGTAGCAGCCTTCGCCCTCGGTCGTGGCCTTGGCGTTGCCGCGCGCGTCTTTTTCCACCCCTAGCTCCTCGAGCAGCGACTGGTTGGGCGAGACGAAACCCATCGCGAGCAGTACCAGGTCCGCCGGCAGCACGAATTCGGAACCCGGGACTTCCGTCATCTTGCCGTTCGTCCAGGCAAGGCGCACGAGCTTCACCGCCTTCACGCGGCCGTTCGCGCCGATGAATTCCTTCGTCCCCACCGACCAATCGCGCTTGACGCCCTCCTCGTGCGAGGTGGAGGTGCGAAGCCGCTGAGGCCAGTAGGGCCAGACGGGGTTCCGATCGAGATCGGGCGGCTGCGGCAGGAGCTCGAGGTTGGTCACCGACTTCGCGCCCTGCCTGTTGGAGGTGCCGACGCAATCGGAGCCCGTGTCGCCGCCGCCGATCACCACCACGTCCTTGCCGCTCGCCGTGAGCTCGGCGACGCCGCTGTCGCCCGCGACGCGCTTGTTTTGCAGCGGCAGGAACTCCATCGCGAAGTGCACGCCAGCGAGCTCGCGTCCCGGCACCGGCAGGTCGCGCGGCACCTCGGCACCGCCCGCGAGCACGATGGCGTCATACTGGGCAAGCAGGGTTGCGGGTTCGAGGAAGGTTTTCGCGTCGTTGGTGATCCCGCGGCCTGGCGGGGATTTTCCGATGCAGACCCCGGTCCGGAACTCCACGCCCTCGAGGCGCATCTGCTCGAGCCGCCGGTCGACGATGCGCTTGTCGAGCTTGAAATCGGGAATGCCGTAGCGCAGGAGCCCGCCGATGCGGTCGTTCTTCTCGAACACGGCAACGTCATGACCCGCGCGCGAAAGCTGCTGCGCGCACGCAAGACCTGCCGGGCCGGATCCCACGATCGCCACCTTTTTCCCCGTCTTGCGTGCCGCGGGCTGCGGCAGCACCCAGCCGGATTCCCACGCCTTGTCGATGATCGCATGCTCGATCGACTTGATCCCGACCGAATCGTCGATGATCCGGAGCGTGCATGCCTCCTCGCACGGCGCGGGGCAGACGCGACCGGTGAACTCGGGAAAGTTGTTGGTCGAGTGCAGGGTCTCGAGCGCGGCTTTCCAGTCTCCGCGGTAAACAAGGTCGTTCCAGTCGGGAATGATGTTGTTGACCGGGCAGCCGTTCATGCAGAACGGGATGCCGCAGTCCATGCAGCGCGCGCCCTGGACCGAGGCCTGCGCGTCCGTCAGGCGCTGGTGGAACTCGCGGAAGTGCTTCTTCCTCGCCTCGGGCGCTTCGTGCGCCTCCTCGAGCCGCTCGAACTCGAGGAACCCGGTGATTTTTCCCATTCAGGCCGCGACCTTGCGATGTGCCGCCGCAAGCTCACCGAGCGCACGCCGGTACTCCTTCGGAAAGACCTTGACGAACCGCGGCCGGTAGACCGCCCACTTCTCCAGGATCTCGTAGGCGCGCCGGCTGCTGGTGAGCCGCGCGTGGCTCTCGATCATGCGCTTGAGGAGCGCCTCGTCGGCGAGCCCCAGGTGCCAGAGCTCGCGCGCGACGCGCCCCTGCTGCTCGGACTCCGAGAGCACGGGCTCCAGGTCGACCATCGCGGTGTTGCAGCGCCTGACGAAGTCGCCATCCAGGTCGAGCACGTAGGCGATGCCGCCGGACATGCCGGCAGCGAAATTGCGCCCGGTGATGCCGAGGACCGCTACCGTGCCGCCGGTCATGTACTCACAGCCGTGGTCGCCCACGCCCTCGACCACCGCCTGCGCGCCCGAGTTGCGCACCGCGAAGCGCTCGCCCGCGACGCCGCGGAAATAGGCTTCGCCCGCGATCGCGCCGTAGAGCACGACGTTCCCGGTGATGATGTTTTCGGTCGGTTCGCCGCGGAACTTGGGCGAAGGCTGCACCGAGATGCGCCCCCCCGAGAGGCCCTTGCCGCAGTAGTCGTTGGTGTCGCCGATGAGATCGAGCGTCACGCCTTTCGCGAGGAAGGCGCCGAAGCTCTGCCCTGCGGAGCCGGCCAGGCGCACGTGGATCGTGTCGTCGGCGAGGCCTTCGTGGCCGTAGCGCTTCGCCACCTCGTACGAGAGCATCGTGCCGACGGTGCGGTTGATGTTGCGGATCGGCATCTCGATCGTGACGCGCTCGCCGCGCTCGAGCGCGGGCTGCGAGAGCTCGATCAGGCGGTTGTCGAGCGCCTTCTCGAGCCCGTGATCCTGGCGCTCGCAGTGAAAGCGCGCGACCTCCGCCGGCATCTGCGGCATGGCGAAAATCCTCGAAAAATCGAGTCCCTTCGCCTTCCAGTGCTCGATACCCTTTTTCTTGTCGAGCAGGTCGGTGCGGCCGATCAGATCGTTGAACTTGCGGATGCCGAGCTTCGCCATGAGCTCGCGCACCTCCTCGGCCACGAAAAAGAAGTAGTTCACGACGTGCTCGGGCTTTCCCTCGAACTTGCGGCGCAGGACCGGGTCCTGCGTCGCCACCCCCACCGGGCAGGTGTTGAGGTGGCACTTTCTCATCATGATGCAGCCCTCGACGACCAGCGGCGCGGTGGCGAAGCCGAAACCGTCCGCCCCGAGCATCGCGCCGATCACGACGTCGCGCCCGGTCTTCATCTGGCCGTCGACCTGCACCTCGATGCGGCCGCGCAGGCGGTTGAGCACCAGCGTCTGCTGCGTCTCCGCAAGGCCGAGCTCCCACGGCGTGCCTGCGTGCTTGATCGAGGACCAGGGCGAGGCGCCCGTGCCGCCGTCGTGGCCGGCGATCGTGACGTGGTCCGACTTCGCCTTCGAGACCCCCGCCGCCACCGTGCCGACGCCAACCTCGGACACGAGCTTCACGCTCACCGCGGCCTGCGGATTCGAGTTCTTCAGGTCGTGGATCAGCTGCGCCAGGTCCTCGATCGAATAGATGTCGTGGTGCGGCGGCGGACTGATCAGCTCTACACCCGGCGTGGAGTAGCGCAGCTCCGCGATGTACTCGGAGACCTTGCGGCCCGGGAGCTGCCCGCCTTCGCCGGGCTTCGCCCCCTGCGCGATCTTGATCTGAAGCTGCTCGGCAGACGCCAGATACTCGGCGGTGACGCCGAAGCGGCCCGAGGCGACCTGCTTGATCTTGGACTTGAGCGAGTCGCCCTCGGCGAGCGGGATGTCGACCTCCACCCGCTTGCGGCCCAGGCGCGACAGGAGCGTCTCGCCCGCCCGGATCGGCGCATAACGCTGGCGGTCTTCGCCGCCTTCCCCGGTGTTCGACTTGCCGCCGATCCGGTTCATCGCGATCGCTAGAACCGTGTGCGCTTCGGTAGAAATCGAGCCGAGCGACATCGCGCCGGTCGAGAAACGCTTGACGATCTCGGCGGCAGGCTCGACCTCCTCGATCGGCACCGGCGTGCAGGCGTCGAAACGGAACTCGAACAGCCCCCGCAGCGTCATGTGGCGCCTGGACTGGTCGTCGATGATGCGCGAGTATTCCCTGAACGTCTGGAACGAATTGTTGCGCGTGGCATGCTGGAGCTTGGCGATCGCGTCCGGCGTCCACATGTGCTCCTCGCCGCGCACGCGCCAGGCGTACTCGCCGCCCGCGTCGAGCGCGTTGCGGAGCAGCGGATCGGTCTCGTCGAACGCGGCCCTGTGCACGCGGATCGCCTCTTCTGCGAGCTCGAACACGCCGATTCCCTCGACGTTCGACGCGGTGCCGGCGAAATACTTGTCTACCAGCGACTTCCTGAGGCCCACTGCCTCGAAGATCTGCGAGCCGGTGTAGGACATGTAGGTCGAGATGCCCATCTTGGACATGACCTTCTTGAGCCCCTTGCCGATCGCCTTGACGTAGTTCTTGATCGCCCTGGTCTTGTCTTCCGAGCACGCCAGAATCGTCTCCAGCGCGAGATAGGGATGCACCGCCTCGGCGCCGTAGCCGCCCAGCAGCGCGAAGTGATGCACCTCGCGCGCCGAGCCCGTCTCGACCACCAGCCCTGCGCTCGTCCGAAGACCCTTGGCGACCAGGTGCTGGTGGATCGCCGAGAGCGCGAGCAGCGCCGGGATCGCGACGCGGTCGCGATCGACCAGGCGGTCCGAGACGACGATGATCGAATAGCCCGAGCGCACCGCGTCCTCGGCCTGCGCGGCGAGGCTCGCGAGGCGCGCCTCGATCGCCTCCTTGCCCCAGGCGACGGGATAGGTGATGTCGAGCTCCAGGGACCGGAACTTGCCCCCCGTGTAGCGCTCGATATGCCGGATCTTCTCCATCTCGAAGAAATCCAGCACCGGCTGGCTCACTTCGAGCCTGAGCGGCGGGTTCATCTCGTCGATGCCAAGGAGGTTGGGCTTCGGTCCGATGAAGGATACGAGCGACGTCACCAGCTCCTCGCGGATCGGATCGATCGGCGGATTCGTCACCTGCGCGAAAAGCTGCTTGAAGTACTGGTACAAGTTCTTGTTCTTGGACGAAAGCACCGCCAGGGGCGAATCGTTCCCCATCGAGCCGACCGGCTCCTCGCCCCGCTCGGCCATCGGCAGCATGATGAACTTGAGGTCTTCCTGCGTATAGCCGAACGCCTGCTGGCGGTCGAGGAGCCGCACCGCGCTCTTCAGCGGCGCGGTTTTTTCGCTCTCCACCTCGTCGAGCTTGACGCGGATGCGCTCGATCCACTCGGCGTAGGGCTTGCTCGAAGCGAGCGCGTCCTTCAGCTCCTTGTCGTCCACGATCCGGCCCTTCTCGAGGTCGACCAGGAACATCTTGCCCGGCTGCAGGCGCCACTTCTTGACGACGCGCTCCTCGGGAACCGGGAGGCACCCGCACTCCGAGCCCATGATCACGAGGTCGTCCTCGGTGACGACGTAACGCGAGGGCCGAAGGCCGTTCCGGTCGAGCGTCGCGCCGATCTGGCGCCCGTCGGTGAACGCGATCGAGGCCGGTCCGTCCCAGGGCTCCATCATCGCGGCGTGGTACTCGTAGAACGCGCGCCGGCTCGGGTCCATCAGAGTGTGGTTCTCCCAGGCCTCGGGGATCATCATCATCATCGCGTGCGCGACCGAGTAGCCGCCCATCACGAGAAGCTCGAGCGCGTTGTCGAACGAGGCCGAGTCCGACTGCCCGTCGTAGATGAGCGGCCAGATCTTGCGGAGATCCTCGCCCAGGATCGGACTGGAAATCGCGCCCTGGCGCGCGCGGATCCAGTTGACGTTGCCGCGCAGGGTGTTGATCTCGCCGTTGTGGCAGATCAGGCGGAACGGGTGCGCGAGATCCCACGAGGGGAAGGTGTTGGTGGAGAAGCGCTGGTGCACCATCGCGAGCGCCGACTCCACCCGCGGGTCCTTCAGGTCGAGGTAGTACTCGCCGACCTGGTTGGCGAGGAGCATCCCCTTGTAGACGACCGTGCGCGCGGACATCGACGGCACGTAGAACTCCTTGCCGTGCGCGAGGTTGAGCGCCTGGATGGCGTGCCCGGCGCTCTTGCGGATGATGTAGAGCTTGCGTTCCAGCCCGTCGGTGACAGTGACGCCCTCGCCGCGCCCCACGAACACCTGGCGCACCACGGGCTCGAGCTTCTTCGCGGGCTCGGCAAGGTCGGAGTTGTCGACCGGCACGTCGCGCCAGCCGAGGAGCAGCTGGCCCTCGTCCTTGATCGCGCGCTCGATCTCGTACTCGCAGGCAAAGCGCGACGCCGGCTCGCGAGGCAGGAACACCATTCCGACACCGTACTGCCCCGCCGGCGGAAGCTTCACGCCGCGCGCGGCCATCTCCTCGCGGAAGAACCGGTCCGGGATCTGGATCAGCAGCCCCGCGCCGTCCGAGAGCTTCGGGTCCCAACCCACCGCGCCGCGATGCGTAAGGTTACGAAGGACCGTGAGCCCCTGCTCGATGATCGTGTGCGACTTCCTGCCCTTGATGTGGGCGACGAAGCCCACGCCGCACGCGTCGTGTTCGTTCGCCGGGTGATACAGCCCTTGCGCCTGGGGTCGCTGGCAGTTGTCCACGTTAAGTCTCTGATCCGGATGCCTTTTGGCGGTGTTCGTGCCGGGCTCGCCGCTCTGCACAAAAACGCAGGGCGAACCAAGAAATATACCCGCGGAGTCCCGTAGAAACAAGGGCTTTGGCCTGGGGACGCGCTACTGCACCGCAGCGATCGCTTCGCCGACCGATCGCGAATCGAGTCCGCCGCGAAGCGCAGCGCTCCCGATCGCCTCGAGCAGCACGAAGCGCACGCCTCCGGCATTCGCTTTCTTGTCGACCTGCATGAGCTCGATCATGCGCGCGGGCGCTATTGCGGCGCCGGCGACCGGAAGGCCGGCGCGCGCGACCAGCGCGCGCAGCCGCGCGCAGTCCGCCGCGGCGAGAAGTCCCGCGCGCACCGAGAGCTCGCCCGCCATCACCATGCCGGCGGCCACCGCTTCGCCGTGCAGCCACTTGCCGTAGCCCAGGCCCGCCTCGATGGCGTGCCCGAAAGTGTGCCCGAAATTGAGCAATGCCCGCCTCCCGGCCTCGCGCTCGTCGGCCGCCACGATCGCCGCCTTGAGCTCGCAGGACCGCCGTACCGCGTACGTCAGCGCCGCGCGATCGCGCGCCAGGAGTTTCTCCACGTTTTCCTCGAGCCACGCGAAGAACGCCGCGTCGAGCGCGGCGCCGTGCTTGATCACTTCCGCGATCCCGGCGCGAAGCTCGCGCACGGGCAGCGTATCGAGCGTGGCGACGTCGGCGATGACCGCGAGCGGCTGGTGGAACGCGCCGATCATGTTCTTGCCGCGCGGATGGTTGATCGCGGTCTTGCCGCCAACCGAGGAGTCGACCTGCGCAAGGAGCGTCGTGGGAACCTGGAGGAACGGCACGCCCCGCTGGTAGACCGCGGCCGCGAATCCCGCGAGATCGCCGACCACGCCGCCGCCGAGCGCGACGAGCGTCGCGTCACGCCCGAAGCGCGCCGCGAGCAGCGCGTCGCACACCCGGTCGACCGACGCCCAGGACTTCGCGTTCTCGCCGTCCTCGATCAGGATTTCGAGCGCGGGCCGGCCGAGCGCCCGGCGCACGCGCTCGAGGTACAGCGGCGCGACCACCGTATTGCTGACGATCGCCACGCCGCCCTCGCCGAGATGCGGCCGGTAGAGCGCCGGCTCATCGAGCAATCCGGCCCCGATGTGGATCGGGTACGAGCGGCTGCCGAGCGCTACGCGGAGAGCTTCCATTCGGCCTCCAGGCGCTCGAGGAGCTGCCGCGCGAGCGCGGTCACGCTCTGCTGCCCGGTCTCGATCACGACGTCGGCGATCTCGCGGTAGAGCGGATCGCGTTGCGCGTACAGGGCCTCGAGCTTCGCGAGCGGATCCGCGGTCGCGAGCAGCGGCCGGTTCCTGTCGTGGCGCACGCGCTCGCAGAGCGCCGCCGGCGCGGCGTGCAGATAGACGACCGTGCCACGGGCGCCAAGCCGGCGCCGGTTCTCGGGGTCGAGCACCGCGCCGCCGCCGGTCGCAAGCACGATGCCCTCGAGCGCGGTGAGCTCGCCGATCGCCTGCGACTCGCGCGCGCGAAAGCCCGCTTCGCCCTCGATCTCGAAGATGACCGGAATGCCGACGCCGCAGCGGCGCTCGACCTCGTGGTCGGAGTCGTAGAACGGGCGCTTGAGGCGCCGCGCGAGCAGCCGCCCGATGGTGGTCTTGCCGGCCCCCATCATCCCGAGGAGGTAGACGTTGCGCGGGTCTTTCACGCGGCTATTCTACGCACCGCAAAATGAAACGGCCGGAACGACCGGCCGTTTGCTGGGTCCCCGCCTTCGCGGGGACGACGGGGAGGATCAGCGGATCGTAAGGCGCTCGTTGACGATCCGCGGCGTGATGAACACGAGCAGCTCGTCCTTGTTGGCGATCGTCGCCTGGTTGCGGAACAGGAACCCCACGTAGGGCAGGTCGCCGAAGAACGGCACCCGCGTGATGTCGGTCCGGTCGCGCTGCAGGTAGATGCCGCCGATCACCACGGTGCCGCCGTTCTCGACCAGCACCTCGGTCTTGACGTGCTTGGTCGAGATCTGCACGCCCGCCGGCGTCACCGCGCCCGGCTCGTCCTTGTTCACGTCGAGCGTCATGATGATGTTGCCGTCGGGCGTGATGTGGGGCTTCACCTTCAGCGCGAGGTTGGCCTTGCGGAACGAGACGCTCGTCGCGCCCGACGAGGTCGCCTGCTGGTAAGGGATCTCGGTGCCCTGCTCGATCACCGCCTCGACCTGGTCGGCGGTGAGCACGCGCGGGCTTGCGATCACCTTGCCCTTGCCGTCGGCTTCCAGCGCCGAGATCTCCAGGTTCAGGAACTGCGTGAGCGCCGAGTTGAACAGGATGAACGAGAACTGGCCGGCGTTGAACGCGTTCAGGCCCGCCGCCGGCATATTGACCGAGAGGCTGCCCGGGATGAAGCTGGTCGCGCCGCCCTGCGCCCCGCCCGCAGCGTGACCGCCGGTGTCGTCCAGGCCCCCGCCGAAGTGGAACCGAGGGCTGTTGTTGCCGAGAATCCGATGGCCGGACGCGCTGAAGTCGTGGTAGCCGAGGCGCGCGCCGAGGTTCTTGCTGAAGGTGTCGCTCGCCTCCACGATCCGCGCCTCGATCATCACCTGGCGCACCGGAACGTCGATCTTGGCAATGAGCTTGCGGACCTCCTCCAGGCGCCCCGGAACGTCCTGCACGAAGAGCGTATTCGTGCGAGCGTCGACCACGGCGCTGCCGCGCTTGGAGAGCATGCGCTGCTGGGGATCCGAGACGAGCTTCTGCACGTCGGAGGCCTTCTGGTAGTTCATCTGGAAGGCCTCGGTGCGCGTCTGCTCGAGGTCGGTGATCTGCTGCTGCGCCTCGAGCGCGAGCTTTTCGCGCGTGGCGAGCTCGTCGCGCGGCGCAATCCAGATCACGTTGCCGGTCTTGCGCATGTCCAGGCCCCGCGTCTGCAGGATGATGTCGAGCGCCTGGTCCCAGGGCACGTCCTTCAACCGCAGCGTGATGTTGCCGCTCACGGTGTCGCTCGTAATGACGTTGAGGTCCGTGAAGTCGGCGATCACGTTCAGCACTGCGCGCACTTCCACGTTCTGGAAGTTGAGCGAGAGCTTCTCGCCCGTGTAGCGCCCCTTCTGCGCGGCACGCGACGGGTCCGCCGCTACCGGCTTCACCTCGAGCACGAACTGGGTGTCGGACTGGTAGGCGTTGTGCTCCCACTGTCCGCGCGGCTCGATCACCATGCGCACGTTCTCGCCCTGCTGGAACGTGTTGATGCTCTGCACAGGCGTCGCGAAGTCGACCACGTCCAGGCGCCGCCGCAGGTTGTCGGGCAGCGACGTCTTCAGGAACTCGACCACGATGTTCTGGCCCTGCTGCCGGATGTCGATCCCCGTGGTGCTGTCGGAGAGGTCGACCAGCACCCGGCCCTCGCCCCCGCGGCCGCGGCGGAAGTCGAGGTCGCGGATCGCGTGCTTGGCGTCCGCGCGCCCTTCGGCGAAGTGCGCCACCGGCCCGCCCGCCGCCGACGGCGCCGCGGCGCGCAGCGTGACCACGAGCGTGCGTCCATCGAGCGCCGCCTCGTGCGCCACCGGGCGCCGCAGGTTCAGCACCAGTCGCGTGCGGTCGGCGCCCTGGACCACGTTCATGCTGCGCAGCTCGCCCTGCCCGATGTCCTGGGAGCTGCGGCCGAGCGCGTTCACGGTGCCGGCGAAATCGAACGCGATGCGCGCCGGGCTCGCAACGGTGAAATTGGGCGGCACGCTCTTCAGCGCCTCCTTGGTGGTGACCCGCACCACCACCGCGCCGCCCTGCTGCGTGACGTCGAAGCCCTCGATGCTGTTCTGCGCCGCCGCGAGCCCGGCGTAGCCCGCCGCAGCCGCCGCCACGAGCCACAGCACCAGCGCCTGCAACCCACCCTTGAGCGTTCTCATTTTTTCGCCTCCTGCAGCTGCAGCGCGCTGGTGCGTTCGACCCAGTCGCCGCCGCTGTCCTGGATCAGTTCCTTCAGGCTGATTTGCGTGTCGTCGATCGCCGTGATGACGCCGAAGTTCTGGCCCATGTAGTTGCCCTTCCGGACCCGGTAGAGATTCGTTCCCGCCTTCACCAGGGCGAAGGTTTCCTTGTTCTGCGTGAGCGTCCCCACCATGAGGATCGATTCCAGCGGGAACGCCTCGAGCGGTTCCTTGGCGCGATCGCGCTCTTTCTGGATTCGCGCGGAGGAGCCGGGGCTGGTCGCAGCCGCGCCCGCCTGCGCGACGACGATGCGCTCGGGCCGGAACGGGTCGACCTCGCCCTCGCCCTTGTAGGGCACCGGCTCGTAGGTCTTCACCTGCGGCAGGGGCTCCACCCGGCCGCGCAGGTCCTTGGTGAGCTGCGCGAGCTCCTGCTTCAGGTCGCCGAACTGGTCGCCGCCGCACGCCGAGACGAGCAGCGCACCCGCGATGAGAACGCTCTTCCTCATTTCTTCGCCGCCTTGGCGCCCTTCGCCGGGCCCTTCTGCGCCTTGCGCTGCGCCGCGACCTCCTCCTCGTCGAGATAGCGGAACGTGCGCGCCTTGGCCTCCATGACGAGCATGCCGTCCTTCTGCACCGCCATCGAGACGTCGTTCAGCGTCACGATCCGCGGCAGCTGCCCGACGTCGCTCGCGAACGCGCCCATGTCGTGATAGGTGCCGATCACCCTCAGCTCGATCGGAAGCTCGGCGTAGAACTCGCGCCTGAGCTCGGACGCCGCCGGCTTGAACAGCTCGAACTGCAAGCCCCGCCCGAGACCCGCCTGGTTGATGTCCACGAGGAGCGCGTCCATCTGCGAGCGGTTCGGCAACTGCTTGAGCAGCGCGCCGAACTGGGTGTCGATCTCGCGCAGCTGCTGCTTGTGCAGGTCGAGGTTCACGGCCTGCTTCTTCTTGTTGAGGTAATCGTCCTTCAGCTTCGCCTCGTCGCGGCGGCCCTTCTCGAGGTCCTCGATCTGCGCCTGCCAGTCGGCGAAGTACCCGCCTACCGGTATCACGGCGAGTATGGCCACCAGCGCAGCGAGCTTCGGGATGAGCGGCCAGGTGCCCGGATCCTTCGGATTGAGGTTCTTGAATTCCTCGAGGTACTGATTGAGGTTGATCGCCATGGCGCTAGCCCTTCTTCGCGGCGGGCTTGGCGGGCCCCTTGGCCGGCGCGCCCTTGTCGGCGGGCGGCTGCGTGCGCTTGAGCGCGAAATTCAGGTTGAAATCCGAGACCCGCTTCTTGTCCACCACGGCGGAGCGGATCTCGACGAGCGAGGGGTTCTCGAGCCAGGGCGAGGACTCGATGTTGCGCATCATCGTGGAGACGCGCGCGTTCGACTGCGCGTAGCCCAGCACGTTGACCTTGAGCCCCTGCTGCTTGAACGCCCTCAGGTACACGCCCTCGGGCGTGCGGCGCACCAGCTCGTCCAGCAGGTGCACGGTCTGCGCGCGGTCGGTCTGCAGCGTCTCGATCACCTGCTTGCGGGCGAGCAGCGCCGCGATCTCGTCCTTCAGCTTCTTGATCTCGTCGATTTCCTTGTCGAGCTTGGCGATCTCGCCCTTCAGGAACTTGTTGCGGTCGGCCTGCACCTCGATCAGGTTCGCGAAATAGAAGTGCACCACGCCGACGATCGCCAGCCCGAGCGCGGCCGTGAGGCCGGCGACGATGCCGAACTGCTTGCGCGCGAGCTTGCGCCGCTCCTCGCGGTGCGGCAGGAGGTTAATCCGGACGCTCATACCGGGTCGAAGCGCCGCATGGCGAGGCCGCACGCCACGATGAGCGAGGGCGCGTCCTGCATCAGGCGCTTGAGCTGGATGCGCGGCGAGTTTTTCATCGCCGCAAAGGGATTCGCCACGAGCGTCGGCACCTGGGTGCGCGTGTGCACCACCTCGTCCAGGCCCGGAATCACCGCCGAGCCGCCGGCGAGCAGAATGTGGTCGACCTGGCTATAGGAGGTCGAGGTGAAGAAGAACTGGAGCGCGCGCTGCACCTCCATCGAGAGGTTCTCCATGAACGGGCGCAGCACCTCGGCCTCGAAATCATCGGGGAGCCCGCCCGAGCGCTTCGCGTTCTCGGCCTCCTCCGGGCTCATGCCGTAGCGGCTGGTGATGTCCTGGGTAAGCTGGTTGCCACCGAAGGCCTGCTCGCGCGTGTACACCGACTGCTCGTTGCGGAGCACGCTCACGTTCATGACGTTTGCGCCGACGTCGACCACCGCGATGTTCTGGTCCTTGCCCGCGCTCGGCAGCTGGTGCACCACCAGCCCGAGCGCCGACATCTGAGCGTAGGACTCTACGTCCATCACGATCGCCTTCAGGCCCGCGGACTCGGCCACCGCCACGCGGTCCTCGACCTTTTCCTTGCGCGTCGCGGCGATCAGCACCTCCTGCTCCTCGGGATTGGCGGGCGAAGGCCCGACCACCTGGAAATCGAGGTTCACCTCCTCGAGCGCGAACGGGATGTACTGGTTCGCCTCGGTTTCCACCTGGACCTCAAGCTCCTCCTCGCGCAATCCGGCGGCGACGATGATTTTCTTGGTGATCACGGCGCCCGAGGGCACCGCCATGGCGACATGCTTGGTGCGCGTGGCGAGGCGCTTGTGACCACGCTTGACGGCCTCGGCAACGGCCTCGAGGTTGTTGATGTTGCCGTCGACCACGGCATCGCGCGGCAGCGGCTCGATGGTGTAACGCTCGACCTGGTAGGCGCCCTTTCCCGCCTCCACGATCTCGAGCATCTTGACGGAGGACGAGCTGATGTCCAGCCCGAACAACGGCGGTGCCTTCGGCTTGAAGATGTCGAATTCCATCCCCTTCTCTCCGCCTTGGTCCCGACCCCTTTGTCCCCGCCGATTTCCCTTAGGTATCTGCCTTTTAGGCGCGATACATAGAATCCGCGTTAAATGCTAGCAACAACCCCCACGAGTGTCTAGCAAATTGTTCACAACCGGGGGAGGGCTATAATGCCCCCGTTCTCCCGCCCCGTGCAACTCCGTACCCGGTAGAAGCGCCGCAGAGGTCTAATACCTTTGATGTGGCTACGTTTTCTTCTGTTTCCGCTGGCCCTTGCGGCGGGTCTTGCCGCCGTCGCCGCTGCGCTCGTGCTGCTCGTCGTGCTGCTCGCTTATCCCAACCTGCCGTCGCTCGAGGCGCTGACCGACTACCAGCCGAAGATTCCGCTGCGCGTCTACACGGTCGAGGGCGCGCTGATCGGCGAGTTCGGGGAAGAGCGCCGCTCGGTGATCTCGATCAAGCAGGTGCCCCCGCTGCTCAAGTCGGCGATCCTCGCCGCAGAGGACGAGCGTTTCTACCAGCACACCGGGATCGACTATGTGGGTGTCCTGCGCGCGGCCTACGCGAACCTGGTGTCCGGAGGCAGGCGCCAGGGGGCGAGCACGATCACGATGCAGGTCGCGCGCAACTTCTTCCTGTCCTCGGAAAAGACGCTCACGCGAAAGCTGTATGAAGCGCTCCTCGCATTCAAGATCGAGCACAGCCTCGCGAAGGACCAGATCCTCGAGCTCTACGTCAATCACATCTACCTCGGCCAGCGCGCCTACGGCTTCGCGGCGGCGGCGCAGGTCTACTTCGGCAAGTCGCTCGAGCGGCTGACGCTTGCCGAAGCCGCTGTGCTGGCGGGTTTGCCGAAGGCTCCTTCGGCTTATAACCCTGTTGCGAATCTGCAACGCTCCCGCCAGCGCCAGCAGTACGTGTTGCGGCGCATGAGGGAGCTCGGGCAGATCGACGAGCGCCAGTACGCCGAAGCGCTCAAGGCCCCGCTCCAAGTCAAGCGTGAGCAAAGCGAGTACCCGGTCCACGGCGAGCACGTGGCCGAGATGGTGCGCCAGGCGATCTACCAACAATATCCGGACGAGGTCTACACGCGCGGCTTCCGGGTCTACACCACCATCCGCAAGGCCGACCAGGAGGCCGCCTACGAGGCGCTCCGGCGAGGGGTGCTCGATTACGACCGCCGCCACGGCTACCGCGGGCCGGAAGCGTTCGCCGAGCTCCCCGAGGGCGCGGGCGAGGAGGATTTCGAGGAAGCGCTCGCCGAGCACTTCGACGTGGACGACCTGCGCGCGGCGCTCGTGCTGGCCGCGAGCCCGAAAGAGGTGCGCGCGGCGCTGCGCACCGGCGAGTCGATCACGGTGAAGGCGGAGGGACTCAAGTTCGCCGCGCGCGCGCTGGAAGAAAAGACGCCACCCGCCCGGCGCATCCGGCGCGGCGCGATCGTTCGTGCGCAGCGCGACGAGAAGGGCCACTGGCAGATCGCGCAGCTGCCCGAGGTCGAGGCCGCGTTCGTCGCGCTCGATCCCCAGGACGGCGCGGTGCGCGCGCTCGTGGGCGGGTTCGATTTCTGGCGCAACCGCTTCAACCACGCGACGCAGGCCTGGCGCCAGCCGGGGTCGTCCTTCAAGCCGTTCATCTACTCGGCGTCGCTCGAAAAAGGCTTCACGCCGGCCACCGTGATCCCGGACGAGCCGATCGTGGTCGAGGCCGAGGTGACCGGAAGCCAGCGCTGGGAGCCGAAAAACTACGACGGCAAGTTCGAGGGACCGCTCAGCATGCGCACCGCGCTCGCGAAATCCAAGAACATGGTCTCGATCCGGATCCTGCAGGACATCGGGCCGAAATACGCGCAGGACTACGTCACCCGTTTCGGGTTCCAAGCCGAGCGCCAGCCGCCGTACCTTACGCTCGCGCTAGGGGCGGGATCGGTCACGCCGCTCCAGATGGCGCGCGCCTACAGCGTTTTCGCGAACGGCGGCTACCTCATCCAGCCCTACTTCATCCAGCGGATCGTGGACGACCGCGGCAACCCGCTCGGGGTGGCGCAGCCGCAGAAGGCAGGCGACGAGGCGCTGCGCGCGATCGACGCGCGCAACGCCTTCATCATGGACTCGATGATGCAGGACGTCGTGCGCTACGGCACGGCGGCGCGCGCCGGCAAGCTCGGGCGCGGCGACCTCGCCGGGAAGACCGGCACCACCAACGATTTCGTGGACGCCTGGTTCTGCGGGTACCAGCCGGGACTCGTCGGCATCGCCTGGGTCGGCTTCGACCAGCCCAAGTCCCTCGGCCGCAATCAGACCGGTGGCCAGGTCGCGCTGCCGATCTGGATCGAGTACATGGCGAAAGCGCTGAAGGGCGTGCCCGAGGAGCCGCGCCGCGCACCGCCCGGCGTGGTCTCGGCGCGCACCGTAGCCGATCCGGCCGCGCCGCAGAGCGGGCGCGACCACGAGTTCTTCTACAAGGAATTCCTGCCGCCCGAGCCCGGTCCGCCCGGGGCCCTGCCCGGTGCCGCGCCCGGCGCCGACCGCGGCGCTTTCGCGCCGCCTCCCGGTACCTAGACCTTACCCAGCACGACGGGCGTCCCCGACTGCTGAGACACGAGCTTCGAGAGCGCCGCGAAGAGCTCGCTCCCGTCGCGCGTGTCGCGCCAGGCCACGCCGTCGTGGCGGAAGTGAAAGCCCCCGGATTTCGCCGCGACCCAGATCTCGCGCGCCGCGTTGTGGCGGTTCACCACCATCTTGGTGCCGTTTTCGAACGTGATCTCGAGCACGCCACCGGCTTTCGGCTCGAGGTCGGCCTCCACGCCGCTCGCCTCGAGCGCGCGCTCGAGCGTCGTGATCGCGGAATCGGCCAGCGCCTCGAATTCGCTCTCGGTCATGCCGGGGGGTTCCTGCTAACATGGCCATTCTAATGCGCGCCATTGTCGCCCTCGCGCTCGTGCTGCTGCTCGCCGCCGGCTGCGGGCAGAAAGGGCCTCTGTACCTTCGGGACAAGCCGCCCCCGGGGCTGAAGCCCGAGAAGCCCGAGCCCTACAGGCCGGTTCCGTATCCGCAAGAGCCGGAAGGCGAGAAAAAGCAGCCGTAGCCGCCCGGCATGGCGTTCACCTATCGCGACGGGGGGCTCTGCGCCGAAGGCGTGCCGCTCGAGGAGATCGCGCGGCGCTTCGGCACTCCCTGCTACGTCTATTCGCGCGCCGCGATCGAAACCGGCTACCGCGCGTTCGCCGCTGCGCTCGAAGGAAGGCGAGCGCTCGTGGCGTACTCGGTCAAGGCGAACTCGAACCTCGCGGTGCTCGCGCTGCTCGCGCGCCTGGGCGCCGGGTTCGATATCGTCTCGGGCGGCGAGCTGGAACGCGTGCGCGCCGCGGGGGGCGATCCCGCGAAGACGCTCTTTTCGGGCGTCGGCAAGACCGAGAACGAGATCGCGCAGGCACTCCGGGCAGGCGTGCGCTGCCTCAACCTCGAGTCGGAGGCCGAGCTCGAGCGAGTGGAGGCCGTGGCGCGCCGCATGCGGCTGCGCGCGCCGGTAGCGTTTCGCGTCAACCCGGACGTGGACCCGAAGACGCATCCCTACATCTCCACCGGCCTGAAAGAAGCGAAGTTCGGGATCGCGTACGCGCAGGCCGAGCGCCTCTACGCGCGCGCCGCGGCGCTTCCACACGCGGAGGTCGTGGGCCTGGGCTGCCACATCGGCTCGCAGCTGACGAGCGCCGCTCCGTTCGCGGATGCCGCAGCGCGCATTGCGGCTCTTGCCGAGCGCCTTGCGCGCGCGGGGATTCGCCTTTCGCACATCGATCTCGGCGGCGGCTTCGGCATCCGCTACAAGGACGAGAATCCGGCGCCGATCGCGGATTTTCTCCATGAAGCATTGAAATTCCTGGGGATGCGCGGCGAGACCCTGATCGTGGATCCCGGCCGCTCGATCGTGGGGAACGCCGGCGTGCTTCTCACGCGCGTGGAGTATGTGAAGCCCGGCGAGGTAAAGAGCTTCCTCGTGGTGGACGCGGCGATGAACGATCTGCTGCGCCCCGCGCTCTACGAAGCGTGGCACGAGATCCGCCCTGTGCGCGAAGCGGAATCCGGCGCGCCCGCGGCTGTTTACGACGTGGTGGGACCGGTGTGCGAGAGCGGCGACTTCCTCGCGCACGGCCGCCGCCTCGCCGCTCGCGCGGGCGATCTCCTCGCCGTGATGTCCGCGGGTGCTTACGGAATGGCGATGAGCTCGAACTACAACACTCGGCCGCGCGCCGCCGAAGTGCTGGTCGACGGCGCGCAGCCGCACCTCGTTCGGCCGCGCGAGCGGGTTGCGGATCTGTACGCGGCAGAAGTGGTGCCGCCGTTGTGACTGCGAAGCACAGGGTTCTGGTTTCATTGATGGTCATTGCCGTGATCGCGGGCTCGGTCGCGGCCTATTTCCTCAATGACAGCAAGGCACGGGAAAGAAAAGGCAAGGGCGGGCCGCCGGCGGTGCTGGTGCAGGTGGCGCAGGTGATCGAGCAAAGCGTGCCGGTGCGCTTGCGCGCGATCGGGAACGTGGAGGCCTACGCCACGGTGGCGGTGCGCTCGCGCGTGGACGGGCAGGTGGTGGCGGTGAATTTCCGCGAAGGCCAGGCGGTGGCGAGAAACGAGGTGCTCTTTCGCATCGACCCGCGGCCGTTCGAGGCGGCGCTCAAGCAATCCGAGGCGAACGCCCTTCGCGACCGCGCGGCGCGCGACCAGGCGCGCTCGCAGGCGAGGCGCTACGAAGAGCTGCTCGCCAAGAACTTCGTCTCGAAGGAAGCCTACGCGCAGATCCGCACCAACGCCGAAACCACGGAAGCGGCGGTGAAGGCGTCCGAAGCCGCGCTCGAGAATGCGAAACTCAATCTCGAGTACTGCACGATCCGCGCGCCGCTCGAGGGCGTGGCCGGCAGGGTCCTGCTGCAGGCCGGAAACATGGTGCGCGCGAACGATGCCAATCCCCTCGTCGTGATCAACCAGGTGCGCCCGGTGTACGTCAACTTCGCGGTGCCCGAGCAGAACCTGCCCGAGATCCGCAGGTTCATGGCCGCGGCGCCGCTCGCGGTGGAGGTGCTCGAGCCCCGGGCGAGCGGCAAGCTCGTGTTCGTCGATAACGCGGTGGATCCGAGCACGGGCACCATCAGGCTCAAGGCCGAATTCCCGAACGAGTCCGCGGCGCTCTGGCCGGGGCAGTTCGTGACCGTGAGCGTGCGGCTGACCGAGGAGCCGTCCGCGCTCGTGATTCCGTCGCAGGCGGTGCAGACGGGGCCCGATGGCCAATACGTGTACGTAGTGGGCGAGGACATGCTCGCGCAGGTGCGGCGGATTCAAATCGCGCGCACCGAGGGCGAGCAGGCCGTCGTCGCGAAGGGTCTCGCGAAAGGGGAGACCATCGTGACGCGCGGGCAGCTGCGCCTCGGGCCGAAGTCGAAGGTGCAGATCGGGAAATCATGAATTTCTGCGAGCCCTGGGTCCGGCGCCCGGTCGCCACGGTGCTCGTGATGATCGGGATCCTCTTCTTCGGGATCGCCGCGTACCGCCTCTTGCCCGTCTCCACGCTCCCGAACGTGGACTTCCCGACCATCCAGGTGACCGCGGAGCTGCCGGGGGCGAGCCCCGAGACCATGGCCTCGGCGGTCGCCACGGTACTCGAGCGCCAGTTCTCCACCATTTCGGGCATCGACGAGATGAGCTCGGTGAACGGGCAGGGCGTGACGCGGATCACGATCCAGTTCGCGCTCGATCGCGACATCGACGCCGCGGCGCAGGACGTGAATTCCGCGATCGCCTCCGCGGCGCGCCAGCTTCCCGCGACCATGCCGGCACCGCCTTCGTTCCGCAAGGTCAATCCCGCCGACTTCCCCGTCTTCTATCTCGCGCTCACCTCCGACACGCTGCCGCTTTCGCAGGTCAACGAATACGCCGAAACCTATCTCGCGCAGCGCATCTCCACCATCAACGGCGTGGCCCAGGTGCAGGTGTTCGGGCAGCAGAAGTACGCGGTGCGCGTGCAGCTCGACCCGAACGCGCTCGCCGCGCGCCAGATCGGCATCAACGAGGTTGAGCAGGCGGTGGCGAATGCCAACGTCAATCTGCCGACCGGCACGCTCTACGGAAAAGAGCGCATCTTCGCGGTGCAGGCGACCGGGCAGCTTGCCAACGCAGAAGCCTTCAAGCCCGTGATCGTCGCCTACCGCGGCGGCTCTCCGGTGCGGCTGAAAGACCTCGGGCGCGTGATCGACGGCGTGCAGAACGACAAGGTCGCGGCCTGGTTCAAGGACAAGCGCGGCATCGTGCTCGCGATCTACCGCCAGCCCGGCACCAACACCGTAGAGGTGGTGGACAACGTGCGCAAGCTCCTTCCCACCTTCCGCGCCGAGGTGCCGCCCGCGGTCTCGATCGACGTGCTGTTCGATCGCTCGGTTTCGATCCGCGCCTCCGTAGCCGAGGTCCAGTTCACGCTCTACCTCGCGCTCATGCTCGTGGTGCTCGTGATCTTCCTTTTCCTGCGCAACATCCCGGCCACGATCATTCCCGCGGTGGCGCTGCCGATGTCGATCATCGGCACGTTTTCGGTGATGTACCTGCTCGGCTACAGCCTCGACAACATCTCGCTCATGGCGCTCACGCTCTGCGTAGGCTTCGTGGTCGACGACGCGATCGTGATGCTGGAAAACATCACGCGCCATATCGAGATGGGCAAGGCCCCGATGCAGGCGACGCTCGAAGGCTCGAAGGAGATCGTCTTTACCATCGTCTCGATGACGTTGTCGCTCGCCGCCGTGTTCATCCCGGTGCTCTTCATGCCCGGCATCCTCGGGCGGCTGCTCAACGAATTCGCCATCACCATCATCGCCGCGGTGCTCATCTCCGGATTCGTCTCGCTCACCCTCACCCCCATGATGGCGAGCCGGATCCTCAAGCCCCACCGCGCGGCCGAGCACCACAGCCGCCTCTACTGGGCGTTCGAGCGCGGGTTCGACGCGTGGCGCGATTTCTACGCCGCTACGCTGCGCTGGACGTTCCATCACAAGCGCTCGGTGATGGTGGTGTTCCTCGCGATCTGCGTGGCGACCGGCGTCCTCTTCGCGCGCGCACCCAAAGGTTTTCTCCCGAGCGAGGACTCGGGGCAGCTTTTCGCTTTCGTGGAAGGGCCGCAGGACATCTCGTTCGAGGCGATGGCGAAGCTGCAGCGCCAGGTCGCCGACATCGTGCGCAAGGACCCGAACGTCGAAGCCGTCATGTCCTTCGTGGGCGCCACGGGCTTCTCGCCCTCGCTAAACGTAAGCCGCATGACGATCACGTTGAAGCCCTTCAAGGAGCGCAAGCCCGCCGACCAGATCGTGCGCGAGCTGAGACCCCGCCTTCAGAACGTGCTCGGCGCGAAGGTGTTCCTCCAGAACGTGCCCGCGGTGCGGATTGGCGGCCAGCTCACCAAGAGCCCCTACCAGTACGTCATGCGCAGCGCCTCCGCCGTCGAGCTCTACGACTGGGCGCCGAGGATCGAGCGCAAGCTGCGCGAGCTGCCCGGCCTGGTGGACGTAGCGAGCGACCTCCAGATCACGCGCCCCGAAGTGACCGTAGAGATCGATCGCGAGAAAGCCTCCGCGTTGGGAGTCTCGGCGCAGAGCATCGAGATGGCGCTGAACAACGCCTACGGCTCGCGCCAGGTCTCCACGATCTACACCGCCACCAACCAGTACTGGGTGATTTTGGAGCTCGCGCCGCGCTACCAGACCGATCCGTCGGTCATCCCGATGCTCTACGTGCGCTCCTCCACCGGCGCGCTCGTCCCGCTCAATGCGGTGGCGACGCTCAAGCCCGGCGTGGGCCCGCTCCAGGTGACCCACCTCGGCCAGCTCACGTCAGTTTCTTTTTCCTTTGACCTCCGCCCCGGCGTAGCGCTCTCGCAGGCGATCGCCGAGGTCGAGCGCGGCATGCGCGAGCTTCAGGTCCCTCCGACCCTCACCGGCACCTTCTCCGGCACCGCGCAGGCCTACCAGAGCTCGCTCCAGGGAATGGGGATCCTGCTCATCCTCTCGGTCGTCGTCATCTACCTGATCCTCGGGATCCTGTACGAGAGCTTCATCCACCCGCTCACCATCCTCTCCGGGCTGCCCACCGCGGGCCTCGGTGCGCTCGTCACACTGATGGCGTTCAGCATCGAGCTCAACATGTACGCCTTCGTAGGCATCATCATGCTGGTGGGCATCGTGAAGAAGAACGCCATCATGATGATCGACTTCGCGATCGAGGCGCAGCGTAAAGACGGCAAGCCGCCCGAAGAAGCGATCTACCAGGCGGGTCTCATTCGTTTTCGCCCGATCATGATGACGACGTTTGCCGCGCTCATGGGGAGCCTCCCGATCGCCATCGGCTTCGGCGCCGGCGGCGGCGCCCGCATGCCCCTCGGCCTCGCCGTAGTCGGGGGCCTCGTCCTCTCGCAGCTCCTGACCCTCTACCTCACGCCCGTCATCTACCTCTACTTCGAGCGCCTCCAGCAATCCCTCGCCCGCCGCCGCGCCCAGCTCGCGCCGGGGTGATTGTTTCTGTATGGTTCTGAACCCAAGAAAATTGAGGTGAGGCGAGGGAAATCGTGAAAACGTGGCTTTATCCAAAGGCGTTCTTGATCTCTGCGATCCTGATGTACGTGCTGCAACTCTCGAAGCTGCCCTCTTCTGGTGTCACTGCTGAGTGGCAAGGGGCTGCCGTAGCCGTAGTATTGCTTGGCGGAGTTTTCTGGGGGGTAATGGCTACCCTTGTTTACAACCGCTTTTACAAGCGCCGGAGCTAGATTTTTTCCATGCACGCCGCGCTTCGCGTCCAGGCTCCCGCCCCGAGCGGCAAGGAGGATCTTTGCCGGGACTTCGGCGATCCATACCCGCTCATTCTGGAAGACGGCACGATCGATCCGGTGTGGGAGCGGAAGATTCTCGCCACGATCGAGCTGCCGTTCGCGATTCCGCTCAGCTGGGACAGGACCCGCGTCGCAACGCGGCTGCGCTGCCACAGGATGGCGGCGGCAGTGTTCGCGCAGGTCTTCGAGGAGCTGAAGGCGCGGCGGCTCGAGGCGCTCGTCACTTCGTTCGGCGGGTGCTATGCGTTTCGCGCCAAGCGCCGCAACCAGGACCTTTCCACGCACTGCTGGGGACTCGCGGTGGATCTGAACCCGGAGACGAACGCCCTGGGCACCGCGGGCGACATGAGCCCGGAGGTGGTGGAGGTGTTCGCGCGGCACGGGTTCGAGTGGGGCGGGCGCTGGGAGGGCGCGGCGCGCGACCCGATGCACTTCCAGTACTGCCGGGGCTACTGATGGCTTCGCTCGGGAAGGAGGCGCTGCGCGAGGCGCTGGAGGCCTGCCGCGCGGGCGACTGGGCGCGCGCGCACCGGATCGTGATGAAGGACGAGAAGGACGAGCTTGCGTGCTGGATCCACGCGCTCGTTCACCGGCAGGAGGGCGATTTCCAGAACTCGAGCTACTGGTATTCGCGCTGCGGGCGGCGGCTGCGAAAGGCGCTGCCGGTCGAAGAGGAGCTGGGCGAGATCCGTGAAGCGCTCGGCACGCGCTGAATCAGCGCGTCCCACGAAGGCCGAGCTCGCGGCGGCGGCGGGCAAATCGATTCGCGACGTGATCGCGCCGCGGCTGCGGGTGCTCTTCTGCGGGATCAATCCGGGACTCTATTCGGGCGCCACCGGCTGGCATTTCGCGCGTCCCGGCAACCGCTTCTGGCCCGCGCTTCACGCCGCCGGATTCACGAAGCGGCTGTTGCACCCTTCCGAGCAGCGCGAGCTGCTGAAGGCGGGCTACGGGATCGTGAATCTCGTCAATCGCGCCACGGCGACCGCCGAGGAGCTGGAGCCCGCCGAGTTCGTCAGTGGAAGGAAGCGCCTCGCGGCGAAGGTGCGGCGCTATCGGCCGAGAGTGGTCGCGTTTCTGGGCGTAGGGGCCTACGGCGCTGCGTTCGGCGTGACCAGACCGAGGATTGGAGAGCAACCCCAAACCTTCGAGGACGCGCGCGTGTGGGTGCTGCCGAACCCGAGCGGGCTGAACGCCAGCTACCAGTTGAAGGACCTCGCGGCGCTTTTCGCGAGGGTCAGGAGGTCCGGGTAGCATCATGACAGCAAGCGTTCTGCTATCATGATGCCATGCGAACCACGGTCACGATCGATCCCGACGTTCAGGTGCTGCTGCGCAGGGCGATGCGCGAGCGCGGCGAGCCGTTCAAGAAGGTGCTGAACGCGGCACTGCGCGAGGGCTTGCGCGCCCGCGCGCGACGGCCGGTCGGCCGCTTCAAGCAGCGCACCTTCGATCTCGGCAAGCCGCTCGTCGATCTGACCAAGGCGCTCGCGCTCGCGGCCGAGCTGGAGGACACCGAGACCGTCGCGCGGCCGCGGCGGCGCGCGGGCGGCCGTTGAAGCTGCCGGACCTGAACGTACTGCTGCACGCGGCGAACGCCGCTGGCGACGATCACGCAGCCGCGCGCGCCTGGCTGGAGGCCGCGTTCGACGCTCCCGAGGGGGTGGGCTTGTCGTGGGTCGTACTGCTCGGCTTCATCCGGCTCTCCACCCGCCGCGGGATCTTCCCCAAGCCGCTCGCGGTGGAGGATGCGCTGGCGACGGTGCGGGACTGGCTCGGGGCTCCTGCGGCCCACATGCTCCACCCGACCGAGCGGCATGAACCGATCCTGTCGCGTCTGCTGACCGCGGCAGGTACGGGCGGAAATCTCACGACCGATGCGCACCTTGCCGCGCTCGCGATCGAACACGGCGCGACGCTCGCCTCTTTCGACCGTGACTTCGAGCGGTTCGCCGGCCTCGCTTTCGAGGCTCTGGGGTAGGCAAGCCCCTAGATCGAGAACTCGATCAGGAACGGCCCGCGCCGCGCGCAGGCGGCACGGAACGCGTCGGCGAAGGATTCGAGGTTTTCCACGCGCACGGCTTCCACGCCCATGCCCTCGGCGAGCTTCGTCCAGCGGATCTCGGGGCGCGAAAGATCGAAGAGCGCCTCCGAGGCCGGCCCGGGCTTCGCGCCCACCGCAGCGAGCTCGCCCTGAAGAATCGCGTAGCGGCGGTTGGCAAAGACGATGTTGATCACGTCCGCCTTCTCGCGTGCCTGGGTCCAGAGCGATTGCAGCGAATAGATCCCGCCGCCGTCGGCCTGAAGGCAGATCACCTTTCGCTCCGGGCAGGCGATCGCGGCGCCGGTGGCGGCGGGAAACGCGAAACCGATCGCGCCGCCGGTCAACTGAATCCAGTCGTGCGGTGCGGCCGCGAACGTCAGCCCGAAGAGCGCGCGCCCCGAAGTCACCGCGTCCTCGGCGACGATCGCATTCTCGGGCAGGAGCGCGGCGAGCGTGTACCCGAACGCATCGGGCCTGAACGCGCCGCGCTGCGGCTCGGGTCGCGGGCCCGGATCCGGAACCGCAACCTCGCGCGGCGCGCCGAGCTCATCCGCGAGCGCTTCGAGCGCGCCCACGACATCGTCTTCCGGGCACGCGAGCGTGTGCACGTCGCAGTCCACCGGCCAGAGCGTGGAGCGCTTGCCGGGATAGGCGAAGAATCCCACCGGCGCTCTCGCGCCCGCAAGGACAAGATGCTTGGTGCCTTCGAGCACCTTGAGCGCGAGATCCACCACGTACGGAATGCGATCGACCGGCACGCGCCCCCGCCCGCGCGCCATGCGCGGGACCTGGGTGGGGGTTCTCAGTCTCGCGTTCGTGACCTGCGCGATTCGATTCGCTGCCTTCAAGCCCTCTACGGAGAGGCCGGGTCCCGAAAGCAGGAGCATCGAAGAGGTGCCACCGCGTAACGCCCGGGCTGCTTTTTCGATTGATTCGAATGAAACGGAACTTCTCGGTGGAACGGAAAGCGGTTTTCCCGGCTCCGCGCCCTCGTCCCACGCGCAATCGGCCGGAAGCACCAGCGTCGCCACGCCGCCCGGAGGGGAGAGCGCGGCACGAATGGCGTCGGCTGCGTCGTTTCCCGCGCGTGTTGAAGAAGAGCTCGTATGAACCCAAACCGACACGGCTCGCGCCAGCCCTTCGGTATCCGCCGTGAGCGGCGCATCGAAAGGGCGGTGGTAGGTCGCCTGGTCGCCTACGATCGAGACGATGGGCGTGTTGGCGCGGCGCGCGTTGTGGAAGTTGGCGATCCCGTTCGCGAGGCCCGGACCGCAGTGAAGGAGGGTCGCCGCGGGCTTTCCGGCCATGCGCCCGTAGCCGTCGGCGCAGCCCGCTACCACGGTCTCGGCGAGACCGAGGACGCAGCGCAGGCCTGGCACGCGGTCGAGCGCCGAGACGAAATGCATCTCGGAAGTGCCGGGGTTGGCGAAGCAGGTGTCGACGCCCGCGGCTGCAAGCGTCCGCGCGAGCGCTTCGGCGCCGTTCATGCGGCGATGCTAGCATGCGCCCTCAAAGGAGCTCCCCGCATGGCCACCCCCCCGGAAACGCGCAACCTCGCGATGTTCTGCGACTTCGAGAACATCGCGCTCGGCGTGCGCGACGCGAAGTACGCTAGGTTCGACATCGAAAAAGTGCTCGAGCGCCTGCTGTTGAAGGGCTCGATCGTGGTGAAGAAGGCCTACTGCGACTGGGACCGCTACAAGGAGTTCAAGCCCACCATGCACGCCGCGTCGTTCGAGCTGATCGAGGTGCCGCACGTGCGGCAGTCCGGAAAGAACTCGGCCGACATCCGCATGGTGGTCGACGCGCTCGACCTCTGCTACACCAAGAGCCACGTGGATACCTTCGTCATCGTCAGCGGCGACTCGGACTTCTCGCCGCTCGTCTCCAAGCTTCGCGAGAACGCGAAGACGGTGATCGGCGTCGGGGTGAAGAACTCGAGCTCGGATCTGCTCATCGCCAATTGCGACGAGTTCATCTACTACGACGACCTGGTGCGCGAGGACGAAGCCAAGCGCCGCGCCGCCAAGCAACGAAAGGAGTCGCGCCCCGCGGGCACCGAGAAGCAGCAGGAAGCGTTCGACCTCGTGCTCGAGACGCTGAACGCGCTGATCGCCGAGCGCGGCGAGGGCGAACGCATCTGGGGCTCGATGGTCAAGCAGGCGCTGAAGCGCCGCAAGCCCGGCTTCAACGAGTCGTACTACGGCTACCGCGCGTTTTCCGATCTGCTCGAGGAAGCCGAGAAGAAGGGGCTGGTGAAGCTCGAGCCCGACGAAAAATCGGGCGGTTACCTGATAAGGCCCGCTTCCTAGGGATTCAGCTGCGCGTAGGTCGCGTTCGCGATCTTGAGCAGGTCTTCTTTTCCGATATCGGAAGACGAGAGCGCGTAGCCGAGTTTGCGGTCGACCCAGTAGAACACGCGAACGTTTCCTTCCTGCGCGTAGCGAAAAGCGGTTTCGCGGTTATCGGTTGCATCGGTGCGCAGGTACAGCGTCACGCGCGTTCCCGGTTTCCCCTGGTACATGAACTGCGCCGTGGGGCCCGGCTCGCCGGGCAGCAGTCGCCCGCCGATCAGGCTGTAGCCCACGGACTCGAGGTTCGGCGCGCGCACGTTGGCGCCGAGACGCTTGGAAAGCCACGCGACGAGGTGCTGCTCCTGGTCGGCGCCGACTTCGACCGGGTGGCGCACCTCGGGCGAGTAGGTGGCGTGCGCGATCACGGCGTTGCGCACGATGCGCGGCACCGCCTCCTGCGCCGGCGCGCGCGCGCCCACGGAAACGTGCAGCTGCCAGCCCAGCCCCGCGCCCAGCGCGAAGAGTGCCACCGCGACCGCCGCGCGCAGGTAGAGCGCGCGCCGTGGCCGGCCCGCGGCCGCGAGTCCCGGCGGCAGCGGCTCTTTCAGCACCGGCGCGTAGAGAGCGCGAAGCTGCGCCGAGTGCTCGCGGTACGCAGCAAGGCGCGCCGCCTCTTCCGGGCGGTCGGCCAGCCAGGCGTCGATCTCGGCGCGCCGGCCCGAAGGCAGACGGCCATCGACCCAGGCCTGAAGGTCCCCCTCGGTGATCGGCAGCCCGTTCATTTCACGATGTGCAAACGCCCGGAGGCGGGCAACCCTTCCATGAGCAGGCGCAGCTTCTCGCGCGCGCGGGAGAGCCGCGACATGACCGTTCCGATCGGGATGCCGAGCGTGCTCGCCGCCTGCTCATAGCTCATTTCCTCGAGCGCCACGAGCAGCAGCACCTGGCGCTGCTCGAGCGGTAACTGGCCGAGCGCGCGCTCGAGGTCGCGCGCCTCGATCCCCGCTTCCTGCGTGGCGCGCACCGGAAGCCCCATCGCCTCGCCCTCGAGTGCCGAGAGCTCGCGGCGCGCGCGCAGCTGGTTCACGTGCACGTTGTGCATGATGGTGAACAGCCACGCCCGCAAGTCCGTGCCGCGCCGCCAGAGGTGGAGCTTGTTCAGCGCGCGCTCGAGCGTGTCCTGCACGAGGTCGTCGGCGCCCATGCGCTCGCCTACGAGTGCGCGCGCGTAGCGGCGCAGCCGCGGGATCAGCTCGGCGATGCGCGAAGCCTCGTCCACGCGCGGATTATCGCGCGGACGGGGCGCCCGCCCGCGAGGTTATTTCTTTCGGAAGTCGTCGTGGCAGCCGCCGCAGGTCTTGCCGAGCGCGCCGGCGGCCGTCTTCATCGCCTTCTCGTCGCCCGAGCGGGCGGCCTTGGCGAGCTCGGCGATCGCCCCGCCCGCCTTGTCGAAGGCGCTCTTGAACTTGTCCGGCTGCGACCAGATCTCGGGCCGCACGTCGGTGAAGCCCGCGATCTTCGAGCCCGGGACGGCGTTCTCGCTGCCGGCGGCGAAGAAGCGCGCCGGATTCATTGCCCAGAGCGACTCCAGGCGCAGCGCATTGGCCACGAACACGTCCTTGTTGTACGGGATCTTGTCCTGAGCCATCTGCGCGAGCGGCCCGAAGTTGAGCGCAACCACGCGCATGATCGACTGGCGCGCGCGGATCGCGTCCTCGGGCTTTACCTGGGCGTAAGCGGTCGCGGCGCAAGCGAGGCTGGCGGCGACAATCACGGTCTTGAGGCTGCGCTTCATGCTTTTCTCCCTGCGGTTGATGGAAATCGCGACACGCAAACAACCGGGCCCGGGCCTCTATTCCGCGCTCATTCGTTCTCTTCCGGCAGCGGAGGCAGCGCGCGCAGATAGGCGATCAAGGCGTCCAGATCCGCGCCGGTGAGCTGCCCGGTGGTGTTGCGAATCACTTCGCCCATGGTCTCGGCGACCACGTCGCCATCCGGTGTGAGGCCGGACTTGAGCAGGTCGCGCAGCTCGCCGTCGCTCCATTTCTTGAGCCGCGTCGGGGTGAGGTTCGGCGAGCTCTTGCCGTCCGGGCCCTTGCGCGTGCCGGCGAGGAAGCGTTCTGGTTCGGGCCCGCCGAGCAAGTTGCGCGGCGTATGGCATTCGCCGCAGTGCCCGAGCGCGCGAACCAGGTACGCACCGCGATTGAGGATGGGGCTCCGGGCGGAATCCGCTACGTAGGGGCCGGGGGAAAAATACAACCATTTCCATGCCCGCACGGCAAAACGCCAGCCGAACGGAAACCGAAGCTGGTGCGGGCGGTTCGGAGCCGAACTCGGCGGCAGGCTCCTGAGATAGGCCCACAGGTCGCGCAGGTCGGCGTCCGTGATCAGCGTAAACGACGGATACGGAAACGCCGGGAAGTAGTGCGCGCCGTCGGGCCGGACGCCCTCGCGCATCGCGCGCACGAAGTCCGCTTCCTTCCAGCGTCCGAGTCCCGCGCCCGGGTGAGGCGTGATGTTCGGGCCGTAGAACGTGCCGAAGGGGGTCTTGAGCGCCCGCCCGCCCGCGTACGGCGCTGCGCCTTCGCGCGCTTCGGTGTGGCAGCCCTGGCACCCGGCGGCTTTCGCGAGGTACGCGCCGCGCATCGCATCGCCCTGCGCCGCGGCGGATCCGAATGCGCCCGCCGCGAGGAGCGCAACAACTAGAGGTTTGAAGCGCTCCGTATCAGCGCAGGCCCGCGACGTATTCGGCGACGGCGCGGATCTCCTGGTCGGTCATCTTCGCGGCGACGCTTCGCATCATGCCGCCCGGGTCGTTGGCGCGGGTACCCGCGCGGAACGCTTTCAGCTGCGCCTCGAGGTACTCGCTGAACTGGCCGGCGATGCGCGGATACTGGCTGGGAATTCCCGCGCCCTCGGGGCCGTGGCAGCCCGAGCAGGCCGCGACGCCGGTGGCCAGATTGCCGCCGCGATAGAGCTTCTGCCCCTGAGTCGCGACGTTCTTGTCCTTGGCGGTCTCGGGCTTGAGCGTCTGCGCCGCGTAGTGCGCGGCGACGTTCCGGATGTCCGAGTCGGAGAGGTTCGCAACCATTCCGGTCATGATGGCGTTTTCGCGCTCGGGCTTTCTTCCGCCCTGGGACTTGAAGTTGGCGAGCTGCTTCGCAAGGTACTCTGCGAACTGCCCCGCGAGCTTGGGGTTGGCGGAGGCGGGGCTGTTGCCGTCCGGCGCGTGGCAGGCGGCGCAGATCTGGCTGGCGATCTGCTGCCCTTTCGCGGCGTCGGGCTTGGCCTCGGGCTTGGCCTGCGCCAGCGCGGCGGCGGGCCACGCGAGGGCGGCGGCGAGCGCCAGTGCTCGTTTCATTCGGAAACTCTCCCCGGTCCGGCTGAAAGCGCGCAATTTTATTAGAATTTCCCCTTTCCCACAGCCTATGACGCGGTTCTCCCGCGCCGCGTTTCTCGCCGCCGCCGCGGCCCCGGCGCAGTTCCCTCCCGATGGCCCGCCCGAGATCGCATTTCTCGGCCGCTCCAACGTCGGCAAGTCGAGCGCGATCAACGCGCTCGCGGGGCGCAAGCGGCTCGCCTTCTCGTCGAAGACGCCGGGACGAACCCGGACGGTCAACTTCTACGATCTGGGCGGCGGGCGGCTGGTGGATCTTCCGGGCTACGGCTACGCGCGCGCATCCAAGGCCGATCGCTCAGCCTGGGACAAGGCGATCGGCGCCTACCTCAATCAACGGCGCACGCTCGCGGGCGCGGTGATCCTGATGGACGCGCGCCACCCGTTCACGGCGAGCGACGCGCAGCTCTTCGAATGGCTGAAAACGGTTCCGGTACCGCGGCTTTGCGTGCTCACGAAAGCGGACAAGCTGACCCGCGCCGAGCGCGACCGGATCTCGAAGGCGTTTCCGGAGTCGCTCCTTTTCTCGAGCAGGACCGGCGAGGGGGTGGGAGAGCTCGCTGGGCGCCTTGAGCAATGGCTGCGCGAGGGGCTCTCGCGCCGCCGGGAATAAAAAGCCCCCGGCAAAGGGGAAACAACCGGGGGTGAAACGCCTTAATGGGTATTAAGGCACCCGCTCAGGGAGGAGAAGCGGGAGACGAACAACGTCGTCTGACGATAAGATGGCGCAAGGCACAAAAAGTTCCCGCGCTGCGAAGAACCGCAACCCTCTACGAATCAGGACGTTATGAACATCTACGGCAGCTTTCCCGCGGTCCGCATGCGCCGCATGCGCCGCGACGACTTCTCGCGCCGCCTGATGCGCGAAAACGTCCTCACCGCGAACGACCTCATCTACCCGGTCTTCATCTTGGAGGGGAAAAACCGCACCGAGAAGGTGGCCTCGATGCCCGGCGTGGAGCGCTACACCGTGGACCGGCTGCTGCCGCTCGCCGAGCAGTGCGTGAAACATCGCGTGCCGGCGATGGCGCTCTTTCCCGTGATCGACCCGAATCTCAAGACCGCCGACGGGCGCGAGGCGTTCAATCCGAAAGGGCTCGTCCCGCGCGCGGTAGCGGCGCTGAAGAAACGCTTTCCCGAGCTCGGCGTGATGACCGACGTCGCCCTCGACCCTTACACCTCGCACGGGCAGGATGGGGTCATCGACCGGTCCGGCTACATCGTGAACGACGTAACGCTCGACGTGCTCGAGAAACAGGCGCTCGCGCAGGCCGAGGCCGGTGTGGACATCGTCGCGCCCTCGGACATGATGGACGGGCGCATCGGCCGCATCCGCCAGGCCCTCGAGAAGAAGGGCCACATCCACACGAAGATCATGGCCTATTCGGCCAAGTACGCGTCGGGTTTCTACGGGCCGTTCCGGGAGGCCGTGGGCTCGGCCAGGAACCTCGGCAAGGGCGACAAGAAGACCTACCAGATGGACCCGGCGAATTCCGACGAGGCGCTCTGGGAGGTGGGCCTGGACCTCGCGGAAGGCGCCGACATGGTGATGGTGAAGCCCGGGCTGCCGTATCTGGACATCGTGCGGCGCGTGAAGGACGAGTTCAAGGCGCCGACCTTCGTCTACCAGGTGAGCGGCGAATATTCAATGCTGCGCGCCGCGATCGGAAACGGCTGGCTGCCCGAGAGCTGCGTGATGGAGGCGCTGCTCGCGTTCAAGCGCGCGGGAGCCGACGGGATCCTTACCTATTTCGCGTTGGAAGCAGCGAAAACCCTGAAAGCCTAGCCGAAGACGAGGGTGACGCCGCACGCGTCGCCCGCGTTCACGGCCCAGGAACCGTCCTTCAGCGCGACCGGCGCGAAGCCGCCACGCCGGAGGGTCTCGGCGGCGCGCTTGCGGTCCTCTACACGGATGAACAGCGCCGCTACGAGCGGCTTGGCGCGAGCGGGGAGCGCCGCGCCGTCGAGCCGGTGGCCGAGCTTCCAGCGCGTGGCGAGCGCGATCGCGGCGGTGCCGGTAGCGACCAGCCTTCCTTCGTCGATCGGCTCCGGGCGCGCGCCGAAGATTGCGCCGTAGCTCGCCGCCGCCTCGCGCGGCTCGTTGACGATCACCGCGATCGCGGCGAGGCCGGTAGCGCCCACCGCGTGGCGCTGCCACTCGGGGCGCCAGACGATCTCGCGCGTGAAGTGCTGGCAGAGGAACGCCCGGCAGCCCGGGGTCTGCGCAACCGGAAGCTGCACGATGCGAAAGGACGCCTCGCGCGCGCCGTCGGCGAGCGTGACCGGGCGCGAAAAGTCGACCGGCGGGTCGGCCGCGATCCCCGCGGCGAGCAGCTCGGCGTGCGCGGCCAGCGCGTCGTCGGTCGCGAGCGCGAGCGCCCCAAGCCCCTCGCCCGCCTTCAGGAAATCCGAGAAGTACTGCGTAGCCGGATGCGGCCGCGGCACCGCGAGAAGCTCGACGTAGTCGCGCTCGAACATGATGCAGTGGTTCTGCGAGCCGAGGCTGTGCAGCCCGCGCGGCGTGAGCGTGAAGCCGAGCCGCGCATAGGTGTCGCGCGCGCGCTCCAGGTCGCGCGTGAGGATTACCGCATGGTCAATCCCGAGAACGTGCTTGCGCACGACCGGCAATCGGTGCACTCGGGGTCAGACTCGACTTTCCGGCGGAAAGTCGAGTCTGACCCCGATTTGCAGTGGCGAGCTCGAGCGTCTTCAGGAACCGGTCGGCGCTCTGGAAGCCGACCACGCGCAGGCCCTTGATCTCCCGCCCTTCGGCGTCGAAGAAGACGATCCCGGGGGGTCCGAAGAGCGAAAATCGCTTGAGGAGCGCCTTGTCCGCGTCGCTGTTCGCCGTCACATCGGCCTGCAGGAGCAGCATCCCGTCCATCACCGCGCGCACGCGTGCGTCGCTGAAGGTGAAAGCCTCCATCTCCTTGCACGACACGCACCAGTCGGCATAGAAGTCGAGCATTACCGGGCGCCCGGGCGAGGCGAGGTGCGCGTCGAGCTCGGCGCCCGAGGCGACACGCGTGAACTTGACGGGCGCAACAGCGGCGGGCGCCGTTGCGCCGACCAGCCCCGCGAGCGGCCTGAGCGGATCGCGGCTTCCCGCGAGAGCCCCCACCAGCAGCGCCACGCCCGCCACGAGTGCCATGACCCCGGCGCCCTTGGCGAGCCGCGCCGCGCCGGGCGCGTCGGCCGGCAGCGAATCGATCGCGCGCAGGAACATCGCCGAGCCGATGAGCAGCGCCGCCCACCCCGCCATCACGACCGGCTGCGGGAGCACCGGCGAGACGATCCAGAGCGCGACCGCGAGCAGCAGCACCCCGAAGAACTGCTTCACGCCCGCCATCCAGGCGCCCGCCTTCGGCAGCAGCGCCCCTTCGGACACGCCCACCGCGACGAGCGGCACGCCCATGCCGAGCGCCATCGCGAAGAGCGCCGCGCCTCCGAGCGCAACATCGCGTGTCTGGCTGATGTAAAGGAGTGCCCCGGCGAGCGGCGCCGCCACGCAGGGGCTCACGATCACCGCCGAGAGCACACCCATTGCCGCCACCGACGCGAGCTTGCCGCCCTGGAGCCTGCCGTGCGCGGCATGCAGCCGGTGATGCAGGAACGCAGGCAGTTGCAGCTCGTAGAACCCGAACATCGAGAGCGCGAGCCACACGAAGACGAGCGCGAAGGCGCCTAGCACCCAGGCGTTCTGCAGCGCCGCCGCGAGGAGCGAGCCCGAGTACGCGGCCGCCACGCCCGCGACCGCGTAGGCGACCGCCATGCCGAGCACGTACGTGACCGAAAGGACAAGCGCGCGCAGCTTGCCCACTGCGCGCCCCTCGCCCACGATGATCCCCGAGAGGATCGGCACCATCGGCAGCACGCACGGCGTGAACGCGAGCAGGAGGCCGAAGCCGAGGAAACTCGCGAGCACCAGCGCGAAGTTGCCTTCGAACAGCCGCGCGATGTCGACGTCGCTCGCGAAGATCGAGAACCGCGGCTGGGGGTCGACGGAGAAGGGTGCGGGCGTGAGGCCGGAGGTGCTTGCCGCCGCGGCGAGATTCACCGTCACCTTCGAGTCCATCGGGACGTAGCACACGCCCACGTCGGCGCAGCCCTGCGAGGTGACCAGGAGCTTCACCGAGTCGCCGGCGCCTTCAACCGGCAGCCGGATCGCGACCTGCTTCCGGTAGATGACCATCTCGCCGAAGAACTCGTCCTTGTAGAGCTGCCCGGGCGGGAACTCGGGCGCGCCGGGCTTCGCGCCCGCGGGCGCCTCGACCGCGAAGCGGAACCTGTCGCGGTACATGTAGTAGCCGTCCGCGATCGCGAAGCCGATCTCCACCGTGCGCTCGTCAAGCGCCCGAGCCGAGATGCGGTAGGCCTTCTCCGGCTCGAGCAGCTCCTGCGCGGCCACCGCCAGCGGCACGAGCAGGAGAGCGAGCCCCGCCCTTACGATCGCGTCTCGGAATCGACCCATTGCAGGTATGCGGCGAGCCCCTTCTCGATTGGGACCGCAATGATCTCGGGGAGTTCGTAGGGGTGGCCGGCGCGGATCTCGGCCTCGAGCGCGCCATAGCGCTCGGCGCTCGTCTTGATCAGCAACGGGTGCTCTTCGTCGTGCTGCACGACGCCCCTCCACCGGTACACCGAGCGGCACGGGGCGAGGATGTTGATGCATGCGGCGACGCGTTTCTCGATCAGCGCGTCGGCGAGCTTCTCCGCTGCGGCGCGGTCGGGAAGGTTGGTGAGCACGAGGAGCGCGTCCATGGGAATGGTATTTTAGCGGCCATGCGAACCGTCACGTTGATGCCGAGCAAGATCCAGTTCCAGGTCGAGGAGGGCGAAACGGTCCTCGCCGCGGGCCTGCGCCAGGGGATCCTCCTCCCCTACAGCTGCCACAGCGGGGTGTGCGGCACCTGCAAGGCGCACCTCCTCGAAGGCAACGTCGACTACGGGCATTACCAGAAGAAGACGCTTTCGGACGAGGAGCGTGCGGCCGGAAAGGCGCTCCTTTGCCAGGCAAGAGCGCTCTCGGACCTCGTGGTCGAGGCGCGCACGGTGGGCGCGGCCAGAGGCGTCCAGGTGAAGACGCTGCCCTGCCGCGTGCAGAAGATGGAGCGCCTCGCCGACGACGTCATGGCGCTGCATCTGAAGCTCCCGGCCAACGAAAAACTCGTCTTCCTCGCCGGCCAATTTCTCGAGTTCATCCTGAAAGGCGGCGCGCGCCGCAGCTTCTCGATGGCGAACGCCCCGCACGACGCCGAGCTGCTGCAGCTTCATGTGCGTCACGTTCCGGGCGGGCAATTCACCGATCACGTGTTCGGCGCGATGAAGGAGCGCGACATCCTGCGCTTCGAGGGGCCGCTCGGCACGTTCTTCCTGCGCGAGGACTCGCAAAAGCCGATCGTCTTCGTCGCCTCGGGCACCGGCTTTGCGCCGATCAAGGCGATCATCGAACACATGCTCCACGCCGGCATCCGGCGCCCGACGGCACTGTATTGGGGCGGAAGAAGGCCCAGCGATCTTTACATGAATGAGCTTCCCTTGCGCTGGGCGGCCGAGCATTCCCATTTCAAATACGTCCCCGTCATCTCGGACGCGCTGCCCGAAGATCAATGGACCGGCCGCACGGGGTTCGTCCACCGCGCGGTGATGGAGGATTTCCCCGATCTCTCCGGCCACCAGGTCTACGCCTGCGGCGTGCCGGTGATGGTCGATTCCGCGAAGAAGGACTTCATCGAGAGGTGCAAGCTGCCGGAGGACGAGTTCTACGCCGACAGCTTCACCACGCAGGCCGACGTCGCCGCAACTGCGTGAGGTGAGCGCGCTCCTGTACCTCGCCGCCGCCGCGATATTCCTCGCGGCGCTCGGCTGGTACATGATTGCAGTGCCGGGCGAGGGTTTTCACGGGGAATTGTCTTTGCTCTCCCCCGACGAGCTTTCAATCCGTCAAAAGCTCGAAAAGCACATCTCCGTCATCGGCGCCACGGAACACAACCTGCGCCGGCCAAAGGCGCTCGAGGCCGCGGCGCGCTACATAGAAAGTGAATTGCGGGAAAGCGGAAGCGCCCCCGCCTCTCACGAATTCGAGTCCGGTCAAGGGCGCGTCAGAAACCTCGAAATCGTCATCCGCGGGCGCGAGGCGGCCTCGATCGTGATCGGGGCGCACTACGATTCCGTGGTCGGTGCGCCGGGCGCGAACGACAACGGCTCGGGCGTGGCGGCGCTGCTCGAGCTTGCCCGGAGGTTGAACGGCTGGAGCCCGCGGCTCACGCACCGGCTGGTGTTCTTCGTGAACGAGGAGCCGCCCTTTCACCAGAGCACCGTCATGGGAAGCCGCGTCTACGCCGACGCGCTCCTCGCGCGCGGCGAGCGCATCGTGGCGATGTTTTCGCTGGAGACGATCGGCTATTACTCGGATTCGCCCGGCAGCCAGGGCTACCCCTTTCCGCTCGGCCTCTTCTACCCGGACCGGGGCGATTTCCTCGCGTTCGTCTCGAACCTCTCCTCGCGCCGGCTGCTTCACGCCACGATCGGCGCGTGGCGCGCGCAGGCGCGATTTCCTTCCGAAGGCGTGGCGGCGCCCGCGTGGGTTCCCGGGGTGGACTGGTCGGACCAGTGGTCGTTCTGGCGCCACGGCATCCCTGCGGTGATGCTCACCGACACGGCGCTCTACCGCTATCCGCACTACCACCTTCCGAGCGACACGCCGGACAAGGTCGATTACGCGCGGCTTGCGCGCGTGACGCTGGAGCTCGAAAGGATGTTCCGCGCGCTCGATGAGCGGCTCTAGGCGGCGCCTTCGCCCAGGTACGCCTCGCGCACCCTGGGATCCGCGAGCAGCTTCTTCGCCTCGTCGGCGAGCGAGATGACGCCGGACTCCATTACGTAGCCGCGCGAGGCGATCTCGAGCGCAAGCTTCGCGTTCTGCTCTACCAGCAGGATCGTGACCCCGCGCGCGGCGATCTCTTTCACGATCTCGAAGATCTTGGCCACCAGCAGAGGCGCCAGGCCCATCGAGGGCTCATCGAGCAAAAGGAGCCTGGGCCGCGCCATGAGCGCGCGCGCAATCGCGAGCATCTGCTGCTCGCCGCCCGAGAGCGTGCCCGCGGTCTGCGCGCGCCGCTCCCGCAGCCGCGGGAAGGTCGCGTACTGGCGCTCGAAATCGGCGCGCACTTCGGTGTCCTCGCGCGCGTACGCCCCCATCGCGAGGTTCTCCTCGACGGTGAGGCTCTGGAAGATGCCGCGCCCCTCCGGCACCATGACGAGGCCGCGCCGCGGCAGCTCGTGCACCGGCGCTCGCCCGATATCCTCGCCCGCGTAGCGCACCGCGCCGGCATGGACCGGCACGAGGCCGCAGATCGCCTTCAGCGTCGAGCTCTTGCCCGCGCCGTTGGCGCCGATCAGGCACACGAGCTCGCCCTCCCCGACCGCGAGGTCGACGCCCTTCACGGCACCGATGCCGCCGTAGCGCACCTCGAGCCCCGCCACCTCAAGCAGCATGCGGCGTCCCGAGGTAGGCTTCGATCACCTTCGGATCGCGCTGCACCTCGGCGGGCAGGCCTTCGGCGATCCGCTCGCCGTAGTCGAGCACAAGCACCCGGTCGCACACGTTCATGACCAGGCGCACGTCGTGCTCGATGAGCAGCACGGTCACGCCGTCGGCACGGATGCGCTCGATCAGGCGCGCGAGCGTGCGCCGCTCGGAAGGGTTCATTCCGGCAGCCGGCTCGTCCAGGGCGAGGAGCTTCGGATCGGTGGCGAGCGCGCGCGCGATCTCGAGACGCCGCTGGTCACCGTACGGAAGGCTCCCGGCTGCGTCGTTGGCGCGCGCGCGGATGCCGACGTAATCGAGGAGCTGCGCCGCGCGCGCCTCGATGCCGCGCTCTTCTTCGAGAGTTCTCCTGTTCCGCAACACCGCGCCAAGGACGCCCGCACGCGTGCGCACGTGCCGCCCGATCATCACGTTCTCGAGCGCCGAGAGGTTGGCGAAGAGCCGGATGTTCTGGAAGGTGCGCGCGATGCCGGCGGCAGCGACGCGATCGGGCTTCAGGCGGGTGATGTCCTTCGCGTCGAAAACGAAGGCGCCCTCGTCCGGCGCGTAGATGCCGGTGAGCAGGTTGAAGAGCGTCGTCTTGCCCGCGCCGTTCGGCCCGATCAGGCCGTAGATCTCGCCGCGCGCAATCGAGAACGAAACCTTCTCGAGCGCCTGCACGCCCCCGAAGCGCTTGGTGACATCGCGCGCCTCAAGAAGCGCGGTCATATTCGAGCTCGCGCTTGCGCACCGCCGAAGGCAGCAGGCCCGCCGGCCGGAAGATCATGACGAGCACGAGGGCGAAGCCGAAGACGAGCATCCGGATCACCTCGGGCTCGATCACGGTTCGGCCCGCGATCGCCTGCTGCAGCGGCTCGACCGTCCAGCGCAGGATCTCGGGCACGAACGAAAGCAGCACCGCGCCGAGCACCACGCCCCAGATGTTGCCCATGCCGCCGAGCACCACCATCGAGACCACCATGATCGACTCGACGAGCACGAAGCTCTCCGGCGAGATGAAGCCCTGGATCGCGGAAAACATGCCGCCCGCGACGCCGCCGAAGGAGGCACCCATCGCGAACGCGAGGAGCTTCACGTTGCGCGTATCGATGCCCATCGCGCGCGCCGCGATTTCGTCCTCGCGGATCGCCTCCCAGGCCCGGCCGATCCTCGAGTTCTGGAGCCGCAGGTTCACCGCGAGGATCGCCGCGAGCACCACGAGCAGCAGGTAGTAGTACTTGATCGGGCCGCTGAAGGTGAGGCCGAGGAAGCTCTCGTACCTGGCGAAATCGAAATCGCCGGCGCGGAACGGGTCGATCCGCGCAAGCCCCTGCGGGCCGTTGGTGATGTTCACCGGCCGCGAGAGGTTGTTGAGGAAAATGCGGATGATCTCGCCGAAGCCGAGGGTGACGATCGCGAGGTAGTCGCCGCGCAGCTTGAGCGTGGGCGCACCGAGCAGAATTCCGAAGAGCGCCGCCACCAGCGCCCCGATCGGCAGGATCACCCAGAACGGCAGGTGCAGGCCGAAGTGCGGGCCGGCGAGCAGCGCGTAGGTGTACGCGCCCACCGCGTAGAACGCGATGTAGCCGAGATCGAGCAGCCCCGCGAATCCGACCACGATGTTCAAGCCGAGCGCGAGGAGCACATAGAGGATCGCGTAGTTCGTGATCCGCACCCAGGTGGTGCCGATGCCCGCGAGCGCGAACGGCAGCACGAGCAGCCCTGCCACCAGAAGCGCGAAGCCCATCCAGGCGCGTATGGCGCGTTTCATGCGCGGTCCCCGACGCGCTCGCCCAGGATCCCCGAGGGTCGGAACACGAGCACCAGGATCAGCACGAAGAACGCGAACACGTCCTGGTACTCCGAGCCGAACAGGATGAAGTGCCCGCCGCCCGCACAGCGCTCCTCGAGCAGCGCCGCCCCCCAGCCGTAGCGGCAGAGGTCCGAGATGTCGCCGATGTAGCCGGCGCCGAGCGCCTCGACCACGCCGAGCAGCACGCCGCCGAGCATCGCGCCCGGAATGTTGCCGATGCCGCCGAGCACGGCTGCCGAGAACGCCTTCAGCCCGAGGATCGAACCCATGGTGTACTGCGCGATCCCGTAGTAGGTGCCGTACAGCACGCCGGCCACCGCGGCGAGCGCTGCGCCGATCACGAAGGTGGCGGCGATCACGCGGTCGATGTCGATCCCCATGAGCCCGGCGACCTGCGGGTTCTGGGCCGTGGCGCGCATCGCGGTTCCGAGGCGCGTTCGGTACACCACGAGCGCGAGCCCCGCCATCATCGCGAGGCACAGCACGACGATCACGATCTGGACGTTGGTGATCGTCGCCTCGCCCACGGCATAGGTCCGCGTGGCGATGATCTGCGGGAATGCGAGGACGTTGCGGCTCCAGATCATCATCGCGAGGTGCTGCAGCACGATCGAGACGCCGATCGCGGTGATGAGCGGCGCAAGACGCGGCGCGCGCCGCAGGGGCCGGTACGCGAGCCGCTCCATCGAGTAGCCGACCAGCATGCACACGGGCACCGCGCAGGCCGTGCCGGCGAGCACCACGACGAGGGGCGGAAGCCCGCTCGGGGCGAGCGCGCCGATCACGCTGAAGGCGACCATCGCGCCGATCATCACCACCTCGCCGTGCGCGAAGTTGATCAGCTGGATGATCCCGTAGACCATCGTGTAGCCGAGCGCCACGATCGCGTAGACGCTGCCGAGCGTCAGGCCGTTGACGATCTGCTGCAGGAAAACGTCCACGGGCGGCTAGCCTAAACCAAAAACGAAAACGGCACCCGAAGGTGCCGTCTCCGGAAGGCTCCGGCGGGTCAGCCGCCGCCCATGGTTTTCACGAACGCCTCGTAGGCAACGGTCTTGCCCCCCTTCACCACCGCGATCGGCGCGATCTTGCCGTCCTTCATGGTGAAGATCGTGATCTCGGCGTCCTTGCGGTCGCCTTTCGCGTCGAACGAGATCGGCCCGGTGGCGCCCGTGTACGCGATCTTCTGCAGCTCGGGCAGGTATTTCGAGGGCTCTGCGGAATTCGCCTTCTTCATCGCCTCGATCAGCAGGTTCGCCGCATCGTAGGTGAAAGGCGCGTACAGGATCGGATCGGTGTTGAACTTCTTCTTGTACGCGTCCAGGAATTTCTTCGAAGCGGCCTGCGGCGGGATACCGGCCTGCGAGCACAGCAGCCCTTCGGCCGCAGGCCCGGCGAGCTCGGTCATCTTGTCGGTACAGGCACCGTCGCCGAACGAGAACACCGCCTTGATGCCGAGCTCCTTGCCCTGCTTGATGAGCGGGCCGCCGGTCGCGTCCATGCCGCCGTAGAAGATCGCGTCGGGCTTGCGGCCGCGCACCTTGGTGAGGATCGCCTTCCAGTCGGTGGTCTTGTCGGTGCCCTTCTCCCGCGGCAGTACCTTGACGTTGGCGGCCTTGAGCGTTTTCTCGACCTCGTCGGCGATGCCCGCGCCGTACGCGGTCGCGTCGTCGATCACCGCGACGAGCTTCGGCTTCCTGGTCTCGGCGAGGTAGCTTGCGATCGCCGGACCCTGCTGGTCGTCGCGCCCGACCACGCGGAACTGGCCCTTGAAGCCCTGCTCGGTGAGCTGCGGGTTGGTGGCCGAACCCGAGATCACGGGAATGCCGGCCTGGTTGTAGATCGGCGAGGCCGGGATCGAGGTACCCGAGTTGAGGTGGCCGACCACGCCCGCGACTTTCGCGTCGACGAGCTTCTGCGCGACCGTGGTGCCGACCTTGGGGTCGGCCTGGTCGTCCTCGGCAACGAGGGCGAATTTTGCGTCCTTGCCGTCGATCTTGATATTCGCTTCGTTCGCCTCTTCGACCGCAAGGCGCGCGCCGTTCTCGTTGTCCTTGCCGAGATGCGCGATGCCGCCGGTGAGCGGCGCGACGTGGCCGATCCTGATCTCGATCGAAGGCGGGGGCGGCGGCGGGGCCTTCGGCGCTTGGGCGGCGGGCTTGGGCGGCTCGGGCTTCTTCTGCTCGCCGCAGGCGCCGAGCGCGGCCACCGTGGCGGCGGCAATGAGGGTCAGTGCAATCTTGTTCGGTTGCATGGCGTCTCCCAGGTGCGATGTCTTGAGTCTACGTGAGGGGCTTTGGGTGGGGCGCAATCATACTGCGCTTTAGGCTGTCGAGGTCGCTTGAAGGCTCGAAGCACACGGCACCGCGGCAGAGCCACCCGGTGACCGGCGCCTCGCGCCGGGGCTTGTCGAGCGCCGGGGGCAGCCCCGCTGCGCCGTCCGGGATGGCGAGCACCGTCAGGTCCGGGACGTACTGTCTTGCCAGACTTTCACTCCAGGCCCCGATTCCGCCTGCTTGCCCCCGCAGCACCAGCACCGCCGGCGGAGTCACGGCTTCCGCGAGGGCGATCCCGAGCATGCCGAACCCGGCCGGGTAGTCGCGCATCGAGGGGTAAAAGAGCTCGAGGGTACGCTCCGCGGCGCTCGCGTAGCGGTCCTCGCCGGTCAGCGCGGCGAGCCGTCCGAGGACCCAGGCCGCCACCCCGTTGCCGGAGGGCAGCGCGCTGTCGTGCCCAGGCTTGGGCCGATGCACGAGCCGCTCATGGTCGCGCGCGGTGAAGAAAAAGCCCCCCGCCTCGCGATCCTCGAACTGCTCGAGCAGCACCTCGGCGAGCTCTTCGGCGAATTCCAGATCCTCCTGCCGGTACTCGCATTGCAGGAGCTCCAGCAGCGCCGCCGAGAGGAACGCATAGTCGTCGAGGTACGCGGCGAGGCGCGCGCGCCCGTCCTTGTACGTGGCGAACAGCCGCCCGTCGCGCCACATCGCCCGGCGGATGAAGCCGAGCGCGCGGCGCGCCGCGGCGCTCCACTCGGGGCGGCCGAAGACGCGCCCAGCGTGCGCGAGCCCGCGGATCGCGAGCGCGTTCCAGGACACGAGCACCTTCTCGTCGCGCCCGGGCCGCACGCGCTTTTCGCGAGCGGCGAAAAGCTTTGCTTTTGCCTTTTCGAGTATCCCGGGTTCCCGAACCGGACTCGCGACGCGCAGATGCCAGTGGCGGTTCTCGAAATTCGGCGGCTGCGTGAGGCCATAGTGCTGCGAAACCTCGGCGAATTCGTCCTCCGTCAGCAACGCCCGGACCTCTTCGCGATCCCAGACGTAGAACCTGCCTTCCTGGTGCTCCGAGTCCGCATCCAGCGACGAGTAGAAGCCACCCTCGGGAGACTGCATCTCGCGAAGCATCCAGGCTGCGGTCTGCTCCGCGCAGCGCGCAAAGAGCGTCTCGCCCGTAACGAGCCATGCGTCGGCGAGGAGCGCGAGCAGCGGCCCGTTGTCGTAGAGCATCTTCTCGAAGTGCGGGATCTCCCAGCGCGCGTCCACGCTGTAGCGGCAAAAGCCCCCGCCGAGCTGGTCGTAGATGCCTCCCCTGCACATCGCCTCGAGCGTCGTCTTGACGACCCCCTTCTCGTCGAAGCGCAGACACAGCTCGAGGTCCGTGGGGTGCGGGAACTTGGGCGCACCGCCGAAGCCGCCGAAACGCGGATCGAAGCTCGCGCGCAGGTTCCCGAGCATCGCCTCGAGCGGCGCGCGATCGAGGCTCGAGCGGTGCGCGCCGGCCGTCGGCAGCGTGCGTCCGAGCGCGGCGCGCACCTGCTCGTTCTGCTCCCGGATCTCGGCGCGCTTCTCGCGCCAGATCGCGGCGATACGCCCGAGCAGGTCCGCGAAACCCGGAAGCCCGTAGCGCGAGACCTTCGGAAAATAGGTCCCGCCGAAGAATGGGGTGCCGTCGGGCGACAGGAACATCGTGAGCGGCCAGCCGCCCGCGCCGCGCGCGAGCATCTGGTGCGCGGTCTGGTAGATCTGGTCGAGGTCGGGCCGCTCCTCGCGATCGACCTTGATGTTGACGAAGTCACGGTTCATGAGCGCCGCGACCTCCGCGTCCTCGAAGCTCTCGCGCGCCATCACGTGGCACCAGTGGCACGCCGAATAGCCCACCGAGAGCAGGATCGGCTTGTCCTCGGCGCGCGCGCGCTCGAGCGCTTCCGCGCCCCACGGATACCAGTCCACCGGGTTCCCGGCGTGCTGCTGCAGGTAGGGCGAAGTCTCGCTCGCGAGGCGGTTGGCCATGCGCGCATTATCGCGCTCCCCCGATCAGCGCACGGTGCGCGTGAACGCAAAGACCTTGGCCCGGTCCGGGATACCGACGCGCGCCCTTTCGCCGATCGACGACAATTCGCAAATGGACGCACGCGCGATAGAAGTGCTCGATTTCTGGTTCGGCTTGCCGCGAGAGCGCTGGTTCCGCAAGGACGCGGAATTCGATCGCGTGATCCGGAACCGCTTTCTCGCCCGGCACGAGGAGGCGCGCGCCGCGGCGAAGCACGCGCTCGCCTGGAGCTACGACCGCGCCATGGCGCCCGCCGAGCGCATGTTCCTTTAGCTGCCCTTCGAGCACAGCGAGTCGCTCGCCGACCAGATGATTTCCTGCGAGCTGATGGCACGCCTGCTCCCGTATTCCGAGACCGCGGACGTCTACGCCTAGGCGCTGCGCCACCGCGAAATCATCGAGCGCTTCGGGCGCTTTCCCCATCGCAACGCCGCGCTCGGGCGCGCCTCCACGCCGGAAGAAATGGAGTTGCTCAAGCAGCCGGGATCGGGGTTTTAGCGGGCCGCCTGCGCGAACTTCAACCGTTGACCGCGGGCAACGAATTTCAACTGCCTCACGCCGTTTGACACGCCATCGCGAAAAGCGCGGCGAACAAAGCGCCGGCGTTCGGCATAATCCGCGGGCGCTCGGCCGTTTCCAGGAAAAGCTGACGAGGGACCGATGATGGGTTGCATCGCCTTGCGAAGCGGGGTTACCGCTGCGCGAGGATTCGTGGTGCTCTTCGCGTTGTCGCTGGCGCCCCTGTGCGCGGCAGGCGCCCAATGCAGGGATCTGACGGGGCTTGAAGTTCCGGGCGCATCGGCGATCGAGTGGCCCGCCGAGACGAATCCGGCGAACCGGCAGCCATGTTTACGCCGTAAGGGCCGGAGACACCCTTCACGTTCGCGAGAAGGCCACGCATCGCGACGTTCTGAAGTTCGAGCGACATCAGGGTTATGTGGGCGCGGTGATGCATCCCTTCCGTTCACGCGTGCTGCTCGAGGGCACCGACCGGTCCTTTCAGATGCGCGAGATTCCATCCGGGCAGCCTGTCGGCCCGGTTCTGAAGAACGCGGCACGCGCCCGGTTCATCGACGATCGGTACGTGGAGCTGTGGCGGTTCAGCGGCAGAACGCTCGGTACCCACATCGTCGACTCGGAATCGGGACGCGAGATTGCGAAGGCGCCCTGGTTCGTCTGGGCGGACCCTCCTGCCGGGCGGGCGCTCGTGGCGCACCCCGCGAGGACGGGCAGCGGATCGTGGTCTTCGATCTGAGCGCCGGCCGCGAAGTGGCCAGCCTCGCGTACAACCCGCAGGCGAGCGGGCGGCCGTCGGCGGCCTTCATCGGCGACACGCGCATCGCCCTGGGATAGAGCCAGGAGCAGATCGTGCGGATATACGACCTGGCCAGCGGGCGCGAGGTCGATGGCGCGCCGGGCTATGCGTCGGTCTATCGCAGCGGCGGGCTCGTGATCCTGGGCGGCGGCGAGCGGGGCGTGGATATCATCGACGCGGCTTCGTGGCGCAGCCGCCTCGTCCTGCCTTCGGCGACCGGGCACGTCGCCCAGGCGGCTGTCGATCGCGACGGGCGCCTGAAGGCGGTCATCACCTATCCGCTGCCGGGCGACCGGCATCGCGCGAAGGAGCAGATGACGTTGTTGTGGGACCCGGCGCGCGTGCTCGAGATCGGACGCTACCGTGAGACCGGGGCGATGCTGTCGCCTGCGGGATCGCTCGCCGCGCTGTTCGAGAACCGCGGCGCCGTGATGTCGCTGCGCATCGTCGAGACGGCGAACGGCCGCGAGATATGCAGCGACGAGTTCAACGCGAGGGGGCACGGCTACGCGCGCTGGCTCGCCGACGGCCTGGGTGTCCTGCAGGGGTTGCGCGAGGGAGGTCGCGACCGGATCGTATTCCTCGACCTGGCGCGCGCCGGGTCGCCGCCGATACCGGTCGCGGGCTCCCGAGCGCCTTCGGGCGACGCGCGCGCGATCTTCTCGGAGGCTTTTGTGGCGTTCCAGCGCGGCGAATTCGACGCGGCCGCGCGCCGCTTCGCGGAGGGCCTGGGCATCGACCCGGCCAATGCGCCCGCACACTATTACCTCGGCGAGACCTATCTTCGGCAGAACAAGCGGGGCGAGGCGGTCGTCGCGTTCCGGCGCGCGCGCGAGCTCGCACCGGGGTCGCGAGAGGCCGCCCAGGCCGCCGAACGGCTTGCCCAGCTCGGCGTCGACGGTGCGCCGGCGCCCGCCTCCGGCACGGTATCCGCCATCGCGGACCCCGAGCACGCGCTGTTGCGGGTTCAGCAGGCGCTTTCGCGCGCGGGTGGCCCGGCGGGCGCCACCGGTGAGCGCCATCGCTACATCGACGGAACCTGGTACCGGGATTTCGTCAACAGCGCCAAGGTCGACGGGTTGATGGTGGCCGCCGAGCCGAAGGCGAACGACATGCTGGTCGACCTGGATTCCGGAAATGGCGCCGTGCCGCTGTACGCAGCGCTTCGCTTCGGATTGCGCGCCGTCGGGATCCAGCACGACCCGGAGGCCGCCCGGCGGGCGGGCGAAGCCGCGCGCGCTCGGCACCCCGGATCCGGCCGCAGTGCCCCAACCTGCGGCAAGCACGCGAAGGAAATTCTTATCCGTCGCTCGGCCTGCGTGCCGACATGGACGCGCTGCCGATCAAGGAGGCCAACACCTTCGCGCACCGTTCCCGGAACGACGGCCGCATGCATGCCTGTGGCCACGACGGCCACACCGCGATGCTGCTCGGCGCGGCGAAGTAGCTTGCCGCGACGAGGAATTTCGACGGCACGCTGCGCTTCATCTTCCAGCCCGCGGAGGAAGGCATGGGCGGCGCGAAGGCGATGATCGCCGACGGCCTCTTCAAGCGCTTCCCGTGCGACGCCATCTTCGGACTGCGCAACCGGCCCGGCATGCCGCTCGGCAAATTCGCGGTGCGCTCCGGCCCCATGACGGCGGGCGGCGCCTTCTTCGACATCGACATCGAGGGCCGCGGCGCGCACGGCGCGCGCCCCGAGGCAGGCGTGGACCCGGTGCTGATCGCCTCGCACCTCACCGCAGCGCTGCAGAGCCTGGTGTCGCGGAACGTGCGACCGGTGGACACGGCGGTGGTGTCGGTGACGCAGATCCACGCCGGCGACGCCTACAACGTGATCCCGCAGACCGCGCGCCTCTCGGGTACGGTGCGCGCCGTCTCCAGCGAGGTGATGCAGCTGATCGGCCGCAACATGGCGCGGCTGGTGGAGAAGCGCCTGGCGAAGTAGCAGATCGAGCGCCGGGCGGCGCCGGCGCAGATCCTTGCATTTCTGTACAATGGGTTCGGAAATGCAAGGATCCTCCCGGATATGATCGGCCGCCAGCGGTATCTTCGCGCGGTGCGCGCAGCGCTCGGCGCAAAACCCGTGTGCGCGCTGCTGGGGCCACGGCAATGCGGCAAGACCACGCTTGCGCGGCAACTGGCGGCCGGCCGGCAGTCGCATTACTTCGACCTGGAGACCGCCGCCGATCGCGCGCGGCTCGCGCGTCCGGAGCTGACGCTGGCCCCGCTGTCGGGGCTGATCGTGATCGACGAGATCCAGCGGCAGCCGGAGCTTTTCGCGACACTAAGGCCGCTTGCCGACCGGGCGCGCCCCACGGCGAAGTTCCTGATCCTGGGCAGCGCGTCGCCAGCCCTGGTACGCGGCGTATCGGAAAGCCTCGCAGGCCGCGTCGGCTTCGTGGACATGGCCGGCTTCGATCTGGACGAGGTGGGTCCCGGGGCTCAGCAGCGCCTGTGGCTGCGGGGCGGGCTTCCGCGCTCCTTTCTCGCGCGCAGCGAGACCGCCAGCGCGGCCTGGCGCCAGGACTTCATTCGCACGTTCCTCGAGCGCGACGTCCCGCAACTCGGAATTCGCATCCCTGCCGAGGCACTGCGGCGATTCTGGACCATGGTCGCGCACTATCACGGCCAGATCTGGAACGGCGCCGAGCTTGGCCGCGCTTTCGGTGTTTCGGAGCACACGGTGCGCCGGTACCTGGACGTGCTGACCGGCACCTACCTTGTGCGCCAGCTGCAGCCGTGGCACGCCAACCTGTCCAAGCGGCAATACAAGGCGCCAAAGGTGTACTTGCGCGACAGCGGTATGCTGCATTCGCTGCTCGCGATCACGAGCCGGGCAGAACTCGAGGGGCATCCGAAATACGGGGCCTCCTGGGAAGGTTTTGCGCTCGAGCAAGCACTCATGGCGGCGGGGTCGAGTCAATCCTTCTTCTGGGGAACGCATGCAGGCGCGGAACTCGACCTCCTGCTGTTTCGCCGCGGACGCCGCTACGGCGTCGAGTTCAAGGCAAGCGATGCACCCGCGATGACCAAGTCATTGCGGATCGCGCTGCAGGACCTGCGGTTGCATAAGGCCTGGATCGTCTATCCCGGCACCGTCGCGTACAGCGTGGACGAGCGCGTGGAGGTGACGCCGCTTGCCAACCTCCTGGCGAGCTTGAAGCGCTTGGCCTGAGCGCCTGTCCTATTCGATCACCCGGTCGGCGCGCAGCAGCACCGACTGCGGGACTGCGAGGCCGAGGGCTTTCGCGGTCTTCAGGTTGACCACCATCTCCAGCATCGCAGGCAGCTCGATCGGCAAGTCGGCGGGGCTCGCGCCGCGCAGGATGCGGTCCACGTAGTAGGCGAGCCGCCGGCAGCTTTTCCGCTGTACCGGGCCGTAGGTCATGAGAGCGCCGCCCTCGGCGATCGATGCCCAGCCCGAGATCGCCGGAATCCGGTTCTGGATCGAGAAGCGGCCGATCGCCTCGCGCTGCTGCACGATCAGGCCGTCGGGATGGATCATGACCGCCTCGGCGCGCGCCGCGGCGATCCCGGTGAGCGCGCGCTCGAGCTCAGTGGCGTTGCCCGCCGGATAGTGCGTGACCTCCAGCCCATAGCGCAGCGCCGCCGCGCGGGTCGCGTCGAATTCCTACTGGTCGCCGACGTCGTGGGGGTTGGACAGGACCGCCAGGCGCTTCATTCTCGGCAGCACTTCGTGCATCAGCTCGACGCGCTTGCCGACAAGCTCGTAGGCGAGGAAACTGACGCCGGTGAAGCGCCCGCCTGGCCGTGCGGGGCCCTGCGCGAAACCGCCCTCGATCGGATCGCCGCTGAAGCCGAACACGACTGGAGTCGCTCCGGGGATCTTGCGCGTCGAATGCACCGCCGGGCCCATAGTGACGATCACGGCCGGCTTGAGCGCGGCCGCCTCCAGCGCGAGGCGGTCTAGCGTATCGCGCGAGCCTCGCCATAGCGCGCGTCGAGGATGAAATTTTTTCCCGAATGTAGCCATGCGCCGCCATTGCCTGGAGGAAGGAATCGAGGAACAGCGCGCTGCCCCCCTTCGTGACCACCGACAGCCAGAGGATGCGATGCGGCTGCGCGGTCTGCGCGCGCGCGAGCGGCGCTGCGAGCAGCGCGCCGCTCGACAGCAGGAACTTGCGGCGCGGCGTCATTCGACCACCCGGTTTACTTGCCATAACGCCCCTTGCGCGAGCTTCCTCGATGCCGGTGCATGACCGAATCGTGGCCCCAACCCGGCGCTCGGCACCCCGGATCCGGCCGCAGTGCCCCATCCTGCGGCCAGGACGCGAAGGAAATTCTTATCCGTTAGATTAGTCCGCGCGTTAGCAGATCGCCGGCCAACGGCGCGGCGGGCACATCCGAGTTGCTCGGGCAACCTGGCTCAAGCTTCCGAGTCGGTGATTGCGCCCTTGCTCGCACTCGAAACGAGACGCACGTACTTCGCCAGCAATCCGCTCGTATAACGCGCCTTGGGCGCTTTCCATTTCCTGCGCCGCGCGGCGAGCTCCCTGGCGGAGACATTGAGCTGGATGAGGCGCTTGTTCGCGTCGATCGTGATCGAGTCGCCTTCCTTCACGAGCGCGATGGTGCCGCCGACGAACGCCTCGGGCGCGACGTGGCCGACCACCATGCCCCAGGTGCCTCCCGAGAAGCGTCCGTCGGTGAGCAGTCCCACCGATTCGCCCAGGCCCTGGCCGACGAGGGCGGAAGTGGGCGCGAGCATTTCCTGCATCCCGGGACCGCCCTTCGGGCCCTCGTAGCGAATCACGATCACGTCGCCCGCGCGGATTTTCTTCGCAAGAATCGCCTTCATCGCCGCGGGCTCGGAGTCGAACACGCGCGCCGGGCCGGTGATCGAGGGGTTCTTCAGGCCCGTGATCTTCGCGACGCATCCCTCGGTGGCGAGGTTTCCCTTCAGGATCGCGAGGTGGCCCTGCGCGTAGAGCGGCTTGGACCACGGGCGGATCACCTCCTGATCGGCGCGCGGCTCCGCGGGAACGCTCTTCAGCTCCTCGGCGAGCGTACGGCCGGTGATCGTCATGCACTCGCCGTGCAGCACGCCGTGATCGAGCAGCATTTTCAGCACCTGGGGCACGCCGCCCGCGCGGTGGAAGTCCACCGCGACGAACCGCCCCGAGGGCTTCAGGTCGCAGAGCACCGGGACTCTGCGCCGTACGCGTTCGAAATCGTCGATCGTCCACCTGACTCCGGCCGCGTGCGCAATCGCGAGATAGTGCAGCACCGCGTTGGTCGAGCCGCCGGTGGCCATCACGAGCGCGACTGCGTTCTCGATCGACTTGCGCGTGATGATGTCGCGCGGTCTCAGGTTCTTCTTCACCGCCTCGACGAGCACGCGCGCGGACTCGGCGGCGGAATCCGCCTTTTCCGAGTCGGGGCAGGCCATCTGCGAGGAACCGAGCAGGCTCATGCCGAGCGCTTCGAACGAGGAGCTCATGGTGTTGGCGGTGAACATGCCGCCGCAGGCGCCCACCGTGGGGCAGGCGTTTTTTTCGATCCCGAGGAAATCCTCGTCGCTCATCCTGCCGGCGGCGTGCGCGCCCACCGCCTCGAACGCGGACACGATCGTGAGGTCCTGCCCCTTCCATTTGCCCGGCTTGATGGTGCCGGCGTAGACGTAGATCCCCGGCACGTTGATGCGTGCGATGGCGATCATGCAGCCGGGCATGTTCTTGTCGCAGCCGCCCACCGCGAGCACGCCGTCCATCGCCTGGCCGTTGACCGAGGTCTCGATGGCGTCCGCGATCACCTCGCGCGAGACGAGCGAGTACTTCATCGCCTCGGTGCCCATGCCGATGCCGTCGGTGACGGTCGGGAAGCCGAACACCTGCGGCTTGGCGCCCGAGGCTTCCAGGGCCGCGATCGCGCGATCTACGAGCGGCTGGATCCCCGCGTTGCACGGGTTGAGCGTGGAATGGCCGTTCGCTACGCCCACGATCGGCTTGTCGAAGTCGCCGTCGTTGAAGCCCACCGCGCGCAGCATCGCGCGGTTGGGCGAGCGCGCCTCGCCCTGGGTGATCAGCCGGCTCCTGCGGTTGTAGCTCATGCGCAAATTCCTCCCGTCGTTACAATCGGATTTTACCGTGCTCGTCCACCCCAACTTCGATCCGGTTGCGATCTCGCTCGGGCCGCTGGCCGTGCGCTGGTACGGCCTCATGTACCTCGCCGGCTTCGCGGCCGGCTGGTGGCTCGGCCTTCGCCGGATCGCCGCGGGCCGCGCGCCGGTGACGCGAGGCGAGTTCGACGATCTCCTCTTCGCCGCGATCCTCGGGGTGATCCTCGGCGGGCGGCTGGGCTACGTGCTCTTCTACAAGCCCGCGTGGTATGCGGCGCACCCGCTCGAGATCTTCGCCATCTGGCAGGGCGGGATGTCGTTTCACGGCGGCTTTCTCGGCGTGCTCGTGGCAATGGTGTTCGTGGCGCGCCGGAGCCGCCTCGCCTGGCTCGATGTGATGGATTTCGTGGCGCCCCTGGTTCCGCTCGGCATCGCCGCGGGACGCCTCGGCAACTTCATCAACGGCGAGCTCTGGGGCCGGGTCACCGATCTTCCCTGGGGCATGGTGTTCCGCGGCGCGGGCGAGGCGCCGCGCCACCCTTCGCAGCTCTACGAAATGGCGCTCGAGGGGGTTGCGCTCTTCGCGCTCCTGTGGTGGTTTTCGGCAAGGCCGCGTCCGCGCGGGCAGGTGTCGGCGGCGTTTCTCGTCGGCTACGGCGCGTTCCGCTTCGCGGGCGAATTCGCGCGCGAGCCCGACGATTTCCTCGGCTTTCTCGCGCTCGGCCTCACCATGGGCCAGTGGCTGAGCCTGCCCATGATCCTGGCAGGCATTGCCCTGTTCGCCGGGTCGGCGCGCCGGCGCTGATTGCCGAAGAAATTTCACTGATCCCCGGGTACGGAGCACGGGGCGAAAATCGGTCCCGGGAGGACTGCATGAAACGGCTGGCTTGGCTGGCGCTCGCGCTCGCATCGCCGCTCGAGGCGCAGACGCTCGAATCGATCACGGTGCGAAACGGCGACGTCGAGGTGCCGGTGGAAGTCGCGCGGCCCGCGGGCGCGGGTCCGTTTCCGCCGGTGCTCTTCATCCACGCGCGCCGCGGCTACGAGGACGAGGAGCGCGCGCACGTGCGGGAGCTTGCGGCGCAGGGATTCCTGGTCGCGGCGCCGGACTGGCAGAAGGGGCGCCTGATCGACCGCTGGCCGGTGCCGCACGATCCCGGCACCGAAGGCGATGTCGAGGCCGCATTCGATGCGCTCCTCAAGCACAGGGACGCGTGCAAGGGTCCTGCCGGCATCGTGGGCGTGTCGCGCGGACCCTACTACGCGCTGCGTCTCGCGGCGAAGCGCCCGCAGGATATCGCCGCGATCGTTTCCTACTATGGCCACTTCCAGAACCCGAACGCGCCCGAGCCGCACCAGATCTACTCGATTGCGCCCGAAGTCGAGAAGATCCGCGCGCCGGTGCTGATGCTGATCGGGGAAGGCGACTTCGAGGCGCGGCGCCTCACCAACGGCCGCGCCTTCTACGCGCTCTGGGAGCGCGGCGTTCCGGTGGAGATCCAGATGTATCCGCTCGCGCGGCGCGCCTTCGACTTCCGGCGCGATGCGAGCCCCGAGGAGAAAATCGCGACGCGCCACGCGCGCCAGCGCGCGAAGGATTGGCTCCATCGCTGGCTCCCCAGGTGCTGAGTCAGTCGGGTAGCGTACTGATGAAGGCGTGCACCAGGCGCTCGAGGTCGCGCGCCGAGCCGATGAACCGGCAGCCGGCCCGCCGTGCGGCCGTGCCGTCCTCGAGCACGACTTGCCGCGTGTAGCGCACTTCAAGGTCCACCAGCACCGCCGCGGCGTCGGGGAACACGATCTTGGAGCGCCGCAGATGCGTCCCGGGGTCGAGGTGAATTCGGGCATCGAACACGATTGCGCCCACGCCCCCCGGGCTCACATCGACCACGCGCGCCTCGAACGGCGCGGTCCCCGCGCTGTCGGCGATGCAGCGCAGCTGCACCGCCGCGGGAATCCGGATCCGCGCATGTTCGCGCCGCTGCAGGCGCACGAGCAGCGGCGGAAACGCGAAGCGCAGCACCGCGCGCCCGCCGTGCTGCGCCTCGTGCGGCCCGATCGCAGGAAACTCGAGATGGGTGCGCGCGTCGTTGGCGTGCAAGGTCGCCGTCCCGAGCGCGAGCAGCGCCGTGTTCGCCCCCTTGTCGGCGCCGAACTCGGCGAGCACGTAGCCCTCGTCCGGCTCCACCGCGACGATCTGCCCGATGAACAGGCGCTCTTCCTCGCCCTCGTCGAGGTAGGCGGTCACCGGCTCGCCGCGCGCCTGCAGCTCCCGCAGGATGCGCGCGATCTCGATGCGCGAACGGATCAGCGTTCCGGTATCGCCAGCGTGCGGCTCCACGCCGGCAATTCTAGGCGAGCGCGCGCTCCAGCACTCGCGCTGCGTGCAGCGCCTCGCGGTTCGCGCCGTGCGCGACCTGCGCGCGGCAGCTCGCGCCGTCGGCGACGAGCAGGGTCTCGGGCGTCGATCTGCGGATCGCGGGCAGCAGGTCGAGCTGCGCCATCTTCATCGAGACTTCGTAGTGCTCGGCTTCGTAGCCGAAGCTTCCCGCCATGCCGCAGCACGAGGACTCGATCTCTTTCACGGAGAGGCCGGGAATCAGCTTCAGGGCGCGCTCCACTGCACCCATCACGCCGAACGCCTTCTGGTGGCAATGGCCGTGCAGCAGCGCTTCGCCGGCCACCGGCTTCAGATCGAGCCTGCAGCGGCCGGCCTGAGCTTCGTCGGCAATGAATTCTTCGAAAAGCATCGCGCGATTGGCGAGGCGGGCGGTTTCCGCGCCGGGCAGCAGGACGCCGAACTCGTCCTTGAGCGTGAACAGGCACGAGGGCTCGAGACCCAGCACCGGCAGGCCCTGCTCGAGGTACGGCCGGAACGCCTTCAGCATCCGGCGCGCTTCGCGCTTGGCTTCTTCGGCGAGCCCCACCGAGAGGAATGTGCGCCCGCAGCACAGCGGCCGAGCGCCAATCACGGGCTGCGGCGCATGCACGCGGTAGCCCGCGGCCTCGAGCACGCGGATCGCGGCGCGCGCGTTCCCGGGCTCGAACCAGCGGTTGAAGGTGTCCACGAACAGCACCACCTCGCGGCTGCCGCGCTTGGGCCAGGCGCGATCGACGAAGTAATCGCGCCGCCAGCGCGGCAAATCGCGCGGCGCAGCGAATCCCAGGTAGGGCTTCAGGTTTTCAGAGAAGAAATTCGAAAGAGCCGGAAAACGTGCTGCAACGGGTGCATAGCGCGGCAGCCAGGCGATGGCGCGGTCCCGAAGCGAAAGGCCGTGTCTTGCCCTGTAATGGGACAGAAATTCGATTTTCATGCGCGCCATGTCCACCCCGGTGGGGCACTCGCGCCTGCAGCCCTTGCAGCCTACGCAGAGGTCAAGGGCGTCCTTCGCCGCATCGAACGGGATCTGGTTCGAAAGCGCAAGGCGAAGCGTGTTGGCGCGCCCGCGCGTGAGGTGCATCTCGTCCCGCGTCGCGCGATAGGACGGGCACATGGTGCCGGCGTCGAACTTGCGGCAGTGGCCGTTGTTGTTGCACATCTCCACGGCCTTGTCGAAGCCGCCCCACGCGCTCCAGTCGAGCGCGGTCTCGAGCGCCACCGTACGATAGCCCGGCGGATGGCGAAACAGCGAGTGGTCGTCCATCTTCGGCGGATTCACGATCTTGCCGGGATTCATGAGGCCCTTCGGATCGAGCCAGGACTTCACCTCGGCGAGCGCCGCGGTGAGCCGCGGCCCGAAGAAGGGCGCGATCCACTCCGAGCGCACCAGGCCGTCGCCGTGCTCGCCCGAATACGCGCCCTTGTACCGCCGCACGAGCGCGCAGGCCTCTTCCGCAATCGCGCGCATCTTCTGCGCGCCGTCGCGCCGCATGTCGAGCACCGGCCGCACGTGCAAACACCCTACCGAGGCATGCGCGTACCAGGTGCCGCGCGTGCCGTGGCGCTCGAAGACCTCGGTGAGGCGCGCCGTGTATTCGGCCAGGTGCTCGAGCGGCACCGCGCAGTCCTCGATGAAGGAAACGGGCTTTCCGTCGCCCTTCATCGACATCATGATGTTGAGGCCCGCCTTGCGCACCTCCCAGATGTCCTTCTGGAGTCGCGGATCGACGACCTCGACCACGCTGCCGGGAAACCCCAGATCGGCCATCAGCCGGGTGAGCCGCCTCAGATTCGGTGTCTGGTTCTCCTCCCCGGAAAACTCGACCAGGAGGATCGCGTCCGGCTCTCCCCTGATGAACGCATCCACGGTCCTGCGGAACGCGCCGATCTCGCGCGCCAGCTCGATCATGGTGCGGTCTACGAGTTCCACCGCCGAGGGGCCGAGCCTGACGATGTGCTGCGCGCTCTCCATCGCGCAATAGAAGCGCGGGAAGTGGCAAACGCCGAGCGAGCGCGCGCGCGGCAGCGGTGAAAGCCGAAGATGCAGGCGCTCGAAATAGGCGAGCGTGCCCTCCGAGCCGACGAGCAGGTGCGCGGAGTTGGCGTACGGCGGACCGAGGTGGTCGAGGTTGTAGCCCGCCACGCGCCGCGGCACGACCGGAAAGCGCGCCGCAATCTCGTCCTTCTCTCTCTCGTACAGCGCGGCGAGCTTGCGGTCGAGCTCGGAGTCCTCGCGCATCGGGCCGAAGCGCAGGCGCCGCCCGTCGCTTGTGACGGCGTCGATCGCGGTCACGTTGTGGACCATGTTGCCGTAGGCGATCGAGCGCGAGCCGCACGAGTTGTTCCCGGCCATGCCGCCGAGGGTGGCCTGAGCCGAAGTGGAGACGTCCACCGGAAACCACAGGCCGAGCGGCCGGAGCTTCGCGTTCAGCGAGTCCAGTACCACGCCGGGCTGTACGACCGCCGCGCGCTCGGCCGTATTCACTTCGACGATCCGGTTCAAGTACTTCGAATCGTCGATGACGAGAGCCGCGCCTACGGTCTGGCCGCACTGCGAGCTGCCGGCGCCGCGCGGCAGGACCGGCGCGCCTTCCTCGGCCGCGATGGCGATCGCGCCGCGCGCGGCCTCCTCGGTGCGCGGCACGACCACGCCGAGGGGCTTCACCTGGTAGATCGAGGCGTCGGTCGAATAGCGGCCGCGGCTCGCCGCGTCGAAATGCACCTCGGCGTGTATTTCGCGGCGCAGCCGCGCTTCGAGCGCCTTCACCCGAGCACCGAGGCGAGCTTCGCCGCGAGGTGCGCGTCGAGCAGGCGCTTCAGGCGCGCCGCGTCGCGCGCCGCGAACGCCGCCAGGATCTCCTCGTGTTCGCGCATCGCCGCGTCCCAGCGCTCGGCCGAGAGGTTCGCCATGTAGCGGGCGCGGCGCACGTTGGCATTCAGCTGCCGGTAAGTCTGCACCAGCACCGGGTTCCCGGAAGCTTCGACCAGCTTCAGGTGAATCGCCTGGTTGAAGCTGAAATAGGCTGCGAGGTCGCCGCGCGCATGCGCCGCGACCATATCGGCGTGGAGCCGCTTTACCGCGTCGATGCTCTCGGCGCTCGCGCGCGCGCAAGCAAGTTCCCCGGCGAGCGCTTCGAGCGCGCCCATCACGGCGAAGCTGTGCTTGAGCCGCTCCGGGTCCAGGCGCGCGACCATCGCGCCGCGGTTCGGGAGCAGCTCGATCAGTCCTTCTGCGGCGAGGAGCTTGAACGCTTCGCGCAACGGCGTTCGCGAAATCCCGAGCTGCGCGCACAACAGCCGCTCGTTCAGGCGCGCGCCGGGCGCGAGGCTTCCCTGCACGATCCGATCGCGCAGCCGGCCTACCGCCTCCTCGTGCAGGGGACGGCGCTGAATCGGCTCGATGGCTTGCGCCGCGTCCATTTTGAATGCAGAATACAAAATTCCGAGACTGGACGCAATCCGGGAGGCTGCATGCCCAGGAACGCAGGCCGACATTTCCTCCAGATACCCGGGCCGACCAACGTCCCCGACCGGGTCCTGCGCGCGATCGACGCGCCCACGATCGATCATCGCGGGCCGGAGTTCGGCGAGCTCGGCCGCACGGTGCTTGCCGGGATGAAGCGCGTCTTCAAGACCGTGCAGAGCGAGGTGGTGATCTATCCCGCCTCCGGCACCGGTGCCTGGGAGGCCGCCCTTGCGAACACGCTCTCGCCGGGCGATCGCGTGCTCATGTACGAGACCGGCCACTTCGCGACGCTGTGGCACAAGCTCGCGCAGCGCCTCGGCCTTCAGCCGGAGTTCATTCCGGGAGATTGGCGGACCGGTGCGGACCCGGAGCGAATGGAGGATGTGCTGAAGAAGGATCTCAAGCGCGAGATAAGAGCGGTCTGCGTGGTCCACAACGAGACCTCTACCGGAGTCGCCTCGCGCATCGCCGAGGTGCGCGCCGCGATCGACGCCGCAGCGCATCCTGCGCTCTTCATGGTCGACACGATCTCTTCGCTCGCCTCGATCGACTACCGGCACGACGAGTGGGGCGTCGACGTGACGGTCGCGGGCTCGCAGAAGGGCCTGATGCTGCCCCCGGGGCTGTCGTTCAACTGCGTCTCGCAAAAGGCGCTCACCGCCGCAAAAACCGCGAAGCTCCCGCGCGGTTACTGGAGCTGGGACGAGATGATCGCCAACGGCCGCAGCGGCTACTTTCCGTACACTCCGGCCACGAACCTGCTCTACGGTCTTCGCGAGGCGCTGAAGATGCTGCTCGACGAGGAGGGGCTCGAGAACGTGTTCGCGCGCCACCGCAGGCACGCGGAAGCCACGCGCCGCGCGGTGCGCGCCTGGGGGCTCGAGGTGCTCGCTTCGAACCCCGCCGAATACTCCGCCTCCCTCACCGCGGTGCTCATGCCCCCCGGCCACGACGCCGATCGCGCGCGCAAGACGGTCCTCGAAGCGTTCGATCTCTCGCTCGGCACGGGACTCGGAAAGCTCGCGGGCAAGGTGTTCCGCATCGGCCACCTCGGCGACTTCAACGACCTGATGCTCGTCGGCACGCTCGCCGGCTGCGAGATGGGCCTTTCGCTCGCGGGCGTCCCGATCCGGCGCGAAGGCGTGCAGGCCGCGATGGCCTGGCTCGCCGAATGCCGCGCCGCGCCCGCGCGCGCCGCCGCTTGAAATCTAACGGCCTTTGAACTGAGGCTTTCGCTTCTCTTGAAACGCGGCGCGGCCTTCGTCGTAGTCCTCGGCTGCGTGGCAGGCGTCGATCGCCGCCTGCACGTCCCGAAGGTCGGCATGGCCCGGGTCGGCGAGCGCGGCGCGGATCGCGTGCTTGGCCGCGGTGACCGAAAGCGGCGCGTTCTCCGCGATCGCCGCGGCGAGCGCCGCGGTCTCGCGCTCCAGCGCCTCCGGCGCCACGCGGCGGTTGATCAGCCCGATCGCCTCCGCTTCCGCGGCGCGGTAGCGGCGCGCGGTGTAGAGCATTTCCGCCGTGTGCGCCGGACCGACGAGGTCCACCATGCGCTTGACGCTCGAATACGACACTCCGAGGCCGCGTCGCGCCGCCAGTTGCGCGAACACCGCATCCTCGGCCGCCACGCGCAGGTCGCAGTACACCGCGAGCGACACGCCGATGCCGAAGCAGGCGCCGCGGATCGCGGCGAGCGTCGGCTTGCGGCAGTGGACGATCGCGTGGTAGACGTCTTCGATCGCGGCGTTGTAGGTGGCCGTCGCCCCCATCGAGCCGCGGGTGCGGCCGAGCTCGCTCATGTCGACGCCGGAGACGAAATCGGCACCCTCGCCCGCGAGCACGATCGCGCGGAGCACCGCGCTCCGGTCGAGCTCGGCGACCGCCTCGGGCAGCGCGCGGATCATCTCGTAGTTGATCGCGTTGTGGCGCGCCGGATTCGAGAACGCGATCCAGCCGATCGATCCCTCGCGACGCACGACCAGGCCGGCCATGACGGTTTCCCCTTCGCGGCCATTATAATTTTTCTTCAATGGCCTACCACAAATTCTTCGGAGGAGGAGAAGTGCTGAAAATCGTGTGCGCGGCTGCGGCCGCTACGATCGCCGTTTCAGCGCAGGCGCAGAGCTGGCCGGCGAAGCCGATCACGTATCTCAATCCGTTCCCGGCAGGCGGCGGCACCGACACGTTCGCGCGCCCGATCGCGGCGCGCGTGTCGCAGACCATCGGCCAGCAGGTGATCGTGGAGAACCAGGGCGGCGCAGGCGGCACCGTGGGCGCCGCGAACGCCGCCAGGCGCGCGCCCGACGGCTACAACTGGTTCTTCGGCGCGGTGCACCATACGATCGCCGAAAGCCTCTATGCGCGGCTGCCCTACAGCCTCGAGCGGGACTTCGAGCCGATCACGGTCGCGGCGTTCGTCCCGAACGTGGTCGTGGTGCATCCCAAGCACGCCGGGAAGCTCAAGACGCTGAAGGACCTGATCGAGTACGCGCGAACCAATCCCGGCAAGCTCAACTACGGCTCGGCGGGGAGCGGCACCACGCACCACCTGTCGGTCGAGCTCTTCAAAACGATGACCAGCACGTTCATGGTCCACATTCCCTATCGGGGTGCCGGCCCCCTCATGGTGGACCTGCTCGCCGGGCAAGTCGACCTTGCCTTCGACGGAATGGGCACCTCCTCGCAGCAGATCAAGTCGGGCAAGCTCGTAGCGCTCGCGGTCACGAGCCCGGTGCGAAATCCCGTCCTGCCGAACGTGCCGACGGTGCAGGAGGCGGGCGTGCCCGGCTACGAGGTGCGCACCTGGTACGGGTTGTGGGCGATCAAGGGAACGCCCAGGGACATCAAGGACCGCATGTACAAGGAAGTGGTCGCGGCGATGAACACACCGGACCTGAAGCGGATCTGGGCCGAGCAGGGCGCGGACGCCGGCGGCATGCCGCCGGAGGAATTCGGCAAGCTCGTGAAGAGCGAGATCGCGAAGTGGGCCAAGGTGGTCAAGGACGCCGGCGCCAAGGTTGACAACTAACCTTTACGCACTGCTCGCGGCGCGGTTCGCGGGTGCGCTCGAGGCGATCTGCCTCGAGACCGCGGACGGCGCGCGCTACCGATACGCCGATCTCGAAGCCGGGAGCGCGCGCTTCGCGAACCTGCTCCGGGCCGCAGGCCTCGCTCCCGGCGACCGGGTCGTCGCGCAGATCGACAAGCGTCCCGAGGCGGTGTTCCTCTACCTCGGGTGCCTGCGCGCGGGCCTCGTGTACGTGCCGCTGAACACCGCCTACCAGGAACGCGAGGTCGCGTACTTTCTCGCCGACGCCGAGCCGGAGGCGGCTTTCTGCCGCGAGTCCTGCCGTGCGTGGTTCCGGGCCGTGCCGAACCTGTTCTCGCTGGAGGATGCCGCTGGCCAGTCCGCGGATTTTCGTACCGTGGATAGCGCCCCCGGCGACCTCGCGGCGCTGATCTACACCTCGGGCACGACCGGGCGCTCCAAGGGCGCGATGCTGACGCACGGGAACCTTTCTTCGAACGCGTTCACGCTGCACCGCGCCTGGGGTTTCCGGCCGGGCGACGTGCTGCTGCACGCGCTGCCGCTTTTTCACGTGCACGGCCTGTTCGTCGCGCTGCACACCGCGCTCGCGAATGCGAGCCCGATGCTCTTTCTCGAGAAATTCGATGCGCCGGAGGTGATCCGGCGGCTGCCCCGCGCGACTGTCTTCATGGGCGTGCCGACGTACTACGTGCGGCTGCTCGCCGATTCGCGCCTCGACCGTGCGCTTTGCGCCGGAATGCGGCTCTTCGTCTCCGGGTCGGCGCCGCTCCTCGAGGACACGTTCAACCAGTTCCGGCAGCGCACCGGGCATACCATCCTCGAGCGCTACGGGATGTCGGAGGCCGGCATGATCAGCTCCAACCCCTACGAAGGCAAGCGCCGCGCCGGCACCGTCGGCCCGCCGCTGCCCGGGATCGAGGTGCGCGTGGCGGGAGATCCGGGCGAGATCGAGGTCCGGGGCCCCAACGTGTTCGCCGGCTACTGGCGCCAGCCCGGTAAAACGCGCGAGGAGTTCACCGCCGACGGCTGGTTCCGGACCGGCGACATCGGCCGGTTCTCGGCCGACGGCTACCTCTCGATCGTGGGGCGCGCCAAGGACCTGGTCATCTCCGGCGGCTATAACGTCTATCCCAAGGAGATCGAGCTCGTGCTCGACGCGATTCCGGGCGTGGCCGAGTCCGCGGTGATCGGCGTTCCGCACCCCGACTTCGGCGAGGCGGTGACCGCGGTCGTCGTTCTCCGATCCGGCGCGCAGCTCACCGAGGCCGCGGTGATCGAGCACCTGAAATCCAGGCTCGCGAACTTCAAGGTGCCGAAGCGCGTGCATTTCGTTGCGGAGCTTCCGCGCAACGCCATGGGCAAGGTGCAGAAGAACGTGCTGCGCGAGACCTTCACCAGAGCGTGAAGAGCATCCGCGCGGCGAGCACGTAGAGCATCAGCGCGAACACGATCCGCAGCCGCCGCACCGGGAGCCGGTGCATGAGGCGCGCCCCGAGCGGCGCGGCCAGCATGCTGGTCGCGACGATGAAGCCGAGCGCCGGCAGGTAGACGTAGCCGAACGTCCCCGCGGGCAATCCTTCGGCGCGCAGCCCCTGCGCGACGTAGCCGAGGCTTCCGGCCGCCGCGATCGGAAAGCCGTTCGCCGCGGCCGTGCCGATCGCGCGCTTGAGCGGCACCCGGCACCAGGCGAGGAACGGAATCGAGAGGAACGCGCCGCCCGCCGCGAGCAGGCTCGAGAGCGCGCCGATCGCCGCGCCCGCGGCGAACAGGCCCGGTGCGCGCGGCAGCTCGCGTCCGGCGCCCGGCTTCAACTCGAAGAACATCTGCGTGGCGGCGTAGAAGAGGAACGCGGTGAAAAACGCCGCGAGCGGGCGCGTAGGCACCAGCCCCGCGGCGAGCGCGGCGGCGAAGGAACCCGCTACGATCCCGGGTGCCATCGCGCGCGCGATCGGCCAGTCCACCGAGCCGTGGCGATGATGCGCACGCACGCTCGAGAGCGACGTGAACGCGACCGTCGCGAGCGCGGTCCCGAGCGTGAGGTGCATCAGGTGCGCCGCGGGAAAGCCCTTGGCGGTGAACACGAAGACCAGCAGCGGGACCATCGTCAGGCCGCCGCCGATGCCGAGCAGGCCGGCGAGAAACCCCACCGCAAGCCCGATCGCGAGGTACGCCCACCACCAATCCACTAGGATTTCCGGAGAAGGTGCTCGACGAGCGCGGCGAATCCGGCCCCGGACTGCCGGGCCGTCATGTATTTGGGCTCGGCGACCAGATGGCCGGCGAAGCGCCTGACGTTGGCCACCCCCACCGATTTCGGGAAGAACGAGAACATCGGTGCGTCATTCGGCGAATCGCCGGCGAAGACGAATTGCGCGTTTTCGCTCTCCAGGTCAATGCCGAATCTCTCGGAAAGCAGAAGGCGTGTCATCGCGAGCTTGTCGTAGTCGCCGAACCAGCCGTTGACGTGGATCGAGCTTACCTTGGCGGTGAGGCCCGCTTCGCGCATCAGCGCGGCGATGCGCTCGGCGGCCTCGAGCGGCAGCGCAGGCACGTCCTCGCAGTAGTCGATCGCGAGGTCGGTCTCGCGATAGGGCTGGTCGGCGGCGACGGCGCAGCCCGGAACCTCGCGCAGGATGCGCTCTGCAATCGCATGAAGGCGCGAGCGCTTTTCAAGGCGGACGCGTTCCTCGTCGTGAAACCGTTTCGTCAGCTTCCCGTCCCGATACGAGAAGTAGAAGGCACCGTTCTCGCCGACCACGGCGTCCACCGGCCACATGCGCGCGATGTGGTCGCACCACCCCGCCGGGCGCCCGGTGATCGGGACGACGATGAACCCCGCGCCTTTGAGGCGCTCGAGCGCGCCGTAGGCCTGCGCCGTGAGCCGCCCTTCGGTGGTTAGCGTATCGTCGAGATCGAAGAGAACGCCCCGGATTCCCTCGGTGGCGAGCTCGGCGAGCGGCCGCATCGAGCCTCCCATGCCCTCGGCGATTATACGGTCGGCTTGAGCGACGCGATGAAGGCGACCCCGCGCCCGCCGGGCAGGTTCTCCGCCACGAGCGCGCCGCCGTGGAACTCGGCAATGAGGCGCGCGATGTAGAGGCCCAGCCCGAGGTGCGGCGCGGCGCTGCCGCCCTCGGCGCGCCGCAGCGAGGTCATCGAGTCGAACAGCGACTCCCGGATCGGCTCGGGCAGCGGCGGGCCCTCGTTCTCCACTCTGAGCCGCCCGTCCGCGCCGAGCCCTATCCGGATCGGCGTTCCGGGTATCGCGAAATCGTGCGCGTTCTCGACCAGCTTGTCGAGCATCTGCGCGAGCGAATCGGGCGAGCCCTCGAGCGGCACCGGCTGCGCGGGAAGCTCAAGCTGAAAAGGGCGGGCGGCATAGGCGAGCCGGTAGCCCTCTACGCAGCCCTTCACGACCGCCGCGGCGTCGAAGCGCTCCCGCGCCGCCTGCGCGAGGCCCTGCTCGAGGCGGCTCGCCTCGCTCATGCGCGCGAGGATCGTGGAGAGCCGCGCAAGACCCTCCTCCGCGCGCGCGAGATACGTCTGCGCCTCCTGCGGCCCGCGCGCCGCGCGCAGGTTCTCGAGCGAGGAGCGCACCACCGCGATCGGCGTGCGCAGCTCGTGCGAGAGCCGGCCCGCCATCCCTTCGAGGTACGCGTTGTAGCGCGCAAGGCGCTGGAGCACCGTGGTGAAGCTGCGCGAGAGATCCCCGATCTCGTCGCCGGCGGCCTGCGCCGTGACGAGCCGGGTGACGCGGCCACGCGCGTCGGTCGCGGCCTCGGCCTCGTCGCGCAGCCGCCGGATGCGGCCCGAGATGCGCGTCGCGAACCACAGAAGCACGGCGCCCGAGAGCACGAACGCGGCGAGCGTCACCGCGAGCAGCCGCTCGAGCACCCGGCTCCTGAGCAGCTCGAGCCGGCTCGCGGGCTCCTCCACGACCACCGCGCCGACGACCTCGTTTCCGGTCCAGATCGGATGCGCTGCCGAGACGATCGTCGCCGCGCCGTCCCGCGCGGGACGCGCGCGGGTACGTGCGGCCCCCTGGATCGCGGCCGCGATCTCCGGCGCGGCGGCGATCGCCTCGTCGGCGAGCGATTCACCCGCGAGCGAGCCGGCGAGCGCGAGCACCCGGTAATCGCGGCTCACCACCCAGGTGCGCAGGCCCGCGCGCTGCACCCCTCGGAGGATCGCGTTCACCTCGCTGCTCGCGCGGGGCGATTCGATCTCCGGCGCGGGCGCCGCGCCCGTGAGCCGCTGCAGCTCGCGCTCGGCTTCGCGCCGCAGCACCGATTCGTCCGCAGGACGCGCCCCGAGCAGCTGCGGCCGCTCGTGCAGGACGGTGGCCACGGCGCGGGCCGTCGCGCCGAGCGACTCCTCCTGCGCCGCGAGCAGGAACCGCTCCATCTCGCGCACGAACTGCCAGGCCGCGAGCGGGAGCACCAGCAGCACGAGCGCCACGAGCGCTAGCTTCGCGCGCAGCCCCAGCCGCGGCACCGCTCTCAGCCCTTCCAGCGGTAGCCGAGCCCGTACGCGGTTTCGATCGCGTCGAACGCCGGGTCGGCGGCGAGGAACTTGGCGCGCACGCGCTTGACGTGCGAGGTGATCGTGGCGTCGTCGACCACGAGCTCGGCGTCGCGCATGAGCTGATCCCGGCTCTTGACGTGGCCGGGGTGCCGTGCGAGCGAATGCACGATCCAGAATTCCGTGAGCGTGAGCTCGACTCGCGTGCCGCGCCACGCGGCGCTGAAGCGCTTGAGATCGAGCTCGAGCGCGCCGCGCACCACCTTCTCTTCGACCGGCTTTTCCTCCCGCAGCGCGTCGATGCGCCGGAAAAGCGCCGCGATGCGCGCGTGCAGGTGCGGCAGGCTCACGTCCTTGGTGAGGTAGTCGTCGGCGCCCATGCGCAGGCCCGAGACGACGTCGAAATCCGAGTCGCGCGCGGTGAGGAACACGATCGGCAGCTGTGCCGAGAGCGCGCGAAGCTCGCGGCACAGCGCGAATCCGCCCTCGGCCTCGTCGCCCAGGCCGATGTCGATCACGGCGAGGTCCGGCAGCCGCGCGCGCGCCGCCTCGAGCGCCTCGCGCCGCCCGCCGTAGGCCGCGACCTCGTAACCGTGGCGCCCGAGCGCCTCGGCGTAATTGGCGCGGATCGCCGGGTCGTCCTCGACGAGCGCGATGCGTCTGGGCATGCGCCGGACTATACCGGAACGCGCGCCGTCATTTTTCCTGCATTTTTCCTCTTGGCCTTGCCATCGTTCGCGCCCATCGGCGCCTGCCTCGGGGGCTTTAATGCGCGCAACGATGGAGAACGCCATGTCCAGGCCGCAATGCTTCGTTCTCGATTTCGTCTCCCTGGCCGTACTCGCGCTCGCCGTCGGCACGCTCGTCGGCCTCGCGCTGGCCGGCGCGGTCCTGCTTCTCGCCGGTTTGCGAGCCGATGTCCTGGCAGGGCTGTCGCTTCTGTTCGCGGCACGGGGTCTGTACAGGAGACACGCATGAACTACGGCGATGCGATCCTTGGCGTCGAGTGCGCGCTTCCCGCGCGATTCCGATGGGAGAGACGGCGGAAGCGGTTCAGGCGCTGGCCCTTCTTCGCCCGGTGGTTGACCCTCCCCGGCGACGCCTGACCAACCGCGGCGCGGGGCGCGCCGGGCAGAAAGGAGGGCCGGGAGAACGGTTCCGGCGCCGCCCCGCCGCTTCGGCAGATTTGGGTAGGATGGGCACTCATGAGCGAATCCCTCACCCTCGTCATCGGCAACAAGGATTACTCCTCCTGGTCGATGCGCCCGTGGGTCGCGCTGCGCGCGGCGGGAATCCCGTTCGCCGAGCGCCAGGTCAAGTTCGGTTCGCAGGACTGGCGCGATAACATCGCCCGGCTGTCGCCCTCGGGGCTCGTGCCGGTCCTGTGGGAAGGCGAGCCCGGCAAGGGCTTCGCGACCTGGGACACGCTCGCGATCATCGAGCGCGCGAACGATCTCTTTCCCGGCCAGGGGCTGTGGCCTGCCGAAGCCCGCGAGCGCGCCCGCGCGCGCTCGGTCTGCGCCGAGATGCATGCGGGATTTCGCTCGCTTCGCGGCGCCATGCCGATGAACGTGCGCGGGCGCCATCCCGGCAAGGGCATGAACGACGAGGTGGCGCGCGACATCGAGCGCATCGCTCAAATCTGGTCTCTGGCGCGCGGACCGTTTCTGTTCGGCGAGTTCACCGCCGCCGACGCCTATTACGCGCCGGTAGCCACGCGCTTGGTCACCTACGGGGTCGAAGTTTCCGGGAAAGCCGGTCAATACTGGCAATCGCTCCTGTCGGCTCCGGCCGTGAAGGAGTGGATCGCCGAGGGCATGATCGAAACGGACTTCTACGCGCCGGACGAACCCTACGCGTAGCGCGCTCCTGCCCGCGCGCCTGCCCGATCGGAAGCTGGCGCCGGTGTTTGCTTCGACCTGCCTTGCCTCGACCGGCACGGAATCGTGCCGCTCGAGCACGACAAGGCGGCGCCGCGCTGAAGCGAGTCCCCCTTCGGCTTCCTCCCGCCCGGTGATCGTGCGACCTTGATGCACACCGTCGGCGCGTGTGCGCGAGATCGTCCGCTCAATTCCGAAAGTGACTGACGCGGCGCTCGCCCTACCGGGCTTCTTCGGGGGAAGCCGGTTGCTGCATTGCAGCAGTCCGTTTGCAGAAGGTCAGGAAACACATTAGAAAACTCTTATATGCGGAATTACGATCAAGAAATCAGGACCGCCGCAGGGCAACCCACTATGATTCCGGCCTCCGGAGGGGAAATGACCGTGGCGACCGCCGCGCAAGCGCCCGAGCGCGAACTCGAGGAAACCAAGAAAGCGCTGCTCGCGACGCGCGAGGCGCTCGAGCGCGCGCACATCGAGCGCGAAACCGCGGTGCAGAAGGCGGGCGCCGCGGCGGCCGAGGAGATCAAGCAGTTGCGCGAAACCGTGACGGCGCTGCGCGAGGCGCTCGAGCGAGCGCACGCCGAGCGCGACCAGGCGGTGGCACAGGCCGTGCAGCGCTCGGCCGCCGAAATCGACGAGCTGCGCGCGACCGCGCACGCGCTGCGCGAGGCGCTCGAGGGCGCGCGCGCCGAGCGCGAAGCTGCGATACAGAAAGCGGTCCAGCGCCTGACCGAGGAAAACGCGCAGCTCAAGCGCACCGTTCAGGCGCTGCGCGAGCAGCTGGAGAAACCGCGTGAAGGATGAGCAGAGACACCTGAACCCGGCTGCCGGGATTCGCAAGCGTGCCACGCCGCGCGACCGCGCGCGGCGCCTGCGCCACGCCGAGCTCATGCTCGAGATCACGCGCCGCATGGCGGCGATGGACCGTCTCGACGACGTGCTGCTGGTGATGGTGGCGATGACCACCGAGGAGATCGGCGCCGAGCGCGGGAGCCTGTTCCTCAACGACGAGATGACCGGCGAGCTCTACTCGCGCGTCGCCCAGGGCAGCATCAACCGCGAGATCCGGCTCCTGAATACCACTGGTATCGCCGGCCACGTGTTCCAGAGCGGCGAGCCGCTGATCATCCACGACGCCTACGCCGACGCACGCTTCAATCGCTCGATCGACGAGCAGACCGGGTTCGTCACGCGCTCGATCCTGTGCGTCCCGATCCGCACGGTGAAGGGCGAGGTGATCGGCGTGGCACAGGTGCTGAACAAGCTGCGCGGACGCTTCACGCCGCACGACCTGAAGCTCCTGCAGGAGATGACCACGCAGGGCGCGGTGGCGCTCCAGACCGCGCAGTACATCGAGCGCATGAAACAGGTGCGCAAGCAGGAGCTCGAATTCCTCGACATGGTGTCGGAGATGACCGCCGACATCAAGATCGGCTCGCTCCTGCAGAAGGTGATGGGCGAGGCGACGCGGATGCTCGATGCCGAGCGTTCGACGCTGTTCCTGAACGATGAAAAGACCGGCGAGCTATGGTCGGAGGTCGGCCAGGGGCTCGAGGCGACCCAGATCCGGCTCCCGAACCACCTCGGGATCGCGGGTGCGGTGTTCACCTCGGGAAAAGCGATCAACATTCCCTACGCCTACGCCGACCTGCGCTTCAATCCCGCGTTCGACAAGCGCACGGGCTTTTTCACGCGCTCGATCCTGTGCGTGCCGGTGGTCAACCAGCAGGGCAAGGTGATCGGCGTGACCCAGGTGCTGAACAAGCACTCGGGCCCTTTCACCGCCGAGGACGAGCAGCGCCTGAAAGCGTTCACGGCACAGGTCTCGATCGCGCTCGAGAACGCGAAGCTCTTCGCCGACGTGCAGGCGATGAAGAACTACAACGAGAGCATGCTCGAGAGCATGACCAACGGGGTGATCACGCTGGACGAATCGGGCAGGGTGGTCACCTGCAACGCGGCCGGAAGCCGCATCCTGCGGCAACCCGTCGAAGCCCTGGTACAGCGTCCCGCGGCTCAGATCTTCACCGAGGCCAACGCCTGGGTGCTCGACAAGATCGCGCTTGTCTCCGGGAAGCGCATGCCGCAGACGACGATGGACGCCGCGCTCCGGATCGGCGCCGATACGGTGTCGGCCAACCTCACCGCGGTGCCGCTCGCCGGTGCCGACGGCAAGTACCTCGGCACCATGCTCCTCATCGAGGACATCAGCTCGGAGAAGCGCATGAAGGCGACCATGTCGCGCTACATGGACGCGAGCATCGCCGACCAGCTGATGTCGACCGGCGCCGACCTCCTCGGCGGCCAGGCCATCACGGCGACGGTGCTCTTTTCCGACATCCGCAGCTTCACCACGCTCACCGAGCACCTGGGTGCGGCGGCGACCGTGAGCCTGCTGAACGAGTACTTCACGCTGATGGTCGACTGCATCCAGCAGCACGGCGGGATGCTCGACAAGTTCATCGGCGACGCGATCATGGCCGGCTTCGGGGTGCCCGTACCGCACGAGGACGACGAGGACCGCGCGGTGCGCGCCGCGATCGGCATGCAGCGCATCCTCGCGGAGTGGAACGCGAAGCGCGTCTCCGAAGGCAAGCCCCCGGTGCACATCGGCGTGGGCCTGAACACCGACAGCCTGGTCGCGGGCAATATCGGCTCGCCCAAGCGCATGGACTTCACCATGATCGGCGACGGCGTCAACCTCGCCTCGCGCCTGGAGGGCGCCTGCAAGCAGTACGGCGCGCAGATCCTCGTGAGCGACAACACCTTCCGGCGGCTGCGCGGCACCTACCGCAGCCGGCTCGTGGACAACGTGATCGTGAAGGGCAAGACCCAGGCGGTCGCGATCCACGAGCTGCTCGACCACCACACCGAGGCGAGCTTCCCGAACCTGCCCGAGTTCCTGCAGCTGTACCGCCTCGCAATGGACCAGTACCGCGGCCGGCGCTTCAAGGAAGCCGGCGCGAGCTTCGCCGAAGCAGCGAAGCTCCGCGGCGAGGACAGGGTCTGCGCGATCTACATGGAACGCTGCGCCCACTACGCCGCCGAGCCCCCGTTCGACGACTGGAACGGGGTCTGGACGCTGACCGAAAAGTAGGGGTTCGCTAGCGCTTGCGCAGCTTGCGGATCGCCGCGAGCTGCGCGGCGAGCATCGCGAGCTCGCCCTCGACCACGGCGAGCTCCTGCTTGTCGCGCGCGCTCTTGCGGGCTTCCTCGGCGCGCTGCTGCGCTTCGAGCGCTTTTTTCTCGTCGAGGTCGTGCGCGCGGATCGCGGTGTCGGCGAGCACCGTGATCACCTTGGGCTGCACTTCCAGAATACCGCCCGCCACGAAGATGAGCTGCTCCTCGCCTCCGCCCGCGGGGAGGATGCGCACCGCGCCCGGCTTGATGCGCGTGATGAGCGGCGTGTGGCGCGGATAGATGCCAAGCTCGCCCGCCTCGCCCGGCAGGACGACGAACTCGGCTTCGCCCGAGTAGATCGACTCCTCGGCGCTAACCACATCGATGTGGAGGGTGGCGGCGGCCATTACTGGAGCGTCTTCGCCTTCTCGAACGCTTCCTCGATCGGGCCGACCATGTAGAAGGCCTGCTCGGGGATGTGGTCGCACTCGCCGTTCACGATCATCTTGAAGCCGCGGATCGTGTCCTTGAGCGGCACGTACTTGCCGGGCGTGCCGGTGAAGTTTTGCGCCACGGTGAAGGGCTGCGAAAGGAACCGCTGGATCTTGCGCGCGCGCGCGACCGCGAGCTTGTCCTCGGGCGAAAGCTCGTCCATCCCGAGGATCGCGATGATGTCCCGCAGCTCCTTGTAGCGCTGCAGCGTCGCCTGCACCGCGCGCGTGGTGCCGTAATGCTCCTCGCCGATCGTATTCGGATCGACCTGGCGCGAGGTGGAGTCGAGCGGATCGACCGCCGGATAGATGCCGAGAGCGGCGATGTCGCGCGAGAGCACCACGGTGGCGTCGAGGTGCCCGAAGGTGGTTGCGGGTGACGGGTCGGTCAGGTCGTCCGCCGGCACGTACACCGCCTGGATCGAGGTGATCGAGCCCACCTTGGTCGAGGTGATGCGCTCCTGGAGCCGCCCCATCTCTTCCGCGAGCGTGGGCTGATAGCCCACCGCGGAGGGCATGCGCCCGAGCAGCGCCGAGACTTCGGTCCCCGCGAGCGTGAAGCGGTAGATGTTGTCGATGAAGAGCAGGATGTCGCGCCCTTCGTCGCGGAAGCGCTCGGCCATGGTGAGACCGGTGAGCGCAACGCGCAGCCGGTTGCCGGGCGGCTCGTTCATCTGGCCGAACACCATCGCGACCTTGTCGAGCACCTGAGAGTCCTTCATTTCGTGGTAGAAGTCGTTGCCCTCGCGCGTGCGTTCGCCCACGCCGGCAAAGACCGACAGCCCCGCGTGCTGCTTCGCGATATTGTTGATGAGCTCCATCATGTTGACGGTCTTGCCCACGCCCGCACCGCCGAACAGCCCGATCTTGCCGCCCTTGGCGAAGGGGCAGATGAGGTCGATCACCTTGATGCCGGTCTCGAGCAGCTCCACCGAAGGCGAGAGCTCGTCGAACTTGGGCGCAGTCTGGTGGATCGAGCGCCGCTCGTCGGTCTTGATCGGCCCCGCCTCGTCGATCGGGCGCCCGAGCACGTCCATGATCCGTCCCACGGTGCCGTGGCCGACCGGCACCGAAATCGGCGCGCCGGTGTTCTTCACCTTCATGCCGCGTCGCAGGCCGTCGGAAGACCCGAGCGCGATGCAGCGCACGATGCCGTCGCCGAGCTGCTGCTCGACCTCGAAGGTGAGCCCCTTCTCGGCGAGACCCTGTTCGCCGGAGTCCTCGAGCGTGAGCGCGTCGTAGACTTTGGGCATCTGCTCGCGCGGGAACTCGATGTCGATCACCGCGCCGATGGTCTGGACGATGGTGCCTTGTGCTTGTGCCATGTTTCCGATCCTCTATACGGCGGCGGCGCCGCCCACGATTTCCGAAAGCTCCTTGGTGATCCCGGCCTGCCGGTTCTTGTTGTAGACGAGCGTCAGCTCGTCGATCAGGTTCGCCGCATTGTCGGAGGCGGCTTTCATCGCCACCATGCGCGCCGACTGCTCGCACGACATGTTCTCGGCCACCGCCTGGTAGATGATCGCTTCGATGTAGCGCGTCATCACCTGGTCGAGCACGCTCTTCGCCTCGGGCTCGTAGATGTAGTCCCACACGGTTTCCGGCGAGCCCAGGCGCTCGCCCGCGAGCGGCAGCAGCTGCTCGACCACCGGCTCCTGCTTCATGGTGTTTATGAAGCGGTTGTAGGCGAGAACCAGCCGGTCGAAGCGGTCGGCCGTGTAGCCGTCGAGCATCACCTTCACGGTGCCGATCAGCTTTTCCATCTGCGGCCGGTCGCCGAGCTGCACCGCCTGCGAGACGATGTTCGCCCCCAGGCGCTGCATGAACCCAAGGCCCTTGTTGCCGATGCAGCAGACCTCGATCTCCTCGCCCTGGCCCTGCCACTCCTTGTACTGGTTGAGCACCATGCGAAGCAGGTTGGTGTTGAGCGCGCCGCACAGGCCCTTGTCGGTGGTGATCACGATCAGGCCCACGCGCTTCACCGTGTCGCGTGCGACGAGAAACGGATGCCGGTATTCGGGGTTCGCGTGGCTGATGTGCGCGGCGACGTTGCGAATCTTCTCGCCGTAGGGGCGCGCCGTGCGCATGCGCTCCTGGGCCTTCCTCATCTTCGAGGCGGCGACCATCTCCATCGCCTTGGTGATTTTCCGGGTGTTCTGCACACTCCGGATCTTCATCCGGATTTCCTTGGTGCCGGGCATCTAGAACGTCCCGTTCTTCTTCCAGTCTTCGATCGCATTCTTGAGCGCTTTCTCGTCGTCCGCGGAGAGGTCCTTTTTCTCCTCCATCCGCCCGACGAGTTCCGCGTACTTGCCCTTGATGTAGTCGCGCATGCTGCGCTCTGCGGCGAGTGCCTTCTTCACGTCGACATCGTCGAAGTAGCCGTTGTTGACGGCGAAGAGGGTAAGCGCCATCTCCCAAACCTGCAGGGGATGGTACTGCGGCTGCTTCATGAGCTCGGTCACCATGCGGCCGCGCTCGAGCTGCCTGCGCGTGGCTTCATCCAGGTCGGATGCGAACTGCGCGAAGGCGGCGAGCTCGCGGTACTGCGCGAGCGCGAGGCGCACGCCGCCGCCGGTGTCGCGCCGCTTCATGATCTTGGTCTGCGCCGCGCCCCCCACGCGCGAAACCGAGATCCCTGCGTTGATCGCGGGCCGGATGCCGGCGTTGAAGAGGTCGGTCTCGAGGAAGATCTGGCCGTCGGTGATCGAGATCACGTTCGTAGGCACGAACGCGGTCACGTCGCCGGCTTGCGTCTCGATCACCGGCAGCGCCGTGAGCGAACCTGTCTTGCCCTTGACTTTTCCCCTGGTGAAGCGCTCGACGTACTCCTCGTTGACGCGCGCCGCGCGCTCGAGAAGCCGCGAATGGAGATAAAACACGTCGCCCGGATACGCCTCGCGCCCGGGCGGGCGGCGCAGCAGCAGCGACACCTGCCGATAGGCCCAGGCCTGCTTGGTGAGGTCGTCGTAGATGATGAGCGCGTCCTGGCCTCGGTCACGGAAGTACTCGCCCATGGTGCAGCCGGAATAGGGCGCGATGTACTGCATGGCGGCAGACTCCGAGGCCGATGCGGCCACGACGATGGTGTAGGCCATCGCGCCGTGCTCCTCGAGCTTGCGCACGACGTTGGCGATGGTCGAGGCCTTCTGCCCTACCGCGACGTACACGCAGATCAGTTCCTTGCCCTTCTGGTTGATGATCGTGTCGACCGCGACTGCGGTCTTTCCGGTCTGGCGGTCGCCGATGATGAGCTCCCTCTGGCCGCGCCCGATCGGCACCATCGAGTCGATCGCCTTGAGACCGGTCTGCACGGGCTGCGAGACCGATTTTCTCCAGATCACGCCGGGCGCGACCTTTTCGATGACGTCGGTCTCCTTTGCGTCGATCGGGCCCTTGCCGTCGATCGGCGCGCCAAGGGAATTCACCACGCGCCCGAGCAGCTCCGGTCCCACCGGCACCGAGAGGATCTTGCCCGTGCACTTCACCGTGTCGCCCTCGGTGATGTGCTCGTACTCACCCAGGATCACCGCGCCGACCGAGTCTCGCTCGAGGTTGAGCGCCAGGCCGAAGGTGCTCTTCGGAAACTCAAGCATCTCGCCCTGCATGACGTCCGAGAGGCCGTGGATGCGACAGATGCCGTCGGTCACCGACACGACGGTCCCTTGCGTGCGCATCGCAACGCCCGCGTCCAGGTTCTGGATCCGGTTGCGGATCAGCTCCGAGATTTCGGAAGGATTGAGTTGCATGACTGCTCCTGAAGTTCCTTAAGCCTTGAGTGCGGCCTCGAGCGCGGCGAGCTGCGCGCGCGCGGAGCCGTCGATGACCTTGTCCCCGAGCACCACCTTGACGCCGCCGATGAGCTCGCGATCGACGCTCACCCGCGCCCTCACCGTCTTGCCGGTCTTCTTCTCGAGCCGCGCCACGAGGTCCGCGAGCTGGTCGGCGCCGAGTTCGAAGGCCGCGTATACCTCGGCCTCGATCACGCCCTCGCGCTCGTTCCTGAGGCTCTCGTACTGCGCGCGGATTTCGGGCAGAAGCTCCAGGCGCCCGTTGTCGGCAAGCACGCGAACGAAATTCTCCGCCTCGCCCGAGAGCTTCCCGGAGAGAATCGCGATGAACAGGCCCGCCACCTTCGCCGCCTGCAGATTGGGATCGCCGATCGCGGCGCGGATACGCCCGTCGGCCGCCACCGCCGCCAGGTTCGCAAGCATCCCGGACCATTCGGCGAGCTTGCCATGCGCATCCGCCAGCTTGAAGGCGGCTTCGGCGTACGGGCGGGCGACGGTGCTCGGTTCGGCCATGCCTTAGAGCTGCTTCCGGATCGAATCGAGCAGATCGGCGTGCGCCTTGGCGTCCACCTCGCGCCGCAGGATCTTCTCGGCCCCCGCCACCACGAGCGCCGCGACCTGCTCGCGCAGCTGTTCCCTCGCGCGCTGCGTCTCCTGCGCGATCTCGGCCTTGGCGGCAGCCTTTTCGCGCGCGCCCTCTTCCTTCGCCGCGGATTTCGCCTCCTCGATCATCTGCGCGGCGCGCTTCTCGGCCTGCGCCACGATCTCCGCGGAGCGGTCGCGCGCCGCCTTGATCGCATCCTCCGCCTGTCGCGTCGAGACCTCGAGCGACTTGCGGCCCTCGTCCGCCGCGGCGAGCCCGTCGGCGATCGCCTTCTGGCGCGCCTCGATCGCGCGCAGCAGCGGCGGCCACACGAACTTCACCGTGAACCAGATGAACAGCGCGAACGCAACCGCCTGCGCGATCAGCGTCAAGTTGATATTCATAGGTGCGTCCTTGCCATCGCCGCCCGCCGGGACATCCCTACCGCGGGATCACGGCGAGCAGCGGGTTGGCGAAAGCGAACATCATCGCGAGACCGACGCCGATGATGAACGAGGCGTCGATCAGGCCGAGCAGCAGGAACACCTTGGCCTGCAGCGAGTTCGTGAGCTCGGGCTGGCGCGCGGCAGCTTCCAGGAAACGGCTGCACATGATGCCCACGCCGATGCACGCGCCCGCGGCGCCGACGCCGATCATCAGGCCGATGCCGATTCCGGTGTACGCCTGGATCATTGCCAGAAGCTGGAGTTTTTCCATCTGTGTGTTCCCCTTTCAGCGAATAACCAAGAAATCGTTCAGTGGTGCTCGTGCGCGAGCGCGATGTACACCACCGTGAGCATCATGAAGATGAACGCCTGCAGCACCACGATCAGGATGTGGAAGATCGCCCATCCCCAGCCGAGCAGCGTGGCGAACACCGTACCGGCGAGGCCGGTCGCGGCCCACAGCCACAGCAGGAGGAAGATGATCTCCCCGGCGTACATGTTGCCGAACAGCCGCAGCGAGTGCGACAGCGGCTTCGACACGTACTCGATGAAATTGAACAGGACATTGAAGGCGAGGAGCAGCGGCGACGCCCAGAGCGGCCTGATGCCGAAAGGCGCACAGGTGAGCTCGTGGATCCAGCCGCCGAGCCCCTTCACCGCGACGTTGAAGTAGATCATCAGCAGCCACACTGAGAGCGCGAGCGCGAACGTCGTGTTCACGTCGGCGGTCGGCACGAGCCGGAACTCGTGCAAGCCGACCGCGCCCAGGATTCTTGCCATGATGTCCACCGGCAGGAAGTCCATCGCGTTCATCAGGATCACCCAGACGAATACGGTGAGCGCCGTAGGCGCGACGAACCGGTTCAGGTCGCCGTGATGAAAGATGCTCTTCGCCTGGTTGCTCACGAAATCGAACGCGAGCTCGACGAACGCCTGGCGGCGGCTGGGCACCCCCGACGTTGCACCGCGCACCACCCACCACAGAAAACCGATGCCGAGCACGCCGAGGATCACGGCGGTGGCGAGCGAGTCGACATGCAGCGTCCAGAATCCGCCCTCGCCCACCGGCTTCGCGAAGAAGGTCAGGTGGTGGCTGATGTAGTCGGTGGGATTGAGTTCCGTTCCGGCGGCCATCGCATCAACGCTCGTCGTAGTCGCGCACAAAAAACGCCATCGTGTAGATCAGGGCCGTCACGAGGAACGATCCGATGAAGGCGACCGTGACCACTTCCCGATACGTCGCCAGCACCAGCCACAGCAGGATCACGATCAGGCCGATCTTCACGCCTTCGGCCGTCAGCGCTCCGGCCAGGACCCCCCCTGCCGACCGCGCCTTGCCCCTCGCCGCCACTACCGCCGACAACCACCCCGCAGAGACGCTCACCGCACCACCGAGCGCGGCGGAAAGCGCGCCGTGGGTGCCGGCGAGCCACGCGCCTGCGAGCCCCAAGATGAAGGTCGCGAGCAACTGCCACCTGAGAACGGTGCGTATCGGCTTGCCGAGGGCGCGGAGGCCGGCGTTCATCGTTCCCCGCGCATCCGGTAAAGGCGCGGAAGTATAGATTTTCTTTCTGCTCGGGTCAATTTTTCGCGCTGCAAAAACCGTCCCGTCAGCGCAGCTTGCGCAGCAGTTGATCCAGATGCTCGTGGTTCGAATAGAACACGATCACCTTGCCCCGCCCCTTCGCGCCGGGCCGGATTTCGACGGTTGTACCGAGCCGCTCGGAGACCTCCTCCTCGAGCCGTGCGAGATCGCGATCGATGCGGCGAACGGCACGCCGTTTGCCGGCCCCGCGCAGCAGTCGCGCGGCGAGCTTTTCGGCTTCGCGCACCGAGAGCCCGCGCGCCGTGACGCGGTTCGCGGCCTCGATCTGGCGGGCGCCATCAAGCGCCAGGAGTGCGCGCGCATGGCCCATCTCCAGCGCGCCCGCGGCGAGCATGTCCTGCACGGGCTTGGCCAGCTTGAGAAGCCGCAGCAGGTTGGTGGTCGCGCTCCTCGATCGGCCGACGGCATCGGCCACCTGCTCGTGGGTCATGCGGAATTCGTCCACGAGGCGCTGCAGCCCCGTCGCCTCCTCGATGGGATTCAGGTTCTCGCGCTGAATGTTCTCGATCAGCGCCATCGCGAGCGCGGTCTCGTCCGGGACTTCGCGCACCAGCGCCGGAATCTCGCGCAGCCCCGCGAGCTGCGCCGCGCGCCAGCGCCGCTCACCCGCGATCAGCTCGTAGCGATCGCGCTCCAGCGGGCGAACGAGCACCGGCTGCATCAACCCTTGCGCGCGAATCGAGGCCGCGAGCTCCGCGAGCGAGGCCTCGTCCATCCTCGTGCGCGGCTGATACCGTCCCGGGCCGATCGCGCCCACCGGCAATGTCGCGAGCGCGTCGCCCCGCGCCGGCTCCTCGCCCCCCAGGAGCGCTTCAAGCCCGCGCCCCAGTCCCTTCGGCTTGCTCATCGGTTCTCTCCCTTGCCAGCACTTCCTCGGCGAGCGCGAGGTAGGCCTGCGCGCCCTTCGATGCGCGGTCCCAGCGCACCGCTGGCGCGCCGTAGCTCGGCGCCTCCGCGAGGCGGACGTTGCGCGGCACGATGGTGCGGTAGACCTTGTCACCGAAATGCGTCTCGAGCTGCTGCGATACCTGCAGCGCGAGGGTGTTGCGCGGGTCGTACATGGTGCGCAGCAATCCGGCGATCTCGAGCGCCGGGTTCAGGTGCGCACGGACCCGCTTGACGGTACCGACCAGGTCCGACAGACCCTCGAGTGCGTAGTACTCGCACTGCATCGGGATCAGGACCGCGTGCGCGGCCACCAGCCCGTTGATCGTGAGCAGCGACAGCGACGGGGGGCAGTCGATCAGTACGTAATCGTACTGGTTCAGGATTGCGGCGAGCGCCGTGCGCAGCCGCCCCTCGCGGTTGGCGAGCTCGACCAGCTCCACCTCGGCCCCGGCGAGCTCGCGGTTGGCAGGCAGCAGGTCGTAGCCGCCGGACTCGGAGCGCTTGCGGATCGATGCGACTTCGCCGAGACCCAGCAGCACATGATAGACGGTGCGCGAGAGAGCGCGCTTGTCGATGCCGCTACCCATCGTCGCGTTGCCCTGAGGGTCGAGATCGACCAGCAGCACGCGCTTGCCTGCGCTCGCGAGACCGGCAGCAAGATTGACGCTCGTGGTCGTTTTGCCTACGCCGCCCTTCTGGTTCACCACCGCGAGAGTGCGGCCCATGCTCAGCCCTGCAGCCGGCACAGCACGAGATGGCGCGTCGCCCCGAGCATCGGCACGTCGAGCCGGCGCACGTCGCCGCAATCGCAGTCGCGCGGCAGGCGCGCGAGTTCGTCGCGCGGATAAGCGCCCTTCATCGCCGCGAGGATCCCCGCCGGCGCGACGAGATGCCGGCAGCCAGCGACGAAATCCGCGAGTTCGGCAAAGCCGCGCGAGATCACCACCGCGAAGCGCGCGAGCGGACGCCAGCGCTCGGCACGCCCGAGATGCACGGCCGCGTTTGCCAGGCCGAGCTCGATCACCGCCTGGCGCAGGAACGCGCCACGCTTCTCGCTCGAATCGTTCAGCGTGACGCGGCGCCCGGGTTCGGCGATCGCGATCGGGATACCGGGCAGGCCCGCGCCCGAGCCCACGTCGGCGAGCGCGCCCGCGGGCAGCTCGGGCAGCACCGCGAGCGAATCGAGCAGGTGGTGCGTGACCATCTTGAGCGGATCGCGAACCGCGGTCAGGTTGTAGGTGCGGTTCCATTTCGCGAGCAACTCGAGATACGCGAGGAGCTGGTCGCGCGCAGGGCCCGCCAGCGGCAGCGAAAGCTCGGCCAGGCCCCGCTCCAGCACCGCGCGCGGCGTCATGCGCTCTTCTTCTGCTTCGGTCCGAAGCCCCGCTTCAGATGCACGAGCAAAAGCGATATTGCGGCGGGCGTCACCCCGGAAATGCGCGCGGCCTGGCCCACCGTCTCGGGGCGATGGCAATTGAGCTTTTGCTGAACCTCGGAGGACAGCCCGCGCACGGTCGTGTAGTCGAGGTCCGCGGGAAGCGCAAGCGATTCCTGGGCTGCGCGCCGCTCGACCTCATCGCGCTGGCGCGCGATATAGCCTTCGTACTTGGCCTGAATCTCGACCTGCTCCGAGACGATCGGATCTTCAACCAAGTCACCCGCATTAGGATATTGCGCAAGTGAGCGATAACTCACATCAGGCCTGCGAAGCAGTTGCGCAAGGGATTGGCCATTCGCCCAGGTGGACCTGAGGCGCTCCTGTTCGCGTGCAATCGCATCGCGCTTCCGGCAGAAGGCGTCCCAGCGCGCATCGTCGATCAAGCCGAGCTTCCGGCCCACCGGAGTCAGGCGCAGATCCGCATTGTCCTCGCGAAGATGAAGCCGATATTCGGCCCGGCTCGTGAACATGCGGTAGGGCTCGGAGATGCCTCGTGTAATGAGATCATCTACAAGCACCCCGAGATAGGCCTCGTCGCGCCTCGGGCACCAAGGCTCGAGCCCGCGGACTTGGCGCGCGGCGTTGATCCCCGCGAGGAGCCCTTGGGCGGCGGCTTCCTCGTAGCCGGTCGTACCGTTGATCTGCCCGGCGAAGAAGAGCCCCGGGATTGCCTTCGTTTCGAGCGAGCTCTTCAGCGAGCGCGGATCGAAATAGTCATATTCGATGGCATAGCCGGGCCGTAGGATGTGCGTACGTTCCAGACCCCGAATCGAGCGCACCAGCTCGAGCTGGACATCGAACGGCAGACTCGTAGAAATGCCATTGGGGTAAATCTCACGCGTCGTAAGGCCTTCGGGCTCAAGGAAGATTTGGTGACTTTCCTTACCGGCGAAACGATGGATCTTGTCCTCGATCGACGGACAGTAGCGCGGCCCCACGGCCTGGATGACGCCGGTGAACATGGGCGAGCGATCCAGAGCCCCGCGGATAATCTCGTGGCTACGCGCATTGGTATGAACCACCCAGCACGGCAACTGCGCCGGGTGCAGCTCCCGTCGCCCGACGAAAGAAAAGACCGGTTCGGGCGAATCGCCGGGCTGAACCTCAGTTCGCGAGAAATCGATCGTGTTGCCGTCGAGCCGCGGCGGCGTCCCGGTCTTGAGGCGACCGACGGGGAGCTTGAGCTCGCGCAGCCGCGCGGCGAGTGTCACGGAGGCCGGATCGCCGGCGCGCCCCGCCTGGTAATTCTGCAGGCCGACATGCACGAGACCCGAGAGAAAGGTCCCGGCGGTGAGCACGACGGCCCGGGCCGAGAATCCAATCCCCAGCTGAGTCACGACGCCGCGCGCGCGCCCGCCTTCGAGGACGATGTCGTCCACCGCCTGCTGAAAGAGAACCAGATTCGGCTGACTCTCGAGCCGCAACCGAATCGCCTTCTTGTACAACGACCGGTCGGCTTGGGCACGGGTAGCCCGCACCGCCGGCCCCTTGGACGAATTGAGGGTGCGAAATTGAATCCCGGCCTCATCGGTAGCGAGCGCCATCGCTCCGCCGAGCGCGTCGATCTCTTTCACCAGATGCCCCTTGCCGATGCCACCGATCGACGGGTTGCATGACATCTGCCCGAGGGTCTCAAGATTGTGGGTGAGGAGAAGCGTCCGGCAGCCCATCCGGGCGGAGGCGAGGGCGGCCTCGGTGCCGGCATGGCCGCCACCCACCACGATCACGTCAAATTCTTCGGGAAAGCGCATCCGACCACCCTCAGGGGGCGCCATGATACGCGAACGTTCCACGTGAAACCAAGCCGGGTCGAAACCAGAAGCTGTTTCACGTGGAACAACCGCGACTTGTCAAGATGCTGCACCGCAGCATCCTTGTCTGGCGTGCGACAATCGCGCGCCCTTCCGTGCCTTGGCCCCCATGATTTCGCTAGTCCGCTACGCCGAGTTGCTGCGCCGTCCCCACATGAAGGCGGTAGTTCTGAGCTCGATTCTCGGCCGGCTCCCGATCGGTGTGACCGGATTGGCGATACTCCTGCTGGTGCAGGAAACGAGCGGCTCCTTCGCGCGCGGCGGAATCGCCAGCGCTGCATACGTAGCGGGGCTCGCGTGCTTTGCGCCCGCGCTCGGCCGGATCATCGATCGCGCCGGTCCGCGCGGGGTGCTCGTCGGGTGCGCGTTCGCTTTTCCGGCGGCGCTCACCGCGCTCGTCATGGCGGTTCGCGGAGGCTCACACCTTGCCGCCACGCTTGCCCTCGGTTTCTTCGCGGGCGCGAGTTTCCCGCCGATCACGGCGTGCATGCGCACGTTTTTCCGTCGGAGCCTGGGCGACGAACCGCTCCTCGCCGCGGCGTTCTCGCTCGAGGCGGTGCTGATCGAGACCCTATTCATCGTCGGCCCTATGCTGGTGGCGCTGTTCGTCGCGGCTGCCTCGCCGGCCGCTGCCGTGCTGTTCGCGGCGGCCTGTGCGGGCGCCGGCGCGCTCGCGTTCCTCGGCTCGCCCGCGCTTTTGCGCTGGCGCATCGAGCCGCACGCCGGAGCCTCGATCTTCGGACCGCTCGGCGAGCGGGGCTTCGGGAGGCTTCTCGCGGTGATCCTTTGCTACGCCATCGCCTTCGGCATGGTCGAGATCGGCGTCACCGCGTTCGCCGCCGCGGCAGGCCGCCCCGCGCTCGCCGGCGTGTTGCTCGGGCTGATGAGCGCGGGAAGCGTCGCGGGCGGCCTCGCCTATGGAAGCCGCAGCTGGGGCATGCCGCTCGCGCGCCAGTTCGCGCTCACGCTCGCGATCATGGGCGGCGGAATCGCGCTCCTTGCGGGCGCAGGAGACGAGTGGCTCTTCGCCGCCCTGAGCGTGATCGCCGGCCTGGTCATGGCGCCCGCTCTCACGATGCAATCGATACTGGTCGCGAAGACGGCGTCCTCGCGCCACACTACTGAAGCCTTCACCTGGTCGGCGACCGGGCTGCTCGCCGGCGTGGGGATCGGGATCGCGACGGGCGGCTGGCTGGTCGAGCGCGCCGGACCGGACGCGGCTTTCGCGGCCGCCGCGCTCAGCTCTGCCGGGGCAGGGGCGCTCGCGCTCGCGCTTCCCGCGCGCGCTGCATGAAATACACGAGCACGACCAGCGCAAGCGCCGGGAGGTACACCCAGTGCTCGGACGGACGGTCGTTCGGTACCTTCACCGCCGCGATTCTGAAGCCCTGCTCGAAGCCCGATTTCTTCGCGCGGCTGCCGAATTTCACCGCCGTCACGCGCACCTCGGGCCCCAGTGCCGCGACCGAGAGCCCTGCTTCGGCGAGCCGCGCGCGGCCCTCGCCCGGCTTGCCGAGCTGGACGGCTACCGTCTTGCGTACGTCCTCGCCTTCCACATTGGTCCCCTCGATCACGAGCACGAGCCGGTCGTCGGGCTCGAGCGCTTTCGCGACGGCGAAGATTTCCTTTGCCGGCACTTCCGTGTACGGCGCCTTGACGAAATCCATGAAATAGTCCGGACGGAACAGAGCGAAGGTCGCACCGAGCAGAAGCACGATCTCCCACCACTTGCAGCGCGAGCGAAACCAGCCGAGCGTCGCAGCCGCGAACACGAGCGAAGCCGCGATCGCGGCGAACGCGACCAGGAGTACCTCGAACCAGCCGCGCACGTCGATCAGCAACAGCATCGGGTTGAACACGAACACGAACGGCAGCACGACGGTGCGCAGCGCGTACACCGAGCCCTGGATCCCGGTCTTGATCGCGTCTTCGCCCGAAATCGCGGCCGCCGCGAAGCTCGCCAGGCCGACTGGCGGCGTGATGTCGCCCATGATCCCGTAATAGAAGACGAACAGGTGCACGGCGATGAGCGGGATCACGAGCCCCGACTGCGCGCCGAGTTCGACGATCACCGGCGCCATCAGCGTCGCGACCAGGATGTAGTTGGCGGTGGTCGGCACGCCCAGACCCAGCACCAGGCACACGAACGCGGTAAAGAGCAGCATCGCGAACACGTTGCCTTGCGACACGACTTCCACGAAATCGGTCATGCGAAGTCCCAGGCCCGTGAGCGTGATGCCTCCTACGATGATGCCGGCAGTCCCTGTGGCGATGGCGATCCCCACCATGCTGCGCGCCCCGTCATTGAGGCCGCCGATGATGTCGGCGAAGCCGCGTTTCAGCTCTTCGCGCGAGAATTCCCGGCGCCGGAACCACGCGGTGAGCGGCCGCTGCGTCGCCATGAGCGCGGCGAGGCTCACGGTGGCCCAGAACGCGGAGAGGGACGGCGAGAACTCCTCGATCATCAGGCACCAGATGAGCACGCCGATCGGGATGAGGAAATGGATCCCGGCTTTCACCGTAGGCCAGGTTTCCGGCAGCACCGGATTGTCGACGTCGATGTCCGGCGGGAGATCCGGGCAGCGCGCCGCCACCCATACCGTGAACACATAGAGCCCCGCGAGCAGCCCGCCGAGGACCCAGGGCGCGCCTGCCCCGAAGAGAGTCTTCGCGGCTTCGGCCACGAAGCAGATCGCGCTGCACACGACGATCGTTCCCGAAACACCCAGTCCCCACGCTACGGCCTTCTGCGTCAGCGTGCGGCTCCGGGCCTGCGCCATCGGCGCGAGTCCGAGCTTCAGCGCCTCCAGGTGAACGATGTAGAAGAGCGCGATGTAGGAGACCACCGCCGGAAGGAACGCGTGCTTGACGATGTCGGTGTAGGGTATGCCCACGTACTCGACCATCAGGAATGCCGCCGCGCCCATCACCGGCGGCATGATCTGGCCGTTCACCGACGAAGCGGTCTCGATGGCGCCCGCCTTGACCCCGCCGTATCCGGCCTTGGTCATGAGCGGGATCGTGAAAATGCCGCCCGAGACCACGTTCGAGACCGACGAGCCCGAGATCAGTCCGTTCAGCGCCGAGGAAACCACCGCGACCTTCGCCGGCCCGCCACGCAGGTGCCCGAGGAGCGCAAACGACACCTGCATCATGTAGTTTCCGGCGCCGGCGCGATCGAGCATCGCGCCGAACAGCACGAAGATGAAGATGTAGCTCACGGAAACGCCGAGCGCGACACCGTAGACGCCCTCGGTGGTAAGCCACTGGTGCGAGAGCATCCGCTCCCAGGAAGCGCCCTTGTGCGCGATCACCTCGGGCAGGTGCCGGCCGAGCATGATGTAGGCGAGGAACAGGAGCGCCAGGACCGTCATCGGCAGGCCCACGGCGCGGCGCGTTGCCTCGAGCAGAAGCACGAGCCCCGCCGTAGCGACAACGATGTCCTGCAGGTTCGGCTGTCCGGGGCGCGTGGCGAGCTCGGCGTAGAAGAAAAGGAAATACGCCCCGGCGAACGCCCCGAGGCCCGCGAGAACCCAGTCGAGCGCGGGAATGCGCCGGCGCTGCGCCGGGGTTGCCCGGGCGGGAAAGCAGAGATACGCGAGGAGCAGCGCCACGCCGAGGTGAAGCGACCGCGCCTCGGTGTCGTTCAGCACGCCCCAGCCGAGCGCGAACGGCATGGGCGAGGCATACCAGAGCTGAAACAGCGACCAGCCGAGCGCTGCCGCCAGAACGAGCTTGCCGCTCGCGCCGGCCGCGGCGCGAGCGCCGGTATCGGCGTCGGCGACGAGCTGCTGCAGGTCGGCGCCTGGCTTCGTAGCCACGTGCCGACCCGTTCAGCAGCTCATTTCGCCCAGCCCTTCTCCCGGTAGTACTTGAGCGCGCCGTCGTGCAGCGGCGCCGAGAGCCCGTCCTTCACCATGTTCTCGGGCTTGAGCACGCCGAGCGCGGGGTGCAGCTTCCTGAACTCGTCGAAATTGTCGAACACCGCCTTCACCACGGCGTAGATCGTGTCCGCCGGGACCTTGGAGGACGACACGAAGGTCGCCAGCACCCCGTAAGTCTCGGTCGCCTGCGGATTGCCCGGGTAGAGGCCGCCGGGGATGGTCGCCCGGGCGTAGTAGGGCTTTTCCGTGACGAGCTTGTCGACCGCGGGACCGGTGACCGAGACGAGCTTGGCGCCGCAGACCGTGGTCGGATCCTGGATGTTGGCCGATGGATGCCCCACGAGATAGAAGAAGCCGTCGATCTTGCCGTCGCAGAGCGCCGGGCCGTGCTCGTCGGCCTTGAGCTCGGAAGCGAGCGCGAAATCCGAGAGCTTCCAGCCCATCGCCCCGATCAGCTCCTCGAGCGAGGCGCGCGTGCCCGAGCCGGGGTTGCCGACGTTGAAGCGCTTGCCCTTGAAGTCGGAGAAGCTCTTGACGTTCGCCTCCTTGCGGGCGACCACGGTCACCGGCTCCGGGTGCAGGCCGAACACCGAGCGCAGCTCCTTCATCGGCTCCTTGAACTGGGCCGCCCCTTTCACCGCGTTGTAGTGCACGTCCGACTGCGCCACGCCCATGTCGAGCTCGCCCGCCTTGATGGTGTTGATGTTGAACACCGAGCCGCCGGTCGACTCGACCGAGCAGCGGATGCCGTGCCTGGCGCGGTCCTTGTTCACGAGACGGCAGATCGCGCCGCCCGCCGCGTAATACACGCCCGTGACGCCGCCCGTGCCGATGGTGATGAACTTCTGCTGAGCGAGAGCAGCGGGCGCGGCGAACGCGAGCAAGCCGGCCGACGCAAATGCCGCCGCGACCTTCGAGAGGGTCATCATTTTTCGCCTCCTCCTCTGTGATGCGACTAGCTTAGCCAAGGACCCTCCCCCGGGCAAGGGCGCCCGCGGGCGTTCCCGCGAGCGCCGACTCGAGCGCACGCGCGAGCTTGCCAACCAGCTCGTCGAGCTGCGCCTCGGTCACGATGAACGGCGGCGCGAGCAGCACGTGATCGCCCCGCTCCCCGTCGACCGTGCCGCCCATCGGATAGCACAGCAGTCCCGCGTTCATCGCCTCGCGTTTCAAGCGCACATGAACGCGAAGCCCGGGGTCGAACGGTGTCCGGGTCGCGCGATCCGCGACCAGCTCAAGCCCCCAGAACAGGCCCCGGCCGCGGATGTCGCCGACGTTGGGGTGATCGCCGAACGCATTCTTCAATTTCTGCTCGAGGATCCTTCCGAGGGGAAGCACGCCGGAAAGAACCCCGTCTTCATGCAGGCGCTTCTGCACGGCGAGGGCGCCGGCGCAGGCGGCGGCGTGCCCGAGGTAGGTATGGCCATGCTGGAAAAAGCCGCTCCCGGCGACGATCGCGTCGTAGACGCGCTGCGCGACCATCACGGCGCCGATCGGCTGATAGCCCGCGCCCAGGCCCTTGGCGATCGTCGCGAGGTCCGGAACGATGCCCTCCTGCTCGAACGTCCAGAGCGCGCCGCAGCGCCCCATGCCGCACATGACCTCGTCGAGGATCAGCAGCACGCCGTAGCGATCGCATATCTCGCGCACTCGCCGGAAGTACCCCGGCACCGGCGGGACCGCGCCGAGCGTCGCACCGGCCACGGTTTCGGCGACGAAGGCGATCACCGTATCGGCGCCCAGGCGCCGGATCTCGCGATCGAGCTCCGCGGCGAGGCGATCGGCGTACTGCGCGTCGCCTTCCCCCGGCACGCGCTCGCGATACGCGTAGCACGGCGAAACATGGGTCGTCTCGATCAGCAGCGGCGCGAACTGCTTGCGGCGCCACCGATTGCCGCCGACCGCAAGCGCGCCGAGCGTGTTGCCGTGATAGGACTGGCGCCGCGCGATCACGTGGCGCCGCTGCGGTTCGCCACGCTCCACGAAGTACTGGCGCGCGAGCTTGAGCGCGGCTTCCACCGCCTCGGAGCCGCCGGAGACGAAATAAACGCGACCGAAGGCGCCGTTCGAGCGCGAAACAAGCGTGTCCGCGAGCGCCTCCATCGGCTCGTTGGTGAAGAACGACGTGTGCGCGAAGGGCAGCCGGTCGAGCTGCTGCCTGATCGCGTCGATCACCGCGCGATCCGAGTGCCCGAGGCAAGAAACCGCGGCGCCGCCCGAGGCGTCGAGGTAGCGGCGGTCCTCGCCGTCGATCAGATAGGGCCCCTCGCCGCGCACCGCGACGCGGTAGGCCTCGCGCGGATTGCGGTGGAAGACCCGGCTCACGTCAGGCGGCGAGCTTCTCGTGCAGCTGCGTGCGCCGAAGCTCGAGCTCGCGCGGCAGCTTCTCCCCCAGTCTTGCGAGCAACTCGTCGTGCGAGGCGAGCTCCGCCTGCCACGCGGCTCCGTCGACGCGCTCGAGTTCCGCGTAGCGCTCGCGCCCGAAACCATCGAGCCCCGCCCAGTCCAGGTCTTCGTAGCGCGGCATCACGCCGAGCGGCGTCTGCGCGCCCCCGGCGCGGCCGTGGCAGCGCTCGACGATCCAGGCGAGCACCCGCATGTTCTCGGAGAACCCCGGCCACACGAACTTGCCGTTCGCATCCTTGCGGAACCAGTTGACGCGGAAGATCTTCGGCGCATGGTGCACAGCCCGGCCCATCCGCAGCCAGTGCGCGAAATAATCGCCCATGTGATAGCCGCAGAACGCGATCATCGCCATGGGATCGCGCCGCACCACTCCGACCTTGCCCGTGATCGCGGCCGTGGTTTCCGAGCCGAGGGTCGCGCCCATGTACACGCCGTGCTCCCAGCTCTGCGCCTCGACGACGAGCGGCACGGTGGCCGAGCGCCGGCCTCCAAAGACGAACGCCGCGATCGGCACGCCGCCCGGATCCTGCCACTTGGGGTCGATCGACGGGCACTGCGCCGCCGGCGCCGTGAAGCGCGAATTGGGGTGCGCCGCGAGGCGTCCCGTCCTCATCGCCTCCTCTGGCGTCCAGTCCTTTCCCTGCCAGTCGACGAGCCGCGGCGGCGGCGTCGCGGTCATGCCCTCCCACCACACGTCGCCCTCGGGCGTCAGCGCGACGTTCGTGAAAATGACGTTCTCGCGCATCATCCGCATCGCGTTGGCGTTCGTCTGGAGCGACGTGCCGGGAGCGACGCCGAATACGCCGGCCTCCGGGTTGATCGCGTAGAGCCGCCCGTCCTGTCCCGGCTTGATCCAGGCGATGTCCTCGCCGATCGTGGTCACCTTCCAGCCCTTGAACGCCGGCGGCGGAATCAGCATCGCGAGGTTGGTCTTGCCGCAGGCCGACGGGAACGCGGCGCACACGTAGCTCTTGTCGCCGGACGGGGATTCCACCCCGAGGATCAGCATGTGCTCGGCGAGCCAGCCTTCGTCGCGCGCCATGACCGAGGCGATGCGGAGCGCAAGGCACTTCTTGCCGAGCAGCGCATTGCCGCCGTAGCCCGAACCGTACGACCAGATTTCGCGCGTCTCGGGGAAATGCACGATCCACTTCTCTTTCTCGTTGCTCGGCCAGGCCACGTCGGCCTGTCCTGGCGCGAGCGGCGCGCCGACCGAATGCACGCAGGGCACGAAATCGCCGTCCTCGCCCAGCCAGTCGATCACCGCGCGGCCCATGCGCGTCATGATGCGCATGTTCGCGACGACATAGGCCGAGTCCGAGATCTCGACGCCGATCTGCGCGATGTGCGAGCCGATCGGCCCCATCGAAAAGGGCACGACGTACATCGTGCGCCCGCGCATGCAGCCCTCGAACAACCGGTCGAGCGTTGCGCGCATCTCGCGCGGCTCGACCCAGTTGTTGGTCGGGCCGGCATCGTCCTTCTTCTCGCTGCAGATGAAGGTCCGATCCTCCATCCGCGCCACGTCCGATGCGTGCGAGCGCGCGAGAAAGCTGTTCGGCCGAAGCTCGGGATTGAGGCGAATAAACGTACCGGCGCTGACGAGCTCGCCGCACAGCCGGTCGTACTCGGCCTGCGAGCCGTCGCACCAGAGCACGCGCTCGGGCTTCGTGAGGCGCGCGATTTTCGCCACCCAGCGCTTCAGCGCCTGGTGCCTTACCCAGGCGGGGGCGTCGGCGATTTCGCTCGGGGAGGTGTCGCGGGATTGACTCATGGCGGTGCGGTTCCTTCAAACAAAACGGCCCGGGCAAATCTCCCGGGCCGACTGCAGCGATCAGCGTGCAGGGATTCTACCCTCGGCACGCCGCGGCCGGAACGATTCGATTTCCCGTTTCAAAACAGCGGCCTATTCATTTCCCGATGCAGAACCGGGCGAAGATCTCCCCGAGCAGGTCGTCGGCGGTGAATTCGCCCGTAACCTCGGAGAGCGCGTTTTGCGCCAGGCGCAGCTCCTCGGCGAAAAACTCCCAGCGCGCCTGTTGCGTCGCCGCGGCCTCGAGTCGCTCGCGCGCCGCTTCCAGCGCGCGCAGGTGGCGCTCGCGCGCGAGAAACACGCCCTCGCCGTGCGTTTCCCAGCCGGCTGCGGCAAGCAGCGCCCGGCGCAGCAGCTCCACCCCTTCTCCGGTCTTTGCGGAGAGCCAGACTTCGCCGGCGCAAGCCGACGGGCGCCTGCCGATGAGATCGATCTTGTTCAGGACGCGGATCGATCGAATCCCCTGCGGCAAGGAGTCGGGCGCGACCGGTTCGCTCGCGTCGAGCACTACGAGGAGGATGTCGGCGCGCGCGGCCTCCTGCCTTGCGCGCGCTATGCCGATGCGTTCGACCTCGTCCGCGGTCTCCCGGAGCCCCGCGGTATCCACCACGCGCAGCGGCACGCCTTCGATCGCGATGTCCTCGCGCACGAGATCCCGCGTCGTGCCGGGCACTGCGGTGACGATCGCGCGCTCCTCGCCCGCGAGCCTGTTGAGCAGGCTCGACTTACCTACGTTCGGCCGTCCCGCGATCACGACGTGGATTCCTTCGCGCAGCAGGCTCCCCTGGCGCGACTTGGAAAGCACCTCCTCGAGCGACGCGCGCACCGCGGCGAGCCGCCGCGCCGCATCCTCGCGATGCAGCGTGTCCACTTCCTCTTCGGGAAAATCGAGCATCGCCTCGGTGAGCGCGCGAAGCTCGGTGATCCGGGCGAGAAGCGTCCCGATCGCCTGCGAGAACTCCCCCGAGAGCGAGCGCAGCGCAGAGCGCGCCGCCTCGCGGCTCGCTGCGTCGATCAGATCGGCCACGCTTTCGGCCTGCGCAAGGTCGAGCCGTCCGCCGAGGAACGCGCGCCGCGTGAATTCCCCCGGCTCCGCCAGACGCGCCCCGGCGTCGAGGCATGCCGCCAGGAGCACGCGCATCACGACCGGGCCGCCGTGGCCCTGGAACTCGAGCACCGCCTCGCCGGTGTAGGAACGGGGCGCCGGGAAATAGAGCGCAATCCCCTCGTCGATCGGCTCGCCGCGCGCGTCGCGCGCCGTGCAGAGCGTGGCGTGACGCGGCGCCGGCAGGAAACCGAGCAGCGCACGGGCGATATCCGGAACCCGCGGCCCCGACATGCGTACCACTGCGATGCCGCCGCGGCCCGGCGCAGTGGCCACCGCCGCGATCGTGTCCCGGTTTAGGTCACTTCCTGGCATGGGCAGGCTTGTCGCGGTCGAACATGCGCTGGATCTGCCACTGCTGGAGGATCGAGAGGATGTTGTTGACGAGCCAATACAGCACCAGCCCGGCCGGAAAGAAGAAGAAGAAGATGCTGAAGACGTACGGCATGAACTGCATCACCTTGGCCTGCACCGGATCGGGCGGCGTAGGGTTCATCTTCGTCTGCACCACCATGGTGATGGTCATCAGCACCGGCAGCACGTAATAGGGATCGAGCGCCGACAGATCCTTGATCCAGAGCACGAACGGGGCGTGGCGCAGCTCGATCGCCGCGAGCAGCACCCAGTAGAGCGCGATGAACACGGGGATCTGGACCAGGATCGGGAAGCAGCCGCCGAGCGGGTTGATCCTTTCGGTCTTGTAGAGCTCCATCATCGCCTGGTTCATCTTGGCGCGGTCGTGCGCGTACATCTCGCGAATCCTGGTGAGGCGCGGCGTGATCAGCTTCATCTTCGCCATCGACTTGTAGCTCGCGGCCGACAGCGGGAAAAAGAGCAGCTTGATCAGCACGGTGAGCAAAATGATCGCGACGCCCCAGTTGCCCGAGAGCGCGTAGCACTTCTCGAGCAGCCAGAACAGCGGCCAGGCGATGATCGTGAGCCAGCCGTAATCCACCACGAGGTCGAGCCCCGGGGCCGCTGCCTTGAGCCGCCGCTGCTCTTGGGGACCGGCGTAAAAACCCACGGCAGTCCGTGCGCTCGCCCCCGGCGCGATCGACGGCAGTGCAACGAGGAGCCGCCCCGCGTAGGTACCGTCCTGGCGGCGCTCCACGACGTAGTCGCGCGCGAGCCGCTCGGGAGGAAGCCATGCCGAAACAAAATAATGCTGTACGAACGCGAGCCAGCCGTCGGCGGCGTGCTTCACGTAGTCGGCCTTGCCCTTGTCGAGATCGCCGGCCGCGATCTTTTCGAACTTGCGCTCGGCGGAAAAGGTCGCGAACCCGGTGAAACTCTGCGCGCCGAAGGACTGCGCGAGCGAGTTTCCGTTGCCCGAGGTCCTGCCGTCGTGCGTGGTCTGGAAATAGGCGAAGCCGCCGTGCGGCGAGGCGCCGCCGTTCTTCAGCTCGAGCGCGACGTCGATTACGTAGCTGTCGCGCCGGAAGGTGTAGACCTTCTCGACCGCGATGCCGTCCCGGCCCTCGGCAGCCAGGCGCAGCTCGAGCGTGTCGCGGCCCTCGCCAAGCGAGCGCTCGCCCGCAAGCACCCGCCAGAGCGTGCGGTGGTTGGGTCCGCCTTCGCCCGCAAGCCCGCTTTGCGCCTCGTACCGATGCTCCGGGCCGAGCAGGACGAAATTCTTCGAGGGATCGACCGCGTCCTTGTGCCTGAGCAGCTCCACGCGCCTGAGGGTCGCGCCGAGCGTGTCGATCTCTGCCACGAGCAGGTCGGTCCGTACGATCACGATCTCGCCCTTTGCGGCCCGGGCCGCGCTCGGGACAGCGCCGCCCGCCACCGGCGGCGCGACCGCCGGCTTACCGGCTGGCGCCGGAACCGACGGCGCCTCCTTCACGACGGGCGCGCCCGCCGGGGGCTTGGGCGCGTACTGCTTCTGCCACGCGTCCCAGAGCAGCAGCAGCGAGAAGCTGAAGACGAAGAAAAGGATCAGTCGCTGTGTATCCATGGCGGGACCGCGATCAGGCGCGGGGCCGGCGCAGCTCGGGCACCGGGTCATGCCCGCCCGGGTGCCAGGGACCGCAGCGGCACAGACGCGCCGCGCTGAGCCAGGTCCCGCGCAGCACGCCGTGCCGGGCGAGCGCCTGCTCGGCGTACTCGGAGCAACTCGGGTGGAAGCGGCACGAAGGGCCGAACATCGGACTGACGAAGTACCGGTATCCCCGCACGATCGAGCGCAACAGTGCGTTCATCGGTCCAGCCTCGCAAAAATCTCCCGCAGCCGCGCGATCATCGGCGCGCCGGGCCGCGCGCCGTAGGGCGGCCGCACCAGCAGGTCGAGCGCGCCGAGCGCCTCCTGCTCCAGCCTGAAGGCCTCTCGGATGCAGCGCTTGAGGTAGTTCCGCTCGGTCGCGCGAGTCGCATGCTTGCGCGTGACCAGGATCCCGAGCCGCGGCGGGCCGTCCGGCCGCCGCTCGAAATAAAGTGCATAGCCCGAGATACTGCGGCGCGCCCCCTGGCGCAGGAGCCGCACGAATTGCGCGCGCCGGGAAAGCCTGCGCCGGGCCCCGAGCCCGAATCGTGCCCGCGTCTTGCCTTCGAGCACGATGCGGGCGGCCTTACAGACCGAGGCGCTTGCGGCCCTTGGCGCGGCGCGCGCGCAGCACGGCGCGCCCCCCGCGCGTGCGCGCACGCACGAGAAAGCCGTGGCGGCGCGCTCGCCGCGTTTTCGAGGGCTGATAGGTACGCTTTTTCGGCATGTTCGACCGGAAAAAGGGCGGTATTAGAGCGTGCTGCGCTCGGCATTGTCAAATCGCGGAGATCGCCGCGCCGCGCTGTGGATAACTCGTCGCCGAACGGGTAAAATTCGTCCGATGCCAACCCTCTGGGATGCGTGCCTGCAGCGGCTCGAGCAGGAGCTCCCCCCGCAACAGTTCAACACCTGGATCCGACCGCTGGCGCCAGAGGCCGAGGACGCGAGTCCCGATACCCTGGTGCTCACGGCCCCGAACCGTTTTGTGCTGGAGCTGGTGCGCGAGCGCTTCGCGACGCGGATCGAGCGCGCCGCGGCCGAGGCGAGCGGCCGCAGCCTCGGGGTGCGGTTCGTGCTGGCGCGTCTGCCCGAGCCGCCCGCGCGGCCGCAACCGGGATCGACGCGGGGCAACGGCGAGCCGGTGACGGGCCTGGAGCGCGCGCGCCTCAACCGCAGCTTCACCTTCGATACCTTCGTCACCGGGAAGGCCAACCAGCTCGCTCGCGCCGCGGCCGTCCAGGTGGCCGAAAACCCCGGCATCTCGTACAACCCCCTGTTCATCTACGGCGGGGTCGGCCTGGGGAAAACGCACCTGCTGCAGGCGATCGGCAACCACGTCGCGGCGGCGCGGCCACAGGCGCGCATCCGCTATACCCACGCCGAGCAATACGTGACCGACGTGGTACGCGCCTACCAGCAGAAATCGTTCGACGAGTTCAAGCGCTACTATCACTCGCTCGACCTGCTGCTCATCGACGACATCCAGTTTTTCTCCAACAAGGATCGCACCCAGGAGGAGTTTTTCTACGCGTTCAACGCCCTCGTCGAGGCGCACAAGCAGATCGTGATCACCTGCGATACCTACCCGAAGGAGATCGCGGGAATGCAGGAGCGCCTGATCTCGCGTTTCGGCTGGGGTCTGACGGTCGGCATCGAGCCCCCGGAGCTCGAGATGCGAGTGGCGATCGTGCTGAAGAAGGCCGAGGCCGAGGCGACGCAGCTCCCCGAGGACATCGCGTTCTTCATCGCCAAGCACATCCGCTCGAACGTGCGCGAGCTCGAGGGAGCGCTCAAGAAGGTGCTTGCCTACGCGCGCTTCACCGGGCGGGAGATGTCGCTGGAGCTCGCGCGCGAGGCGCTCCGCGACATCCTGAACGTCGCCAACCGCCTGATCACGGTGGAGGGAATCCAGAAGACGGTTTCGGAATATTTCAAGATCAAGGTCTCGGACATGCACTCGAAGAAGCGCTCCCGCAACGTAGCCCGGCCGCGCCAGGTCGCGATGGCGCTCGCCAAGGACCTGACGCAGATGAGCCTGCCGGAGATCGGTGAGGCGTTCGGCAACCGTGATCACACCACCGTGCTGCACGCGTGCCGCACCATTGCGACGCTGCGCAAGAAGGACCACGCCCTCAACCGCGACTATCACCTGCTCGAACAGGTGTTGAAAGGTTGAGGATGGAATGTGGATAAGCGCGCCGCGACGACGAACGGGGCAAATGCTCCACAACGCTCCACAGCGGCGTCCACAGCTTGCGAACGGCTCGCGCGCGCTCCAAGTCCCCGGTGACGCGGGGATTTCCGGGTTTTGCAGCGATGGGCGGACTTCTATTAGCTGTTACTAGTCTTAAACAAGAGGAACAACAATGATTCTGGGCAAAGCGAAGCGGGACGAACTCCTCGGTCCCCTTTCCGCGGTGAGCGGGATCATCGAGCGTCGCCACACGCTGCCGATCCTTTCGAACGTGCTGATCGAGCGTGCCGATGAAGCGCTCGCTTTTGTCGCAACCGACATCGAGATTCAGATCCGGGCCTGCTCCGAGATACCGGCTCCTGGCGAGGGCCGTGCCGTGACGGTCGGGGCGCGCAAACTCCTCGATATCCTGCGTGCGCTCCCGGAGGGGACGGAGGTGACGCTGCAGCTCCAGGACAAACGCCTTCAGGTGAAGGCCGGGAAGAGCCGCTTCGCCCTGCAGACGCTGCCGGCCGAGGATTTTCCGCGCCTCGCCAAGCCTGCCGGCGAGTCCGCGCGGTTTTCGCTGCCGCAGAAATCGCTGCGGCGGCTCCTGGGGCTGGTCCAGTATGCAATGGCGCAGCAGGACATCCGGTACTACCTGAACGGGCTGCTCCTGGTGGTCGAGGACGGGCGTCTCAAGCTCGTCGCGACGGACGGGCACCGGCTCGCGTTCGCGTCGATGCCGCTCGACGCTAAGCTGCCGCGCCAGGAGCTGATCGTGCCGCGCAAGACGGTGCTCGAGCTGGCCAAGCTGCTCGGCGACGGTGACGACGAGGTGCGCGTCGAACTTTCCCCGTCGCAGGCCGGTTTTTCGTTCGGCTCGGTGGAGCTCGTCTCGAAGCTGGTCGACGGGAGGTTCCCCGATTACACGCGCGTGATTCCGACCAGCCACAAGAACCGGCTGCAGGTCGATCGTGAGGTGCTGCGGCAGGCGCTGCTGCGTGCCGCGATCCTGTCGAACGAGAAATTCCGTGGCGTGCGCTGGGTGCTGACCGACGGCAGCCTCAAGATCGTGTCCTCGAATGCCGAGCAGGAGGAAGCCGAGGAGGTGATCGAGGTCGCGTACGCGGGTGACGCGTTGGACATCGGCTTCAACGTCAATTACCTGCTCGATGTCCTGAACAACGTCGCCGGCGCGCAGCTCGAGTGCAGTTTCAGCGATTCGGCCTCCAGCGCCCTGATCGGCTTTCCGTCCGAGGCCGACTTCAAGTACGTCGTGATGCCAATGCGGATCTGAGGAGCGAAGCGAAAGTGGGCGAAGCGGAAAAAGAGCTCCCGGAGGCTAACGAGTACGATTCGGACTCGATCAAGGTCCTGAAGGGTCTCGAGGCGGTGCGCAAGCGCCCCGGAATGTACATCGGGGACACCTCCGACGGCACGGGGCTGCATCACATGGTGTTCGAGGTGGTCGACAACGCCGTCGACGAGGCGCTGGCCGGGTACTGCGACGAGATCGTGGTCACGATTCACACGGACAACTCGGTGTCGGTGCTCGACAACGGCCGCGGCATCCCGACCGGCGTCAAGGACGACGACGAGCTCAAGCGCTCGGCGGCCGAAATCGTGATGACCGAACTGCACGCCGGCGGCAAGTTCGATTCCAACACCTACAAGGTCTCGGGCGGGCTGCACGGGGTGGGTGTGTCGGTGGTGAACGCGCTCTCGAGCTGGCTGCGGCTCACGATCTGGCGCGACGGAAAAGTGCATCAGATGGAGTTCGCCGACGGCGCGCCGACGGCGCCGCTCCGGGTGACGGGGCTCACCGAGAAGCGCGGCACCGAGGTGCATTTCCTCGCCTCGCGGCAGGTCTTCGGCGCGGTCGACTACCACTACGACATCCTCGCGCGGCGCCTGCGCGAGCTCTCGTTCCTCAACAACGGCATCCGGATCGTGCTCGTCGACCAGCGCGCAGGCAAGGAGGAGAACTTCGCCTTCTCCGGGGGTGTGAAGGGCTTCGTCGAATACATGAACCGGGCGAAGACCGTACTTCACCCGAACGTGTTCACCGGCACCGGAGAGAAGGACGGCATCGCGGTCGACGTGGCGATGCAGTGGAACGACTCCTATCAGGAGAGCGTGCTGTGCTTCACCAACAACATCCCTCAGAAGGACGGCGGCACGCATCTGACGGGCCTGCGTGCCGCGATGACGCGGGTGCTCAACAAGTACATCGAGGAGAACGAGCTCGCGAAGAAGGCCAAGGTCGAGACGACCGGTGACGACATGCGCGAGGGGCTGGCGTGCGTGCTCTCGGTCAAGGTTCCGGAGCCGAAGTTCTCCTCGCAGACGAAGGAGAAGCTCGTGTCCTCCGAGGTTCGCCCGGCGGTCGAGGAGATCGTCGCCGAGCGCCTGCGCGAATATCTCGATGAGCGCCCCAACGACGCGCGGCTGATCACCTCGAAGATCGTGGACGCGGCGCGCGCGCGCGAGGCCGCGCGCAAGGCGCGCGAGATGACCCGCAGGAAGGGCGTGCTGGACGGCATGGGTTTGCCGGGCAAGCTCGCCGACTGCCAGGAGCGGGATCCGGCGCTTTGCGAGCTCTTTCTGGTCGAGGGCGATTCGGCCGGCGGCTCGGCCAAGCAGGGCCGCGACCGCAGGTTTCAGGCGATTCTGCCGCTGAAGGGGAAGATCCTCAACGTCGAGAAGGCGCGCTTCGACAAGCTGCTCGCCTCCGCCGAGATCGCGACGCTCATCACGGCTCTCGGCTGCGGCATCGGGAAAGAGGAATACAACCCCGAAAAGCTGCGCTACCACCGCATCATCATCATGACCGACGCCGACGTGGACGGCTCGCACATCCGGACGCTTCTCCTCACCTTCTTCTACCGGCAGATGCCGGAGCTCGTCGAGCGCGGCCACATCTACATCGCGCAGCCGCCGCTCTACAAGTCGAAACTCGGCAAGGAGGAGCGCTACCTCAAGGACGAGCACGAGCTGAACGAGCACATGCTGCGTCTGGCCCTCGTGGACGCGGCGCTCTACCCGGCGGCGCGCCGCGAACCGATCCGCGGCGAGACGCTCGCGGAGCTCGCCAAGTCGTACCTGCTTACCGAGGCGGTGATCGAGCGCGTATCGCGCTGGGTCGACCGCGACGCGCTGCACGCGCTGCTGCGCGGCGTGCAGGTGGATTTGTCGCGCCGCGATCTCGCCGAAGCCTCTGCCGCGGCGCTCGCGCAGGCGCTCACGGGAAACGGCGTGCACGTTGCGGCGCATTTCGATCCCAAGACCGAGCGCTACCAGGTCCGCATCGAGCGCATCCGGCACGGCAACGTCCGCATCACCGCGATCGACGCGGAATTCGTCCACTCGGGCGATTACGCCCAGATACGTTCGACCGCGGAGATGCTGCGCGGCCTGGTCGGGGTCGGCGCGTACGTGCAGCGCGGCGAAAAGAAGAATCCGGTGCGTGATTTCGGCGAGGCGATGCACTGGCTCCTGGCCGAGGTGCAGCGCTCGATGAGCCTGCAGCGCTACAAGGGCCTGGGCGAGATGAACCCGGCGCAACTGTGGGAGACGACCATGGATCCCGCGACGCGGCGCCTGCTCAGGGTGCAGATCGAGGACGGCATCGCTGCCGACGAGATCTTCACCAAGCTCATGGGCGACGAGGTAGAGCCGCGCCGCGCCTTCATCGAGTCGAACGCGCTCGGCGTTCGGAACCTCGACGTGTAGTCTTTTCTTCGGGCGCCTTGTCCTTGGACGCCCGTGACTGGCTCGTGCGCTCGGCGCGAGCCATGAATTCGAAACCGATCTTTCCGTCGGGCTGCTTGACGAGGAACGCCTTGAACCGGCGTCCCTTCTTCGACACGAACCCGGCGAGCAGGTCGGTCCGGCCGGTGGCGAGGAGCTTCGCCATCTGCTCGCGCTCCACGCTCTGCTGCAGGATCATGCGTCCCGAGCGGAAGTCGCAGCGGCGCCCGCGCCCGACGGAATTCTCGCACACGTACGCGATGCCGTGCTCGAAGACGCGCGCGCCGCACTTGGGGCACGCGCCAAGGCTCTGCTGCGCACCGAAGTCGGGCGCCTCCTCGTCTTCCTCCCCCGCGCGCGGCTGGCCGAAGTCGAACTCGAGGCGATACTCGTCGGTGAGCCGCACCGCGCCCGAGAAGGGCTTTCCCTGCCGGCTGCGGAACCCCGCAAGCGGCCCGATATAGCGTTTGGTGACGAGCTCGGCGACTTCCTCTGGCGACCATTCTCTTCCGGAGAACACTTTCCAGAGCGAGAAGTCGCACTTCTGGCACTGGAACTTGCGGTAGTTCTCCTGCACGGTGCCGCCGCACTTGGGACAGGGCGCCGGCACGGTGGCGTAGACCACGTCCGGGATCTCGCCGGTCTTGATGATGCCGACGATCTTGCGCACGAGCTCGCGGATCTCCTTCATGAATTCGTCGCGCGTCAGGCGCCCGAGCTCGATGAGTTTCAGCTTGTGCTCCCATTCCCCGGTGAGCTCGGGCGAGGCGAGCTCGACCGTGCCGAGCATGTGGAGCGCAAAAAGGAGCGAGAACGCCTTCGGCGTAGGCACGAGCTCCCGGCCCTCGCGGTGGACGTATTCCTCCTGGATCAGTCCCTCGATGATCGCCGCACGCGTCGCCGGGGTGCCGAGACCCTTGGCCTCCATCGCGGCGCGCAGCTCGTCGTCCTCGAGGAGCTTGCCTGCCCCCTCCATCGCCGAGAGCAGCGTCGCCTCGGTGTAGCGGGCCGGCGGTCGCGTCCGGCTCGCATGCACGGTGACTTCGAGGGTGCGCGCTTTCTCGCCGGGCGCGATCGCGGGGAGGTTGGCGCTCGATTCCTCGGCTTCGCGGCCGTAGACGGCGAGCCAGCCTGGCGTCGCGAGGACGCGCCCTTCGGTCCGGAAGCCGTGCTCGCCCACTCGGGTGACGCGCGTCGTCTGCAGGTACTCCGCCGAGGGGTGAAAGATCGCGAGGAACCGGCGGACGACGAAGTCGTAGAGCTTCTGCTCAGCTTCGCTCAGGTGCCGGGGTGGCTGCAGCGTCGGGATGATCGCAAAGTGGTCCGAGATCTTCGCATTGTCGAAGATCCGCCTGTTGGGCTTTACCCAGCCACCGGCGAGTGCGTTGCGCGCGTGCTCGGCGTAGGCGCGGTCCTGCGCCAGCGTTTCCATCGTCTTCTTCACCGTGCCGAGGTAGTCCTCGGGCAGCGCGCGCGAGTCGGTCCGCGGATACGTGAGCACCTTGTGCTTTTCATAGAGCGCCTGAGCGAGCGCGAGCGTCGTCTTGGCGGAAAACCCGAACCGGGCATTCGCTTCGCGTTGCAGGCTCGTGAGGTCGAAGAGCAGCGGCGAGGCCTGAGTGACGGGCTTGGTTTCTTCGGTCACGATGCCGGGCTTTCCGCGGCAGGCAGCGGCGATCGCCTCGGCGTCCTCGCGCCGCCAGAGGCGCTCGGGCCGGCGCTCGGCGTCCTCGTCCTTCCGGAACGACGGGTCGAACCAGCGCCCAGCGTATTCACCCGCACCGACCGCAAAGCGGGCATGCACTTCCCAGAAGTCCCGCGGAGCGAACGCGCGTATCCGCTCCTCGCGCTCGACCAGGATGGCGAGCGTGGGCGTCTGCACGCGCCCGACGGTGGTCAGGTAGAACCCGCCTTCCTTCGAATTGAACGCGGTCATCGCGCGCGTGCCGTTGATGCCGACCAGCCAGTCCGCTTCCGACCGGCACTTCGCGGCATCCGCGAGCGGCAGCAGCTCGCGGTCCGGTCGCAGCCGCTCGAAGCCCTCGCGGATCGCGGCCGGCGTCATCGACTGCAGCCACAGGCGTTCGATCGGCTTTCTGGCGCGCGCGTGCTGAACGAGGTACCGGAAGATGAGCTCGCCCTCGCGCCCGGCGTCGCAGGCGTTGACGAGACCCGTGACGTCCTTGCGCTTTATCAGCCGCAGCAGCACGTTAAGGCGCGCCGCGCTGCGCTCGATCGGCTCGAGCTCGAAGTGCGGCGGGATCACGGGCAGGCGCGCGAACGACCACTTGCCCTTCTTGATGTCGAACTCCTCCGGTACCGCGAGCGCGAGCAAGTGCCCGACCGCCGACGAAAGCACGTAGCGCTCGCTCTCGAAGTACTCGCCTTTGCGCGCGAAGCCGCCCAGCGCGCGCGCGATGTCCGCCGCGACGGAGGGCTTTTCCGCGATGATGAGCTTCTTGGCCATGCGGCGCGAAAGGCCGCAGAGGATACCCGCAAAGAAGGCGGCGTTACAACCGCGCGCGCTAGCTCGGGCGCCGCGCCGATAGCGGATCGTGCAGATCCGCGGCGAGCAGCCGGCTTGCCGGGGTCGGCTCGTTCCAGAGCACCATCAGCACCACTAGGCGGAGCTGCTCGAGGCTCAAGGAGCCGCCGGGTACCGCCAGCGCGCGCTCGATCACGTGCTCGCGCGTGCGCGCGTTGAGCACCCCCTGCTGCTCGAGCGACAGGAGAAAGCCGCGGCAATCGGCGTCGAGCTTGGCGAGCTCGCGCGGCGCGTACGCGCGCGTGGCGCGGCACGGCTCGGGCAGCGGCGCGATCGATCGATGGGGACTGCGCACCAGGCCGGCGAGCCATGCAAGTGCCTCGTGGATCTCGCAATCCTCGAATCCGGCAGCCGACAGCCTGCGCGCGACGCGCTCGGTGTCCTGCGAGACGTCGCTGTGCCGGCAGTTCTCGAACACGTAGACGAGGATTTCGTACATGTGGCGGCTCCTCAGGTGAGACGCTGGAACAATCCGCCGGGCAGCGCGGCGACGCGCCCGGCGAGCTCGAGGCGAAGCAGTTCGCCCGAGACGCGCTCCGCGGGCAGGCCGGCGCGCCGGCATAGCGAATCGATGTCGACCGGGTCGAACCCCATGTGTCCGAGCAGCGGCGAGTCCTCCGGCGCTGCGTCCGCTCGCGCCTCGGGCTGACGGCGAGGACGGGGCGCGCGCGCATCGCGCCGAAACGCCACGAGCTCCTCGAGCACGTCCTCGGCCGATTCGACGAGCTTCGCCCCGGACTTGATGAGGGCGTGGCAGCCCTTGGCGAGCGGCGAATGGATCGAGCCCGGGATGGCGAACACTTCCCGGCCCTGCTCGGCGGCCGCGCGTGCGGTAATGAGCGAGCCCGAGCCGAGCGCGGCTTCCACTACGAGGCAGCCTTGCGAGAGCCCGCTGATCAGGCGATTGCGCCGCGGAAAATGATGCGGCAGCGATTGTGTGCCGAGCGCAAACTCGGATACGAGCAGCCCGCGCTCGGCGATGCGCTCGGAGAGCGCCCGGTTCTGCGGCGGGTACGTCACGTCGATCCCGGTGCCGAGGACCGCGACCGTCGAGCCTGGCCCGTCGAGGCCGCCCTGGTGCGCGGCGGCGTCGATCCCGAGCGCGAGCCCCGAGACGATGGTCAGCCCCCGGGCGCTCAGGGTGCGCGCGAAGCTCTCGGCGTTGCGCACGCCCTGCGCGGTGGCATTGCGGCTTCCGACCATCGCGAGTGCGGTGGCGGCAAGGAGTTCGCGGTGACCGGAGCAGTAGAGCAGCGCGGGTGGATCGGGAATTTCGAGAAGCATCTGCGGATAGGCCTCGTCGGCGAGCGTCACGATCGAATGACCCGGGACCTTCGCCCAGTCGAGCGCGCGCTCTACCGCGCGCACCACAGTCTCGGAGTGCATGGCGTCCAGCGCCGACGCCGCGGTGAAACGCTCGAGTGCGGAGCGCTTGGCGCGCAGGACGCTCTCGGGGGTGCCGAACTCCTTGAGCAGCGCGCGCAGCGCGGCTCCGCCGAGGCCGGGCGTGAGCGTCAGTTGCAGCCAGCTCGCCAGCCCCGGGTCGCTGCTCACGCGGGGGGACCTCCGCGACGCGGATCGCTAGGGATTGCGTACCACATCGAGTGGCTGCAGCGGCCGGCCGAGCTGCATGACCAGCGCGTAGGAGACGCGCTCGAACACGCGGAACACGAACACGAGCCCGTAGCGCTCCTCAGGCAACGCCATCATCCGGTCCGGCGCATCGCTTGGCTTGGAGGCGTCGGCCACCTGGCTCGCCCTGCGGTATAGAGCGAGCACATGCCCCGGCTCGAGACCGTCGGCCTTGCCGCGGTTGAGAGCGACGACCGCCTGCGGCCCGGCCTCTCCGACGCGGCCCACGCCGGCATAGATCGACATCACGCGCCCCTGCACAGCCGATTGCGGGGCGTGCGGCGCGTACGTAACCGGCTGCGGCTTGCCGGCCGGCACCAGCTTGTCGCCAACCCCGATTTCCTGGGTGACCGAGGTCATTTCGATGGTCGAAGGCTCGCCGCGACGCGCGACGCGCGCGGTGCCCAGATAGATCGCTTCGTAGCCGACCGTCGTGTCGGTGTCCGGATCGATCAGCGCGCGGCCTCTGCGGTACAGGTACCACAGGTCTTCGCTCGAGCCTGCAAGCCCGCGCACGAACGCGCGCCCGCCATTGCCGATCACGACGCGCGACTCTTCGGTGGCGACGATGGTCGGCGCGTTGTCTAGGCCATCGGGTTCGACGAGCAGCGGCCTGCTGAGAAAAGGCTCGATCGCGTTTGGCGGAATGCTCGGGATGGCCTCGCGTGCGGTCGACTCCGCGCGTACCCGGGGGGATAGCTTCCGCGTGCCGGCGAGCGCGAGCTGGGCGCGCGCGCGGTCGAGCACGATGACGTCGCCCGGGTAGATGCGGTGGGGGTTGCGGATCTGCTCCTTGTTCAGATTCCAGAGCTCGGGCCAGCGCCAGGGCGAGTCGGTGAAGCGCCCGGCGATGCCCCACAGCGTGTCGCCAGGCACCACGACATGGCGGTCCGGGGCATCCGGCTTGAGCGCGAGCGGGGTCTTCGGTGCCTGCGCCCCGACCCCGGCGGCGAGTGAGCCGACGAGGGCAAAAATGAGTGTTGTGATAGACTTAGATATTCTATTACGCATGCGGCCCCCCGTGCGAAGGCGGACGTCTCCGGATGGGTTGGTTTGCCCCTTGGCGACCCGAATGTAGCACAATGCGTGTATAGTTTAGGCGCCGCCTGAAATACTGCACGTAATACATTCAATTTGCAAGCGAAATTCAGATCGATGGCGATTTTGAATATTCTGCGTTATCCGGATGCCCGGCTGCACAAGACGGCGGCCCCGGTGACCGTTTTCGATGATGCCCTCAGGGCGCTGGTACGCGATCTGGCGGAAACGATGTACGCGGCTCCCGGGATCGGACTGGCCGCGACCCAGGTGGACGTGCACAGGCAAGTGATCGTGATTGACGTTTCCGAACGCCGCGACTCTCTCGTGGTCCTGGTCAATCCCGAGATCGTCGAGGCCTACGGCGTCTCCGACATCGAGGAAGGGTGCCTCTCGGTGCCCGGGATCTACGAAACGGTCGAGCGCGCCGAGCGCGTGCGTGTGCGCGCGCATGACCAGAACGGCAAGTCCTTCACGCTCGAGGCGCAGGGCCTGCTCGCGGTCTGTATCCAGCACGAGATGGATCACCTGAAAGGCAAGGTGTTCGTCGAGTATCTGTCGCCGCTCAAGCAGCAGCGGGTCCGCGCCAAGCTGGCCAAGCAGTTGCGCAAAAGCGCCTGAGCCCTTCCTGCGCCTCGTCTTCGCCGGCACCCCGGAATTCGCAGCGCGCTCGCTCGCCGCGCTGATCGCGGCAGGCCATGAGTTCGCCCTGATCCTGACCCGGCCGGACCGCCAGGCCGGCCGTGGCATGCGATTGACGCCGAGCCCGGTGAAGCAGCTCGCGCAGCAGGCGAAGCTCCCGTTGTTCCAGCCAGCGACTCTGAAGGATGCCGCCGCGCTCGAGCGCATCGCCGCCACGCGTCCGCAGGCGCTCGTGGTCGCTGCATACGGGCTGATCCTGCCGCCCGAAGCGCTTGCGATCGCGCCGCAAGGCGCGCTCAACGTGCATGCGTCGCTCCTGCCGCGCTGGCGCGGTGCGGCGCCGATCCAGCGCGCGCTGCTCGCCGGGGATCGCGAGACGGGGATCAGCATCATGCGGATGGACGCAGGCCTGGACACGGGTCCGGTTCTCGCCAGGCACGCGCTCGCGATCGGCGCCGAGGACGACGCTGGAACGCTGCACGACAGGCTTGCGGCACTCGGCGCCGAGGCGATCGTCGCGGCGCTCGCGGAGCTGGCCGCCGGCCGCGCGCGCTACACGCCGCAACCTTCCGAAGGCGTCACCTACGCTCCGAAGATCGACCGCGCGGAATGCAGCCTCGACTGGTCGCGGCCGGCGATCGAGCTCGAGCGCGCCGTGCGCGCATTCCGGCCTGCTCCCGGCGCGCGCGCGTCGCTTCGGGGGGTGAGCTTCAAGGTCCGGCGCGCGCGGCTCGCTGCGGGCCGCGGGGTGCCGGGCACCGTGCTCGGAGCAGACGCCGAGGGCATTGTCGTTGCATGCGGCGAGCAGGCCCTCGCGCTGACCGAGCTGCAGCGCGCCGGCGCTCGCGCGCTCGCGGCGCGCGAGTTCCTGCGCGGCTTCGCCATCGCGCCGGGCGAGCGGTTTGATCCCGCTCGCTGAGGCGCTTGCCGGGGCGGTCCCGGTGGTGACGCGCGTGGCGGCGGGGCGCAGCCTCGCCGCCGAGCTCGAGCGCGCGGCCGAGGAGCATGACGAGAGCACGCGAGGCGCGATTGCGGACCTGAGCTTTGGCACGCTGCGCCGCTACGGGCGCGTGCAGGCGATCGTGCGCGCGCTCTCTCGCCGCGGCGCGCCCGAGCCGACGATCCAGGCGCTGCTCTGGTGCGCCCTCTACGCTCTCGATTCGGCGCGCTACGCCGAGTACACGGTCGTCGACCAGGCGGTGCGAGCCTGCGCAGCGCTCGGCGCGGCGCGAAGCAGGGGTTATGTGAACGCGCTTCTGCGCGCCTGGCTTCGCCAGCGCCGCGGCCTCGAGGCGCGCCTCGCGGCTGACCCGGAGGCGCGATACCAGCATCCTGGCTGGTGGATCACGCGCCTGCGCGCTGCCTACCCCGAGCAGTGGGAGCGCATCCTTGCCGCCGGCAACGCGCACCCGCCCATGGCGCTTCGGGTCAACGCGCGGCGTCTCTCGGCGGCGCGCTACCTTGAGCAGCTGGCCGCGCACGGCATCCGCGCGACGAGCCTCGGCGGCAGCGCGGTGCTGCTCGAGCGGCCGATGCCCGCGTCGCGGCTGCCCGGCTTCGCCGAGGGCGACGTATCGGTGCAGGACGCCGGGGCGCAGCGTGCCGTGCCATTGCTCGATCTGCGGGGCGGCCAGCGCGTGCTCGACGCCTGCGCGGCGCCCGGCGGAAAGAGCGCGCACATTCTGGAGGCCGCGGAGGTCTCGCTCACCGCGCTCGACGTGGAGCCCGCGCGTGCCGCAACGATCGGGCGCAACCTCGGGCGGCTGGGCTTGCCGGCGCGCGTGCTCGCCGCCGATTGCTGCGCGCCAGAGCGGTGGTGGGATGGCGTGCCGTTCGACCGGATTCTCGCTGACGTTCCCTGCTCGGCCTCGGGCGTGGCGCGCCGGCATCCCGACATCAAGTGGCTGCGGCGCAGTAGCGACATCGCCGCGTTCGCCGCGCGCCAGGCGCGCATCCTCGATGCGCTTTGGCGGCTCCTCATTCCGGGTGGTAAATTGCTGTATGTCACCTGCTCGGTCTTTCCGGAGGAGAACGAGGCGG